>JBAQQB010000033.1:0-16348 GCA_049306275.1 Saprospiraceae bacterium | reverse complement strand
AACCCCTCGACGATAAACGTATAAAAAGGAAGCCCCCGTTTCTTTGGCACTTCCATCGAAACGGGGGCTTTTATGAGAATCGAAAAAGGTATGTCTTACCTTCCGCTCTTGCTCAGTTTGACAGAAGTGGAAGAGGTTTTGGCAGAGCCTTCTTTTGAACAGCAGCCCGCTTTGCTTCCTTTGGAATCGGAGCAGCCGGCAGCTGATTTTTCCGGAGATTTGTTGATGAATTTCTTGGTTTCGGTGCAATATTCAACCGGTGCGTAGTTCGCTTCGCCAGTAGAAGCGTCGACGGTGCGGCGCACGAAAGTGACTTTGCCAGTGTTAGCGTCGGTGCGTTGTTCGATGGAATCATCCATGGAAGCAGCCTTTTGCGCTTCTACGGTGCAGGCGGCTTCTGATTTGTCGGCAGAGGCGCTCTTCGCGGTACCTTTGCTGCAGCAGGACTGGGCTTGTGCGGCAAAAGCAGCGAAGCTTACCAGGGCGAAAACAAACAAAATTCTTTTCATGGGTTGAGAAATTTGAGAATGAATAATTGGATTTAGCTTACAAAGCTAAACAATACCTTCCGAAACTTCCGGCCCTGTCCACATTTTTAGGATATTTTTAACGATATGGCCCAATTCCTGAAAAATGGGTAAATTACCGCCAAATAAGAGAAAGCTATGCCCTTCAAGCCCTTTTTCATCCTGATCGCAGGCCTGCTTCTCTTCGCACTGGCCTGCCTGCCTGCCCGGTACACCATGCAGGACCTTCCTGGCGAACAGCTCCGTTTTGGCGCCTATGGCGGTTTCGCGGGCTCGCACAAGGAATACATCATGCTGAAAAACGGCCAGGTCTTCCTGCTGGAATCGCTGGGCGCCAGGCGCGACACTGTGCAGCTCGAATCCTTCACTGGCAGCGAGGTGAAGCCCCTGTTCAAGCGTTTGGACTCCCTGCGCTTACATAAATACGACTTTAATTATCCTGGCAATATGACCTGGTTCCTGCGCCAGATAGGCGAAACGACCGACATCACCGTGCAGTGGGGCGACCCTGACTGGGAGGTGCGGGCCGAGGTGAAGGATTTCCACCGGGAGCTGAACGCATTCGTCAAAGACAGGAAGGAGTTGCCGAAAGAAGAGGCAGCGCCGGAAAAACCCAAGGAACCTATCTTCTGGTGATCGCAATTCATGGGCAGTAACCCGAAAATTCTCATCGTCCGCTTTTCCTCCATCGGCGACATCGTGCTCACGACGCCCGTGGTGAGGTGTCTGAAGGAACAACTGGGCGCGGAGGTGCACTACCTCACCAAGGAGCGTTTTCGCCCGGTTCTGGAGGCCAACCCGCATATTGATGTTTTACATACCATAAAAAAAAGCGTTGCGGAAGCTGTTCCCGCACTGAAAGCCCTCCGTTTCGACTACTTAGCAGACCTGCACGGCAACCTGCGCACCCTGCAGTTGAAGCTGGCGCTGGGCATTCCCGGAGCGGGTTTTTCCAAACTCAATCTGGAGAAATGGCTGCTCGTGCGCACAAAAGCCGACTACCTGCCCCGCCTCCACATCGTCGACCGCTATATGGCTGCGGCGCACGAGCTTGGCGTCAGGTACGACGGGCAGGGGCTGGATTACTTCCTGCCCCCGGGTGCAGATGTGGATGTGAGGGCTTTGTTTGAAAAAAAAGGCTACACAGGCCCTTGGGATGGCAGGTTCGCCGCCTTTGCCATCGGCGCCGCACATGCCACCAAGCGGCTGCCCGCGGGGCAGATCGCGGAGGTCTGCCGGCGTCTCACCGGGCCCGTGCTGCTGCTCGGAGGTCCTGAAGACCGGGAAGCGGGGGAGGAGGTTGCCCGCCAGGCCGGCCCCCACACCGTCAACGCCTGCGGCGATCTGGGCCTCAACCAATCGGCCTCGGCGGTGAGCCGGTCGGCACTGGTCATCAGCCATGATACCGGGCTGATGCACATTGCGGCAGCGTTCCGCAAGCCCATCGTATCGGTATGGGGAAATACCGTGCCCGCTTTCGGCATGACACCCTTTTACCCCGACGGCATAGACCTCAACATTACGCTGGAGCAGGCCGGGCTGTCGTGCCGCCCTTGCTCCAAGATCGGTTACATCCGTTGCCCCAAAGGCCATTTCAGGTGCATGGAAGACCACGATCCCCAGGTGATCGCCGCCGCGGCATCGTATTGGATGGAGGGGGGGGCAGCAGTTGTTAAAAAGTGAAAAGGGGCGAATAATAAAAGAATTGTCGCGTAATGTAGAAATTAACAGGATAGATGTTTGTGCAACTTCCTTATATCCGCTAACTTGGCTCGCAATCTGCCGGAACGGAAAAGCAACTAAACTGTATTGAACAGAATAATCGAGAAAAAATTCTAAAAGCCATACTATGAAATTGGTTAGAGCTCTACTTTTTTCAGTAATGATTTTGTGCGGTGGGGGAGCGGTGGCCCAAGACATCCATTTCTCCCTCTTCAACATGTCGCCCCTGACCCTGAACCCCGCCAACACCGGCGCCTTTGAAGGAACGTTCCGAATCGGAGGAATTTTCCGCGATCAGTGGTTCACCGTGATCCCAAGGGAGTTCACCACCCCGTCGGTTTACCTCGATGCACCTGTGGTCATGGGCTTCGGCAAGCGCGACTGGATTGGCGTGGGCCTTGTGGCCTATCAGGACAAGGTGGGTACCGGCAACCTCAGCCGCGGAGCTGCCCAGTTTTCGGCGGCATACCACCTGGCGCTCAATAAAAAGGGTTCGACCTACCTGACCTTGGGCGGGCAGGGCGGCTATATGCAACGCAGATTCGACCAGGAATCCCTGGAACTCATTTACGAAGACGAGGCGGAACTGGGCGGCAACGCAGGCCTCGGCGTCGGCGTCGACCGCACCCGTGTGGGTATGAATGTCCAGTATGTAGACATCAACGCAGGCTTGACCCTTCGCCATAATTTCTCCGAAACATCCGGCTTCAGCCTGGGCGTTTCCGGCCTCCATCTCAATCGTCCGAGGTATAACCTGGTGTCGGCCAGCGGCCAGCGCATGCCCATGCGCTTCAACGCACACGCCGAGTACCACTCCGACCTGGGCGAGAAGTGGCTCATGGCGCCCGCCGTCTATTTCTCCACCATGTCGCCCGCAAGCGAGCTGGCCATCCAGGCATGGGGCGGCCGCTACCTCAAGCCGGAACGCGATATCGTGCTCCGCTTCGGCCTCGGATACCGCTGGGCAGATGCGGCTGAACTGCTCCTCGGCCTCGATTACAAAGGCCTGCAGGCAGGCCTGAGCTACGATCTCAACGTGTCGGGCCTTTCCGATGCCTCCAACTTCCAGGGCGGCTTCGAACTGGCCGTTTCCTACATCGTCAAGATATTCAAAGAACCGGAAGTGCCGCCGGTCATCTTCTGCCCGAGGCTGTAGTGCCGACTTTTTTCCGGATCCTATTTTTTGACCAATTTTCAATTCATTTAATTATATGAGAAGGCTCCTGTTATTTGCCGTATTGGCGCTTGTTTTTGCCGGACGCTCCGAGGCGCAGCCCCTCAACCGGGCTACTTACCCGACCATGATCAAGATCGCCGATCAGAAGTTGGAAGAAGGCGATTATTACAACGCCCTCGAATGGTATGAAAAAGCCTATGAAGAGTCCCAGGACAAGGACCTCGCGGCCAAGATCGCCAACCTGTACTTTTCCCTCAGGGATTACGTGAAGGCCGAGCGTTCCTTCAAACGCGTGCTCCAGCGCGACCGCAAAGGCGAATACGCCGAAGAACGCTTTGTGTATGCCCAAAGCCTCAAGATGAACGCCAAATACGAGGAGGCGATCGAGGAATTTGAGAAATACCTCTCCGAAGGCAAAGATGCGGTCAAGAAAGAACTGACGGCTGTGGAGATCGAAGGCTGCAAATTTGCCAAGATCGCCCCCGAACCCCGCAATATGACTATCTCCAATGCGGGCAAAAACGTCAACTCCGCCTACTCGGAGTATTCGGCCGTCATGGCGCCCGGAGGACAAAAGATGTACTACGCCAGCTTCAACGCAGAGGAAGTCATCGTCATCGACAAAAATGCCACCGACTATTTCGCAAAAATATACGCGTCCGACCGCACCGAGCAGGGCTGGTCGGTGGGCGCCGCCCTGGGCGAAAACATCAACCGCCCCGACTACCACAACGCCAACGTAGCCCTGTCGCCCGACGGCAGGCGCATGTTCTTTACCCGGCAAATGCTCAGCGGCAACAAGGTGGTCGAGAGCAAGATCTACATGAGCGAAGGCGGCTCCGGCGGATGGGGCGCAGCCAATCTGGTAGAAGGCGTCAACGGCGACTACCTGGCCAACCACCCGGCTGTGGGCGAGCTCTTTGGCAGCGAAGTGCTCTTCTTTACCTCCAACATGGAAGGCGGCTACGGCGGGCTCGATATCTACTACTCGACCTTCAAGAACGGCAAATACGGCCCTCCCGTCAACCTCGGCCCCAAGATCAACACCGTGGGCGACGAGATCACGCCCTTCTACCGCGATGGTATCCTCTACTTCAGCTCGACCGGGCACCGCAGCCTCGGCGGCTTTGACATCTTCTCCACCGAGTGGAACGGCTCGGTGTGGAGCGAACCCGTCAACATGGGCAAAGGATACAACTCCAGCGTCGACGACCTTTACTTTACGCTCGACCGCGAAGGATACGCAGGCTTCCTGCTCTCCAACCGCGCCGGTACGCGCTGGGTGAAAAGCAAAGGCAAAACCTGCTGCGACGATATATATAACGTCAGCCTCAAAATCATCCTCGCCGACCTCATGGCTCAAACCTTCGACCTGGAGACCAACGACAAGCTCTCCGGCGCCACCATCCAGCTGGTCGACATGACCGACGACGAGCAGGCGGGCAAGGTGATCGATACCAAGACCAACAAGAACAGCAACGACTTCGCCTTCCCCCTCGAACTCGACAAGTTCTACCGCATCATCGCCTCCCGCGATGACTATTATCCCGATACGCTCGAGTTCAACACCATGGGCCTGCTCGATTCCAAGACCTTCGAGATGCCGGTTAAACTGAAACCGACACCCGTGTATATCACCATCTCCAAGGAAGAGCCCATCGAACTGGAGAATATCTACTACGACTTCGACGACGACAAGATCCTGCCGGCCGCCGAACCCGACCTCAATTTCGTGCTGGAGATCATGAACGAATACCCCGACATGGTAATCGAAATGTCGTCGCATACCGATGCGCGCGGTAACGATGCCTACAACCGCGACCTGTCGCAGCGCCGCGCAGAATCGGCCCGCCGCTGGCTGCTCGAAAAAGGCGTCGACCGCAGGCGCATCCAGGCTGTGGGCTACGGCGAAACCGTGCCCAAGACCGTCACGGCCAAGATCGTGCAGGAATATCCCTTCCTCAAGGAGGGCGATGTGCTGACGGAGGCCTACATCAACCAGCTGCCTACCGAAGAGGAGAAAGAAGGCGCCCACCAGGTCAACCGCCGCACCGAATTCAAGATCGTTTCGGGCCCGACCAGCATCAAGATCGAAGAGACGCGTTTGATCCGGAAAGGAGCGCGCGAAGTGCAGCAAGATCAAGGCGCCGTCGACGAAAAAAAAAATTGATTGATCCCAAGTCCTCCCTCTACGGAAAGGAGGACTTGAAGAACGTCCCCATCATGGCGTTCAAGGGGCGGACGGTGGATTTTGGACAGGTGAAGAAGGGAGAGAAGCGTACCCACGTATACAACTTCGCCAATTTGGGCGACGCGGTGTTGGAGGTCGACTTGATCTCCGCCTGCGATTGCACGACGGTGGAGTTCGACTACAAGCCCTACAAGCCCGGAGAAACCGGCACGATCAAGATCATTTTCGACAGCGCCGAAAAGGACGAGCCCGAGACGATCGACATCGATATCCTGCTGAAAAACACCATGCCGGGAACGGATATACCGATCATAGAGCGTTTGGCTTATTCTTTCTCTATTGTAAAATGATTTTTCACCGCGAAGGCGCCTTTTGGCGCCTTCGCGGTTTAATATTTTTATCATTTGACAGTGACGTACATCCGGTGCGCTGTCCTGTATGAGAATATGAACGAATATTCGGTTTGCGAGACCCTTTTGCGGCAGATAGCTGCCCAGCACCTCAGCGAGTGGATGGCTGTAATTGGCGCCATTCTCTACCTGTTGCTGGCGGCCCGGGGCAATCCCTGGTGCTGGGTGTGGGGCATTATCAGTTGCGCCTTTTGGGCGTATGCCGCTTTTGCCTTTTACGACCTTTATATCGACGGGGCCTTGCAGCTTTTCTATGTGGTGATCAGTTTCGTGGGTATTTACGAATGGAAGTTCGGAGGCAAGGAACACCAAGCGTTGCCCATCAGCCGGCTGAGCCTGCGGCAGCATGTGTGGATATGGGTGGGCGGCCTGGCTTTGTCCTGGGCGGTGGGGGCTTTTTTCGACGAATATACCGCCGCCGCGGCTACCTACCTCGACGCCTTCACCACCGTTTTCTCCGTGATCATCACTTTCATGGTGATCCGCAAGAAACTGGAGAACTGGCTGTACTGGCTGCTGATTGACGCTGTGTACGTGTATTTGTACTGGAGCCGGGGAGGGTATCTGATCTCGCTGTTGTTTGTGGCGTATTTGGTTATCGCGGTGTTTGGGTATTTTTCCTGGCGAAGGGCCTACCGGGAAAACGTTATTTAAAACACTTCTAAATAACATGGTGCAATGAACCCCTTCGCTTGGTCATCCTTATAAACAAAAACCTTTTTTATATTTGCGGATATTTTTTGAAACCCTTGAAAAATCGAATGTTTTGCAGTGTTTCAGGTGCAAGGCAAGAGATGGAAAAAGGGCCTTCAACTAAAATTTAACGATCCAAACCAGCTTCATGAGAAATTTTATATTTCGTTCGACATGGATAGCCGCATTTTTGCTGGTAGCAGCAGATAGCTGGGCGCAGGCGTCCGATGGTGGCGATTCGCTCTCCACGACTCTCTCCATCGCCATTATTCTGGCTATTGCGGTTGTAATTTTCCTGGTTCAGCGCCTCAGCGGCAGCGCGGCTGCCGCCGTAGCGGGTCCTTCCTATGCAAAAGGGGAGAAGGTGCTTAAACTGAACAGGGGGCACGACATTCTGTTAAAAGGACAGGCTTCTGGCTCCGGCGTTCAGGCAGCTCAGGAAGTTCGCACCTTCGGCATTCAGCCCTCCAATTTTCCGGGTGTTTCTTCGATCCCCAAGCTGTTGGTGGAGGAAGGCGCCGAGGTGAAGGCGGGCGATCCGTTGTTTTTCGACAAGAGCATGCCCGACGTCAAGTTTGTCTCTCCGGTAAGCGGCGAGGTGGTTTCGGTGCACAGGGGCGCCAAGCGCGCGATTACCGAGGTCGTCATTCTGGCCGACAAGGAGATGAAGTACCGGCCGATCGACGCCTTCGACTACGAGAAGAGCAGCCGTGCAGACCTGGTAAGCTTCCTGATGGAAAATGGCGCATGGCCCTTGTTCCGCCAGCGTCCCTTCAATGTCATGGCAAGCCCGGATGAAGTTCCCGCCAATATTTTCATTTCGACATTTGACACCGCACCCCTGGCCCCCGATCTGAACGTGGTGGCGGAAGGCCGGGGCGAGGCGTTCCAGACAGGCCTCAACGTGTTGCGCAAGCTCACTTCCGGAAAGGTTTACCTGGGGCTCGACGCGCGCGGCAATGACGCTCCCTCGGCGGTGTTCACCGGGGCTACGGGCGTGGAGAAGCGCTGGTTCCAGGGCAAGCATCCGGCAGGCAACGTCGGCGTGCAGATCCACCATACCGCGCCGGTGACTTCCAAAGACAAGGTTTGGACGCTGGGCGTTCAGGACGTGATCACCCTCGGCGCGTTGTTCAGCGAGCGCCGCTACAACGCGGAGCGAGTGGTTGCACTGACCGGCGCCGAACTGGAAAATCCCCAGTACGTGCGCACCTATACGGGCGCGAGCCTGAATGAGTTGCTGAAAGGCAACCTCAAGCACGACCACGTGCGCATCATCTCCGGCGATATTCTCTCTGGCGAGCAGAAGGGCGCAGACAGTTTCCTGAACTTCTACGACGACCAAGTGACGGTTGTGAAGGAAGGCGATTACTACGAGGCTTTTGGCTGGTTGCTTCCCAGCGAGATGCGCCCGACGGTATCGAAGACCTTCTTCAATTTCCTCTCGCCGAAGCGCCGTTTTGAAGCCGACACCAATACGCATGGCGAGAAGCGCGCCTTCGTGGTCACCGGCCAATATGAGAAACTATTGCCGATGGACATCTATCCGCAGCATTTGCTCAAGGCTATCATTGTAAACGATTTCGAGAAAATGGAGGGCCTGGGCATTTACGAAGTGGTGGAAGAAGACCTGGCGCTCTGCGAATTTGCCTGCACTTCCAAGCAGCCCTTGCAGAAGATACTGCGGGAAGGATTGGAAATGGTGCACGAGCAGGGTTAATTCAGAACCAGAAAAACATCTTTGCGTTTACCAAAAACACTCCCACCGGGAAATAAGCATATGAAAGATCAACTCGTAAAATTTTTCAAGCGCATAGAGCCGGACAAGAAGAAATACCCCTTCATGCACACGCTCTATGACGGGTTCTTCACCTTTGCGCTGGTACCCAATCACGTGACCCATGGTCCGGGTACCCATATCAAAGACGGCATGGACCTGAAGCGCACCATGACCATGGTGGTGCTCGCCCTGCAGTTGTGCTTTGTTGTAGGTACTTTCAATATCGGCCACCAGCACTTTCTCGCCCTGGGCCAGTACACCGGCCTGTGGGAAGGCCTGCACCTGAAGCTGGTGCACGGCCTCATCAAGTTGCTACCGATCTATGTGGTAACGATGGTCGTCGGTTTGGGTATCGAATTCTACTATGCATCCAAAAAAGGCCACGGCATTGAGGAAGGCTTCCTGGTGTCCGGCGCCTTGATCCCGCTGATCATGCCGCCCGATATTCCACTGTGGATACTGGCCCTTTCTGTCATTTTTGCCGTGATCATCGGCAAGGAGGCCTTTGGCGGCACGGGGATGAACGTACTCAATATCGCCCTGCTTTCCAGGGTGTTCATCTTTTTCGCCTATCCGACCTTTATCTCCGGCGACGAAGTGTGGATCTCCGGCATCGAGAAGGTAGAGGGCGTATACCAGAGCGTGCAATACGGCTGGGCCCACCACCTGTTCGACTCCATCTTCAACGGATTGGGATGGAGCCAGTTCGGGGCCGGGGGGGTAGCCGTAGCCGACGGCTTTACGGGGGCGACGCCGCTTTCGCTGGCTGCTAAAGGCGGTTGGCAGGCGGTGACGGAAGTCTACACCGTAAGCGATATGTTCTGGGGTTTTATCCCCGGTTCCATCGGTGAAACCTCCAAGCCATTCATCATCCTGGGCGCTATCGCGCTTGCAGTAATGGGTATCGCCAGCTGGCGGATCATGGTGAGCATGGTGCTGGGCGCCGCTGCCATGGGTTTCCTCTTCAACGCGTGGGGCGCGACGCCCTTCATGGACGTACCCTGGCACTATCACTTCATCATGGGCAGCTTCCTGTTTGCCATGGCGTATATGGCCACAGACCCGGTTACGGCCGCTTCAACTGACAGGGGCAAGCTCATCTACGGTTTCCTCATCGGAGCTATCGGCATGATCATCCGCGTGATCAACGTGGCCTACCCGGAGGGATGGATGCTGGCGATCCTGCTGTTGAACGTATTCGCCCCGCTCATCGACCACTTCGTCGTGCAGGGCAATATCACCCGCCGCGCAAAACGGGCATCGAAGCCAGCTATTTGATCACTTTAAAAAATTCTCGCAGTGGACAGTCCAAGATATATCCTGACATTCGTCTTCACCATGACAGCGCTGGTAGCCCTGATGCTCACCGGTATGCGTCAGGTCACCATGGAGAAAGCCAACCTCAACGAAGAGATCTTCAACAAGAGGGCTATTCTCCAGGCCGTGGAGAACTACCTGCCGGATGGCAAGAAAGTGAGCGACCTGAAAGACCAGGAAGTGCTCGACATTTTCAAGAATCAGATGCAACAAATAGTGGTCGACATGCAGGGCAATACCGTCGAAGGCATCCTGGCTGAAGACATTGATATGGCCAAGGAGCGCAAAAAGGCGGATGCTGAGCGCAAATTGCCCTTGTTCATCTATCAGGGCGAAGGCGTTACCTCCTACATCCTGGCCGTCCGTGGAAGCGGTCTGTGGGATGAGATCTGGGGTAGTATCGCTCTCGAAGGCGACCTCAATACCATCGCCGGGGTAGCTTTCGACCACAAGGCCGAGACCCCTGGCCTGGGCGCCGAGATCAAAGACAACCCCGCCTTCCGCAAGCAATTCATCGGCAAGCAGATCTTTGAAAACGGCCAATACGTCTCCGTTCTGGTGAAAAAAGGCGGCGCGGAAAAAGGCAATCTTCACCAGGTCGACGGCATCACCGGCGCTACTATCACCTCTGATGGGGTGACCAAGATGCTGGAGAACGGTTTGAAGAACTACCTGCCCTATCTCGAACAACTCAAGGCAAAAGAAAACGCTCAGGGGATGAATATCCAGTGAGCCGCACCATTATCGAACCCATTTCAATCTTGATATCATGGCAGAAACAACTGTACAGGAAGTAAAAAAAGAGCCTTTCTTCGGGAAAAAGGAGCGCAAATTACTTGTAGACCCGCTTCTCGACAACAACCCGATCACCATCCAGGTGTTGGGTATCTGCTCGGCCCTCGCGGTGACCTCTATGATTTTCCCTTCCCTGGTCATGGCTATCGCGGTGACCCTGGTGACGGCTCTTTCCAACTATGTCACCTCTCTGGTGCGCAACATGATTCCCAAGCAGGTGCGCATGATCGTGCAGCTGGTGATCATCGCGTTTCTGGTTACCATCGTGGAATTGGCGTTGAAATACCTCAACTACCCCGTATATAAGCAACTCTCCGTCTACATCGGTCTGATCATCACCAACTGTATCGTGATGGGCCGTTTGGAAGCCTACGCAATGGCCAACAAGCCTTGGCGCTCCTTCCTCGACGGACTGGGCAACGGCTTGGGCTACGGCGCCATCCTGCTCATCGTGGCTTTCTTCCGCGAACTCTTAGGCAAAGGCTCCCTCTTCGCCGGCACGCCGATCGAAATGCTGATCATCGGCCCGACAGCCGACTACTGGATCAATACCCAGGAAAGCGCCATGTTTGGCTGGTATACCAACAACAACCTCATGGTGCTGCCCGCCGCGGCCATGTTCATCATCGGGATCTTCATCTGGATACAGCGATCGGTCAACCGCAAACTGGTCGATATATCCTGATGCCTCATTCCTTCACTTTTTAACGCAACAGACATGGAAGTCCTGAATATATTCATCAAATCCGCTTTCATCGAGAACATGGTCCTGGCCTACTTCCTGGGCATGTGTTCTTACCTGGCCGTGTCCAAAACGGTGAAAACGGCTATCGGTCTGGGCCTCGCGGTGATCTTCGTACTGGGCATCACCATGCCGATCAACTGGCTCATTAACGAGTACCTGCTGGTCGAGACCAGCTTCCTGAAGACGGACCTTACCTTCCTGCGCTTCATTCTCTTCATCGCGGTGATCGCCTCCATGGTGCAGCTGGTTGAAATGGTGGTGGAGAAATACTCTCCCTCCCTTTACAACTCGCTGGGTATCTTCCTCCCGCTGATCACGGTGAACTGCGCCATCCTCGGCGGCTCGCTCTTCATGGTATCGCGCGAATACAACTTCATCGAAAGCGTATCCTTCGGCCTGGGCGGCGGCTTCGGCTGGTTCCTGGCGATTGTGGCTTTCGCGGCAGTGCGGGAAAAGATTCGCTACTCCAATGTGCCTGCCGGTTTGCGCGGCCTGGGGATGGCTTTCATCCTCACCGGTCTGATGGGCATCGCCTTTATGAGCCTGATGGGTATCGACCCGATGGCGTTTTCGAAATAATTCATTTTCAGATCTAAATTACGCTGAAACGATATGATGACGATAATTTATGCAGTAGCCGTCTTCAGCCTGGTGATCCTGGCCCTCGCCTTCGGGCTCATCGCCGCCAAAAAGCGGCTGGTACCTCAGGGCGACGTCAAGATCATCATCAACGGCGATGAAGCAAATCCGCTTCTGGTAAAACCCGGGTCATCCCTGCTCTCCGCCCTCGGCGACAAGAACATCTTCCTGCCATCCGCCTGCGGCGGCGGCGGAACCTGCGCCATGTGCGAATGCCATGTACACGAGGGCGGCGGCGATGTCCTGCCAACCGAACTCAACCACCTGACCCGCAAGGAAGTGGCCGAGCACAAACGCCTGGCATGCCAGGTCAAAGTGCGCCAGGATATGAAAATCCACGTGCCGGAAGAAATCTTCGGGATCAAGAAATGGGAATGCGAAGTGGTCTCCAACTACAACGTGGCCACCTTTATCAAGGAATTCGTGGTGAGACTCCCCGAAGGCGAACACCTGGAGTTCGAATCGGGCGGGTACGTCCAGATCGACGTGCCGGTCATTACCTGCGACTTCAAGGATATCGACATCACCTCCCACCCCCGCATGGGCAAAAAGCCCGACGAGTTTCAGACAGAGTGGGATAAGTTCAAGCTCTGGGACCTGAAAATGGTCAACGATGAAACCCAGTTCCGCGCCTACTCCATGGCCAACCACCCCGCCGAAGGCAATATCGTGATGCTCAACATCCGTATCGCTACGCCGCCGTGGGACAAGAAGAACAACAACTGGATGCAGGTCAACCCCGGCGTTTGCTCCTCCTACGTCTTCACCCGCAAGCCGGGCGACAAGGTGGTGGTCTCCGGCCCTTACGGCGAGTTCTTCATCAAGCCGACCAAGAAAGAGATGGTGTACATCGGCGGCGGCGCCGGCATGGCGCCCCTGCGCTCCCATATCTTCCACCTGTTCCACACGCTCAAGACCCGCGACCGCAAGGTATCGTACTGGTACGGCGGCCGCTCCTCCCGCGAGCTGTTCTACACGGAAGATTTCCGCGAGATCGAAAAGGATTACGACAACTTTTCCTACCACATCGCGCTCTCCGAACCGATGCCGGAGGACAACTGGACCGGCCCCGTGGGCTTCATCCACCAGGTGGTGCTCGAAAACTACCTCAAGAACCACCCCGAGCCGGAAGAGATCGAATACTACCTCTGCGGTCCGCCGCTCATGCTCCAGGCCGTCATGAAAATGCTCGACGACCTGGGCGTTCCGGAAGAGAATATCGCTTTTGACGACTTCGGATCGTAAAGAGTGAAAAAGTGAAAGAGTGAAAGAGGTCACACCTTTTTCACTCTTTCACTTTTTCACTCTTTCACTTCAAATGAAATACGATTTCTACCTTCCTTTTCTCCGCCTCCGGGATTGACGCCATCAGCACCCCGCTGCCGGCGATGTAGAGGCGGTCGACGTGATAGCCTTTTTCCTTCATGAATACCGCCACGCTTTTGGCGCGGTTTTCCGATAGCACCAGGTTGTATTTTTCCGAACCTATCTGGTCGGAAAAGCCGATGATCTCCAACTCCGCAATGATATCCTGCCCTTCGGGCAGTTTGTCGAGGAAGGCCTGCAATTGGCGCACCGACTCCTCGTTCAGGCTGGCGCTGTCGAAATCGAAGTAGACGGAGTGCGACACCTGCCTGCCCGGAGGCCCGCCCAGGGAAATAATCCCGCTTTTTTCGGTATAGACGATCTGTGTTGGCCGGAGCAGGATGCTCAGCGGGTAGGGTTTTCTGTTTTCCCAGACGGGTATCCGTATCTCCTCGTAGTAGACTTCGTAGCCGGGCTCGACGATCGTGATGGTCAGCACCGAGTCGACGGGCACGCACATGAAGAAGCGCCCGTTTTCATCGGTAGGGAGTTTGGATTGCGGCCCCATGAAGAGCGTGACGGGCATGGGTGTCCAGGTGAGCGAGTCGAGCACCTGGCCTTCCACGAAGGTGATGGGGCGCCCAGCCAGCAATTCCGGCAGTTCGAAGCGATAGATATCCATGCCGCCGAAGCCCCCGGAGCGGCTGGAGGCGAAATAGCCCGTTCGCCCGTCGGCGGTGAGGAAAAAACCAAGCTCGCGGTAAGAGGAGTTGACGGGCGGGCCGAGGTTGAGCGGCCCACTCCATGCCCCGGTGGCTTCATCCTGGCGGCTGAGGAAAATATCCTGCTCGCCAAGACCCTGATGGCCGGTAGAGGAAAAGAAGAGGGTCTTACCGTCGTTTGTTATGAAAGGCGCTTCCTCATCGCCCGGCGTATTGATAGGAGCGCCGAGGTTGACGGGCTCATCCCAAACGCCGCCTTCCAGCAACCGGCTGACCCAGATGTCGGTGCCTCCCAGGCCCCCTTCGCGGTTGGAGGCGAAATAAATGGTGCGGCCATCGCAGCTGATGGTAGCCTGGGAGTCCCAGGCGTCGGAATTGACAGAACCGGGAAGGGGGCCGGGTTTTTTAATATCCGTGCCCTCGACATCCGCCATCCAGATGTCGCAGTTGCCCAGGACGGCCGGGCGGCCGCAGGCGGTGAAGAACATCTGGCGGCTGTTGCGCACCAGGGTGCTCATCCCTTCATTGTTGCCGGTCAGGAAAGAGGCGGGAAGTGAGATGCCTTCCATCCATTCGCCGGCGTAAAAACTGATGAAAAGATCTTCATCGGCGAAGCGGTTGCGGCGGGTGGTGAACAGCATCCAGGTCTGGTCGTTCGACACGCAGGGAAAGTACTCGTCGGCCTGGGTGTTGATCTCCGGCCCCAGGTTTTGCACCTCTCCAACCCTGGAGAATTTTGCGCCTTCCTGAGCGACCCGGCAGGCGAGGATCTGGGCGTCTGCATCTTCAACATACTCCTGCTCTATCTCCAGTTCTGCCTCTCCCAAAATGCCAAAGCGGTTGGGCGGCAAAGCCTGCAGTTCCTTGAATTGCATCAGCAGGTCGATCGCCCGCTCGTAGTTGCCGCAGCGGAAATGGAAGATACCGGCCTCGTAATAGAGGACGCGAGAATAAGTGGGATGGTGGAGGAGCAATTCGTCAGACAGGTAGGCCGCTTCCGGATAATTGCCCAGCAGATCGTGCGTCGCCAGGAGATATCGCATGGAGGGGGCATGGAGTGGCGCGGCTTCGAGCGAGCGTTCAAAAAATTTGCGGGCTTTTTCGTATTGTCTGTTCAGTAGCGCCGCCTGGCCCTTTTCTATCCAATCGCGGGTCTGCGGCAGGATCGTGTCCTGGGGCTGAGGCGTCGGCTGGGCATAACTGTATGTCCACCCGAAAAAAATGAGCAAGGCGAAAAAGGCGGTACGGCTCATGGGATATTACTGTTGGGACTGTAAACAAAGTTAACCGATCATTCCCGTCTTGCCCCTTTGAGGCGATTTTTTTTTCGGGCTGACAGAAAGTCGCCTTATTTTCGTTTAAAAGGAAAAATTCACTTTGTCTCAATACACCTGGACATACGTCGGGGGCGGGGGCAAGAACTACACCGTCACGCTGTTTCACGGGAAACGCACGGGGCATGTATTGATCCTGCTGAACGCCCAAGTGCTGCAGATTGACTTTTCAGTCAGGGAGAGCAAGACCTATTCCTTCTTCATTGAAGATGAATTTTGCCACTTGCGCCTGGAGCGGAGAGGAGAAGAGATGTACTATTTCTTTGAGATCGATAAAAAGGTGGATACCCCGCTCAACCGGGTTCGGAACAAACAGGAACGGCGGTACCTCGTCCAGGTTTTTGTGTTCTTCGGCCTGTTGATCGCCGTGGCAACCGGCGCGGCGCTTGGTTTTCAGGCTTACAACAAAAAACTGAAGACCGACCGGTTAAATGCCTCCGCCTATACCGGCGTCACGATAGGCTGGGTGGAGGTCGATACTCTCCATGCATCCAAATTGATTCGCTATTACTATGTCGTCGGCAATATGCAATATACCGGCTCGTCTTTTCTGGATCCCAACAAGGTGGCAGATAATCCGGTGATTCCCCTGGAGCAGGGCGACGAATTTACGGTCAGGTTCAATCCGAGGTATCCGGAATACAGCACAATCAATTTCCAGGAATCGACCGAACAACAAAAAAAGCGCTACCTGGAGCTGGCACTGCAACGCCATCTGGCTCTGAACCCGGCCATCCACCCCACTCTGGCCCGCTGTATGCTGGAGCTGGCGATGGAGCGTGCGGGACCTGGAGGACTGGCCGATTTCTTTTTCCAGGATACGGAGCCTGGCGCCAACCCTCTTCACAACAAAGATACCTTCCATCGCCTCGTACGCGACCCTGCCTTTCAGCGCGAAGTGGATAAGCGGTGCTGGAAGTGACAGGCTTATTGCGTAAATTTGACCCTTTGAAATCGTTTATCGTCGATCGTTTATCGTTTACTGTAAACG
>JBAQQB010000032.1:0-7953 GCA_049306275.1 Saprospiraceae bacterium | reverse complement strand
TTTAGCCAGCCAGGCGAAATGAAGGCCGGTTTTAGGCAAAGCGGCGAAAGCCTTGTTTTTTTGGTACTTTTTCAACAAGGAAAAAGTACATTTCAAGCTAAGCATTACATTGTGCTAATAAACGCGGAACATGTGTCGAAGAGGACTTCGACACTACACTAAAAACAATCCTGACGATCCGGCGCCATCCTGTCCAATCCTGTTCATCATTTCCGGGGCACACACACCTCCGGCCGCTCCCCCATCCCATACTCCTCCAACAACTCTGCCAGCCTGGCTTCCATCGCGTCGCCCGGGGCTTCTACCTCCGCCAGTTCCCGCAATAGCTCATAGCGGCAGTTCCATACCTTGACCCGCAAATTCTGGATCCGGCATTCCACGTCTTCCGTGAAATCAAACTCGAAGGATTCGTGGAAGGTTTCTATTTTCTCCAGGTACAGATACCCGGCCTCGCAATCGCCGGTGAGCCCGCTGATGGTCCAGTCTTTTACCTGGTGGATGTTGTCGCAGTAGAGATCCGTCGTTTGGAACTTCTCCGTCAGCTTGTCGCCTTTCGAAATGAACTTGTTCCACAGCTTCTCGATTTTCACCCCGTTGGAGTGATAGACTTCGCGCATGGCAGCCAGTTCATTCATTTTAACCATGGTAATGCTCTCCAGCTCCGGATCCTCCGCCTCGAAAATGGAATCGATTTTCAGGAGCATCTCGTCGGCCGTTTCGCAGACAAATACGAAACCGTCCATGATGTAGGCCCGGATCAGGGGCTCTATCGTGCAGTAGTCATACCCGTACTGGCCGAAGGCCTTCACCTTGTTGTCCGGAATAAAGGCTGCCCAGGCCGCGTTCAAAGCGGCCAGCTTGTCATCATTGCTTTTTACAGCCGCTTCCAACTCCTTTACCTTCGCCTTCAGGGACTCGTCGGGACCTACGCTGCTTCCGGCTTGTAGTTCTTTGATCTTTTCAAGCGTTTCCTCACCCGAATCACAAACATCCAGCACGGCGTTCAGCACCATGGCTTTCATATTGGGAATGGGGTTACAGGGAAAAAGCGGCAATTCAACGTCGAAGCCGGGAGAAACGCCCGTTTTCACATAGGCGGCCCAGGCGGCATCCAGTTTGTCCAGGGTCCGGTACAGGGATTTCAACCTGCCGGCCTCCTGCGCCAAGCCTTCGACGTCCTCCACGCGCAAAGTGGTCTTTTCAATCAGCTTGAGGGTACGGTTTTCAAAGACATCTTTCGACTTCGAAATATCTCCCTGGCAAAGATGATAGTGCGCCGTCATGAAGGAATACTTGGCCAGCGTTCTCTTTTCACAGCTCGTTCTCGCTGCAGTGACCGCTTCCAGCTCTTCGGACGTGACCTCCCTGGTTTGCAAAAATCGTTGCCAGATCACATCCATGCTGTAATAGGCTTCGATCTTGGCTTCCAGCGCTTCCTTCTTTTCAACGTATCCGGGAATGGACTCCAGTATTTCCGGGTCGATCGTCCGGATCTCCTCCATCAGCTTTTCCGCATCTTTCATATCGCTCTGGCAAAAGCTGGTGTTGGTATTCATGAGCAAATATTTGGCATAGTCCGGCTTGTTATACACCTTGTCGGGCTTGGCCAGGGCGCTCATGTTGGAAATTTTGTCGTTTTCCAGAAACTCCTTCCAGGTTTCGTCAAAGTTGATAGTCGTCTGGGCAGAAGCGGCGTCAGCAATTAAGAAAATGGTGAGCAGAAGGCAAAAGGGAAAGCATTTCGTAAGCATCGCGGTTTGAAGTTTGAAGTTCTGATTGGTCAAAGGCATCGGAGCGTTTGCCACAAACAGGCAATGTATGCAATTGCCTGTATTTGTGCAACGGGGTTTGAACGAAAAACCAGGGCCCCGCAGTATCCTGACGATCCGGCGCCATCCTGTCCAATCCTGTCTCACCCGACCACAAACCTCCTCACCGCCACCCTTCCTCCATACTCCACCCGCAGGAAGTAAATGCCGGACGGCAGACTGCCCAGCTCGATCTCGTTAGAAAGAAGATTATCTATAAACAACACCTCTCGGCCGTAGGCGTCCACGATGCGGATGGTATGAGCGGTGGCCGGCAGCCCCTCAATAGCCAGCCGGTCCTTCGCCGGATTGGGGAAAAGGACAATCGGCAGCCCTCCTGAAAGATCGGTCGTTTGCAGCGGGGGCGCCACCTCCCTGGTGGGTTTGCCACTCCAGGGACAAAACTGGCCTACCGTATCGACCCAGTAGGCGGTGGCCAAATCAAGGTCGGTGTATGGGCATCCGTCGCAAACCTCAAAGGCCGTCTCGGCCAGTTCCCATTGGCCGGGCACGAAGTGCCAGGCAAACCAATGATCGGCGTTGCGGTTGTGCCCGCCGTTTCCGTGCGCGATCGGTCCGTTGATAAACTTCCGCTCTTCATACGGCTTGGCCATTTCAACCAGCAAGTCGTCGATCAGCGCTTCGTTGGAGGTGGCGGCGATGCAGGAGGTGTCCTGCCAGTTGCCGTGGCCGCAAATCATTACAAATTCGAAGTACCGGAGCTCCTGGCTCTGAAGGTGAAGCCCCGTAAGGAGCATGGCGAGAGTAAAGATTTTTTTCATGGTAAATGGGTGTTTTTTTCGAAGACACCCAAGCCTGAATTTCGTTCAGTCAGTATGTATTTCCCTATTCAGAGTCATCAGATGAATCACATCGATCTCACTTCATACGCTCTCTTCCCGCTCATACACCATCACCCCCACGCGCCGGATGTGGTCTTTCAGCTCTTCATGCGTCAGCGAGGTAAAATCAACGATGTCCACAAACCAAGGGAGGGAGCTCTCTTCAAAATCGCTTTGAAGACGCCGGATGGTACTTTCCAGGACGCCGGTATTCATTATGGCCAGATCAATATCGCTGCCCGCGTGGAAGGTTCCTTTCGCCCTGCTGCCGAAGAGGCAGACCTGCCTGACGTCGGGGTATTTGCGCAAAATGCCCGTGATCGTGCGCATGTCGCGCTCGCTGAGTCCGTGAGCGGCAAAGTCGGCGGCTTTCATGTCATTGGGCCTCGTTGTTGAAGAAATCATAGAGCCTGGCCAGGGCCGGAAATACCTGGCTGCGCAGGCTCTTCTCGTATTTTTCAAATTTCTCGCCGCTGTAGTCGTGCGATAATTCATTGCGCATGTCCAGCCCGTCGATGAGTTCCTGCCCGTAGGAAATAAACCCGGCACGTTGGGCTTCCCGGATGCTGTCTTTGGGAGAGGGTTTAAAGGAAAACCCTTTTTCTTCCAGATAGTCTTTCAACACCTTCCACCCCAGATCGATCGTAAACTCAAATCGCTGGATCAGGCCATTGCGCTCCAATTCATTCAGCCCGGGCTGTTCGATAGCCTCTTTCAGCCTCATGAAGGCGCGCTCGTAGTTCTGAAAGCGCTGAATCCAGCGGATATCTTTGGCGTCCATGCGCGGTCGTTTTTGTAAAAATACGTCAAAAAACTCAAACCCTGCCCTCTATCCTCCCCACCAACTCCCCCACCATCCTCGCCATCGGCGCCCCGTCGATCACGTCGTGATCCACCAGGATAGTCATGTGCAGGATCTCGCGCACGACGACCGCGTCGTCTTTCACCACGGGTTTCTTCACGATCGAGCCGATGCCGAAGGAGAGCGGGTGAACGGCCGAATGGATGAACCACCCGGGTATCTGTCCCATCATGCCGATGGAGGTGAAGCTCACATTGCCCATTTTGGCGTAGGCCAGCCGTGGGTTGCGGAGCATGTATCGCCAGACCATCCGCCGCAGCCAGCCGGGGAGGCGGTAGTAGAGGTTCTCCAGGGCGCTGCTGCGGCGGTGCAGCACGATGTCGCTGCCCCTCAGCGGCGCCTCCTTGGCCCGGGCGATCTCGGCAGTGATCTCCTCGGCTGTTTTATCCTGCGCCTTTTCGATGACCAGCGGGATAGGCACCTTCTTCCCCTCCACCTCTTTTTCCACGATGATGGAGATGTTCACATCGTCGAAGACGATGAGGCTGCGCCTGCTGTAGAGGAAGGCCGCCGCCTCCTTATGCGCTGCCACGGTATCGGCAATGGTCTTGAGCAGCCAGCCGGTGAAGGAAATCTTCCCGCCGGCGGCTTTCAGCTCCTTGAGCCGCTGCCGGGCATCGGTCACGTCGCACTCCAGCATCGCGTAGATGTGGTGTTTCTCCCGCCCCACGCCAAACACGTCGAAGGTAGCGATGCGGGATTTTGGGAATTTGCGGAGATGATAATTTGCCATGCATGCAAATTAAGCATATCTTCCAAAAAATCCTTTTACATACACCGCACCATGAAAATCCTGTCCCCTCCATCCGTCCTCCTCACTGGCGCCGCAGGCTACCTCGGTAGCATCCTCGCCAAACGCTTGGCAGATGATCTCCTGGCGGGAAAGATTTCAGCCCTCGTATGCACGGATGTGCGCGATACGCCCGCGCGCCTGCGCCTGCCGGGCGCCGTGTACGCGCAGGCCGACGTGCGCGACGGCGAGCGCCTGAAAGCCCTGATGGCAGCGCATCGCCCCCATGTGGTGGTTCACCTGGCAGCCGTGATCGACTCGCACAGTATGCCGCGCCAAATGCAATATGAAATCGACGTGAACGGCACGCAAAACGTGGTCGAAGCCTGTCTCCAGGCAGGCGTGCAGCGCCTGATCGTGAGCTCAAGCGGCGCCGCTTATGGGTATTACCCCGATAACCCCGCCTGGCTCACGGAAGGACATCCGCTGCGCGGCAACGAAATCTTCGCCTACTCCTGCCACAAACGCCTGGTGGAAGAAATGCTGGCGACATACCGCAAGAGCCATCCGCAACTGCAACAGACCATCCTGCGCCTCTGTACCGTGCTGGGCACATCGACCGATAACATCATCACCCGTTTTTTTCACCGGAAATCCATGCCGGGCGTCAAAGGCCCTGAAAGCCCCTTTGTTTTCATCTGGGACGAAGACGCCGCCGCCTGCTTTCGCCACGCCATTTTCTCCGAAGTGACCGGCATCTTCAACGTGGCGGGCGATGGCGCTATTCTACCCTCGGAACTGGCGCAGATCATGGGAAAACCCTACCGGCCCCTGCCGCCGGGCTTGTTCCGGACCATTCTGCGGGTATCGCATGCCCTGCGCCTTTCCCCATATGGTCCGGAGCAACTCCTCTTCATCCGTTTCCGCCCCGTCCTCGACAACCAGCGCATGAAGGAGGTGCTGGGTTTTTTCCCGGAAAAAACGTCGTTGGAAGCGTTTGAGAGCTTCTGCTACAATATGGTCCACAAGAACATGTGAAACAGCACCCATCTCAAAATCACAGGAGATACCAGAAATTCTCCTGGGTGCCCTCCCATCATGGTTGAAAATAGAATGCCGCCCAGAGCATCCCAAAACCCAAACACGCCAAGCACGAGGCAGAGGATGGCGATCAGTTTGATCCAGATAAGGTTTTTTATGCCACAGGTGTTTTGTTGAAGAAGGCCAAACATAGGGTTTAGGGGTTTAGCGCTTACTTTTTTGCACAATGCAAGGGTTTCAGCATATGCCCTTTATGAAGAACTGTTTTTTTACCAAGCACCAGGTACTAACCGCCATCTCACTTTTTCCGCATACGCTGCATACCCCTCCAGTTTCTCCCGCAGTGTGCGGTCTTCCAGTATGGTCCTGACGATGAAAAGCACGGCCGTCAACCCCGCGGGAATGAAAGCCCACCAGGAACTGAAAATCAGGGGACTGATCAAATGGTAGACCATCATGCCGGTGTATCCCGGGTGACGGATATACCGGTACGGACCGGTATCGCACACCTTGTGCCCTCGTTCGTATTGGATGCGAACGGCAGTGGAAAAATAGTGGTTCGATAGCATCGCCCAGGTAACCAAAAAAGTCCCCAGGATGAAGACGGCCAGTCCTGTGAGGGATATCCACAGCAGCAGGTGAGGGGTCCATCCGAAACGCCAATCCAGCCCCGCCACTAAATACAGACCCATCCAGGGGATTAAAAGCAGGCGGGTGAGCTGCTGGTCCCATTTCTCCACGTTCTCTTTTTTCTTGCCCCGTTCCGCGATCAGTTCCTTCGGGAGCACAAAGGCATTGATCGCCATGACGAGAATCGAGGCGCCAAGGTAGGCCCATGCCATAGGCCATTTCAAGGTTCCTGCCGGAACGAACAACAAAACGGCGGTCATCAGCATGGAAAAAACCACCTGCGAAATGCGCCGGGTGATGTCTTTCCTGGAAGTGGAGGGGGAAGTTGTTTTATCGTCCATGCAGATGTGTTTTGAACGGACAAACACACACATCAACAAGGAAAACAGGCATCCAAATATACCAAAATTTCTTCAACATTCCTCAAACTCAAACGCATTCTTGACCTCCCTCCTCAAAAAACTTATCTTGCTTTTTTAAACCAAATGTTATGCCTTCGCCTTTTCCGGGAATGGATCCATACCTTGAAGGCCACCTGTGGCCAGATGTTCATCACGAACTTGCAACGGCGATAAAAGCCATGCTGGTTCCGCAGATCAGCCCGCGATACGTGGCCAGGGTTGACCGTTATACTTTTCAGGATACCTCCCCTGAAGAAGATGTGGGGGTTATGTATCCGGATGTGGATGTGCTGGAAAGGAAAAGGAAGCTTGAAGAACCGCTGTTGTCCTATCCGTCACCCCCTCCGTTTTCAGGACCTTCGGTGAGTATTCCCTCTTTTGAACCTATCGAAGTCCGAATTCCGGTTGTCAAAATTTTTGACAAGGAAGGAAACAACCTCATCACCGCCATAGAAATCCTCTCCCCCGTCAACAAGCGGAAGCCGGGCCTGGAGCCCTACCGCGAAAAACGCCTCCGCCTCCACAAAGCGGGCGTGCACCTGCTGGAAATCGACCTCATCCGGCGGGGCGAAAGGCCTTTTCAGCACCCCATGCTCCCCAAAGCGCATTACCTGGCCCTGCTCTCCCGTGCAGGCTCGGGCCGCACCGATGTTTGGGCCTTCAACATCCAGGAACCCCTTCCCGTGCTGCCCGTGCCACTCAAAGCGCCCGACCCCGACGCTTTCCTCGATCTGGGCGCCGTGTTGCGCGATATTTACGACCGCAGCCGCTACGACCTTTCCATCAACTACCAGGAAACGCCGCCACCCCCGGCATTGACAGACGAAGAAACCGCCTGGATCAAAGAAAACGCCCGCTGATGTCCACCACTCTCGACCAACTTTACGCCCTCATCGCCGAAGGCGAAATCGACCAGGCCCTGAAAAAACTCCAGGGCATCCTGTCCATGGGCGCCTCCGAGCTCGTCAACGACGCCCTGCTGCTCAGCGCGCAGTACAAAAAGCTGCAGTCCGACATCCGAAAGGGCATCCTTGATTACGACCAGGAGACCGTCGCCACCAACCGCATCGTCGACAGGCTGGTTTCCCTGGTGGATGAAATGAAAGAAGAGCAAAAGGCCTGGAACCAGTTCACCCAAATGGAGCACGACATGGACCAGACCATGATCGAGCGCAATCAAACCGAGATGACAGAAGAGCGCAAGGACGCCCTCTTCCTGCGCATGTCGTATATGCGGGAGAAAAAGATTTCCGCCCGCGCCCTCTGGATCAATGACTCCCCGGGAAACCAATACGAATGCAGCGTGCTCGAATCGCTGGGCATCGCCTTCGACCGCGCCGCCAGCTCCGCCGAGGCGCTTGCCCTGCTTGAGGCGAAAAATTACGACCTGGTCGTCTCCGACATCGAGCGCAACGGTGACTCCACAGAAGGGATCCGTTTCCTGCGAGACCTTCCCGGCCGGCTGAAACAGATCCCTTTCATCTTCTACGTCGGCAACGTTGACCGCAGCCGGGGCGTGCCCCCCTGGGCCTTCGGCATCGCCGACAACCCGGGCGACCTGGCTCACCTGGCCCTGGATGTGCTGGAGAGGAAGTACTGAGAATCGTTTATCGTCGATCGTTTATCGTTTATGTAAACG
>JBAQQB010000031.1:0-2658 GCA_049306275.1 Saprospiraceae bacterium | reverse complement strand
CAATGATCAGCGGTTCTGCATCAGAAAATCCCTGAATGTCGCATAATTGGCGGGAATGGAAACAGCGGTTTTGGACTTCCGGGCCGCTTCCTCCAACTGACGGGGTATTTTGATGTGAATGCCCAGGGTTCCTTCCACCGTTTCCAGAAACTTCGCCGGATGGGCCGTTTCAAGCACGATGCCGCAGGCGTCAGGGTGGTTTGCTTTATATGCCTGCCAGCCCAGGTAGCCTACCGCGCCGTGGGGGTCCATGACGTAGTCATTTTTCCTGTAAACCTCCCGCATGGCTTCGCGGGTGGCTTCGTCTGAAAAGGCGAAACCGGCGATATCGCCGCGCATGCGCTCCAGGTCGTGGCCGTAGAGGTCCATCAGCCGCCAGAAATTGCTGGGGTTGCCCACGTCCATGGCATTGGATAGAGTGGCGATGGAGGGGCGGGGTTGAAAACGGCCCGTAGTCAGGTATTGCGGTACGACGTCGTTGCGGTTTGTGGCGGCGATGAAGCCGGCGATGGGTGCGCCCATGCGCCTGGCCATCACGCCCGCGCAGAGGTTGCCGAAATTGCCGCTGGGCACGGAAAAAACGAGGGGCTTACCCCGGAAAATTTCCCGGCTGGCGGCGTAGAGGTAATAAAAAGTCTGTGGTATCAGTCTGGCGATATTGATGCTGTTGGCGGAGCTGAGGCGGTGGGCGGCTGCTAGTTCAGTGTCCAGGAAGGCCTGTTTGACCAGGTTCTGACAGTCGTCGAACGTGCCGCCGACCTCCAGGGCGGTGATATTATGGCCGAGGGTGGTGAGCTGTTTTTCCTGCAGCGGGCTCACCTTTCCGGAAGGGTAAAGAATGACGACCCGGATGCCTTCCACGCCCAGAAAACCGGAGGCGACGGCGCTGCCCGTATCGCCGGAGGTGGCGACGAGGAAGGTGAGCGGCTCGTCGTCGTTGCGCACCAGCCAGGCCATAAGGCGGGCCATGAAGCGGGCGCCGAAGTCCTTGAACGCCAGTGTCGGGCCGTGAAAAAGCTCCAGAATATGCAGATCGCCGGCCAGCCTGACCAACGGCGCTTCGAAATCGATGGCTTCGCGGGCGATTTGATCGATGACCTCGCCGGGCAGGTCGCCTTCCAGAAATTGCTCAGCGGCGAGGAAGGCGATATCGGCCAGGGATTGGCCGGGGCTGACTTTCAGTTTGGGAATACGTTCCGGCATGAAAAGGCCGTTGTCGGAGGGAAGGCCTTGCAGGACGGCTTCCCGCAGGGAGACGAGGCCGGATTTTTGTTTGGTCGAGTAATAGCGCATCAGGATTTGATTTCCGTGGTGCGTTTTTTGCACCATTCCAGGGCTTTGGCTTCTTCCTGATTGAGGAAGTCGCTTTTCGCGGCGTTGTAGGCCTGGCCGTTTTTCCATTCATGCTCGCTGAGCGCCAGTTTGAGCAGTTGGTATTTTTCGCGTACCTCGGGGTGCTCCTTGAGGTATTCGCGGAAGGCCAGGTGGCGGTCCCAAAAAGCGCTGCAGGCGTAGACGACGTGGATGTGGGCCGTCTTGGCGAAGCCCAGTTCGTCGGGGTTGGTATCGTGGGCGGTGATTACCTCCGGCACTTTTTCTCCCTCCTTGCGGGGTTGGATTTTGGCGAAAAAGCGCCGGAAGGGCATCACGGGGGTATAGGTTTCGTAATAGGTATAACCCGCAGCGATGAGCGGCGCGATCACTTTGTCGAGCTGCACGCTCTCCGGCAAGCCGATCAACACGTCGATGATGGGTTTTGACGCAAGGCCCGGCACGGCGGTGCTGCCGATGTGCTCGATGCGGGGTTGCAGATCACTCAGGAGTTCGCCCAGTTCGGCGCGGATTTCAGCGAAATGGTGAGGCCAGAGCGGAGACGAAGGGGTGAGTTCGATTTTCATGGAGGGCCGTTTTTGTGCCCTAAAAATTACCCCTCTTTGGTTAAATAATCAACTGTTTGGGGTAAAAATCAAAAATCCTTGACAACAGCTATTCCCATAAAGTGATAACTGGCAAATTTCCAGCCCGGTATCATGTAGCGCTGCTCCAGGTTTTCAATGACGAAGCCGTTTTGTTCGAGCAGGGAGGGGATGTGCCGGTTGAGGTTGCAGCCGCCGCCAAGCCGCTTCCAGGCGGGGTTGAGGCCGTTTTGAAAGCGCAGGACATTCCGGTGGGGGGCAGCGCCGTGTTCGCAAAACAGGAGCCGTCCTCCGGGTTTCAATACCCTTTTTATTTCTGCGAAGGCCTTTTCCAAATTGGCGATGGAGCAAAGGGTAAAAGTGCTCAGCACCGTGTCGGCAGCGCCGCTTTCCAACGGGATGGATTCGGCGGAAGCCTGTAAATAGGTGAAGGAATAACCCAGGTTTTCGGTTTTTGCCGTATGTAATCGCCACAGTTCCTCCGCCGGGTCGATGCCGATGACCTCGGTGACCTGATCGGGGCGGTAATAGGTCAGGTTGAGGCCCGAGCCGATGCCGATCTCCAGCACCCGGCCCCGCGCCAGCGGCACGATCTTTTCCCGTTCACCCGCTGCCGTTTTGCTCTGGCACACGCAGTGGATGATATGAGGGAGAATGTATCGGTCGTACAGGTTCCTGGTTTCCATTCCCAAAAATAAAAAAAGCGCTCTGGAACCATTCCGGAGCGCATTCCAAAATTCTC
>JBAQQB010000030.1:0-7743 GCA_049306275.1 Saprospiraceae bacterium | reverse complement strand
GGCGCAGGCTGCCGTCGAGCGACAGTTCGCCCATGAGCATGTACTGGTCCAGTCCGGGCAGGTGCACCTGTCCGGTGGCGGCGAGGATACCCACGGCGATGGGCAGGTCGTAGGCGGAGCCTTCCTTCCGCAGGTCGGCAGGCGCCAGGTTGACGACGATTTTGAGGCGGGGGAGTTTGAAGCCCACGTTTTTGAGCCCCGCTTCGATGCGTTGGAAGCCTTCCCTGACGACGCTGTCGGGAAGGCCCACGAGGTGATAGCAGTTGTTGCCGGGCGGCACGATGCCCCCGGCATTGACTTCGACGGTAATCGTACAGGCATTGACCCCATGTACCGCGCTGGCAAAGGTTTTGACCAACATTGCGCAATGTTTAAGGCCCTGACGGGCTTTCGAAAGCCCGTCAGGTTGGGGACCTTATCCTTTGTGGGGGAAATTCACAGGAGGGTGAATCGCGGCGCTAAGATACGGGGATTTTGGGTTGGGCGCAAGGGGGGGAATAAGTGAAGGGGTGAGCTATTTGAGGCGCCTGTTTGAGCGATCTGTTCAAGGCTCATCATAGCCCCAGGTATTTTTTCAGGCTGCCCCACCTTGTTTCCAGCGTGGAGGAGCCTATTAGTTCCAGATAATTATTCAGCCGGTCCAGGTTTAGCATTCCGGAAATCTCTTCCTTGTTAAGGCGAAGCCCTTCGAAGTCGTCATATTCAGCGTATTCGGGATGAAAATAGAGCAGGTCGAGCAGGGTTTTTTCAGGCGTTGCAATATTGAAGTCCGCGTTCTTCCCCTTTGCTGTCAGATACCCGAAAAACAGCCGGGGTTTGATCGATCTGTAACTGAAATGTCCCACCGGGGTACGCCATTCAGCGGGTTTTGCCGTAGTGATCGATGTGATGGTGAAAACGCTTTCCGGAATCCAGTTGTAGAACCGAAACGCTGTTTCCAGGGATATGTAAGATGGCCTGTGCAACTGGTTGGCTACGAAGTAGAGATCGTCTTCCGATTGTAACATTTCAGGGAACGCATACCAGGTGTTCCGGAGTTTGATCAGGTAACCTTTTTCCTGCCAGTTGACCAGGTTTACATAGTTAAAACCGGGGCATTCCTTGGCAATGTCTTTTGTAGAAAAGACTTTTTGGCCTTGGAGCAACTTTTGGAATTGCAGAAAATTCATTCGTATTTATTTACAAAAATATAAACTTTTTGGAATGAATTTTGAAAAAGTTTCATTTTAATAGAGAAACTCCCCTCACCCCGCCCAATTCTCCCGATCCAGACTCTGGAAATGGATCGCCTCCGCCAGGTGCTCGATCTGGATGACCCGCTGCGCGATGTCCTTGCTGCTTTCGGGCGGCCGTTGGAACGACGATAGCTCCTCGAAGCTCACGGGCGTGACCTCCACGTGCAGGTCGATGCGGTCGAGCAGGGGGCCGGAGATGCGGGTGAGGTAGCGCTTCACCACGCCGGGGCCACAGACGCATTCCTTTTCGGGATGGTTGTAGAAGCCGCAGGGGCAAGGGTGGTACGAACAAATTCACCTGAACATAGAAGGTGTTTGTATTCCCCAATGATGCAGCCGAAATGCAGCACCGTTTTCCAAAAACATGCCACCTTTTTACACCCTTAATTTTTTACAAATCGAAACACTGATTGATTGAGTTTAGCAAAATAAATACCAGGAGCCAAGTTTTCCAATGGCATTTTCCACAAATGCGAGCCTGACGGGCAGAATTCCTCTCGTTCCCACAGCAGTTTGCCGGACAAATCGGAAATCCGGAGTTGAATCGCTTCCGGCCGGTTGAGATCAAAGCGAATCCACAGCGTATTTTCAGCGGGGTTGGGCCAATAATTCAAGTTGAAATTACTATCCACATCCCTGGTACCATCCACAAACCCCACTTCCCATTCAAATACCGCCGGGCATTCCAGCACATCGGTAACCGTGAGTGAATAAATTCCGGGTAAAAGTCCGGATAAGATGTCGGAGGTGGATCCGTTGCTCCAAAGGTAGGTGTATGGAGGCGTGCCTCCTCCCACAGTGCCGAGCCATATTTGGCCGTCTGCAACCGCTGGGGCAGTAGCGTCCAATACCTCTGCGATTGCGGTTATTGGCGCCGGAGCCTCCAGGGTGATGTAGATGGTATCCGTGCGGTTCAGATTATCGGTGACGGCAAATACGTAATCGCCGGGGGGCAGATCGGAAGCGGGGAGTGACGAAATAGGGTTTCCGTTCACACTATACTGGGCCGGATCGCAGGTATTTTCACTTTGGAGCCAGACTTCGCCGTCATCGTAGCCTGGACAGGACACGGCTTGTATGCTGTCTGACAAAAGCGCCACCTCCCCGACCTCATAGGGGCCGATATCGACTATTCCTTCCGCTATGCGGACATGGCCCTGTAGATCGGTCTGCGCAGGGAGGGTATCCCATGGGATATTGATCCCCGCATTGCGGAGCGGTGAGCAGGGGTGGAGCCGATAATCGCCGATTTCCTGGGAGATGAACTGGGCATTGATGTTGTATAACATGCCTTCGTTGCAAAAGATTTCTCCGGTACCACCGACAACCGGAAACAAATTGAGCATTTGCTGGCAACTGTCGAAAGAGGGCTCGTTGATCAGACAGTGATCGAATTCAATATCCGCATCGGTCTTGCTGATAAAAAGTGGATAGTTGGAAGAGGTATCCCGGTTATTTTGAAAGATACAATTGCGAAATCGAAGCGGACCTTCGGGAAAATAACCACTACTTTCCCCAAAATTTAGCCTGAACATTTCAATCCCAGGGGTATGATTGTCTAAAAAAGCACAATTGATAAAATCCAGCCCTTCATCCAGATCCGTTGATAAGACAAAAGGGACATACCCGTTTTCGTTAAACAAACAGTTTTTTGCGATCAGACGGCCCCGAAGACTAATAACCTGGGGGTCGTTGTCATAGAAAACACAGCGATCCATTTCTATACGGGAATGTGCGCTGCTATTCCAACAGTCGATTGTGGTGGTGACACTTTGGTTCCCTACGAATCGACAACTGTCAAACCGCAAAAAGTTTTCCGTATTGAAAGCGTCAATAACGATTGCCGCACCATGGCCTTCTTCAGCCTCATTGTCGATAAAAGTGCAATTAATGATATCGATCGGCAGGGAAAAATAATTTTGCTTCAGGACACAACCCCCTCCCGAGTAACCTGCAACATTACCTTGAAATAGGCAATTTTTTAACAGTAACGCCTTTGTCCCACTTCCATAAATATAAAACAGCCCTCCTCCACGATGGGTGGATGCTGTGTTGTTAATGAACTTACAATCAATTATTTGGGGTCTGCCTGCCTGGCCACTTCCTTCCAAACCAAGCCCACCTGATATAGGCGAAAAATTATTCTCAAATGTAACGCTCAGGAATTTTGGACTGGCAAGTTGCGCGAGAGGGTTTTCCCCGCCCGTATCAAGAAATCCTCCTCCTCCTCCTTTTTCGGCATAATTGGCCTTTATCTTGCAATTGGCAACTACCGGGCGAATCTCAAATTCGGCGTATTTCCCGTAAATCAAAATTCCGCCTCCTATGGAATTTTTTGTTACTTGCGGAATATTTGCATCCGGCTTTGCATACCCTTTTGTTATGATGAAGCCGTCGATCAAAGTAATAGAATCAATTGCTTCTGAATACACCACATGCAAGGAATTGTCCGAAAGCGAATCCGGATTGCCGATCTCCCCGCTCAATACCGTTTCATTTAATTCCCAATCCCGCTGATTCAAACTGGATTCCCCTCCTTCAAACCCTCCATACCACTTCACACCGTTGTTCAGCACAAAGCTGATCTCGCGATCGCCGTCTTGGGTAGGGTGATATGTTCCTTTCGCCACCCAAATATGGTCGCCGTATTGGGCTACGGTTATGGCGCTCTGTAAGTCGATAAAGGCATCTTCCCAACTCAGACCCGTATTAGTGCCGGTGGCGGTACAGTTTACATACCAAATGGTTGGGGAAGAAAGAAGGGTCGATGAGCAAAAAAGAAGAAAAAGCAGAAGTAGGATATTTTTCATAAGACTTTCTTTTTGAAGTAAGGTTTTTGGGCAAAGCCCAAAAACCTTACTTCCCAAAACTATTTCTTCACAAACCGAAACACCTCCTGATTCAAATTTGCAAAATAAATGCCTGGAGGTAAGTTATTCAATGGCGCTTTCCAAGTATAAGCTCCCGATGCACAGGGTGATAATTCCCGCTGCCAGACGACATTCCCCGAAATGTCGGACAGCCTCAGGCTGACCGGCCCGGCCTGGTCGAGTTGGAATTGAACCCAAAGGATGTTTTCGGCGGGGTTAGGCCAGAAGCGAAGATTGCTGAAAGCCGATGGCGGGCTTTCGACGAGGGAACGTCCGTCCAGGTTTGTATTGAATCCGAGCTGTACGGGGTAACGCAAACCACTGGTGTCGTAGGCCAGGTTGAGCATCACCTCGTCATCAAGCGATACGTATTGGGATATATCGCTGATGGCGCTTTTGGCGATCAAACGATAACGAAAGAGTTTATCGCTTGGCGAAAGGGTCGCATCAATACCTTGACCATCTACCCATACCACTCGTAATTTTCCTTCGGAGGCGTCATCGAGATTGAAAGCTGAGGTGTCAATTTCACTCAGATCAACTGTTTGGGCATCCAGAAAGGTGAGATAGGAATCGTCATATTTCAACCCCAATTGGAAAGCCGCCAGGGAGTATGTCGTGTCGGGCGAAAAGGCCATAAAGATGGTATCGTCCGTTTGATACGATTTATCGGGTATTTCAAATACAACCGGATTCAGGCTTTCCGTCTCCGGGTCGTCCCCGTTGCATGTCGTACAGCTCAGATTCACATCTCCAATTTTAACGCCTATAAAGTTGGCATCGGTTGGAGTTGTAGAGCGGTCGAGTTGTACAAATTCCGGGAATGATCCTTGGAAAGGATTGGCGGGATTGGGAAAAGAATAGGATGCATCCACAAACCGCCAGGAGGTGTTGTTGGGAAAACTCTCCTCTATATAAAGGATTACTTTCCTAATGGCGACCAAATCAAGCGTACTAACGGTTCCGGAATGATTGGCGTCGGCGGCAATGATCTTGTAGGGACTATCCAAAAGCGCGGTTGTAAGAATATGGCGGGTGATGAGCACCATGTCATAAGTCGTTACCCCACAATCCGCATCATCGTCTTTCTCGGGCACCAGGAGCATGTCCTGATTAGGGCAATCGGGGCAAAAGGCAAATGTGCCATCGCATTCAGTTGTCGTCCCTGAATTTTCACAAGACTGTGTTCCAGAAACATCCGCTTCTCCCACCGGATCACCCAATTCCGTTTTAATCGTACCAGTTACCCGGTCCAGGCAAACTTCTTCTTCTGTGTTTTGGTAGTCGGGTACACAATGCTCTGACGGATTGGGCGGATCTGCCGGGAGTTGAATATACGCATGTATGAACCTGGCTCCCGACACACAATCACCGTCCTCGGATGCTTCAAAAGTTAAACGCAGGGTCGCTTCTTCGGGAATGGTGATTGGGCTAGCGCTGCATATTGCGAATTCGAGTTTATTACCATCAACGATACTAATACAATCGTTGTTACCCGGGCATGCGACTTCATCTTCTTCGCAATCAAAAAATCCAGGATCGCTATATCCGATCAATTCAACTTCTCCGTCGAATTCAAAATATACCGTAAAACGAAGTTGGTTTACTTCAATTTCTTCTTCCGTCAGGACAATATCATAATAAAGCAGGCAAGCATCGCCATCTCCGGGGATTTGGGTAGTCGGTTGCACCCGCATGGGATAGGCCGAGCAAGGTTCTTCTCCTCCATCATCAACTTGCCGCCCTGTTTCAAGTTCGGGCTGGCAGCATTCCTCATCCGTTTCGTTTCGTATTCTACCATATTCGTACGATAAAAGTACACTGACCTTTTCATTGGAAGCCGAGGGGCGCTCAATTACGAGAGTTCCAATCCCTGTAAGTGAAAAAAAAGGATCTGGATTGGCTTCCGTCATTTTACCATAAATATTGTATCCTTGACCAGAAGGTTCAATCTCAACATTAAAAGTAAGGTTACTGGGGGGCACATAAGTAATCCCAAGGACGTTCCCGTAAATATCGTCAACTCGGATCGAGAAATCAAGATCAGAAATACTCAGGGAGCTTGCCGAGTGGGTAAGTTGAAGCGGCACTTCAAAATTAATGTCAGGCCAACCAGTTGAATTAGTCTCGGAACCAAAGATCAACTCGACAACCTGCTCTGTGCAATCGTCACTTTCGGGGGGAGACTGCCAGCCATTTTCCCAATCGTCGATTTCTACTTGGTTTCCACCGCTACAATTTGGGTCGGCAGGATCTACATCAAGGATAAAATCAACCTGCGTAATATCTACTTCAACTGGTTCGTTAGGAAAGGCATCAGTAAAAAATATGAATAAAGGATCACCCTGGCCACCAAAAGGGATAGTGCCGCCACTTGTCTTTTCATAAGTAAAATTGTTGTTCGATCCATCCAAAGTAAGCCCACTTAGAGATATACAAGATTGCATCAGATTTACCGTAATCAAAACTAACGCCAGTTCCATCTACCAAGCCTTCAATTGTGATACCATACTCTATATCAAAGCTAGTGGGCGCGGGGCTTTCTTCTCCGATATACTCAAAATACACGGGGAAGGCGATTTGAAAGCAGTTAACGCCCTGCCCTCCGAAGCAACTGACCGGTGTGGGGTCTATAGGATAGCCAACCACTAGTTTAATCTCATCACAATTTGATACTTGAGTTTGAGCATGTAAAGATACGACTGTAGCCAGGCAATAAAGCCAAACGACACTTCCAGCTAATAAATTTTTCATATAAAATCGGTTTAAAGGTAAGAAAAATAATGCCTCTTTCAGGAATGTGGCTCCTGCAGGAAAAGGGCAACCTTCTTTTTATTTCAAACAAATGAAAAAGCCACCCTCCTTTGCCGGTTCACAACCGGCAAAAAGCCAAACACTCATGCCCAATGGTGGGCACACACTGACATCTTTTCCTCGTGGGGTAAGGAGCGCTGAACCCTGGTCTTTTAAAGCCCGGTTTCAGATTCAACAATGAGGTGGTGAGTAACAAAAAAACAATTCAAGTTTAACGGAACAATTCATTATTCCCAATGATTTTTATCACCCAAAATGTTAATTAACAAAAAATCATATGTAAGTTAAGGACTCCCTTTGTTAGGACCGGGTTCCTTTGCCCGGGCTCTATGAACCTCACAATGGACCAATCGCAACCAACACAGATGGCAGTCTGCTCCTCAGCCATTTCTGTGATTAGCCTGCCGCAGTATAACTGCCTGTCAAAGGAAGGTTTTCTATCTCGAATGGAATGTATCCCAGGAAATCAGTTATTGCCTTGGCGTGTTTAAGGGAGGGTTGGTTGCGATTCAATTCCCACCCAGATACCGTATCGGTAGCCACGTTTAGGGCTCTTGCCACTTCCGGTTGTGATAACCCCCGATCAAGGCGGGTCTTACGAAGGTGATCTCCCAGGGTGTTCAGCCCAGCTGGGTAGGCAGGATTGACGGGCTTCTTAGCCCAAAGCGTGACTTTTAACAAGTATACAACGAACCCCCAGGGGTTCATCGAAGCGATGAGCATAAAACTGGCGGGATAATCGACCGAAATCTTGGCCCTGGAGATGGTCACCTTGCGCTCTTCGAGGGGCTGCCGCAGCACCTCCAGCACCGAGCGCTTGAATT
>JBAQQB010000029.1:0-20796 GCA_049306275.1 Saprospiraceae bacterium | reverse complement strand
ACATAAAACCTGTAATCGATAAACGATCGACGATAAACGCCTATTTCACCTCTATTGGCACCGGTACCATCGTCTTATCCCATGCCATGATCATTTGAGCCCCGTTTTCTGACTCAAAGAAAATGATGGCAAAGGCTTCGACCATCTCGGGCGTTTCCTGAACGGCTGCATCGAAGCGGCAGACATCCTCGGCCGGATCGTAGCCATAGGAACCCCACTGATTGAAGGCCTTGTTGAGAATGATGGTCCATTTCTCCTTGCCGGGGATGGTAAACAGGGCATAAGTGCCAGCTTTCACTTCCTGCCCGCCGAAAATCACGTCTTTGTAGAAGGTGATTTCCGTGCATTCGTTGGCGCCGGTGCGCCAGATCTTGTCGTAGGGTACCAGGCTTCCAAAAATTTCGCGGCCATTTTTCTGCGGGCGGCTGTAGACGATTTTTGCGACGGCCTGTTTGTTGACCCGGAAAGTGGAAATATCGGCAGGACTCTTGTCTATGGCCGGGAATTGCTGTGCTGCCAGATCGCTTTGGAGCAGGAACAGGCAGGAGAGGGTAAGGGTGATGGTGGTGAGCAATGACTTCATGTGTGTGGTTTTTATGGATAAGAAGATGGATAACATATTTATAACATTGGGCTTCAGGCTTAGGTTTGATAGCAGATTTTGCTAATTTGCATACTTTACAACCTATTCATTTGAACCGGCTTTCCGTCATCATCCTAATATTGAGCCTGTCTGTTCCCTTCACCGGGGCATACACCTGGCTGCATTGGCAGATCAGCCTGACCCGAAAGGAGGTGAAGCGGAACATGATCAGGGGGCTTGATCAATCCGATCTGGTGCTCCTGAAATTTTCCAAGGCAGAAACCAGGTCCCTGTTGCGCTGGGAGCATTCCGGGGAATTCGAATACCAGCAGAACATGTACGACATCGTGGAATCGGAAGAATGCGGCGACTCTATCTGGTATCTTTGTTGGTGGGACCACGCCGAGACGCTGCTCAACCGGCAGTTGGCCGATCTGACAGAATGGGCTATGCGCGGCGACGCACGCAGCCAGGAACGGCAATTGCGGCTGGACCGGTTTGTGAAAGGCCTGTATTTACAGGAAGAGACTTTTTCCCTCCCGGTCATCTCCGGTATGTGGATCGCGGGATTTACCCTGCGTCCGGTTTTTTATTCCTCTCCTTTAATTTCGCCTCCCATTCCTCCTCCTGAAATGTGCTGATCATGCCAGTTTGATTGCTTTGGTCCGCACTCCCTGCAGGGGTGAGGGGCTTTGGTTGTTCTATTAAATCTAAATGCATGAAACATATAATACTCGCGGCGCTGTTGTGGGCAATGGTCCTTTCGGCTGCCGCACAAACCATAACGGTCAGGGACCAGGAAAACGGAGACCCCCTGATCATGGCGACCATTTACAGCGAAGAACCGGCTGTTTTCGCAACGACCGATGACGAAGGCCGGGCGGATATTTCGGCGTTCCGGGAGGCAAAGGCTATTGAAATCCGGATGTTGGGATACCGCACCCAGATCAGGAGTTTTGAGGAGCTGGAAAAAGCCAGGTTTGCGGTTTACCTCGAGCCCGAAGGGCTGTCTCTGGGCCAGGTGGTCGTTTCTGCCACCAGATGGAATCAGTCTTCAGGAGAAGTTCCTGCCAAAATTGCTACCATTGCTTCACGCGATGTGGCGCTGCAAAACCCGCAGACGGCGGCCGACCTGCTGGGCATCGGGGGTAAGGTGTTTATCCAGAAGAGCCAGCAAGGTGGGGGCAGCCCTATGATTCGGGGCTTTTCTACCAACCGTCTGCTCTACGCCGTCGACGGGGTGCGGATGAACACGGCCATTTTCCGAAGCGGCAACCTGCAGAACGTGATTTCCTTGGATCCTTTTGTCATGGAAAGGACGGAGGTGCTTTTCGGCCCCGGCTCCGTCATTTACGGCAGCGACGCCATTGGCGGGGTGATGAGTTTCCAGACGCTGACCCCGCATTTTTCCCTTTCTGAGAGGCCCCTGGTAAAGGGAAAGGCCCTGGCGAGGTATTCCTCTGCCAATGAGGAGCAGACCGTGCATTTTCACGTCAACCTCGGGTGGAAGAAATGGTCCTTGGTGAGCAGCCTCAGCTCTTTCGACTTTGGCGACCTGCGTATGGGCAGGCATGGGCCGGACGAGTACCTTCGGCCTTTTTACGTGCAGCGGCAGGATAGTGTGGATGTGGCAGTAGCCAACGACGATCCGCTGGTGCAGCGCCCATCGGGCTATTCACAGATCAACATGATGCAGAAACTGCGTTTCAGGCCGAATGAAAAATGGGATTTTCAGTATGGATTCCATTACTCGGAAACGTCGGCCTATTCCCGCTACGATCGCCATATTCGTCTGCGCAAGGGCCTTCCGCGGTCAGGGGAATGGTCTTATGGTCCTCAGGTCTGGATGATGAACAACCTGAACGCGACGTATACTTCCGGTGGTGGTTTGTTCGACCAGGCTACCTTGCGGCTGGCGCACCAGTATTTCGAAGAAAGCCGTATCGATCGCAATTTTAACGACCCGGAGCGCCGCACGAGGCTGGAAGAGGTGGATGCCTGGTCGGCTAACCTCGACTTTCAGAAAAAGGGGGCAGGAGAGAAGCATATATTCTACTACGGGTTAGAAGCCGTGCTCAACGATGTGCGATCAACCGGCACTGACGAGGATATATCCACGGGAAAGTCTGTCCCGGGCCCTGCGCGTTACCCGCAGGCTACCTGGGCGTCGTATGCGGCCTACATGAACTACCAGCACAAGCTCACCGGCAAGCTGTTGCTGCAAGCCGGAGCCCGTTACAATTACTACCTGCTGGACGCCGTTTTCGACACAACGTTTTACCCCTTCCCATACACGACTGCCGAAATGCGCAACGGCGCTCTGACGGGCAGCCTGGGCTTCGTATGGCGGCCATCGGAAACATGGGTGCTCAGCGCCAACGCCTCCACCGGTTTCCGCTCACCTAATGTCGACGACTCGGGGAAGGTCTTTGATTCGGAGCCCGGTTTCGTGATCGTGCCGAATCCTGACCTGAAGGCCGAATATGCCTACAACGGAGAGATCGGTCTGGCGAAAATCTTCGGGAAGTCGGTCAAGATCGACCTGTCGGTCTATTACACCACTTTACAGGATGCGTTGGTGCGGCGCGACTTCCAGCTCAACGGGCTGGACAGCATCGTCTACGACGGCACGCTGAGCCGGGTGCAGGCAGTTCAGAACGCCGCCGTGGCCGAGGTATACGGCGTTCAAGTCGGCCTGGAGGTCAAATTGCCCGCCGGATTTGGCTTTTCCACCGATTTCAACTACCAGATAGGGGAGGAGGAACTGGACGATGGCACAGTGAGTCCTTCGCGCCATGCCCCGCCCCTGTTTGGCGCCACCCGGCTGAGCTGGTCGGGGAGCAAGCTGTTTCTCCAGTTTTACGCCCAATACAGCGGAGAGCGCCGGTTCGAGGACCTGCCTTTGGAGGAGCAAAGCAAGCCGGAGATCTACGCCGTAGATGAGAACGGCAACCCTTGGTCGCCCGCCTGGTACACCCTGAATTTCAAGGCCATGTACCAGATTGCAGAGCACTTCTCCGTCAGCGCCGGCCTGGAAAACCTGACGGATGTGCGTTACCGGCCCTACAGCTCGGGTATTGTGGCGCCGGGGCGGAATGTGGTGGTGTCGCTGGCAGCTATTTTCTAAATTGTTGATTTTTAGTGATTTGTCGAGGTGTCACCTCCTAAGGTGCTGATTTTCAATGATAAGCGAGGTGACACCTCCTAAGTTTTTGAAAATGAAACAAAAACGAGGTGACACCTCGCTTGTGCTTGGCTATCAGCGAGATAGGAGGTGACACCTCGGTATTTGCGTCTCTACTTTTCATTTCTTATCTTCACACTGAAGAAAAAACAGCCCAAATGAAGAAGTTCGTACTTCTGGCAACTATTGTATTCACACACCAATTTTCCGGAATTTCCCAGCCCGCCTGCACCGGCTCCGGCCTCTACGTCGACAGCGTTTTCGCTTGCGTGGATGTCTCCCCGGACATCCAGTTTGCTACGGGCGTCAAGGACTGGGGCTGGGGGAATGTCCTTTGCCTGGACCTCAATTTCCCGCCTTACAACACCCAGTTGCCGCTGCGTCTCGACCTGTATGAGCCCTGCGGCGACACTGCCAGCGCCCGCCCACTCATCATCGCCATCCATGGCGGGGCATGGGCTGGGGGCAATAAGGGGGAGTTGGAGGCTTTTGGCGATTACATGGCCAAACGGGGTTTTGTGGTGGCTTCGGTGAGTTACCGGCTGTCGCTGCCCGGCAATATCCTTTGCTGGCCGGGCGAGGTCGATTCGATCCGGATGCACCGGGCGGCGATGCGGGGTATTCAGGACGCCAAGGCTGCCGTTCGGTATTTCCGGGCCAATGCGGGGGTGTTCCGGATCGATCCGGATTACATCTTCGCGCTCGGCGTCAGCGCCGGTGCTTTTAACGCGCTGGGTTTGGGTTACATGGACGATCAGGACGAACGCCCCGGCGCCTGTGACGCCCAGCCCCAATACGGCGAATGGCTGGGCAATCTGCTGCTGCCGGATATGGGGAGCATCGAGGGCAATGGAGGCAATCCGTCGCAATCGTCGGCCGTGCGCGCAGTGGTCAGCCTGAGCGGGGCGGTGACCAGCCTGGACGTCTTCGACGGTCCCGATGACCCTCCCTTGCTGGCCTTTCACGGCGACGCTGATGATGTGGTGCCGTATGGCTACGACTGCGCCCTGCAGGGACTGATCGACCTGGGGCTGTTCGACAAATGCATCCGGGTGAATGGTCCGGAGGTGTATATTCCCGCAGCTCAGGCTTTGGGGGTTTCCGCGGAGTTGGTCACCTTCCCCGGAGGCGGGCACGAGATCACTCCCGAGCAATTGGAGGTGATTGTTGCGGAGACGACGGATTTCTTTTGTGAGCAAATGTGGGCTGCGGTGGCGGTGCAGGAAAAGTCAATGGATAGGAAGGTGGAATTTTTTCCCAACCCCGTTTCAGGAGGGCAGGCCCTGATAAAGGTTCCCGATCAGTACCAGGGAAGCAACCTGGGGGTTTACGATCTGAACGGCAGAATGCTTCTGTACGCTCCAATTTCCTCTTCCCCTCAGGCCCTTGATCTTTCTCATTTTCCACCCGGATTATATATCTGGAAAATCCAGGGGAAAGCATGTGGAGCCTCCGGAAAATTTATCGTTGAATAAGTAGCTGTCGTTTAAGGAAAAACAAGGCATTTTTCTGCTTTTTTTGGGGAAAATGCGTAAATTGATGGGTCTTGCAATTCAAAAAATTGCAGGGCTCACATATGGTGCGCGATCGCTCCAAACTCCACCCTGCCATTCTGGTGACCGGCGATTTTTCATTGGATATCCTGGAACAAAAAAAGCCGCCTGGATGGGCTGCCAATGGCAAAAACGGCTCTTCGCTGCATTTTCAAACCTGTCCTTCTATATCCCGGCACAAATTAGAAGCGGGTGCGGGAATTGTCAAAAACCTGTTGATCCATTTTGGTGGAGGAACACCTTTGGAGCCTCCGTTTTCCCGGGAACTTGACTGCCCAACCGCACCTTTGTTATGCCGGGCGTATTCCCTGGCGGGAGAAGCAGGCGCCGGCCACTTTTGGGCGTCCGGGCTTTATGGGTATTGTCAGGACAGGCAGGAACCCTTTAGCTACCCTCCGGATGCTGCCGGAAAAAGGTTGATCGTGATCTATGAGGAAGGCAACCATTTCAGGGAGGATGCAGCGCATCTTCCGCAGCATATTGGAAAAGATGCACTGATCATCTATAAAATGAGCGGGCAGATCGGCAGCAATGAAGTGCTGAAGGCCCTTCTGACTCTGGAAGGCCACGACCCTGAAAAACTGGTTGTCATTTTATCGGCCGATCAATTGCGGGGAGAGCGGGAGGTTTCGATTTCAAGGTCGGTTTCGTGGGAGGCTACGGCAACGGATCTTGCTTTTTATCTGATCCAGAGTTCCACACTGGCGCCTCTTTTTCACAGCGCCCATCTGATCGTTCTTTTTGGATACGAGGGGGCCTTTTACTACCAAAACAGGCTGGGCAACCGGCTCAGTCTGCTTTTCGACCCCGGCCTCCTGGAACGGCAGTTCCGCAATGAATTCCCGGGAGAGGTGAACGGGCAGGAGGCTGTTTTTACAGCTGTGATTGCCGACCATTTTGTGAGAACCCCCCTTAACCATACTGCTCTTGAAGAGGTGATCCGGCGGGGTTTGTGGTGCATGAGGGAATGGTTGAAAACGGGATATGTCTTTGAATCTGGCCACTTATCCTACCCTTATTCCACCATAACTAGTCAGGACCGAGAGAGCAAAAATCCCTTCTGTGAAGTAGCGATGCCTTACCCGCCAAGCCTTTTCGAGCCAGACCCCCTTTATTGGACCATTCTTGACCAGAAGGTTGGCAACACCAGACGGCTGGTGGCCGAGAATATTGTCCAGGCCGGTTTTGACCCCTTGTTATGGCAGGTACCCGAGATTCGTTTCGGGAAGATTCTTCGGGCTATGGACCGTTCTGAGATTGAACGGCTCAGCGGCATCTGGAAGCTCATCTCGGAATACATGAGCCATCCGAGTCCCGGAAGGCCATTGAGTCTGGCTGTTTTTGGCTCCCCTGGGTCGGGCAAGTCGTTCAGTATCAATCAGATTGCAGAGCAGATTGACAGCAGGCGCATATACAAGATGGTCTTCAACCTCTCCCAGTTTCGCCAATACGAAGAATTGGTGGCTGCTTTCCACAAAATCCGCAACACCAATTTGACGGGGAAGATACCTCTTGTTTTTTTCGACGAATTCGATGCCGACGGCCTGAAGTGGCTGAAGTTCTTCCTCGCTCCCATGCAGGACGGCGAATTTATGGACGGAGGGACGACCTATAATCTGGGAGCTTCCATCTTTGTCTTTGCGGGGGGCACCTGTGCTTCCTTTGAATCTTTCAGCGCCGGAAAAGCGGGAGCGGAAGAGTATTCCAGGCAAGTGAAGCTGCCCGATTTTGTGAGCCGTTTACGTGGATTTATCAACATCAAAGGCCCCAACCCGGTCGATGACCGGTACTTCCACGATTACCTTCGGGGAGAGCAGGTGTTATGGAAGGATGAAAACTACATCATCAGACGTGCCAAGCTCATCCGGAGCCTGCTGGAACGGATTTCGCATGCTCGCGGCCTTTTTGGCGCCAACGGCAAGACGCTTTATATCGACCCAGGGGTTTTACGAGCCTTGCTGCTGGCGCCCGAATACAAACATGGGATCCGTTCTATCGAGGCCATTCTGGAGATGAGCCGCTTGGCTGAAAAAAACTATTTCGACAAGGCCGCCTTGCCGCCCCTGGACCAGCTTGCCTTACACGTTGATCATGAGGTGTTCGAATACCTGTTGGAAAAAGAGCGTTTTCTACTCCCTGCCGAGCACCCGCGGGACTTTATTGCCAGGGAGAACGAACTTGTCAGGAGCATAGCCAAAGACATCCATGAGCAATACGTCCGCAATTGCCGGATCAAGGGGCGAACGCTCCGCGTGGCCGAACAATTTGCAGACCTGGAACAGGAAGATTATTTATCAAACATCCATGCGGCGAGAGAGATCCCCGAAAAGCTCAAATCTGTCGGGGTAGGTATCCGGGAGGCATGCGGTTCGGGAAAATTTCCGGTCTTTTCGTGGGAAGAGATCGGCAAGCTTTCCCGCTGGGAGCACCAGCGCTGGTACAGGGAAAGGGCCTGGTCGGGCGCCCAGGAGTCCATGCCTGCACATCCGTTTTTGACGGCATGGCAGGATCTGCCCGAAGAGATCCAGCAAATCGACTACGAATCGGTGTATTCCCTGCCATTCATTCTGGAAAAAAACGGCCTTGCCATGTACCGCATGGAAGAAATTGAGGAGCTTGACCCGAAATTTGTAGAATCGCTGGCCAGGGCTGTTCATGAAAATTATCGGGAATTCAATCCCGGTACGCCCGCTTTTGATCAATTACCGCCTCCGTTGAGGGCTTCCAATCTGGATCAGGTGATGCACATTTCCACCAGGCTGCGGCAGGTAAGGTGCGGTCTTCGGAAGCTTCCACCCGGAATGAAACCTGATAAATTTCATTTTTCAGTCTACCAAATCGAACGAATGGCTGAATGGGAACACCTTCGCTGGTGCTGGGAGAAATGGAGACAGGGCTACATTTTCAAACCCGGCGAGAAGGACGATGAGAATAGAACTCATCCCGATCTTGTTCCTTATAGCCAGCTTTCGGACGAAAAGAAGGAACTCGACCGCAAGCCGGTGCGGGAGATGCCGGGTTTGCTGGCGGAAGCGGGATATGAGATTTACCCGGACGATTACCCCTTGTTGTAGATGCAATACTCTTTGCCGCGTCGTGCCTCCTCGTAAAGGAAGCTGCCGGGTTTCTCCAGCTCCATCACCTTCTCGAAGGCCTTGATGCCTTCCTCATTTTTGCCGGCCGACCAGCATAGATACCCCAGGCCATACCAAAGCTCGGGCACTTCGGGGTTGCCGTAATTCCGCTCGATGGCCTGGTGTTGGGCGTCGATGGCTTCATCGTATCTGTGGAGTTTTTGCAGGGCAATGGAGAGGTTGTTCCAGAAGTAGGGATGTTCGGGATGCAGTTCGACAGATTTTTGGAGCAGGCGGAGGGCTTTTTCTGTTTTTCCTTTGTTCAGGAGTTTTTCCCCGCGCCGGGCGATCCGGTAGGCTTTTCTTGTTCTCAGATTCTGGCGCGTCAGTTCAAGCAGCATCATCGGCATGAAAAACAGCCCGGCGGACAGGAATTTGCCGGCTTTTGCCAGGGTCTTGGCAGTTTTCCTCCTCCAAACGGCAAGTTTTCTTTCCCTTCTGATGATCTCTTCATATTCCTGTTTCGACTCAATGGCCTCCTCTGAGGGCGTATTGGGGATGCGTGTTTCGGGAAGCCTGCCGTTCCAGTCAGCGGCCCGGCGGGACGCGATCAGCCAGGCGCTGAAGAGCAGGTCGAAGGGCTCCGACTCGGTGGAGGCGGCGCGAAGGAGTTTTTTCAAGACGACCTGATCCACTTGCGGGCTGGTGACGGCGGGAGAGACATTTTCGGGTCCGGAAACCCGGAACTTCACATACAATGCAAAGTGTACTGCCCGGCGCCTGATTTTTTTGAAAAAATCGTAAATATCAGGGATCAGCAGGAAGGGCAGGATCGGGATGAGCAGAAGACTCAGTCCCAAGCGGAGCGGGACATTCTTCACATCGTCGCGCATATTGTGGCTGACCTTGGCCACTGCGAAAAGAATGGCTGCTGCCAGCGGTATCACCCACCACCAATAGTGGGGGCCTGATAGCCCGGTCTGGAGCGCCTGCCATCCATATTGCCAGATCAGCCAGTAGGGGAGCAGCGCAACGACTGCGGTGGCCATGGAGGGCAGGGCAGTATTGGCGCGTGTCCATGTCCAGCCAGGGCGGTCTGCCGGTGTTGCGGGGTCCGGAACACGAGGCTGCAATAAGTATTTCACCATTTCCCATGCCATGTCCCTCCGTCCCGACGCCGTTGGCGTCTCTTTCCAGTAGGAGAAAAGGGATGAGGAACGGAAGGAAGGTAGCCTGCGGATCATGTCCATCAGGAAGGATTCGAGTTTGGATTCGTCCTTTACTTTTCTCAGAACGCTGAGTCCTTCGGCTTCTTCACCGAATTCCGCTCTTGCGCGGGCCATTGCTGCGTATCCGTTGCTGCTGCTCCCCAGCATGGTTAGGTCTGCCAGTTCCCGGATGCCTCGTTCGGCTTCCAGGCGGATGAATTCGCTGTTGTGCATGTTCAACCTTCGGGAAATCGCCCAGGCTTCGGCCAAATTATCCACCACTTCTGACCGGTGCATCTCGTCTTTGATTTCGCCGCCGGTTTTCACCGCTTCGCGGATCTGGTTGTCGATGACGGCATAGATGCCGGCGCTGGGTCTGGATTCATAAATCTTTTCCCACGCATTGGCCATTGCTATCCGTCCGCTCATTTGGGATGCGGGTATGAGCACTTCTTCTTCATCGTCGAGTGAATGGCTTTTAGCCACTGCGCGATCCAGGCCGTTGAGTACTTTGACGGCCAGCTCTGTCTGCCCCCGGATGGCAAGGCCCTTGGCAATGCCGGCAATGGCTTCCGCGACTCTCCATTTGTAGGGATTCTTGCTTTCCAGCGCGCCGAGATAGGCCTGACGTAAGGCTTCTTTCGAAAATTTTTCAAAAGGCGAACGAGCCAGGGTATTTGTCAACTGTACCAATCTCTTGGCATTACTATAGACATAGGACGTCAAAATGAAAATGGTCTTGAAGGTCAACCGGAGCCAGGCGGGTTGCCCTGCCAGCAATGCAGAAGCCTGGAGTATTGCGGCCAATTGATCGTTGTTGAGGTCGTATTTGTAATACTTCCGGAACCCTCTCCAGGCAAAGTCAGCCCCTCTCCCCGCATCGCCTGCCCGCGCCCATGCCTGGGCGACGGCCAGGTGCATGAGGATTCTTTCATCCCTTCCGATCCAGGGGGCTTTCAAGTTGCTGACCTCCTTCTCCAGCATGGTGGCTTGTTGTGGTGAGGTGCAGGCAGCCGAGGCAATTTCGACCGCGCGGAGCGCGATTTCAGGGTGGGGGCATCTGATGGCTTCCAGGACTTGGTCATCAGACTGATTCAGCATGTCTGCCGCGATCCGGGAAGCATAAATCTTGGTCAGGGTAAGGGATTCCTGTTCGTAGAATGCGGATTGGAGCCAGGTTCGCTGGGCTTCTTCCATGTTCCCCAATTTCGCCCAGGCGCCAGCCAGGCAGGTCATGCCCTCCGTCCGGGTGTCAGTGTCCAGGGCCGCTTCAAGTGTGCTCAGTTCAGGGGATTCGCCCGGATGAACCGAGTTTGTCCATTTTTCCCACACGGCAAGTTTGGATTTGCCTTTTTCCAGCCATTGGGAAGCCTCCAGAACCCACTGCCGGGTTTCTATGGATTCATTCAGAACGAGCAAAAGGGCTTTGGTGCGTGCCGATTCCGGGGTGATGTCAGTAGCTGCACTGACAGCCTTCGTCAATCCTGAAGAGGCGCCTGATCTCCTTGCCAACCAGAGCAAGCGTTTAAGCAGAGCGATTTTTGTTTCTTCGGTGTCTGTGTGTGGGATCAGCTCCGCCATTTCCTCAAGCCTGAGGTCCACCCAGCGGGGGACGATTTTTTGGGAAAGCAGGTAGAGCTCGATGGCATCCCCCATCAACCTGAATTTGGTCTCGGCGTCGATCAGCGGGTTGAGGCGGATGAAAGGCAGCAGCCAGGCGGGTAAATAGAGGTGAGAGAAGTTCGGCCGGCGACCGTCTTTTTCAAAAAGGGGAGCGACTTTTTTCAATAAATTGCCCTGGTCGCGCACGGGCATCAGGACGATCCGGGCGTAGACGGCCCTTGCGATGTCGGATAGTCCCTCCTTTCGCGGATCATTGGCGAGCGCTGCCAGTATTTTTTCGAAGTTGGCCGTTGCGAATTGGCCGCTGGCTTTGGCGATCAGTTTTCCAAAGAATGCTGTGGAAATTTCATCCGGAAGCTTTCTCAGGGTGGTGGCCATAAAGCCATAAGCGCTGGAAAGAACCCCTTCGCCGCCGCTGCCGCTGATTGCCTGGTCCACCAGTTCCTTGCCCTGCTCCTCCATGTTATGCAGGATCATGGCCTTTCCCAGGGTCGCCTGCATCATCACCTTCCATTCGTTGGCGAGGAACATTTCTGATTGGGAATCCAGCATTGCGGATTGAAAAAGGACGAGGGCGATGGCCCGGTCCATGTCCGACCGGGCTGCTTCCAGCATCGTTTGGGTGTGGCCGATCACTTCCAGGAGTTTCGCGAGCAGATCGTCCCGAGTGTCCGGGTCTGGGAGCCGGAGCACGGCGTTTACAACAGCCTCAAAAGTTTCAATGGATTTTGTGGCTTCCGGTTTTTCGTTGAAATCGCGTCTGAGCCACGCTATTGCTTTTTGGAGCAGCTGCACTTGCACAGGGGGCGATTGGACAAAGGCGGTTTCAGCAGCCAGGCGGGCTTCCATCCCATTGCAGTGGCAGGATTGTTCCAGGAGCGGGATGGCCTGGCTGCTCCCATGTTGCAGCAGGCTGGAGCAGACAGCCTGGATGAAGGAGGGCGACGTTTTCCCAACCTCCTGGCTGCTGATCGACAAAGCTTCCCCGATAAGTTCGTCAGCGGTTGATATGCGCCCTGCTTCCGCTTCTTTCCAAGCCAGTAAAACCAGAATGCGGAACCGTGGGCCGGCGCGGAGCAGGCGCACTTCATCGAGGGCAGGCTTCAGGCCGCGCTTGTACAATTCAAGGAAATCCGCTTTCCCAAACCGGCCTTCGTGGTAATCGGCGTGGAGAAAGCCGAATTGGGCGATGCGGGGCATGTCATCGCCTTCCAGGGCCGCATCCAGGGCAAACCCGATATCCCGGCTTAAATGAAATACGGAACCGGTGGCAGAAAGTTTTTCCTGCCTGAAGGCGGGATCTTCCAGCAACTGGTATAGCTCCTCTTTCATGGCGGCCTGACGGAGGTGCCAGGGCAGCTCATTGAGGGTGGTGATGTAATCATAGCCGCGTTCAGACAGATAGCGGGCAATCTTTCGATGGTACGATTGGGCTGCATTCCCTTCGAGATAGCGTTTCGCCACCGCCTGCCTGAACTGCTGGTGGAAGAAGTCGATGAAATCCGACCGCCGGAACAGGTGAATTTGCAGCGAACGCATGAGCCGGGCCCATTTCAGGTCGGGGAGCCGGGGCTCGTTGCCGGGTTTGAGCAGGGCGCGAAGGTCTTCCTCCGTTTGCCCGCCGCGGCCTGTGGCGATGAGGGAGAGGAAGTCTTGTACCAGGCCTGGACCATGCTCTTTTTCCAGCCTGACCAGCGAGGATTCGAATAGTCCGGGAATGTCATCAGGCAGGCTTTCGATTTGGGCCTCCAAGGTTTCAAAACGCCCGGTGAGCCGGAGTTCTTCCAGTGCGACCAGGAGGTAGAGGGGGCTCCGGGTAGAGGATTTGAAGAGTAAAGCGGAAATCTGCCCCTCTGTGAGCTTCTTCAGGTGTTGGGTCAGGTAGTGGTGGATGATTTCTTTGGCCTCGGCCTCTGAAAGAGCTCCTACGTTTAATTCCAGAGGAGGTTCTTTGCGTTTCCGCAACGATTGCAGCGCCTCGCACTCCAGGGCACTGAGCACTACCGATACGCCTGCCGGAAGCTGTTCAGGCAGCCAGGCCATCTCCTGATCTTCTAGCTGGTTGATTGCGTCGATCACCAGGCAGAGGGGGCTTATCTTCCCGGCTTTTTCCAGCAATAAGGGAAACTCGCGGATCAGTTCGTTTGGGCTGGCGGGTATTTCTTCTTTCGTCCCGGTAATCCGGCAAAGATCCTCCCAAAAAAGGGCGAGCATTTGCCTGGTCTGGGTAGAAGCGGCGGTAGCCCCGGTGAAATGGGTTAAAACCAGGGTATTGAGGCTGTTTTGAGAAAGTTCCCTGCATAGCTTGCTCAGGAGAGCGGATTTTCCGCAACCGGAGGGCCCGGTTACGCAGGTGAGGCAACCGGGACGGGAGCGTTGATGGAGTTGTTCCAGTAGCTCCCTTCTGCCTACGAAATGCTGGACGAGGTTTTCGGTGAATTGGTCCTTCGCCAGGCGCTCGGGGTCTTCCGCGTCTTTTTCCTCCGCATCGGCAGGGAACTGAAGGGAAATGGCGCCCCAGAGGTCTTCCAGGATATCCCTGCCGAGTTCTTCCAGTCCGGTGAGGGTTTTTTCTCCGGCATCCCAGTGGCAGGGGTAGACCTGGCAGGGCAGGTCGGCATTCCGGATGCTTTGTTTGAGGCCTTCCAGTTTGGCTTTAAGCCTTGGGTCCGTTTCATTATAAACCTCCCAATCGGGCTGGGGGATGCCGTTGGTTGCTTCCGGGTCGCGGAAATAGAAAAAGCTGACCATGTTCAGGCCGGGGCGCTCCAGCACGCCGTGCCAGATCTCACTGGCCGTGATGGAAACATCGCTGCCGGGCGGGGTAAACCCGTACCGGTTGCCCAGAAGGCCGATAAAAAAAGGCCTGCATTCCTCGATAACGCCAAGGCAGATATCCAGTGCGTCTTCTTCCTGCAGCACGCCCCAGCGGAGGTCAACCGCCCTGAGGTGGAGGCGGCGGGCAGCCATGCGTTCCTGTAATTCGGGAAAAATAGTATTGATCAGGTAGTCGCGTTCCGCGTGCATATCGCGGAATGTGGAGCTGATGAAGATGCGGACCGTTTTCCAGCTTCTCCCCATATTCGGGCGCTGTTGTAATGAGTATTAAAAATACGGGAGTTTGCGGCGCGCTGCAATGAGAAAGATCAGCTTCGCTGATAAACATCACTTCCGCCCCCATTTTCCCCATGACGAAAATCATTTTTGGCGGCTATGGGTAACGCTAACTTGCGCTCGTAACAAAATTTTGTTTTATGAGCAAAAAGCGCATTATTATCATCGGCGCGGCCGGACGCGACTTCCATAACTTCAATACCTATTACAGAGATAATGACCTGTATGAGGTCGTTGCTTTCACGGCAGCCCAGATCCCGAACATTTTAGGTCGCAAATATCCGGCCTCCCTCGCCGGCAAACTCTATCCCGACGGCATCCCCATCTTCGACGAAAACGAACTGGAACGCCTCATCAAAGACTTCAAAGCTGATGAATGCGTGTTCTCTTACAGCGACGTCTCCTACGAGTCGGTCATGCACATGAGCGCGCGCGTCAACGCCGCAGGCGCCAATTTCGTGCTGCTCGGCACCAAAGGCACCATGATCAAGAGCACCAAGCCGGTGATCAGTGTGGTGGCGACCCGCACGGGCTGCGGCAAGAGCCAGACCTCCCGCAAGCTGATCGAGATTTTGATGGAGAAAGGCTTCAAAGTGGTCGCTATCCGCCACCCAATGCCTTACGGCGACCTGGCCGAACAGAAGGTGCAGCGCTTCGCCCAGATCGAGGACCTCAAGAAGCACAAGTGCACCATCGAGGAAATGGAGGAATACGAACCCCACGTCGTGCGCGGCAATGTGATCTACGCCGGGGTTGACTACGAAGCCATCCTCCGCGCCGCTGAGAACGATCCCGATGGCTGCGATATCATCGTATGGGACGGCGGCAACAACGACTTCTCCTTCTACGAATCAGACCTCTACATCACCGTGACCGACCCGCACCGCGCGGGCCACGGCATGCAGTACTATCCCAGCGAAGTCAACCTGCACAAATCGGACGTCGTCATCATCAACAAGATCGACAGCGCGCATCCGGAAGACATCGACACCATCCGCAAAGCCGTGGAAAGGATCGCCCCGAAGGCCATCGTCGTCGACGGCGCATCGCCCATCCGCGTAGCGGATCCTAACATCATCCGGGGCAAGCGAGTGCTGGTGGTGGAAGACGGTCCGACGCTCACCCACGGCGGTATGAAGCTCGGCGCAGGCACCCTGGCGGCGCAGAAATTCGGCGCAGCCCAGATGGTGGACCCCAGGCCGTATCTGGTAGGTCAGTTGAAAGACACCTTCCGCACCTACCCGGGCATCGGCACATTGCTGCCGGCCATGGGCTATGGCGAACAGCAATTACAGGACCTTGAATCGACCATCGACATGTGCGAATGCGACGCGGTGATCATCGGCACCCCCATCGACCTGGGCCGCGTGATCAAGATCTCGAAGCCCAGCACCCGGGTGTTCTACGATCTGCAATCCATCGGAGAGCCCAGCCTGGAGACGGTGGTAGAAGATTTTCTGGTGAAGCACAAGTTGATGGATAAGGTCATGGTTTAAGGATTCTTCTGGAGGTAAATTCCGGATATGGAGCGGCTCATTTGTAGTGTCGAAGTCCTCTTCGACACATGGCAAGTGGAAAAGCACAATGTTATGCTTTGCTTGAAATGTACTTTTTCCTTGTTGAAAAAGTACCAAAAAAACAAGGCTGTCGCCGCTTTGCCTAAAACCGGCTTACATTTCGCCGGGCTGGCTAAACTCGCACAGACTGTTGAAGGGAGGCTGTGTTTCCGTTTTGCTCAAGCAGTAGCCAGCCTGCAGCTGGTCTTCAGGAGATGGCACGCCGGAGGGGGCTTCATTCCAGCCGGTTTCTTGACGGCAAACCGGCTAAGGCCGGATGGAAGGCCCCCTGTGCTCTTGAAATAGGGAAGAAATTCTTAAAACGATCCTACGGAATCACAACCCGCCCCCTGACAGTAACCTTTTCTCCGAAAAACAAAACCTGGTAACTGCCTGCCGGCCACCCCTCAGTAGAGACGGTGGCCGGTAGTGTTTTTGGGGCCTCCAGCATCATCCTTCCGGTAGCGTCGAATACCCGCAGCAGACCGTATTCGTTGGGATTACCTTCAAATTGGAGGGTGAATTGGGATTGGGCGGGGTTGGGGAAAATATTGAGTTTTTGGGAATGCAGGCCTTCGACGCTGCTCAGCGTGCACATTCCGAAGGGATCATAAGTAATATCCCCTTCAGTAAAACAGCGAAAGCGGTAGCTGCGTCCGTCCAACCCGGCGTCGCAAAAGGAATGGTTCATGAAAAAGAAGTTGCAATCGTATTCCGGAGGCCAGGGAGAACCTATTTTGGCCATGAGTCCTATGCCTTCCGCGATCACGTAAGTGCCTTGGTCCAAATCGCCCAAAAGGTGGATGATCTGGTATTTCCGGTCGGCGCCGGCCACAGGGCCAAACCCCACGAGTTCGATGACGTATTTTCGGTCTCCATAGAAGAAGACCGTGTCGCCTGGTTCGAGGTTGAAGTCGTAAACTTTTTGGAAATTATCCCAATAGGGGTTTAAGACGTAAACCCGGCCCTGTTCGTGATAGGCGAAGTATTCTTCAGTTGTTCCGTCCGGTTGGTATTGAACCAGGCGTTTGCAGGTGATTCCCTCCACTACTTCATCTCCTTCAACCTGCAGCACGTGTTTTCCATACAGCCAGGGAAGCCAGCCTCCATCCATGTCGTATTCCCAGGTCTGGCCTTCGGCCAGCCAGTTTTGGGAGAAAAGGGGGAGTGCCAATGCGAGGAAAATCGGGGTAATGAGTTTTGGTTTCATGGAAAATGCGCTTTGGTTTTATCTATAGACGGTATTGTTGCTTCGCAAGGTTGGCGAATCAGGAAAATACTTACTTTCGCGTTCATGAAACAATCTACGTTTTTTATTTGCTTGCTTCTCGCTTTTGCCGCCAAAGCACAGCACCCGGATACCCTGATCCTGGAAGAATTACCCCGAATTTCCCCTCCTCCAAAAACAGAAAAACCGGCCCCTCCCGGCTACGCCTACAACGACTACGGCTACCTCATCACCGCCCAGCAGGCGTATTGGAGCAAGCTGGGCAGTAATTACACCGACAAATATTACCAGGATGGTAAAAGCGGCATGAAGGCCCAGGATGGAACCGTGCTACTCCCCGCTGAATACGACGACCTGCATTTTCAATACTGCGGCTTCATGGTCGCTTCGAAGGAAGGAAAATTCGGCGTGATCAACGAGGCGAACCAGGTGGTGATTCCCTTTTCCTACAAAAGGCTCGAATTGCTGTACAAGCCGCAGGCGTTCCAGGTGCCCCAGGGCGTGCCGCTGGAAGACCTCCGCCTCCTGGCCGTCCTCGAAGACGGGCATGCAGGCCTCATCAACGGCAAGGGCGAGGTGATCTTCCCCTTTCGCGAAAATCGCTACGTTGAAGTGGTCTATTACTACCCCGGGGTGCGCACCACCCAAGGGTATGTGACCTCCGATCTGCCCGCCTACCAGATTGCCATGGCCCAAACCGCGCTGATCTACCACATGCCAGGGGAGAGGGGCGTGGTGGCGATGGACGGCCAGGTTGTCCTGCCTTTTGAATACACCTCGATGGACGTTTTTTACTGGGCTAAAGACCTCCATTTTCAGCACCCCGAGTGGTTGCAGGTGGGCAACGCAGACGGCAAAGTGGGCGTTTTCGATCTGCGCCGTCGCAAATGGATGATCGAGCCCAAATTTTACGGAGGCATCGGGCCGCTTTTCGTCATGAATCCCGATGAAAAACCTTTTGGTCCCTTGCTTTTCGGCACCCAGGCCGAAACGGATCCGGACGAGCACGGCGTGACCTACATCCGGGCCGGTGTGATCGACAGTACGGGGCGCACGGTGTTGCCTTTCGAATATATGGGATTCGGGCTTTCCTTCCTCCATGAGGGCAGATTCCATATCTGGGCCCAAAAAACGGGCAAATGGGGCGTGGTGGACATCGACAACCAGGTGGTGACGCCCTTTGAGCACCTGAAGGTCATACAGCGGTTCGACATGGAGACAGGGCCGCATTTTTCCTTCAAGGACTCAACCGATCAGTACTTCGGCCTGCTTTCCCTGGAGGGCAAGATGGCCATTCCGTTCAAGTACAAATGGCTGGGCGACCACAACGGCCGCGTGGTCATTTTCGTGAATGAGGGGATGAAATGCGGTTTGGTGGACGATCAGGGCCGTGAGGTATTGCCCGGCATATACACCGATATTCAGCTGCTCAGGCACGGCTTTTTCTACATCAATGCGGAAAGCAAGCTGGGCATCGTCGATCCTTCGGGGAAGGTATTGGTGCAGCCGGCATACCGCGGCGCCTACTTGGAAAACACCTTGCCGGCTTTCTCCGGCGCATTTAAAGCCAAGGGCATTCCTGAAGCCGAGGTGGTGACGGTGCTGACGCGTGAGGATGGGGCGGCGTTTGCTTTTTTGAGAAATGAGAAGCTTGTGGCCTTGGATTGATCGAGGTGACACCTCGGATGTGCTTGAAAATCAGTTAGAAAGGAGGTGACACCTCGGATGTGTCTGAAAATCAGTTAGAAAGGAGGTGACACCTCGGATGTGTCTGAAAATCAGGGAGAAAGGAGGTGACACCTCGGATGTGTCTGAAAATCAGGGAGAAAGGAGGTGACACCTCGATATATGTTTGATAATCAACGAGAAAAAAAATGCATAATGTTTCGTATATATTTCTCTTTTCTCCTCCTGCTCCTCGCAGCCACCGCCCATGCCCAATACCGCGTGGAAACCGACCCCGAAACCGGCAAAAATGGCTATGTTGACCAGGTCGACGGCAGCATCGTCATACCCTTTGAATACGACGAAATCGACATCGGCTGGCAAAATAGTGTCATGGGGTATGCCGGGGTTGGGAAAAACAAGCGTTGGGGCCTGTACAAGCTGGAAGGCGGACTGGTCCTGCCGATTCAATACGAATATGTACGCGCCCTCCACCCGGATTTGCTGGCGGCCCGCGCGCCGGAAAACGATACCCTGCTGTATTTTTTCAACGGGAAGGGAGAAGCCCTTTTTCAGGCTGCGGGGCAGACGGCCGAGCCCGGTTTCAACGAAAACACCGTGCAAATCATCCGGCCGGATATGTCCCGGGTTTTTCTCGACCTGAAAGGCGAGGATCCCTTTCAGGGTCGGTTTGAAAACGGCAGGTGGACCGACGGCAAAACCGTCGTCTGCGCTGTGATCGACAACCGGGGCAACCCCAGCCAGGCGGGCTTGTTCACCTGGGAGGGGGATACCCTGCTGCCGCCGGTTTATTTCAATATCCAGGCACATTCCGAGGGCAGGTTTCTCGTGCAAACCACCGACTATCAGATGGGCATGACCGACGAGCAAGGCCGTTTCCTCATTCCTTTGGGCCCTGCCAGACTCGCCAAAATGGGCTATCAGCCGCAAGACGTCATTCTCGCGCTCGAAGGGAGTCCGCTGAATGGCAAAGTGTATGACCCAAACGGGCGGTTGCTGCTGGATAGCTGTGTGACGGGCAACCTTGTTTATAAGGGGGGGCTTGGTAAAATGGCGAACCAACACATTCACCGGTATTTTACCGCCTCCCGTGCGGCCAAATTATCAACCGGCCTTTTCCACATCGACGGCCGGCCCATTTTGCCCATGCAATACAACGAAATCCAGTACGCCTCCGACGATCACCCACTGATCGTTCACGACGGCGCCGCTTTTATCATCATGGGCTGGGATGGCAAGCCGGCCTATCCGGGACGGTTCAAACGGCTGGAATATACCCCTGCCCCCGGCACTCTTTACGGACAGCCGGAAAACAGCGAACGGGGAGGCTTCATCCACATCGGAGCTCCGGCGGGCGACCGGTTTAATTTTCAGAAGATCATACTGCTTCCCCATTCGGGTTATTTTGCCGTCAAGGAAGAGGGGGCGTACTACCTGCACGACGCTGCCGGCCGCCGGGTCAACGATCAGGCCTATGCGTTTCTGGAACAACCGGAGCGAAAGCACTACGCAGCATGGAGGAAAGAAATGAAGTCTGGCCGGCTGGTGGCATATGGATCATCAGCTCAGCGCGGCGACGACCAGCCCTGGGTGGGTTTCGACGAAAAAGGCAAAGCCCATAATTTTGCCCCGCTAAAGCCCAAAGAGGAAGAAGTAGTAGCGATGGAAGAGGTTGTTTGGATGGATACTCCAGTGCCGCCGCCGCCTGTGGAAGAAACTTCCCGCCAGGAAGAGGAAATCTACGACTTTCCGGACCAGCCTGCGGAATACCCGGGAGGGGATGCCGAGCGGCTAAAGTTCATGGTATCCGAGTTGAAATACCCGGCGCTGGCAAAAGAATACGCCATTCAAGGCATGGTGGTCGTCAAATTTGTGGTGGAGAAAGACGGCAGCCTCACCAATATCCAAATTGTCAGGGATATCGGCGGGGGCTGCGGTAGAGAGGTCGAACGCATCATCAGGCTCATGCCCAGGTGGAAGCCCGCGA
>JBAQQB010000028.1:0-20483 GCA_049306275.1 Saprospiraceae bacterium | reverse complement strand
GTGATCCTCGAATTGCTGGCCGTGTTGAACTCCACCCCGCCCACCACGTGATCGGCGCGCACGAAGTCGATGTCGTTCTCGCGGTTGATCAGGATGTTGTCTTGCTGATAGCCCATGATGGTGTAGGGCGGCAGCTGGTAGTAACGGCCGGTGTTGAAATTGAACGAAATGCGCTCGGTGAGGGCGTAGGCCAGGGAGAAACGAGGGGAGAAATGCTCCAGTGGACTGGCCATTTCATCCGAATAATCATTGCCGTCGAAGCGCACGCCCAGCGACAGGATCAGGCGCTCGTTGAAGTATTTGCGGCTCAGCTGGCCGAAGATGTAGTATTTCTGGAATGCCAGGTCGGCGCTGTAGTTGATCGTCTGCGGACCCGCCGAGGTGAAGATGCGGTTGAAGGTGCGGTTGTTGTACTTGACGTACTCGTAACCCGCGCCGCCCAGCAGCTTGAAATTACCTACCTGATGGGTATGCTCCAGGCGAAGCTTGTTCTCGATTTCCTGCGACTGATAGTCGAGAATGAGGTTGTCGGGGTTGCTGTCGTCGTTTTTAAAATACTTGATCGCCTCGTTGTTGAGCATGTTGCGGCTCAGCACCACCGTCCAAAGCCCGCGCTCGGCGTAGTGCTTGTACACCAGGCCGTTGGTGTAGTTCCACTGCGGCGTGACGGGCAGCTGGTCGAGCAGGAATTGCTGCTCTTCGGTGTCGTTGGCCTCGAAGTTGAGCGTGAACTGATCCAGCGCCCCGAGGCCCATGAGGTAGATCTCGTTCTTCTGGTCGATCTTGTATTTGATTTTGAATTGCGCGTCGTTGTAGGTCGGCAGGAATGGCAGCCCAAGTGCCTGGAACAGGAATTGCAGGTACGAACGCCTTACCGATGCCAGGAAGGTAACTTTTTCGCCGATAGGCCCTTCAAGGGTCAGGCCCACGTCGCTGGCACCCGCCATGAAGGTGGCGCCGATGCGGTCGTTGCGGCCGTCGCGCTGCCGGAAGTTGAACACCGAGCTCAGCGCGTTGCCGCGGTTGGCCGGAAAAGCTCCACTGAAGAAATCGACTTCATTGATGAAATTGACGTTGATGAGGCCCACGGGTCCGCCGCTCGAGCCCTGCGTGGCGAAGTGGTTGATATTGGGCACTTCGACGTCGTCGAGGAAAAAGCGGTTCTCATTCGGCGCCCCGCCGCGGATGATGAGGTCGTTGCGGAAGGAGGCCGTAGAGGTGACGCCCGGCAGGCTCTGCACCACCCTCGAAATGTCGCGGTTGCCGCCCGGGTTGCGCTGTATCTCCGCCACCCCGATCGTGCGCAGCGACACGGGGCTTTCTTCCGTCTTGCGGAAAGGCGAAGCCTTGATCACCACCTCTGCCAGGTCGGTCGAAGACTCCTCCAGCCGGAAGATGACCTCCGCCGGGCGGGCGGTGCTGACCTGTATTTCGTATTGGGTATTGTCGGAATAGCCCACATAAGAGGCGCGGATATCGTACAGGCCCGGAGGCAGCGAAATCTCGTAGTTGCCGTCCAGATCGGTCGTCGTGCCGAAATCCGTGCCCACTACCAGCAGGTTGGCCAGGGGAATGGGGTTGTTGTTGCGCGCATCCACCACCGAGCCGCGGATGATGCCGGTTTGGCTGTAAGCGATGGCGGAGGCGAAGAGAAGACTAACGATAATAGGAAATGACTTTTTCATGACTTTTGGTTTGCCTGACTTAAACTGGATTATGGGGAAAAGGTTGAAGAATTTTGAAAAAGAAAACGCACTTGGCAAATAAATCAGACTTTGAACAAGGTTGTTTCAATCTTGTTTAAATTTTTTGACAATTTTGTTGTTATTTGGATCAAATTTCTTCCATGGATCACATCATCAGGCTTTTATCCGATTTCAAGGAGTTTTCTGAGAGCGCCCGCTCCGATAGTTTTTCTCTTTTCGGAGAATGGCTCAAGCAGAAGTACGGGCCGGAAAACGAGTACATCACCGACGAAGAAGCGGTCAACCGGGCGGGGTTGGACGTCATGGCCTCCTACCTGATCGGCGGGTTGGCGAGTTATGCAGAGGTCTGGGTAAAGGTCACCTATGAGGGGCTGCCGCTCCTTTCGCTGGGCGATTTTGCCATTCTCAAAACGATACAACAGTTGGGCAACCCGAGCAAGACCCAGGTGGCCGAAGAAGTGACCATGGAGCGCACCACCTGTATTGAGTCGATCAAACGGCTGGCGCGCAGCGGCATTTTACAGGAAGAAACCGACCCATCCGACCGCCGCCTCAAGCGCGTGCGCCTGACGCCCGATGGTCAGGCCCTGCTCCGCGTGGTCGACGCCAAGATGGTGTCCCTCGGCAAATTGCTGGTCGGCAACCTGAGTCACATGGAGAAAAAATCGCTCATCCCCCTGCTCAACAAACTCAAGTGTTTTCACGAAGACCTCTATAAAAACAGGGCGCAGATCGACATCAAAACCCTGTACAATCTATGAACATCCTGATCCTGCCCGACAAGTTCAAGGACGCCCTGTCCTCCCGCGAAGTCGCCGACGCAATGGCCGAGGGTCTCCGGGGTGCTTGTCCGGATGCCCACATCGAGGCTTTCTCCATGGCTGACGGGGGAGAGGGCAGTCTGGATGCCTGGTTACAGCTGGAAGACGCGGTCGAGGAAACGGCGGAGGTCATGGATCCGCTGATGCGGCCTGTGCGCGCCCGTTTCGGCCTCAGCCGCGACGGCAAGACCGCTTTTGTGGAAATGGCGCAGGCCTCAGGGTTGGCCTTGCTGAAGCTAGAGGAGCGCAACTGTTGGTATACCAGCACCTTCGGCACGGGCGAGTTGATCGCCAAAGCCCTTGGCAAAGGCGTGCAGCGCATTATCCTTTCAGTAGGCGGCAGCGCCACGGTAGATGGCGGTACCGGCATGGCTGCCGCCCTGGGTTTCCGTTTTTTCGATGAAAAAAGACAGTTGATATCGCCCACCGGCGGGAGTTTATTGCACATTCATGCCGTGGAAAAAGGCGGCTTGCACCCTCGTTTGGGCGATGTTGCCTTTGAGGTTTGGACCGACGTGGGCAATCCGCTTTGCGGCTTGGAGGGAGCGGCCTACACCTTCGCCCGTCAGAAAGGAGCTACGGAGGCCCAGCTTCCTCTTTTGGACGAAGGCCTGCGCCACCTTTCAGAAATATTGGGCCACCCAGGCGATTTCCCCGGCGCCGGCGCCGCGGGCGGATTGGCTTACGGCGCCGTAGCATTCCTGAGCGCCCGGGTATTGTCTGGCGCAGACCAATTTCTTTCCTATCCCGCCATTCGCGAAGCCTTTGCCCGTGCCGATGTGATTTTCACCGGTGAGGGCCGGCTCGACGGGCAGACCCGTTATGGGAAGCTGATCCACGCGGTGTGCCGCCGCGCCGCAGAGCGAAAAACCCCTGTCATCGCCCTTTGCGGGGCGGTGGAGGCTTCGGAGGCTGAGATTGCAGACCTTGGTCTCCTCGCCGCTTTTTCCGTAAACAGGGCCCCGGGCCCCCTGCCCGCCTTGCTTCCCCGCACCCGGGATAATCTCCGGCACCTTGCCGGGCAACTGGGAAGGGTATTGTGTAAATTACTGTAATTCAGTGATTTATCGAGGTTTCACCTCCTTTGTTCTTGATTGTCAGGGATTTAGGAGGTGACACCTCGATTTCCATTGACGCTGAGCCTGTTGGGAGGTGACACCTCGGATGTACCTGATTATCAGCGTGAAGGGAGGTGTCACCTCGGATGTACCTGACCATCAGCCTGATAGGAGGTGTCACCTCGAAAGCAACAGAATGTGTAACTTAGCGCAGCCAAAATGATAAAACCATGCATCTCCGTTTCTTCCCCATTCTGTTGTTTACCGCATTTTTTACTGGTTCCTGCCGCCAAGCGCCGCCCGTACCGGTGCAGGAGGCCAAAAAACCGTCGTGGACCAGCCCCGACGAAGCCTATGGCTCCCTGCTGGCCGACGTCCAGATGGCTCGTATTTTTCCCGACGGCAAGACCTTTGTCGACTGCACGCCTCTGTTCTCTCCCGACGAAATCCGCGCCTCCTATGAGCGGGAGAAAGCCACCGAGGGCTTCGAACTGTCCACCTTCGTCGAAGGCCATTTCCTGAAGCCTGAACCGGTGTCCTCAGGTTTTATCACCGACCATTCGCGAACGGTGCAAGCCCACATCGAAGCGCTGTGGCCGGTGCTGACCCGCCAGCCCGCGGATGCACCACAGCACGGCACGCTCATCCCGCTGCCGCACCCCTATATCGTGCCTGGCGGACGCTTCGGCGAGATTTATTACTGGGACTCCTATTTCACCATGCTGGGCCTGCGCGTGTCGGGCAAGGCTGATATGATCCGCAACATGGTCGACAACTTTGCCTACCTGATCGATACGGTGGGGCACATCCCCAACGGCAACCGCACGTATTTCCTGTCGCGCTCCCAGCCGCCTTTCTTCTCTCTCATGGTCGGCCTGCTGGCTGAACTGGAAGGGGAGGAGGTCTGGAAAAAATACCTGCCCCAACTGGAAAAGGAATACGCCTTCTGGATGAACGAAGAAACAGGCCACCGCGTCGTGCGCATGCCCGACGGCACGGTGCTCAACCGCTACTGGGACGACCGCGCAGCGCCACGCCCGGAGTCCTACCGCGAAGACCTGGAGACCGCCAAAGCCTCCGGCCGTCACTTGCCGGAGGTGTACACCAACCTGCGCGCCGCCTGTGAGTCGGGCTGGGACTTCAGCAGCCGCTGGCTTGCCGATGGCAAAACCCTCGCGACCATACAGGCCGCGCAAATACTGCCGGTCGACCTCAACTGCCTGATATTCAATCTGGAAAAATCGCTCGCACGCGCTTATCAACTCGATGGCCAGACCGATCAGGCGGAAGCTTTGGAAAATGCTGCCCGCGCCCGTGAAGCTGCCATCCGCCAGGTGTTCTACGACGAAGAGGCCGGCTTTTTTTTCGACTATTTCATCCCCACCGAAAAAAAGATGGGCGTGTACTCCATGGCCGCCGCTTTCCCTCTATACTTCGGCATCGCTTCACCCCAACAGGCCGAATCGGTGGCCCGCGCGATGGAGGCTCGCCTGCTCAAGCCCGGCGGCTTTGCCGCCACCGACAACCACACCGGCCAGCAATGGGACGCCCCCAACGGTTGGGCGCCGCTGCAGTGGGTCGGCATCCAGGGACTGAAAAAATATGGCAAGGACCAGCTCGCCAACCGAGCCAAAGACGCTTGGATCAGCCTCAACACGGCCGTCTACCAACGCACGGGCAAGATGCTGGAAAAGTACAACGTCGAAGACCTCAGCCTCGAAGCGGGAGGAGGAGAGTACCCCGTGCAGGACGGCTTCGGCTGGACCAACGGCGTGCTGCTGGCCCTGATGGCTCAGTAAATCAGCGTTTTTTGTCGGCTGCACAACTTTGTTGAAGAATACCCAGAAGTGGGTACTTCCTTTTGTTTTTTAATACCCTACCTTTGTCTGCAACATGAAGAAAAATCTTCCTGGAGCCTTACTGTCCTAGCATGCTACGGCTTCTAGCAAATTATAATCACGTGCACAAAAAAGGCAGACTGGAAGAAAACGCGATAGTGGCGCTGCTCGCAGCCCACTATCGTCGTTTTAGGTGAACCCCTTCACCCTTCACCCTTCACCCTTCACCCTTCACTCTTCACTCTTCACCCTTCACCCAAAAAAAGTATTTGTTTTCCCGGCAAAAATGTCCTATTTTGGAGCCGTTGGGGATTGTGAAATGATGAGCAATTATTATTCTTGCTTTCCCCTCTTTTGAACCGATTATTCTGACCCGGCATTCAAATAAGCTTTTTTCAAAACTTTATTTGCCATGGGTTGTTTGTTGGTTCACGATCTGTTTGCGCTACTCAACAAAAGAATCTCATGAAGAAAAGAATTTCTACACTTCTTTTTCTCACGGCTATTGCATTGACCGGGTTTTTCCGGGAGGCGTCCGCCCAAATTCAATGCGACCCGGAAGCTGCATTTTCCTATAACCAATCGAGTTTTTGCCAGAGCGACCCCAACCCGGTCATCACCGTGACGGGCACTTCAGGGGTTTTTAGCTATTCGGTCATTTCTGGAGGGCCTACCCTGGGCCTCAATACCGTAACCGGCGCTATCGACCTGGCAACTTCCAACCCCGGCGCCTATCAGATTACTAATACGGTGTCGGGCGGTTCGGGCGGAGGCGATCTGGTGATCACCGGTGTGATCGACGGCCCGCTTACCGGCGGCCTTCCCAAAGCCGTTGAATTCTATGCGCAGGTCGCCATTCCCGACCTCAGTATCTACGGCTTCGGCTCCGCCAATAACGGTGGCGGCACAGACGGCCAGGAATTCACCTTCCCCAACGTAGCTGTCGCAGCAGGCACTTACATCTGGGTGGCCACTGAAGCGACCGCATTTACCAACTTCTTTGGCTTTCCTCCCACCTACGTCAACAGCAACGCGCCCAACATCAACGGCGACGATGCCATCGAGCTGTTCAAAAACGGCGTGGTGATCGACGTCTTCGGCGATATCAATCAATCGGGCAACGGCCAGCCTTGGGATTATCTCGACGGCTGGGCCTACCGCGTCAATAACACCGGCCCCGACGGCTCTACCTTCGTGCTGTCCAACTGGTTCTTCAGCGGCATCAACGCCCTCGACGGCGTTCTTGCCAACGCCAGCGCCAATTTGCCTTTCCCCATCGGCACCTATAGCTATAACAGCTCCCCCAGTACCTTCGTCTGCAACGTCCTGCTGACCATCTTCGAACCCCTGGCTATCAACGCCGGTCCGGATCAGGTCGTCTGCGGAGGCGGTAGCGTTGCCCTCAGCGCCTTGGGCGCAGGTACCTGGTCGGGTGGACAAGGCGCCTTCAGCAACGTCAACGACCCCAACGCTTCTTATACCCCGGCAGCTTCCGAAATCGGTACCACCGTAGAGCTGACCTGGACCGTCGACCCCGGCCAAAGCCCCTGCGCCGCCGGCGCCGACGAAGTCTGGATCACCTTCCTCGAAGAAGCCGACGCCGAATTCAGCTACGACAACAACCTCTACTGCCCTAACTACGGCATCATCGATGTATTCCACAATACCGGCACGGACGGACTATATACTTATACCGTGATCAGCGGCGGTCCCAGCCTCGACCTCAACCCCGCAACCGGCCGCATCAACACCAACAACAGCGACCGCGGTACCTATCAGGTGAAAAACACCGTCGCAGGCTGCGGCAACCTGGTGATCTCCGGCCTCATCGACGGCCCGATCACCGGCGGCCTGCCCAAAGCGGTTGAATTCACCGCCCTGGCCGATATCCCCGACCTGAGTAACTACGGCTTCGGCTCCGCCAACAACGGCGGCGGCACCGACGGCATCGAATTCACCTTCCCGGCCGACGCCGTCACCGCCGGTACCTCCATTTGGGTAGCCACTGAAGTGAACGTTTTCACCACATTCTTCGGCTTCCCGCCCACCTACGTCAGCAACCTGGCAGCCAGCATCAACGGCGACGACGCCATTGAGCTGTTCTGCAACGGCCAGGTGATCGACGTTTTCGGCGACATCAACGACAGCGGGTTTGGCGAACCCTGGGAATACACTGACGGCTGGGCCTACCGCGTCAACAACACAGGCCCCGACGGCCCCGGCTTCAACCTGGCCAACTGGTTCTTCAGCGGACCCAACTCCCTGGATCCCGCTACCTCCAACGCCAACGCCAACCCGCCCTTCCCGATCGGTACTTTCTCCAGCGAGGCCGGCGGTATCTGCCCCGACGCTGAGTTCGTGCAAACCATCACCATCGACGATACTGAAGGTCCCGTGCTCGACTGCCCGGCCAATATCGTCATCACCCTCGATCCGGGCCTCTGCGAAGCTTTCGTCAACTACGAAATTACCGCTACCGACAACTGCGACCCCGAGCCGGTGATCACCCAGACGGAAGGCTGCCCCTGCAACTCCTTCGATATCGATACCCACGTGCTGACTTTTGAAGCTACCGATAGCTACGGCAACGTCAGCTCCTGCACCTTCACCATCACCGTGCAGGAATATCCCAACCCCGTCAGCACCCTGGCCTGTAACGACCTGGTGCAAATCTCCCTCAATGAATACGGCACCGCTTTCATCGGCGCCGACGATATCCTCGAAGGCGGCCCCTACGGCTGCTACGAAGACTATACCGTCAACCTGCTCAACGAATTCGGCTTCCCCATCGGCAACGTCGGCGTTTGCGCCTATATCGGCCAGGTGTGGGACGTGCAGGTCATGGACCCCGAAACCGGCAATAAGTGCTGGGGACAGGTGACTTTCGAAGACAAACTCGCGCCGCAGGTCTTCTGCGAAGAAGTGCAGATCAACTGCTCCGCCGACTACAACACCGTGCCCTTCCCCCTCGCCGTAGACAACTGTGACTTCTTTGTCGACGTCGAACTCACGGGCCAAACCATCATCGACGACCTGCTCTGCGAAGAAGGCTATGTCACCGTCCTGCGCACCTTCATCGGTACCGACGATTATGGCAATACTTCCGCACCCTGCACCCAGACCATCACCATACTGCGTCCCAACACGGTCGACTTCCCGGATGACATCGAATGGGAGTGCAGCGACTATGAGCAATACCCGAACATCACCGGCGCCACCCCGCTGACGGGCAACCTGCCGACCACCGGTTCCGGCATCCCCGGCGGCCTCGACGGCCAGTACTGCATGTACGGCTACGTCCACGCCGATGAAGTGCTCGCCACCTGTGGCAACACCTTTAAGATTGTGCGCACCTGGACCGTGCTCGACTGGTGCACCGGCGGCATCGTCACGTTCAACCAGACCGAAGACAATATCCAGATCATCAAGATCGTCGATACCACGCCTCCGGTGATCACCATGGCGCCTTTCAACGTCAATGCCAATATCACCGGCGAACATCCGCAGCCCTGTACCTCCACGGGCTTCCTGCCGGCGCCCAACGTGACAGACAACTGCCATGGCTGGACCATCCGCATCTTCACGCCCATCGGCGAAGCCAACTACCTCAATGGTGTTGACGGCTCCGAAGGCGGCTTCATCCCCGCGCCGGGCCTCGAATTGGGCGCTCATGAGATCATCTACCAGGCACAAGACGAGTGCAGCAATATCGCGACCCTCACCGTCATCGTCACCGTGGTCGACGGCATCGTGCCCACCGCCATCTGCGACGAGATCACCGACGCCAACCTCACGGCCGACGGCGTGGCCATCGTCTTCGCTGAAACCTTCGACGACGGCTCCTACGACAACTGCTGCCTCGACTACTTCCAGGCCCGCCGCATGGACGGCGACTGCGACGGCAACTTCGACGACTTCGGTCCCTCGGTAGAATTCTGCTGCAGCGACGCCGGACAAGCCGTTACCGTGATCTTCCGCGCGGTCGACTGTTTCGGCAACTTCAACGACTGCATGGTCACCGTCAACGTCAACGACAAACTGCCGCCCTCAACACTGTCCTGCCCGCAGGGCCAGACCATCACCTGCGACACCTATCTGCAGAACTATGCCGCAGGCGTGGAACAAGGCAACTACAGCGTGCTCGACGTCTTCGGCTCGCCCCAGTTCTACGACAACTGCGACTACGACCTCAACCATACCGTGACCGTCAACCTGGACAACTGCTCCAAGGGCACGATCACCCGCAGCTGGATCGCCTCCGACAGCAATGGCCAGGCTTCCTGCACCCAGGTCATCACCGTTACCCACGTCTCCGACTGGGTGGTGGAATTCCCTGCCGACGTTACCGCTCAATGCATCGACGGCCAGCTTCCCGACACCGGCGAGCCGGAGATCTTCTTCGACGACTGCGAGCTGATCGGCGTTTCTCATGAAGACCAGGTATTCACCGTGGTGCCCGACGCCTGCTACAAGATCGAGCGCACCTGGGCCGTGATCAACTGGTGCGTATACGAAGACTTCGGTTATAACGCATACAGCGAAGAAGGCAAGGCGGAATGCAACCTGAACGTCGACTGGGACGGGGACGGCGACAAAGACTGCCGCACCTTCCGCGACGGCTGGAACAGCACAGGCAACCCGGGTACGCCCGACGGCTATATCCTCTTCAAACAGATCATCAAGGTGATCGACGAGGAAGCGCCCGACTTCGAGGTGCCCGTTATCGACGGCTGTATCGTCTCCACCGGCTGCACCAAAAACCTGACGCTCCCGCTGCCGCTTATCCAGGATGACTGCTCCCTGAGCTTCGATATAGACATCACCGGCGATTTCGGCGTCTTCAACAACGTCACCGCCGATCAAACCATCGCCAATGTAGGCCCGGGCGAATACGAAGTCATCTACGCCGTGACCGACAATTGCGGCAACACCTCCTACCAGACCATCGCAGTTGTGGTAGAAGACTGCAAAAAACCGACGCCTTTCTGCAAGAACGGCCTGGTAGTCGAGATCATGCAGACCGGTATGGTTTCCGTGAATGCCTCTTCTTTCGACGCGGGCTCCTTCGACAACTGCGGTCCCGTGACCCTGAGCTACTCGACCGATGTGAACGACATCACCAGAACCTATACCTGCGACGACCTGGGTGAAATGGTCGTGCAGATCTGGGTGACCGACCAGAATGGCTTGCAGGACTTCTGCGAAACCTTTGTCGTTGTCCAGGATAACATGAATGCCTGCAATAACGTCACGGTAGCGCTTGGCGGTACGATCTCTACAGAAGAGAACGAGCCTGTTGAAGAAGTGACGGTAGAGGCCAACGGCGGTACCTTCGCCACTTACACTGACCAGTTGGGCACATACAGCCTCCAAGTGCCGCAGGGTGGCGACTACTCGGTGGTGGCCCTGCACGATGTTGCGCCCTCCAACGGCGTGACGACCTGGGACCTCGTGCTCATCAGCCGCCACATCCTCGGTGTGCAGCCCCTGACTTCGCCCTACAAGATTATCGCAGCCGACGCCAACAGGAATGAGGCCGTCACTACGCTCGACATGGTGCTCATCCGCAAAGTGATCCTTATGCTGGAGCCCAGCTTTACCGGCAACACCAGCTGGCGTTTTGTCGACAAAGACTTCGTCTTCCCCAACCCGGCAAACCCCTGGCAGACCGCTTTCCCGGAAGTCATCAACTTCAACAACCTGGGCGGAGACCACCTCTTTGCTGACTTCGTGGCCATCAAGATAGGCGACGTGAACAGCAGCGCGGCTACCAGCCTGCTGGGCGACGCCGGTGAGCGCTTCTTCGAAGGCACGCTCGAACTGCGCGCCGAAGAACGCCAGCTCAGCGCCGGCGAAACGGTGCAGGTCGACATCCTCGCGCCCGAAACCGCGCTTTTCGGCTTCCAGTTCACCCTCAACTTCGAAGCCGGCGCACTGGAATTCGCCGATATCGTGCCGGGTCTCGCAGGCGCCGAACACATCGGCCTTGCCCTGCTCGATGAAGGCGCCATCACCACGAGCTGGAACAGCGCCACCCCCGTCGAACTGACGGCCGGTGAACGCCTGTTCTCCCTGGTCTTCAGGGCCAACAGCGAAACCACCCTCAGCCAGGCGCTTCACCTCAACTCCCGCTTCACCGCGGCCGAGGCCTATAATGCGCAATCTGGCCGACTGAATGTACAATTGGCCTTCTCCGGCAAAACAGAAAATAATACCTTTGCGTTGTATCAAAACGTGCCCAACCCCTTCACCGGAAAGACGGTGGTCGGGTTCCACCTGTCCGAAGCCTCGCCAGTCACCCTCACGGTGATGGACCTCTCCGGCCGGGTGCTGAAGCAGTTCCGCGGCGAGTTCGCGCAGGGATACAACGAAATGCAACTTTCCGACCTGAACGCAAGCGGCGTGTTCTACTATCGCCTGGACACGCCCAACCATACGGCGACCCGCAAAATGGTCGTGCATTAACAGCTGAAGACGGCGCTCCGCCCAGGGGCGCCGTCTTAAGAATGTAATCGGTTTTTGGGATAGCCTCTCTCCTGTTCGCAGGAGGGGGGTTTTTTTATGTTTGGAAAAACGGGTATTTTACAGACAAATTTTCACCTATGCGCCATCAAACCATTTTGACAACCCTTGCCCTCGCCCTGCTGGGCAGCGCCCTGGAAGCCCAGTTGCCCCTCCGCAACTACATTTTCTTCAACCAGGATACCATCGCGCAACTCCTGGAAGCGGAGGGCATGGAATTCGAAGTCTATTCCGATGATTATTACGACGACAGCTATGGCTACGACTACAACCTGGAAGAAGAGCCCGTTTACTACGAAGGCTACGGGGAGGAAGAAGGAGCCGTAAAAGACGAAGAGCTGGCACTGGAGCCACCTTCTGAAGAGACGGTGATCGAACCGGTAGAGGAAATCGTGGAAGAAGAAATACCGGCCCCCGCAGTGGAAGAGGTTCCGGACGAAATGATCGAACTACCCTCGGAGTCCTCCATCGAGGTATACTCCAGCGCGGCTTTCGGCTACACGAACAATACCGCCGCATTCTACCTGCGCAACGATTCCTGCTACCTCATCCAATACGACTGGTACGACGATCCCTTCGTCCTGGAAAGCATCCGCAAAGTGATGGACCAGCGGGAGGATTTCAGTCCCTGCTTCGACATGAAAGACTGCTGGGTGCAGCAAAAACCAGGCGAAGAGACGCTTTATTACTGGAATCTTTTCGAAAAATACGAGGGCGTAGACAACCACAACGTGCTCCGCATCGAAGCGGAAACGGAGTTTGAGACGAACAGGTGGTGGTATCAGTTTTCGGAGGGGAAACAGTGAAATGGTGAAAAAGTGAAAGAGTGAAAAAGTGAAATAGGATTCTTTTTCACTCTTTCACTCTTTCACTTTTTCACTTTTTCACTTTTTCACTTTCTCCTTCTCCACCGGCTCCAGCTTCATCTGCTCTCCCAGTTGCTGGGAAGCGGCGAAGGAGGTGACCATTTGGGTCAGCATTTCGCTGCCTGCGGAGGGGGAGTTGGGCAGGAGGATGAGGCTGCTCTTGCCGTGTTCGCCGAGCGATTGCAGGGTGTCGTAGTGCTGGGTGACCACGATGAGGGCCGATGCCTCCTGCGAGTTGATCCCCACGTTGTTGAGGATATCCACTGATTCTTCGAGGCCTTTGGCGATCTCGCGGCGCTGGTCGGCGATACCCTGACCTTGCAGGCGCTTGCTTTCAGCTTCCGCGCGGGCTTTGGCCACGATGCGGATGCGCTCTGCTTCACCCTCATATTCAGCAGCCAGTTTCTTGCGTTCGGCGGCGTTGATGTGGTTCATCGAGCGCTTGACCTCCTCGTCGGGGTCGATGTCGGTGACGAGCGCTTTTACAATGTTATAGCCGTATTCATTCATGGCCTCCTCCAACTCGCGGCGGATGGCGATGGCGATGTCGTCCTTGCGCACGAATACGTCGTCGAGCTTCATCTTGGGAACCTCGGCGCGCACGGTGTCGAAGATGTAGGCCGTGATCTGCTCGGCGGGGTTCTGGAGCTTGTAGAAAGCATCGAATACGTTTTCCGGCGGAATGCGGAACTGCACGGAAACCTTGATGCGTACGAACACGTTGTCGAGGGTTTTGGTTTCCACATTCACATCCAACTGCTGGATTTTCAGGTTGACTCTTCCAGCGACCACGTCGATGAAAGGCACTTTAAACTGCAAGCCGGCCTGGCGGATGCTGTGGAATTTTCCCAACCGCTGCACAATGACGGCAGTCTGTTGGTGTACGGTAAACAAGCCCATGGAAATGATGATCAGGGCCAATACAATCGGAACAATAATACTGGGAATCATGTATGTGGTTTTTTGTTTCTCAAGTTAGGTTTTTTTCCTCCCGCGCTCAAGTAATTTCCATTAACGCTTTAATAAAAACGATGAAAGATTTTTTTTGATCATATTCTTGACATTTTGAACACTGTTCAATATTTTTGTATCGTTAAATATTTATATGGGTATCAATGAACGAAAAGAACGCGAAAAGGCCGAATTGCGGCAACTGATCCTCGACGGGGCGATGGAGGTCTTTCTCGCGGAAGGTTTTGAAAACACCTCTATCCGCAAGATCGCCGACCGGATTGAGTATAGCCCCGGCACCATTTACGTCTATTTCAAGGACAAAAACGAGATACTGCTGGAACTTCAGCGCATCGCTTTCGACCGCCTCATGGAGGTGATGCGCGCCGCCGAATCGCATGGCGATGCCTTGGCTCAGGTCTACGCCATAGGGGAGGAGTACATCAGTTTCGCCCTGCATAACCCAGGCCTCTACGAGCTCATGTTCGTGCTCCGCGCCCCGATGGATGCCATTCGTCCGGATTGCGGCTGGGAAGACGGTTTCCGCACCTACGACTATTTCAAATCCGTACTGGTCAAAGCCATTGAAAAAGGCCGGCTCATCGCCACTGACCCCGAAGTGCTCTGCGTGACTCTCTGGGCCACCGTCCACGGCCTGGTCACGCTCTTCCTGCGCGAACGTTTTCAGATGATCCCCAAAGACCATGTAGAGCCCCTCATGCGGCACGCGATGAGGCAATTGGTAGATTTATATGGGGTGAAGAGTGAAGGGTGAAGAATAATGAAAAATGAAAAATATGAAACCCCATTCGATCATTGCAATCCTACTGTTTTTTCCCCCAATCAGCTATTTATTCAGCCAGGGCACGATGCTCGATGCTTACGTGCAGCAAGCCCTGGAGCAATCTCCCGCCCTTCGCCAGCAGGCGCTGGCGGTGGAGCAAAGCCGGCTGGCTGTGCGCGAGGCGAAAGGGTATTACCTGCCGGAAGTCGGGCTGGGCGGCACATACACCCTGGCAGGCGGCGGGCGCTCCATCTCCATACCGATCGGTGATCTGCTGAACCCCGTGTACTCCACGCTCAACCTCCTGACCCAGACCAACGCCTTTCCCCAGGTGGAGAACGCGCAGGAGCAGTTCCTGCCCAACAACTTCTACGATGTGCGGCTCAGGGCCACCCAACCCATTTACAACCCCGACATTCCTATCCAGCGCAAGATCCGCTCTGAACAGGCGAATCTGGCGGAAGACGCCCTGGCGGTGAGCAGCCGCGACCTGGCCCGCGACGTCAAGGCGGCGTATTTCCAATACCTGCAGTCGGTGGAAGCGGTCGCGATCTACGACAACGCCCTGGCCCTGCTGGGCGAGAACTACCGCCTTAACGAGGGGCTGGTGCGCAATGGCGTAGCCATTCCCTCCACCCTGCTTCGCATCGAGGGAGAGATCAGCGCGGTGGAATCCCAGCGCGCGGAGGCCGTCACGCGGCAGACGCTGTCCCAGGCTTACTTCAACCACCTGTTGGGCCGCGGCTACGAAGAGCCCATCGGTATCGACACCGCGTTTAATCAGCTTCCTCCTGCTGTTGCCGCGGAAGAGGGGAGGAGAGAGGAACTCTCCCAACTCGAAACCGCCGGCCGCATACAGGCCCTGCTCATCGACAAGGAAAAGGCCTACCGCATGCCCCGCCTCGGCGCTCAGGCCGACCTCGGCTCCCAGAACTTCAACTTCGAATGGGGCGGATATGCCATGTTGGGCGTGTCGCTCAACGTACCGCTGTGGGACGGCGGCCGCCACTCCCTCCGCCTCCAACAGGCCCGGGTCGGACTGGAGGCCAACGAAGCCCAGCGCGAATGGGCTTCTCAGCAGATCGGCATGCAGACCCTGCAGGCCCGAGAGTCGCTCCTGAGCGCCATCCTGGTCTGCCAGAGCTACGGCCCGCAACTACAGTCAGCCGAGCGCTATTATCAGGAGACCCAGCGCCGTTTCCGCGAAAACCAGGCCAACTACATCGAGTTGCTCGACGCCCGCACCCAACTCACCAACCTCGAGCTCCGCGAGTCAATCGCCCGCTACCAGGCGTGGATTTTTTGGGTGGAGCTGGAGCGGGCGGTGGGGGCGGCTTTTTAGACAGGATAATGGGATCGCCAAATTTATTTGGCGCCTGGTTTGCCGAATTTATTCGGCAGGAATGCCAAGGCTACCAATCATTTGCACCGAATAAATTCGGCGCACCACTATCGCCAATAAATTGGCTCTACCTTGCGCCAAATAAATTTGGCGCTCCCTTTGGAAATCCGAATCTCACGTAAAAAACCAAAAATAATGAACCATACCCCGTATTTTCTCCTCCTCTTACTTTCCCTCGCTTCCTGCTCCCCCTCAGCGCCGGAACCGGAAGACAATTCCCAAAAAACCAACGTCATTTACGTCAGGACCGCTCCAGTGGAGCGCTCCGAGCTCTCTCCTTCCATCCATGCCTCCGGGGTGGTGGGCGCCTCGAATGAGGCCCGCGTTTCCTTCAAAACCGGCGGCGTCATCCGCCGCACGCTGGTAGATGAGGGAGACCAGGTAAAGGCCGGGCAACTGCTGGCTACACTCGACCTGACGGAGATCGACGCGCAGGTGAAACAGGCTAAGGAAGGCCTGGAAAAATCGCGCCGCGACCTCGAACGCGCCAAAAACCTTTACGCCGACAGCATCGCCACCCTGGAGCAGGTGCAGAACGCCACCACCGCGGTGGAAGTAGCCGCACAAACCGTGCAGATCGCCGAGTTCAACCGCCAATTCTCCGAAATACGCGCCCCTTTCGCCGGAAAGATCGTCGCTAAACTGCTCAACGAGGGCGAGGTTACGGGGGCGGGCATGCCGGTGTTCTACCTCATCGGCACGGGCGCTCAGGACTGGGTGGTCAGAGTAGGGCTCTCCGACCGCGACTGGGCCCGCCTGCACCTGGGCGATCGTGCGGAGGTGCAACTGGGCGCTTACCCGGGCGAGACCTTTTCAGCCACAGTCAGCAGGCTGGCCGACGTGGCCAATCTGGCGAGCGGCACCTTCGACGCAGAGCTGAAGATCGGCCCCAAAGGCAAACGCCTTGCCGCCGGACTCGTCGCCTCCGCGGAGATCCAGCCCCGCAAGAACGGCGCCTACGCGCTGATCCCCGTCGAGTCGCTGGTGGAAAGCGATGGCCGGAAAGGCTTCGTCTACACCCCCGGCGAGGGCGGGAAAGCGAGCAAGATACCGGTGAGCATCGCCTTCCTCACTGGAGAAAAAGTAGCCATTTCCAGCGGTTTGGAGAATGTATCGACAGTCGTCACCGCAGGGGCGCCTTACTTGCGCGACGGACAAGCCATCGACATCCAGTAATCACCCACCCCAAAATCACTCCCAATGAAATTTTCGGAATTCTTTGTCCGGAACGCCTCTTTCACCCTCATCATCTTCCTCATGGTGATGGCGCTGGGTGTCGGCTCCCTGCTCAACATGCCGCGCGGGGAAGACCCGCCCTTCGACGCCCCCATCTTCGTCGTGCTCGCCATCTTCCCCGGCACCAGTCCGGCTGATATCGAAGAACTCGTGGCCGACCCCATCGAAGACGTCATCTATGAACTCGACGATATCAAGAAGATCGAAACCGCCTGCGACGACGGGGTGATGCTCATGCAAATCGAATTCAACTACGGCGTGGACAGGGAGGTGAAAAACAACGACATCACCCGCGAGGTTAACAAGCTGCTGCCGGAATTGCCTGACGATATTTATGCCCTTGAGATCATCAAAGCCGCCTCTTCCGACGTCGCCATTCTCCAAAGCGCGCTCATTTCAGAAACCGCCAGTTATGCCGACCTGGAGAAAAAGGCGGAGGAACTCAAAGCCCGCCTGGAAAAGCTCAGCGACCTCAAGCGGGTGGAAATACAGGCCTACCCTGAGCAAGAGGTACAGGTGAAGATCGATCTGGAGAAAATGGCCCAGAACCGCCTGGCCCTCAACCAGGTACTCGGCGCCATTCAGGCCAATAATATCAACATCCCCGGCGGCAGCATCGACATCGGACCCAAGCGTTTCAACATCAAGACCGCCTCCGACTTCCGGAGCCTGGAAGACATCCGGCGCACGGTGGTGCACACCTCGCCAGAAGGGCGCATCGTCTACCTCTCCGACATCGCCGACGTGCGGTACGGCGAGGAAGATGCCAGCCACCTGGCCCGCTACAACGGCCGCCGTGCCGTATGGGTGGTCACCATGATGAAAGACCGCAAGAACATCGTGCAGGTGCGCGAAAAGGTGGAGCCCGTGCTGGCGGCTTTCAAGGAAAACCTGCCTTCGGGAATGGAGCTGGAGACCAGCTTCGACCAGGCCGAAAGCGTGCAACGCCGCCTGGGCGGACTGGCGCGCGACTTCGGCATCGCCGTGCTGCTGGTCTTGCTCACCCTGCTGCCGCTGGGTCCGAGGGCCTCGCTGGTGGTCATGATCTCCATCCCCCTCTCCCTGGCCATCGGCCTGGCCATCCTCGACCTGCTCGACTACACCCTCAACCAGCTCAGCATCGTGGGCATGGTGGTGGCCCTGGGCCTGCTGGTCGACGACTCCATCGTCATCGTGGAGAACATCGAGCGGTTTTTGCGGATGGGCTATTCCAAACGGGATGCCGCCATTGCGGCCACCAAACAGATCGGTGTGGCGGTGGTAGGCTGCACGGCTACGCTGGTACTGGCCTTTCTGCCCCTGACATTCCTGCCCGAGGGCTCCGGCCAGTTCATCCGCAGCCTGCCCATGGCCGTTATCATGACGGTGCTGGCCTCGCTGTTCGTGGCCCTTACTATCATTCCCTTCCTGTCCAGCCACATCCTCAAAGCCCACGAACGGCCGGAGGGCAATTGGTTCCTGCGCGCATTCAACCGCTACCTCAACAAGCCCTATCACGTGGTGCTGGAATGGGCTTTCAAGCACCCCATTCTCACCCTGGCAGGCGCGGCGCTGGTCTTCGCAGGCAGCCTCGCCCTGATCCCGAAGATCGGTTTCAGCCTTTTCCCCATGTCGGAAAAACCCATGCTGATGGTCAACATCGAAACCCCGCTGGGTACGAACCTGGATGAGACCGACCAGATAGCCCGGTATGTGGAGAACGACCTATTGTCGCGGCCGGAGGTGGTGAGTGTGAGCACGAACGTGGGAAAGGGCAATCCCCGCACCTATTACAATGAATTCCAACGCGAAACCTCACCCAACTTCTCCCAGCTTTTCGTGCAGGTGAACCCCGGCATGCACATGCCGGAGATCACCGCATTTTCCGACACCTTGCGCGAGCGCTTCGCCGCCTACCCCGGCGCCGAGATCCGCGTGGTGAACTTCCAGCAGGGTCCGCCGGTGGTGGCCCCCATCGAGATCCGCATCCTGGGACAAAACCTCGACACCCTGCGGGCGCTGAGCCTGAAGGTGGAGAATTTGATGGAAAACACCGAGGGCACGCTCTATGTCAACAACCGCCTGCGCCGCACCAAAACCGACATGGAGGTGGTCATCGACCGCGACAAGGCGGGCATGCTGGGCGTGCTTCCCGCAGAAATCGCCCGCACCGTGCGCCTGGGCCTCGCGGGACTGGAGGCAGGCACCTTCCGCACCGAGGAAGGGGAGGAGTACAAGGTCAATATTTCCCTTTACGAAAATAAAGAAGAAGCCCTGCAGCTCTTCTCCGCCATCTACGTCTCCAGCCTCTCCGGCGCCCTCGTGCCCCTGAGCCAGGTGGCTACGCTGGAGTTGAAAAACTCCCCCTCCCTCATCCGCCACTTCAACAAGGAGCGCTACACCAACGTCAACAGTTTCGTAAAAACCGGCTACAACACCGACAAGATTACCGACGAGATACTGGAAAAACTCGAGACCATTGAGCTCCCCGAAGGCTACAGCCTCGTGGCCGCGGGCGAGCGCGAGAGCCGCGAGGAGTCGTTTGGGGGCATGGGCACGATCATCATCATCGCCTTTTTTGGCCTGCTGGCCATCCTGATCCTGGAGTTCCGAACTTTCAAAAGCACGCTGATCGTGCTTTCGGTAGTGCCCCTCGGCATCATCGGCGCCCTGGTGGTGTTATTTCTGATAGGAGAGACGCTCTCTTTCGTCGCCACCGTTGGCATGATCGCCCTGGTGGGCATCGAGATCAAAAACTCGATATTGCTGGTCGATTACACCAACCAGCTTCGCGCCCAGGGCATGCCATTGCGCCAGGCCATCATCGAGGGGGCGGAAACGCGCTTCCTGCCCATCCTGCTCACATCCCTGACAGCCATCGGCGGCCTGACGCCCTTGGTATTGGAGAATTCGCCGCTCATTTCCCCGCTCGCCTGGGTGCTCATCGGGGGTCTGATCAGCTCCACTTTTCTGAGCAGGATTGTGACGCCGTTGTTGTATTTTTTGCTGCCGCCGAAGTTGTAGGGGGTGAAGGGTGAAGGGTGAAATAATCCCACTCACCCCCAGCCCCTCTCTCCCGAGAGAGGGGAGCTTTTTGGGCTTGCCATTGAGATTAGCTGATCTGAGAAACCTTTGCAAAAAGCTGGGAAAAAGCGATTTCTCTCAGTGCCAAGAGCTCCCCTCTCTTTGGAGAGCTAATCTTGTAGGGGGTGATAAAAGTAGCCCCGTTAGGGGCGATATCTTTGTAGCCCGGGGCGTGAGCCCCGGGTTGAGAAAGAAAAAACAACCGAGCCCCGGAGGGGCGGCATGTTTTTGTGCCG
>JBAQQB010000027.1:0-18181 GCA_049306275.1 Saprospiraceae bacterium | reverse complement strand
ACGATAAACGATCGACGATAAACGATATAAGATATAAGATCATGCTATTACTCCTTCTGATCCTGATTGGCGGCTTCGTATCCCTGATTTACGGCGCCAGCACCCTGGTAGACAGCGCCTCTTCGCTGGCCAAAAAATACAATATTCCCAACATCGTCATTGGCCTGACGATTGTGGCCTTCGGCACCTCGGCGCCGGAGCTGATCATCAACGCGTTTGCTTCGGCGCAGGGCGATTCAGACATCGCGCTGGGCAACGTGGTGGGCAGCAACATCTTCAACGTGTTGGGCATAGCAGGAATAGCGGCCATCATCTATCCCCTCAGGGTGAAGACCAACACCACCTGGTTCGAGATACCGCTGAGCCTGTTGGCAGCTTTGATCCTGCTGGTCATGGCCAACGACCTGATCATAGACAAGGGCGGCGTATCGGCGGTGACGCGCACCGACGGCATCGTGCTGCTGTTCTTTTTCCTGATCTTCATGGTCTACAACATGCAAATGGCCATGAAAGGCGGGGAAGAAGGGGAAGTCGACATCAGGGACTACCCCAAGTGGAAATCGGTGTTGCTGATTCTGGCGGGGCTGGTGTTGCTGGTGATCGGCGGCCGCGCCATTGTCTACTCGGCGGTGGAGTTGGCCACGATATTCGGCATCCCGGAGCGCATCATCGCCCTGACGATCATCTCCATCGGCACCTCGCTGCCCGAGCTGGCCACATCGGCGGTAGCGGCCTATAAGAAGCACGCCGACATCGCTATCGGCAACGTGGTGGGTTCGAATATCTTCAACATTTTTTTGGTACTGGGCATATCGGCCGTGATCAACCCCGTGCCCTTACAGCCCGGCGCCAACTTGGACCTGCTGGTCAACCTGGCGGCGGGCCTGTTGCTTTTCCTATTCATTTTCACGGGAAAAAAACATTCGGTCGACCGCTGGGAGGGGGTGTTGTTTGTGGCGATGTATGTGGCGTATTTGGTGGCGTTGGTGGTGATGGCGTAAGATTTTTTTCGTTTATCGACGATCGTTTAGCGTTTACGTAAACGAAACAGGATCGACGATAGCGGCAGAAGAAGCAATAAAGCCCACCAGGGTGAGGGACCACAATTTTTCCAGTGTACAGGGGCCTCGTCTCCTGTGTATACCAGCCCCGCCCAGTAGTAGGGCGATTTCTCAAAAGCGGGCACGGCTGGATCGTCGAGATACTGCAACTTGGCTCTTTGCAGGGCGGCCGGTTTGGGCGCGCCGTCCCGGAGCTCGGCATACATGCGCCGCAACAGGCCCGCAGTAGCGCCTTCGTTGATGGTCCATAGCCCGGCAACCAGGCCCTTCCCTCCCGCGTAGGCGAAGGCGCGCGACAGGCTCATCACCCCCTCCCCGTTCCGGAATTGCCCCAGCGCGGTCTGGCAGGCGCTGAGCACCACCAGGTCGGCTTTCAGGGAAAGAGCGTAAATGTCGGGAAGGTAAGCGGACCGGTCGTAAAACTCGACGTGCGGCAGAAGACCGCCGGTGTCGACAGCAGCGTGGGTGGAGAGGTGTAAAACACCGTAGCTGCCGCCGCTGCGCCTGAGCTCTTCCAATCTGGCCCGCTCATCGGTGAAAAGATCGCTTTTGCACATATCGGCCACCGGCGCTTCCTCTGCGCTGTTGAGCAGAGGCGCCAGGCCTCTTTGCCCTTCCTGAAAACGGGGGGAAAATTGCGCAATATTGCGCTGGGCTTTGGTATGCAGGTTGCGCTGGCTTTCCAAAACCGCAAGTGAAAAAGCATAGTGGATGCCAAACCGGCGCAGCAGAAACGGGGCGCGATCCCAACCCTCCCCGGCAACGGGTTCGTCGTACAAGGCTTCGAAGGGCAAAAATGCCAGCCAGGCATCGGGCACGATCAGCAGATTTTTGGGACGGCCCTCCAATGCGGAAAGGACTGGCGCCAGGAGTTCGTTGTACAAGTGGTGAGCCGCTTCGCGGTATGGACCCGGGGTTTGGAGAGCGGTCCGGGATTGAAGCAGGGATAAAAAAAAACGGGTTTCGGCGCTTAACGAGTCTGCATGTGGAATGGTTTTCCAAACGGATTTACCATCCGGTGATTGCGCGAATACTTCAATACGATCTTCCCCTGCGAAATACTCCACAAGGGTATACTGGGAAAGGGCGCTGCGAAATGTCCGGATGGATTCTTCAGAAAAACCCTCTGCTTCACTGCGCAGTTCAGCCCAAGCGGGATACCGTTCCCGCAAACGGTCTTCGTTTTCTGCCAGTTGCTGCATCAGTTCCTCCCTTTGCCGTATCCACTCGCCGCGCAGGGGAGAGCCGGGTTCCAGCAGCAGCAGCCGTTCGAAATAGGCGGTTTGCTGCCGGATACGGCGGCTTTCCATCATCAGGGAATCGTTTTCCTCTACCATTCCCTGGAACCGGTTGGCCTGCACCGCTTCCAGCAGCAGCACGGATTTCACTTGTTCCGCGGCGGCCCAGGCTGTGTACAGGAAATGATCGTCGCCCGTGAGGCTGTAAAGCTCTCGCGCAATGGCGATAAATTTTGCCGTGCGCTGCCGGCTTTGCGCGAGCAGGCTTATTTTGGATGATTCGTACTGCAACAGGCTGCGCAATTGGATTTCAACCCTGGCAGCCAATTGGTGGCATTCCAGGGCGCGCCGGAGATCGCCGGGGTCTTTTTCCCGGACGTAGCGGGCCGCAAGGGCATCGGCTTTTCCTTCCAGGGCCTCGAAAATGGCATTCTCTTCGTATAGTTGGTCCGGCCCCGGCAAAGCCATGGGATCTTCAGACCGGAAACCGGGTATAAGGCTGGCCAGCGCTGCGTTGAATAGCTCCAGCGCCAGGGTTTCATCGCCTGTTTGGAGATAAAGGCGGCCCATTTCCACTTGTATTTTGGCTACATCGCGATGTTGCGCTGTACTGCGGGCGGTTTTGATGAGGGCGAGCGCTTTTTTCAGGTACGCCAGCGCACTTGCTGCTTTTCCGCCTTGCGACAAAAGCTTCGCCTTTACCGCATAGGCCCCGGAAAGGTAATCCGGCTGCGCCTCCTCGCCAGTCAGGTTTTGAAGCGTTGCGATGGCTGTTTCCACGTGAGTTGAAGCCTCAGGGTAGCGGCCTGCGGCCAACAGGCTTTGTGCGAGCGAAAAATGCAACAGCCCCGATTTGACTGGGAGGAGTCCCTCACATGCAAGGCCTGTTTCATAAATTTTCACGGCGCTTTCCTGATCGCCCTCATTCCAGTAGGTGAGGCCCAGGTTGTTGTACAGCCCGGCCAGGGCGGCGTCACGCGGGCCCTCCGGGTGTTTTGCAATGGCATTTTCGTAGAGGGCCCTGGCCTTTTCATTATCGCCAAGACGGGTATAGTGCGCGCCAAGTGGCAGGTACAAGTAGTCGAGGGCTTCAAAATCGCGGATCGGGAAGTTTTGATACCACTTAAGCGCCTCCTCGTAGGCTTTGACCGAAGCCAGCACTTTTCCGAGCTGGAACAGGTGGTAGCCGCGGTTCACCTGCACCCAGAGCATGGCTTCGGCTTCTTCCGTGGTTTGAGGGGCGCGCCATGCCGTATGCACCACGGTATCCAACAGAGCCAGGGCGGCCCGGGAATCGTCGAACAAGGCGGCCTGCCAGTCCCACCAGGCATAAGCCCAACCTGCGAGATCGTCCTGCCGGCGAAGGGAATCGGCTTGCTGAAGGTAGTGAGCAGCCAGGCTATCCGCTTCAGAAGATGAACGGGAACCTTCGGCCGTCAGGAGCGTCAACACCAGGATGGCCGCCGCGAGGAAGATGGTGATGGTTTTTGGCATGGCAGGTCAAAATTTCCATGCGGCAAAAAATGTGGCATACCAGGCTGCCCCCCGTTCAATCCGCACCACTCCGCGAATGCCAACCGACGGACCACGGCGCACCCCGCCGGCATGTATATCAGCGAAAAATGCCGGATAGAGGTTTCTGTCCTTGTCTGTATCACTGGTCGTGGAGGTGTTTTCCTCGTATAAATCCGGCAGCCCTACGCCATCGGGAGTGTAGACAAAACGCTGTGCTTTTACATCATTGCCGGTGGTGTTGCGTTGTATGCGCAGGTCGAGCAGCAGCCCTATGCCGATACCCAGCCAATCGTTCAGGTTTTTTCTCAGTTGAAGGGGTACAACGCTGAAGTTCAGCGAATGCTGCTCCGTGCGTTTGGTAAAGGTAGTGATGGAATCGATGGTGGCCACAAAGCCCTGCCCGGGAATGTCCTGCATCCAATGGACGGTATCCCGGGAAACGCTCTCCGAAAGCAGTGGCCGGGGTGAAAACCCCGTCCATATTTCCCATTGAAAATAGGGTTTGTGCGGACTGAAAGGCGCCAGGGTAGCCCCCAAGGTCACCTGGCCAGGTTCGGCGCCGCCCGGGAAGATAGTCCAGCCGGCTGCCAGTCCCGGCGACAACTCTGGTTTGAACGAGGTACCCACCCCGTTGGTGTGTATGGGCGGGTTCTTGTCGAATACGATGCTGGCCTTAGAATCGAGTTTCAGTTTCCGGATATCCCTGCCGGGCGCCAGGCTGTACTTGACAAAGCCCCTGGTCGAATCGGGGTCACGGACGCCCTCCTGCCGCGTGCCCGGAAGGTAGATATTCCGGAAGGTAAAAACGAGCCGTCCGTCTACAACACTGGTGTCCAGGCAACTTTCTCCTTCAGGGTTGCCGGAACAAGGCAAATGCAGGGGATAGGCATCGAGTACCTTAAGGCTCGAAAGGTCAAGGCCGCGCGGCACATCGCAGGTGATTTCCACGGTACTCGCGGGGCCCTCGCCATTGTTCTGAAAATGCACCTTGTAGACCAAATCCTTGCCCCGGATATGCCGAAAGCTGAGGCGTCGTTGAGCGACCGCGATGAAATTGGGGTCGTGCGACGGGACGATCTCCATTTCCAGCACGTATTGTCCGGCTTCCGGCTGGCCGTCGGGTACCAGCAGGGCGGTCGCGGTGATGATGGCATGGGTGTCGGCCAGCATGAGTTCGGTGGCTTGCAGGGAAAGGAACAAGTGGCGTAATTCACCGGGTTGCAGGTTTTGGAAACTCCAAACCATTTCGTTGTTGTATTCCTTTTGCAGTTCGCTCAGCGCCGTTTCCGGGTTTAGCCCGGAGCTCAAAGCCGGCATAGCACGGCCTGCCAGTCCGCCGCTAAGGGCCGGAGAATGGCCAAGGGAGAGCGCGGGCGCTTCTTCCTGTTCTCCGAAGTGGGTACGGGCTTCCAGGAACCTGAAATGTTCATTTTTGAAATCTTTCTGGTTGAAAAAAACATGCAGCCTGCCCGATTGGGCAACCGGTGAATGATTGGCGTAGGTCATGATACAGACCAGCTCCTCACCCGCGCGGGGATTGCGCACCGCCCTCATGCCGACCGACGCATGGGCGTCGGGAAGCACCGCAGGCGAGGCGTAGGCTACGCGCGACTTCGGTTTTTCGGAAGAAGGAGATGCCGCTTTTTTGCGCGACTTGGGGGCTTTGCCGTTGTCGTATTTTCCAGTGGCCATAAAATAGACCACCTTTTCCGAGGTGTCGGCATAGACGTACTGCGGATACTGCTCAAAGCTGAACGCGCCGTCGCCGAACTCCCAATAATACTCATAAAAAGCCTCGGGAGCCCCCGCTATCTGGACCAGAGGCGGCACGACGGGTGCGAAGAGCGTTACCGGCCCGTCTTTTCTCGAAATAAAATCGGCCTCCCTTTCGGGGGCGATCTGGGCGACCAGCGGGAAGGCGGCCATGCACCATGCAAAGAGGAAGAGGTTTTTGGTCATAATATCCGGTTTAATGTAAATATACTTCCCCCTGGCATGACTTGCATCAAGGGTGAAAAAAAACAAAAAGCCCCCGGCACAGGCCGGAGGCTTCCGTTCATGGGAGTTATTCGCAACTTACCACCTGACTGTGATGGTGATCGAGCCTTTGCTGATCGTAATGGTGATCACGATCCGCTGAGGCGCTTCGCCGTTCAGGTCCGGTATGGACACGGGGTAGTCGCCCTTCAGGATTTCGGTACGTTGGCCTAAGTAAGGAAGGCCTGCATTCTCATAAGCCTGGCGGGTCACGCCCTCGCTCAGTACGATAGCCTCTTCGACGGCGAGCATTTTCTTTTCAAAAAGCAGCTGGCGGGTATGGGGGCTGAGGTTGGCGACCTCCGTTTCCATTTCCAGTTCGATGGAACCATCGGCCAGCACAACGGGTTCGCTGACCGTTTCGTCAATTTCCAGCGGGAGGCTGAGCATTTCTTTAGCGGTGAGGTTTTCGCTGCGAATGCAGATGAAGCTGGCCTCATGGCAATCGACAAAGCGCTTGCCCAGGCCGATCCAGATGCCGGTGCGTTCTTTGGCGGGTTCGACGGGCTCTTCCAGCAGGCAGGAGGAGAAACCAAAAACCAGAAGGGATGCTACTGCGAAATTCAAAACCTGAAACTTTTTCATAATCTTTGTTTTTAAGAATGAGGAAAATGATTTTCAATCGCATTACATCCCTACATCCGGCTGTCCGGTAAAATCTTACGACCGGAAAATGTTAAAAAAACGTTAAGAAAAAAATCATGGGCCAACATTCGGACCAACGGTACATAGAAGCGTTGTGGCGGGGCGATTCGAAACTGATCAGCGAGATATACGACAGGTACTCGCGTGAGGTCATGGTATGGGTCACGAGAAACAACGGGGATGCCGACGATGCCAGGGACCTCTTTCAGGACAGCCTGATGGCGATCTACGATCGCTACTGCGGGCGCGACTTTCAGTTGAGCGGTCCTTTCGGCGCTTTGCTCATGGCCATTTGCCGCCGGAAATGGTTTGACCGTATTTCGCAAAAAAAACGGGAAGAAAGCGTAAGGAACAGCGAAGCCGGCCGATATGAAGAAGAGACGCCGGAATGGGAAGCGGCGGAGGAAGCCATCCTGCAGCAAAAGCGGCAGGAATGCCTGTCGAGCGTATTCGACATGCTCAGCGAGCAATGCAGGCATTTGCTGACGCTCATCTCGGCCGGTGAAACACCGGTGGAGCGCATCGCGTTGCAACTAGGCATGGCCAACGCCAACGCCGTATACCAGAGCAAACACCGCTGTACGGCGCGCTGGCGGCAATTATTTTACGAACACTTCAAAGGAGAGGCACATGGATAACACAGCCCGCATAGACCGCTACCTGAGCGGCGAAATGGACGCCGGAGAAAAGCAGGCCTTCGAGGCCGAACTCGCTACCAATGCGCAACTGGCCGAGGACCTGGCCACGCAGCGCGACATGGATGCGTTCCTGCGCCGCAAAGCCGGGCGCGAGACCTTGAAATCCCAGCTTCAGGACATGAGCGGCCCTTACTTTCAGGCAGAAAAGGCCGCCCCAAAAATCGTGGGGTTAACCCGGCGCCGCCTGTTTTGGGCCGCTGGCATTGCCGCTGCGGCTGCACTGGCCTTTTTCGTGCTCCGGCCCCTGATGCTGAGCCCTTCCTACGAGCGGTATGCTCAATTCCCGCAATTGGCGCTGGCTGAGAAATCGTCCGGCACACGAGACTGGTCGGAGGCGGAAACGGCATTCAACGAGGGGAATTACGCCGCTGCGGAGCCCATCCTGGAGGCCTACCTGGAGGCCTTTCCCGGCGACCGGCAGGCGGAGCTCTTTCTCGGCATCTGCAAAATGGAACAGGACCGGCACGAGGAGGCCAGGGAGATATTCCGCAGTTTCGCCGATACGGATCCTTCGCTAAGGGAATACGCTGAGTGGTATTTGGCGCTCAGTTATTTGAAAACCAAAGATATTGGGGGGTGTAGGGAAGTGTTGAAGGAAATACCGGCGAGTTCGGGCTTTTATGAGGAGGCTGGGGAGTTGTTGAGGAGGTTGGGGGGGTAGGCCATTCTAATACTTCATAACCTTCCCCGAAACACCACCACCCTCCTCCCATGAAATCTTCACAAAATACAGCCCCGGCGGTAAATGCCCAAGGGCGATCTCCCGCCGGTCTATCCGTTGCCCCGATTTTTCGCTGAAAACCAGACGGCCTGTGGCATCGTACAGATTGACCAGGCAATGCTCGTATTGCAGGACATCGGAATAAACATAAACCCTGTCGCTGGCCGGGTTGGGGAATATCAACAGATCGGTCTCGACCGGGCCTTCAGCGCAGCTGGCCACCTTCTCGTAATAGTACCTTCTTTCCGTTTTCGGAGAATACTGCCCAATTTCTGTTACCGTTTTCAGTAATCCGTCGCAATAATAACTGAACGAATCCTGCCCGGTAGTTTCAAGTTCTACCTCACCGGTCCAATAATCATAATAGATCACATGCCTGGTTACTTTTATGAGCTGGTTCTCTTCATCATATCTGTTTAAATGCGTCGCATAACGGGCCAGCCTTAAGTCGTCCTCCGGAAATAATTTGATGTAATACTCTTCACGTATCAGATTGTCGTGCTTATCATACGCCCATTCCCATTCCTCTTCAGCGGCAAAATCGCTGATATTTGACCAGGATTTTAACAATTTCCCGGAAGGGCTCCTTTCGCGTTCTGTCCGGCCCAGGTAAGTCCAGCTGCTTCCATTCTCATACCAGTAAGTATTTATTATTTCCTTGTTTCCATCGTACTCAAACAATACTTTGTATACATATCCCAATGTTCCGGAGTAATCCTCGTAATAAATAATGGAATCGACCCGGCAATGAGCGAGATCATAAAACCTGACCATTTTTTCAAGGGTATCACCCCAGGAAGCAATGATCGTTCTCTGCCACAGGTCGTAACAGCCGTCGCCATAGTACAGGTAGTCAAAAATTTTAGTGAACGCTATTTCCCCATCTCCGTCATAATCCAAAGTGGTTCGCCTGACAGGTTCGCTGCCGCCGGCGTATTCATAAGTGCTGGATGACCCTTGATAATAGGCTCCCAATTCTTTGTCCCAATACCAGGCTCCTGATGAAATCAACCGGTCGTTTTCATCGTATTCGTATTCGGATGAAGTCTTGCTAAGCAGGACCATTTTGCCTTCTTCTTCGTCAAAACGCCATTCTTCGGACAGAATGACTTTGTTCTCCTGCGAATAACACAAGACGAGGACAAGTAAATGGAGTACGGTGGTTAGGTGTATTTTTATCATTTTTCCTGATTGATCAGTTTCGCCATGGTTAGGTAAATATACTGATTTATGGGCAAATTTGGGCTATGCCAAAGCTGAATCCATCTGGATCACTGCCAAAAGGGCCGCCATCCGCTATTCGTCCGGCAGGACCTGCTACCTGATTTGGATACCCAAACTTTTAGCGGTGATTCCAGGATAAAGATCGTTTTGAGAAAAACTTATTGATTTCAAGAGTACATGGGCCTCCATCCGGCCTTAGTCGGTTTTAGGCAAAGCGGCCAAAGCCTTGAATTTCTTGCCTGCCGGAAGGCAAGTTTGGTTCTTTTTGTTTCTAAAAGAACACGCGAAGTAAACAACTGACATACAGCGAATTGCAACAGCCTCGACTTGATCTGACAGCTGGCAATTTCAGGCTTTGGCTGCCCGAATGCACCAACTGTCAGACCCATTACCCCCCCATCACAAAAAACTCACCTTCCCGCTGTCCATATCATACACCGCGCCCACAATCTTTATTTCTCCCTTCTCTTCCATCTCTTTTAAAATCGGACTGTTTGCCCTGATCTGCTCAATCGTATGCATGACGTTGCTTTCGCAAACTTTATGCACAAACTCCTCATTTTTGGACGATCTGTCGCCATCGTAGGCTACTTTTTCAACGGCCGGGCGGATTTTGCTCAACATCGCTGTGATATTCCCCAATTTTACATCATCTATCGCCGATTTTACCGCTCCGCAATGCTCGTGGCCCAGTACCAATATGACCTTTGCACCGGCCACTTTGCAGCCAAACTCCATACTGCCGAGCAAATCTTCGTTGACGAAGTTTCCGGCTACCCGGCCTACAAAAATATCGCCGATGCCTCTGTCAAAAACATCTTCCACGGGCACGCGGCTGTCCAAACAGGATAAGACCACGGCTTTTGGAAATTGGCCTGTTGCGCTTTTTCTCACTTGTGCGGAATGGTCCCTTGTCGTGAGATTATTGTTGATAAATCTTTCGTTGCCTGCTTTAAAGTCCTGGATGATTTCGTCGGGGGTAAGCGCGTCGCGTTGCTCTTTTGTAAGTACTTCCTGAACCAATGGTTTGGGCTGCTCAACCTGAGCCTGCACGTTTTCTTCCTGTTTTGAGTTATTGCATGCCATTAACGTGGCAATAACTACAAGGGCGAGAATTGAAATGGATTTGCTCATTGGGTGAGATTTTAAAATTGCCTACTTTTTAAAACGGTGTTCGGCTTGTCCGTGATTTGTCCTAAAAATTCACAAAGGTGATGACATTCAACTGATTCCTGGAAACGTTATTGGTCGTCTGGTTCATGACGCCAATTTCTGCTCTGATGGTTTTAGAAAATCGATAACCCAATCCCCCGTAAAGCCTGTTTCTGTCGAAAAAATTCTGCTCCGTATTCACAAACAGTTCGTTGTATGCAGACAGATAAAGGGTATTATCTGCCATTTGTTTTTTATTCAAAGCAACATTAAATGCTAAAAAATAACGCAACCGAAGCCTGAAATCGTCCTCGAAAAATCGCTGTTCAAACCGGTAGCGGTGTTGGATGGAAAATCGCCCGAATGCCTGCCGGGTAATGAACTGCTGGTAAATGCGGTGTTCGTTAAAGCTCGTTTTTTCTTCTGTATTAGCGATGTAAGGCTCGCTGTAAATAAAGGCATAGCCCAAGTGGATATTATTATTGTTTTCTGAAAGATTATATCCCAACCCCGTCCTTAAAAGCAACTGCTCGGTATCGCCAATGAAATTAAAGTTCCGGTATTGCACTTCATGGTGCCAGTTCCATTTGTTGTTGATTTTTTTGTCTCCAAAATATATCAACCAATTGCCGAAATCGCTATTCTGCGCGAATATTGACAATGGAAAAAGCAAAAGAATTACTGGAATTCCTTTCATTTTTGTTGTCTGTTTTACAAACCTGAAGCCAATGAAAAAGTACGCGCCACGCCACTCTTTACATCCGCAAGAGAACGGCGTTGTTGCATGAATCATTTTCAAAAAAAGTCAAAAAGGGCCTAAATCCGTATTATTGATCAAGCAGCCTTTTCTGAAATGGGCATACCAATCCCTGTCATTTTGTTGAGACACAATACTTTTATTGCTGCCTCGGTTTGTTGGCTTCTCAATTTTCTGGAATAAAGCTCCGGTCCAAAAATGATTTTGAATCTCAACATGGCCGTTTCCGATAAACTTCTCCGGTGGTATCCGCTTTTCTGCTTCCATATCTTGCGCCCTTCTTTTTCAATTAGCTCTAGTATCCGGTTTCGATCAAGATCAAGTAACTCGTCATTTTCATCTACCCAATAAATGGCATTTTCCTGTGGTGGGATGACGCCTTCAATTTCTCTTTCTTTTAGCAACACCCAAACTTCATAGGTGTCGTAAGCCCCATCACCACCTGCCCTGTCTACCGGGCTTTTTACCTGGTCCAACATGCCCGGAAATTGCTGTGCATCTCCATCTCCTTTACCATTTTCTGTCAATACCTGGGCATGAATAAATCCCGTAGCTTCGTCTACCCCCAAATGCAACTTACGCCAGGTGCGGCGCTTGCTGTATCCGTGTTTCCGCACTTTCCACTCGCCTTCCCCGTATACCTTCAAACCCGTTGAATCAAAGACCAAAAACAAGGGGCTTGCCGATTTGGGGGCGGCTATATCAACCTCCAGCTGTTGGCCGCGGCGGCATATCTGGCTGTAGCTGGGCACCTTCAAATCCAGCCCCATGAGGCTTACTAATGAGGTTACGAACCCTTCCAACTGCCGGTATTTCAACTTGAATACCGCTTTGAGTTGGAGCAGCCCGGTTATGCACGCATCTGAGTAGTCGAACTGCGCGCCCCGCTGCGCCGGACCTTCATGATACCAGCTCTCTTGCAGTTCCTCGTCAAACCAGATCGTGATGCTTCCCCGATTCACCAGGCCCTTGTTGTAGCTACTCCAATTCGTAACCCTGTATTTATCTTTCTTCTTCGTTTCTTGACCTTTTGATGCCTTTCCTTGTACCTTTGCCATGAGCCGGGGAGTGTAGGTTTGTTAACTGGAATTACCAAAAATACAAACCTCGGCTCACTTTCTCTCTACCGATTCATGCAACAACGCCTATTCAAATCAAGAATCAGGTGATTTTGATCCCCCAATAAAGCTTCTACTTGCTGTAAATCAACCAACTTTTTTCTATTTTTCTTTCACACAACATTTGTACTAATGCATATCGTTAATCTCCCCCATACCCAACCCAACCACCCCAGCCTCTTTCTAAAACGGGCAGCCCCCAATATACCCAATCCCCCCCAATTTGTAAAGCCCTTGTTTGAATTTTTCCAAATCAGAAACGCCACTTGGACGTGCACCAGACAATTTTTTCAGCCGGATAAAAACAAGCAGGACGTTTAACCCACATCAAACCTCCTATTTCGTACGCAAATGCTCCCTGGACCACCCTTCCATCGTCTCGTCCGACCAACCCCGCTCTTCCCACAATTTGTCCATCTCCTGGGTTGCTTTCTCTGCAAAATACTTCGAAAGCAGCGCTCTAACCTCCTTGATCTGCTGATCGCTGAGGTTGAAACGAAAGAGCTTGAGAAGCTCGAGTTGGAGATTGGTTAAACCTTTGGCTGCTTCCATAACAACGTTTTACCAAAAATAACGCTTTTAAGGGGAATTTCAGTTCAAATCTGCACGCAAATGCCATTCTCTTTGCCGCCCCAGATCGAAAACAGTAAACGGCTATGGGAACCCACCCTTGACTTCCAACCATTCCATTCGTATATTTCACCCTCATCCTGCACGCCATGAAAAAAATAACACTCTCCATACCCGACGACCTGCTCCGGAAAAGCAGGGAATATGCCAAACAGCACGGCTACTCCCTGGATGAATTCATCCAGACACTCCTTCAGAATGCGGTGATGCCTCCCGGCAACGACCCCGTCCAAAAGCTGATCGACAATAGCAAGAGGTTGGGCGTGCGAACGCTCGATCAACCATGGAAACGGTAGGGGAATATCCATCGGATATAGCCCTGATCCCCCCTCACCCAAACAACCTCCCCTGCTCACCACTCGGCGCCGAAACCCGAAACGTCTTCCTATGATGCTCCGTCGCCCCATACCGCAAAATCGCCTCGCGGTGGGCAGCCGTGGGGTAGCCCTTGTTCTCCTCCCAGCGATACGCCGGAAACTGCGCGGCCAGCGCCGTCATGTAGGCGTCGCGGTGGGTCTTGGCCAGCACGGAGGCGGCGGCGATGGAGAGGAAACGGCCGTCGCCTTTCACCATGCACTCGTGCGGGATGCCGGGGTATTTCGCGAAGCGGTTGCCGTCGATCAGCAGCAGCTCGGGCCTGAGCTGCAGCTGCGCCACCGCCCGGTGCATCGCCAGAAACGAGGCTTTGAGGATGTTGATGCGGTCGATCTCCTGCGGCTCCACAAACGCGACCGCCCAGGCCAATGCCCGCTCTTCGATGATGGGCCTCAGCCGCTCCCGCTGCCGCTCGCTCAGCTGCTTGGAGTCGTTCAGCGCCGCTTCCTCAAAGTCTTTCGGCAAAATGACCGCAGCGGCTACCACCGGCCCGGCAAGGCAGCCCCGGCCTGCTTCGTCGCATCCCGCTTCTATTAGTTCTGGCGAAAAATATGGTTGTAGCATACCGTTTTTTTTGGACACTGATTTGTTAGGATCTTTTTATGATTTTTAATGATCTGGTCTGAGGTAGTCCGGGGTCTGGATCAAAAAAAATCATAATCAATCTTAACAAATCAGTGTACCCCTCTTCACTTCAAAAACGGATTATACTCCCTCTCGTACCCTATCGACGTGCTCGGCCCGTGGCCCGGATAGACCGCTACATCGTCGCCCAGGGGGAGCAGCTCGGTTTCGATGCTGGCGATGAGGGTGTCGTAGTCGCCGCCGGGCAGGTCGGTGCGGCCGATGGACTGCCAGAAGAGCACGTCGCCGGCCAGCAAAAAGCGGTCTTTTTCGCAGAAAAAGGAAATGCTCGCCGGCGAATGGCCGGGGGTGAAAAGGGCTTTCAAAACCGTATTCCCGAAGCGCAGTTCCTCCCCTTCTTCGATGTATCGCCCCGGCGCGGGCGAGGGGTCGTAGTGCGGCACGCTGAAATAGGCCGCCGTGGCGGGCGCCGACTCCAATATGGGCAGCTCGCCGCGGTGTATTTCCAACTCCAGGCCCCAGGTATCGGCCACGAAGCGGTTGCCGAAGACGTGGTCGATGTGGCAGTGGGTGTTGAGCAGGCGCACGGGCTTCAAGCTGCGCTCTTCGATGTAGCGCTTCAGCTCCTCCTTTTCCCGCTTGTCCCAGCACCCGGGGTCCACGATCACGCACTCCAGCGTGTCGTCGTAGACGATGTAGGTGTTTTCTTGAAAAGGATTGAAAGTGAGGCTGGCGACTGAGGTCATAGCTTAAAATCGTTTATCGTTTCTCATAAATCCTGTATAACTTGAACAACGCTTTTCGCGTTCTCTTGTTAGCTTTTTAAGAATCCATCGAATATGCGAATAGTTTTCCGCACTGTCCTCTTTTTCTCCCTGCTTTTTTCAGGCGCCGCCTCCGCTCAGGTCGCCAACGTGGAGTTTGGCAAGAACCGCATCCAGTACCACCTCGACTATGAGGAGTGGTCGCAGTACGAAAGCCAGAACTTCACCACCTACTGGTACGGCGAATCGCGCTTCATCGGCCAGGCCGTGGTGCAGATCGCGGAGTACGACTTTGCCTCCATCGAGCGCATACTCGAGCACCGGATGAACGACAAGATCGAGATCATCGCCTATACCGACATCACCGATGTCAAACAGAGCAATATCGGCAACGAGGAGATCTTCATCAACGTGGGCGGACAGACCAAGATCGTGGGCAACAAGATGTTCGTCTATTTCAACGGCGACCACAACGACCTGCGGCGGCAGATCCGCGAGGGCATCGCGTCGGTCTACCTCAACAGCATGCTCTTCGGAGCCAACCTGCAGGAGGTGGTCCAGAACGCCGTATTGCTCAACTTGCCCCTCTGGTTCAAAGACGGCCTCATCGCCTATGTGGGCGAAGACTGGAACGTAGCCCTCGACGGCCAGCTGCGCGATTTGTTCAACAACGGCGCTATCAAGGACTTCGAGAGCTTCGCGGAGAAAAACCCGCGCCTGGCAGGCCACGCCATGTGGTATTTCATCAGCCAGCAGTTCGGCAAATCGACCGTGGCCAACCTCATCTACCTCACGCGCATCAACCGCAGCGTGGAAAGCGGCTTCCTCTACGTGCTGGGTAGCTCTTTCCCCAAAACCACCGAATCGTGGCAGTCGTATTTCACCCAGCGCTACAAGGGCGAAAAGCGCCTCACCGACTCCCTCTCCATCGCCCCCCTGCCCATCAAAAACCGCCGCAACCTGCCCTATACCCAGGTGCGCCTCAGTCCCGACGGACAGCGCATCGCCTACGCCACCAACGAGATCGGACAGGTCAAGGTCTATATCTACGAACTGGAGACCAACGATAAAAAGCTCGTGCTCAAAACGGGCTCGCGCAACCCCTTCCAGGACCCCGACTACAACTACCCGCTCCTGGCCTGGAGCACCAACAACCTCGACCTGGCCGTGCTCTACGAAACCCGCGACGTGCCCAAACTCATGCTCTACAGCCGCGCCACGGGCAAGAAGATCACCGAAGACCTCTCCACCCAGTACCAGCGCGTCTACAGCATGGACTTCCTCAACGCCACCGACCTGGTCCTCTCGGCCGGGGTGCGGGGCTTTTCCGACATTTTCATCTACTACACCCAAAACCGGCAGACCCAGCGCATCACCCAGGATTTCTGGGACGACATCGACGCCCGCGCCGCCAAACTGGGCAATACCCGCGGCATCATCTTCGCCTCCAACCGTCCCGACTCCATCTTCAGCACCGAACGCCTCGACACCATCCTGCCCATACAGCCCTTCGACCTCTTTTTCTACGACCTCAACAGCCGGGGCAACGAGCTGATCCGCCTCACGCGCACGCCCTTCGCCAACGAAAGCTCGCCTTTCGGCATCGACACCACCTATTTTTCCTATATCAGCGACGCCAGCGGCATCGCCAACCGCTACGAGGGCTACCTCGAAGACTACATCCACCACTACGACCGCATCATACGCCTCGACGACGGCTTCGAAGTGACCCTCCACGCCGACTCGGCGCTGGAAACCCGGCTCGACAGCGCCGCCATGGCCCGCATCGACTCAACCTGGCTGGAGCCTTTCTGGAAAAAACGGGCCGTGACCTACCCGGTCTCCAACTACGACGGCAACATCCTCACCCAACACGCCGCCCCGGCCGCCGGCCGCCTCCTGATGACCGCCGTGCGGAACCAGCAACCCAAAATATTCATCGATAAACTCGGGGTCGCGACGCCGGGCGAAGTGCAACTCAATCCTTCCCTTTTCCGGGAAAAAGAGCGCAGTGCGCGCGAGCGCCAGAAAGCCCAAGCCACCACGCCCACCCCGCAGCCGCCGAAGCCTCAGCCACAGCCGGTGGAAGTGCCCAAAGAAACGCCGCCACCCCCTCCGCCGCCCCCTGCGCCCAGACAGGACTCCGCGAAGATCGACATCGACAACTACCTCTTCCAGAGCGAGTTCGACGATGAAGAGCTACCCAACGTGCTGGTCGTGCCCGAGCCGGCGCCCGCGGCCCCCCTGCAGCGCGAAATGCCCATGCAGGCCACCACACTTCCGGCCCTCCGCCCTTCCGGCAAGGTCGTCGAGTTCAACCCCTCGCGGATCATCCCCTACCGCCTCAAGTTCCGCACCGATTTCGTGACCACGCAGCTCGACAACGCGCCGCTGTTCGACGGACTCAACAGCTTCGCAGGCACGCCGGTCGACTTCGGCTTCCTGCCGCCGGGCATCCTGCTCAAGGCCAATTTCAAGGACCTTTTCGAAGACTACGAAATAGAAGGCGGCATCCGCATACCCACCAGTTTCAATGGCGCGGAGTATTTTCTGGTGTATAAAAACAAGAAAAAGCGCATCGACAAGCAGTATGCAGTCTATCGCCGCGCCCTGCGCTTCCCCGGCGAAGCGCGCATCTCCACGCCCATACAGCCACGGTCGGAAAACACCACCTTCCTGGCCCTGACCCAGTGGCGCTACCCGCTCAGCATCTTCACCAGCCTGCGCGCCACCGCCACCTACCGCATGGACAACACCACGCAGCTGGCTACCGATACCATCTCGCTCAAGACGCCCTCCCTGCGGGAAAACCGCCTGGGCCTGAGGCTCGAATACGTTTTCGACAACACCTACGACGTGACCCTCAACATGAAAGACGGCATCCGCTACAAAGTATTCGCGGAAGTGGTCAAGCGCTTCGACGTGGAGCTGGGCGACCAGCCTGATTTCAGCTTCGCTGAAGGCTTCATGGGCGTGGTGGGGCTCGATGCCCGCTACTACCAGCGCCTGCTCAAGCACTCCGTGCTGGCCGTGCGTCTGGCCGGCGCCACCTCCTTCGGCTCGGAGCGCATTCTGTACTACATCGGCGGGGTCGACAGCTGGCTCTTCCCGCGCTTCGACAGCAACATCCCGGCGCCCACCACGGGCAATTTCGCCTACCAGGCCGTAGCGCCCAACCTGCGCGGCTTCCAGATGAACATCCGCAACGGCAGCTCCTACCTCCTGACCAACGCGGAGCTGCGCATGGCGCCCTTCCGCTACCTGTCGAAAAACCTGAAGTCCAACTTCCTGCGCAACTTCCAGGTCGTGGGCTTCTTCGACGTAGGCACCGCCTGGCAGGGCAAAACGCCGTTCACCGAAGAAAACCCCCTCAATACCAAGATCATACCCGACCCCCTGCCGGCCGGTTCGCCCATTTTTGTCAAAGTAAAATATTTCCGCGACCCCATCGTCTTCGGTTATGGCGTCGGAATCCGTACCTTGCTCTTCGGTTACTTCGTGCGCCTCGACTTCGGCTGGGGCATCGAAACCAGGGAGGTGCAGCAACCGAGGCTGTATTTTGCGCTGGGGACTGATTTTTGAACAGGAAACGACCCACCCCCGGCCCCTCCCTTTCAAAGGGAGGGGAGCGCTATATGCTGAAAATGAATGCATTAATACA
>JBAQQB010000026.1:0-14519 GCA_049306275.1 Saprospiraceae bacterium | reverse complement strand
AAATCGAGGTGACACCTCCTATAGTGCTGATTATCAATGAAAATCGAGGTGACACCTCCTATGGTGCTGATTATCAATGAAAATCGAGGTGACACCTCGAGGGCGGGGTGACAAGGTGTTAAAAATTTGGGTACGCATAACCGCCACGCCGGCTTTCCGTTTTAACCCCTAAAAACCAAACCTCATGAAAAAGATCCTTCTTCTGTTCTTCGTTTTTTTCTTTGTTCACAATCTCTTGCACGCACAGTTTAACCTCGGCATTGGGGGAGGCCTCAATGCAGGCAAATCCATTTACGTCAACCAACCCTGGAAAACATCGCCGGCCCTGAATTATTTCGCTGAGATACGCCCAGTTTATCATTTTTCTCCGCGATGGAGCGCCGGGCTGGGGGTGCAGTTTTCTCAAAAAGGCCATGTTCCCGCTCCCTCCGGGATTACCCCCGCCGATCTGAGGCTGCGCTTGATCGATCTTCTCCCGGCGGTAGAATTCCGGGTTGTCGATTATTTGGGCGTTTTTGGAGGGATGAATGCCGGATTCAAGTTGTCTGAAGAATGGAAACTGAATGGCCAATGGCTTAAGCCGGTATTCGAGACCCTTAACCAGGTGGACTTCGGAGCATTGATCGGCGTGAGGCTCTATTACAAGAACTTCTGTTTCAGCGCCCACTACCACCACAGCCTGGTGTCGTTCGATGACATTACCTATACGGATGAGAACGGCGATAAGATCGAGGGAACCAAAATGCTGCTGGAGAATGCTCAGGCGGGAGTAGGGTATGTTTTTGGAAAACGAAAAGAAAAGGAATGAAACCACGCGAGATCGTAGCCCGTTTCGTCGAATTGTTCAATCTCCATGATAGCGAGGGCCTTGGGGAGCTTTATCATGACGATGCCGTCAACCACCAGGTGGCCAACGAGCCCGTGGTGGGGAAGGCGGCCATCCGGGAGATGTTTGCCCGCGAGTTTGCCATGGCCGAAATGGTTTGCATGGTGGAAAACATCTTCGAAGACGGAGAATGGGGCATATTGGAATGGAAAGATCCCTTGGGACTTCGCGGCTGCGGCTTTTTTCACATACTTGATGGCAGGATTAAGTTTCAGCGGGGGTATTGGGATAAGTTGTCGTTTCTCAGGCAGCACAATTTGCCGGTTGAATGATTTGAGGGAATTTTGTGCTGAAATAAATTCAATGAAATACATACCCTTGCTTCTGTGGCTCCTGCCTTCATTATTCTCCGATGCGCAGGAGACATCCGCGCGTGTTTTTACCGCTGAAGAATTGCGGGAGGATCTGGACTTCTGGCAGGATTTCCTTGAGCGGAAACATCCACTTTTATACCTGTACCAGTCCAAAGCGAGCATAGATAGCTGTTTCGCAAGCATTCGTCAACAGATTGCAGGCCCCATGGATGAGCGGGAATTTTATTTACTGCTAGCCCCTCTGGCGGCATTTATTCAGGACGGCCACAACTCCATTACCCCTAGTGAGAGGTGGATGGAAACGCTTCGTGAAAGCGAATTTTTGTTTCCCCTTCAATTGGCATATTCCGGTGGTAAATTGTACGTGTCGCAAAACCTGAGCGGCGAGACTGCCCCTCCTCCCGGCGCTGAAATTATCGCCATTGGAGATATCCCTGCCGGGGAAATCGTTAATAGTATTTGGCCGCTTTTGGTCCGGGAAGGCCATTCCATCCAACTCCCCCTTTCCTCCCTTGTTAAAATCTTCCGTTTTTATTACCACCTCCTTTACGGCGTTCGGGAAGAGTATCCCGTTGTATGGCGTGGCGCCAACGGCGAAGCATACTCAACAATGGTGAAGGGGAGAACCCTTGCCGCTATCCAGGAAGCGGCATCCGCCCTGCAGGAGGGCAACGAAGCGGGCATCCGGCTCGAAATCATCGACTCTCTCGGCGCGGGGGTGTTGACGATGCGAAGCTTTCATCCCCCTACGATCAGAAAGCAATACAAAATGCATTTCAGGAAAGAAATATCCGGGCATTTCAGGCAGCTGCAACAGGCTGGCGTGTCAGGACTGGTGCTCGACCTGAGGGGCAATGAAGGCGGTAATCCGGCCTATGTCCGGTTCGCACTGCAATACTTATTTGACAAACCTTTCACACAGGCGGCTTCGTGCCGGGTGGTGAAAAAACGGAACGCGAGCGACTTTTTTGAGCGCACGCGAAAAACGTGGTACCCGGCCTATGGCATCGGCACTTTTTCTCCGAAAAGAAACAGCTTTAAAGGTGATTTGGTGGTTTTGACTGATGAGGGCACTTTTTCGGCAGGCGTCATCATGGCAGGCGTTTTAAAGAAACACCGGCGTGCCGTCGTAGTTGGAAGGGAAACCGGAGGCAACCCCGTTATCATGGCCGGTTATTTGATCAAAACCTCCTGGGAACTCCCTCACACCCGCTTGCAAATAGCGCCAGGAACCCTTTGTACCATTTACGAAGAACTTTCTCAAAACACCGGCAGCGGGCTAATCCCTGACTATCTGGTCAATATTGTGCAGGAAGATATAACCGGCGCAAAAGATACCTGCCTCGAATTTGCCCTGGGTTTAATAATGAAGGGAAGGTAATTTGCCCATTCCCGATTACCTTTGCGGACTGGACGCTGCAAAAGAAAGATTATGACCCGAAACAGAATGGAGGCCTTCAGCGATGGGGTTCTCGCCATCATCATCACTATCATGGTGCTGGAGATTAAGGTGCCGCACGGGGCCCAACTCGCCGATCTGCGGCCGCTGATACCCGTATTCCTGAGCTATGTGCTGAGCTTTATTTACATCGGCATCTACTGGAATAACCACCACCACCTGATGCACACCGTCAAGCAGGTGACCGGCGATGTGCTTTGGGCAAATCTTCATTTGCTGTTCTGGCTCTCCCTGGTGCCCTTCGCCACCGGCTGGATCGGCGAAAACCACTTTGCCCCTATGCCCATGGCTCTTTACGGGGTCGTTTTGCTAATGGCTGCGCTTGCCTATTACATTCTACAACTCCGCATCATCAAAAACCACGGCGGGGATTCCGTTTTGGCCCAGGCAATTGGAAAAGACCTCAAGGGCAAGGCATCGCTCGTGCTCTACATCGTGGCTGTCGCCTCAACCCTGTTTAGCGAGTGGATTGCCGGAGGATTGTACATTGCCGTAGCCTTGATCTGGCTTACACCTGACAAGCGTATCGAGCAGGTTTTCAAGTAACGATCTATTGGGAGGTGACACCTCGTTTGAGCCTGATTATCAACCATATCGGAGGTGACACCTCGTTTGAGCCTGATTATCAACCACATCGGAGGTGACACCTCGGTAGTTTTTTGATTTTCAATCAATTAGATCCATATGATCACCATCAACAGAACCAATTCCCAAGACCCCGATTTCATAGCCCTGGTAAAAAAACTTGACGCCGAACTAGCGGAAAGAGATGGCGCAGACCACTCATTCTACGCCCAATTCAACAAGATCGATATGATCAATTACGCCGTCGTGGCATACGACAACGGCGTCGCGGCAGGATGCGGGGCAATCAAGGAGTTTGCGCCCCATACCATGGAGGTCAAACGGATGTATACCGTGCCAGATAAAAGAGGCAAAGGGATCGCTAAAATGGTGCTGGCAGAGTTGGAAGCCTGGACCTCCGAACTGGGCTTTCAAAAATTTGTCCTGGAAACGGGGAAAAAACAACCAGAGGCTGTCGGGTTATACACCAGCAGCGGGTATTCGGTCATTCCCAACTACGGACAGTATGCAGGTGTCGATAACAGTGTTTGCTTTGAAAAAATACTGTCTCTGTCCAATAAGCAGGTCGTGCGCAATTACATTGAACAGGTGCTCAATACCGGTAACCTGGACCGCATTGCCGAATTCATTTCTCCTGACTACACGGAAGTATTTCAGAACATTCGTTATTCCATTGGCATCGAAGGGGCTCGGCAGCACATACTGGGCGTCAGGCAAACCTACCCCGACCTGACGCTGACTATTAATATGCAAATTGCCGAGGAAGAATGGGTAGCTACTTCCTACATCATGCAGGGTACCCACCTGGGCCCTTGGATGGACATTGCCCCTACCGGAAAGAAAATCAAAGTCACTGGCGTCAATCTCGACCGGGTGATTGAGGGGAGGATCGTCGAACACGGAGGCGCCGCCAATCTGTTCACCTCCCTGTTGGAAATCGGCGCTATTCAGGTAGTGAAATAATTCCTTAACTTGTTGCCCTAAACCTCAAAACCATGGGCGAAGAATTCCCCTCTCCCGACAACCGCTACGTGCTCATCCTGGGATGCAACGAAGTGCGCATGTCGCACTGGATCTGCAGCCCGGACCTGATAGACAGGTCTGATAACGGCCGGCTGTTCAGCGCTGGTTCCATGTGGGATGCGGGCAATATCCGCTGGTCGGACGACAGCAGCACCCTCAGCTTTTATATGAGAAAATACCCAGGCTATCCCCAATACGACCACGACGTAGTCATCCGGCTCAATGAAGGAGTGGCAGAGGTCACCAAACATGGCGAAGAAATGCGGGTGATACAACTCAGGGAATTATCCGGTTTGTTTTTATAAAAATAATTTCATGCGCAACACAATCAACAAATTAGCTCTCCCTGCCCTGTTTTTGCTGGGCCTCATCAGTTGTAAAAACGAAAAAGACTACAACTGCTATGGCCTCCGCGTTCCTGATTTCAAAAACCCCATGGTAGATTCTCTCGTCAGGGCGAAAGATGCCGCCATGTGCGCAGTGGTCGAAAAACTCGAAAAAGGAGAAGAGCCTTCCTTCGAAGAAGGGCTCGAATACGGCCAGAACGGCATGCGCCACATGACCATTTTCGAAATACTCGACAAGGACGGCGATCAGAAAGAGATCGACAAGTATGGTGATTACAACCTAGCCTTGGGCGAAAAGAGCAGCGAATTCAACAAGAAAATGCAAGAGCGGATGAAGGAAAAGCAGCAAAAGGCAAAGTGAACCGTTTTTTTATCTCCGCCCATTGCTCCCGCGAACGCAACGCCGCTATCAGCGAGCTTGAACAGGTTGTCGGGAAACACGGCTTTTTGATCGATTTCAAATTCTTTTCCGATATTTCTATCAGCATGATTATTGAAATGGAGGAAGGAAAGGTCGGCGATTTATGCACCGATTTGAAAGAATTTGCCTGCTTACATGATTTTGAAACTCCAGGTCCCTCTTCAATGGAATGCATGGTGTTTTTGAATATTACCTTCACAAAGGGAACTGGTGACAAAAAAATTGAGGTGCCGGAGGCGCCTGGTTAATAAAATAAGATTTTTTATGCCCCAATATCTCCACTTTGAAACCGAACGCCTAATCCTCCGCCCTACCGCCGAGGAGGATGCCGCCTTTATCCTCGAGTTGCTTAATACGCCCAAGGCCTTAAAATACGTGGGTGACCGAAATGTCCACACCGTAGAGGAAGCCAAAAAATACATAGCCGACAGGATCACCCCCCAACTCGAAAGGCTCGGCTATGCCAACTACGTCGCTATCCGCAAGTCAGATGGCGAGAAGTTGGGCGTCTGCGGCCTTTTCGACCGGCCTGGCGTGGAGGGCGTCGATATCGGCTTCTCCTTCCTCCCTCAACATGAGAAGCAAGGCTATGCCTACGAGGCAGCTGCCCGGGTCATGCAGGCCGGGATTGAATCGTTTGGCCTCACCACCATCCATGGCTATACCGTAGAGGCGAATACCGATTCGAGGCGTTTGCTGGAAAAACTGGGCTTGGTATATTGTGATATGTTCCGGTTTCCCGACGACGATGAAGACGTGCTCCACTTCCTATGGAAAAGCCCGCAACCATGAAACGATTTTTACCCATTCTCGCCCTTTTTATCCTGCCTTTTTGCAAAAGCCCGACCGCCATTTACCAGGCTGAAAACCAACCCCCGATAGTTGAAAAGGACACCATTTTTGAGGAAATTTTCGATCATCGCTGGGAGACAGCAGATATCGACAGGCCCAAGGGCATGATCGGGGCCGGGCAGCTCCTGGACGAAACCCGATTTTCTGTGGTGCCGGTTTACTACGCCACCGACCGGAAACCTTCCGGAAAACAGGACCCCTACCTGTTTTTTACCGGAAACCCCGGCAAGGACAGCCTTTATTTCGGGAAATGCATGGTCACCATCCCAACTATCCACGAGCTGGGGGAGATTGAACGGCCAAAATGGTGGAAAGCGGAATTTGCGGAAAATCCTTGCAAGCACATGGTAATCAAGGAGTTAAAACCGCTTGCTGAAGAGGGTTTTTATGAGCAGTTGCATTGGGATGCCCTGCTGGCTGATCGAAAAGAAGCCCTGGTTTTTATTCATGGTTTCAATGTCTCCTTCGATGAAGCTGCCCTGTGTGCGGCGCAAATCGCCTATGACGTGAGCTTCCAGGGCATTCCGATGCTCTACAGCTGGCCTTCGCGGGGAGAAGTTACGAAATACCGGAAAGACGGCCGGCGAAATGCCGCAACCGTTCCCAATCTCGAATATTTCCTGGAAACGCTGGCAGATCGCGGCGGATTTGACCAAATCCACATCGTCGCGCACAGCATGGGCAACCAGGCCCTCACGCAAACCCTGATGAACCTGGCGGAAGAGAGGCCCGAAAAACCCATGTTCGGGCAGGTCATTCTCGCCGCCCCCGATGTGGATTCCAGGGAATTTGTGGAAGTGATCGCACCGGCGATCCGCCAGACCGCCAGCAATGTGACGCTATACGCCTCTGCTAAAGACAAGGCCCTCCTTCTTTCCCAGCTGATCAACAAGGGCCTCAGGGCCGGCACCGGTGGAGAAGATTGCGTAGTGACCCCATTTGCCGAAACCGTAGACGCCTCAGACATCGATACCGATTTCCTCGGCCATAGCTATTTTTCCAATACCTGGCTGTTGATCAACGACCTGTATTACCTCATCAATAAAGGCCTGCCCGCCGATCAGCGCTTTTTACAAGTGAAAACTAAACAGGACTGGAAGTATTGGTTTTTCTGATGGCAAATACGTACTTCCCAAAAATGCTGAACCATGAGAACAAAGTTTCTACTGCTCTTCACCCTGCTCTCCGGCGCCCTCGCCGCCCAGATCGAACGCCCCATCGGCATCAACCTGTCGGGCATCCGCGACTGGAGCACGGAGCTGGTGTTTACCGACGCCTTCAAACAATCCAGATACTGGACCCCCTTCAACGCCGACGGCAGCGGTCCCTGGGATACCGGCGTGGAAGTGGCTGTTGATGACAACGGCTACCCCCTGGAAATTCCCTACGACGACGGCGTCAACCCGCCCCAGGCCGTCAGGGCCCTCATGCTCTGGGATATCGGCGAGGCCCTGCCGCAGGGACAGTACCGCCTCATCGTGCAGGGCAGCGGACAGGTGCGACTGGTTTTCGGCGCAAACGGCGTGTTCGATTGCCCGGTCGATACCTATGTGACGGTCACAGGAGGGGTGTCGCTCGAAATCCTGGCATCCGACCCCGCCGATCCGATCACGGGCATTCAGTTCATTTACCCCGATTATGTGAATTCCTTTCCGGAAAAGACCTTTACCGATGAATTCCTCGATTTTGCCAGCGACTTCCAGGTCATCCGGTTTATGGACTGGCTGGATACCAATTTCTCGCCGGTGACGAGCTGGGACGAGCGCGGCAAAAAGTCCTATTTCACCCAAACCCTCGAACACGGAGTGGCCTGGGAATACGTCGCCGAACTGTGCAACCTGCTGCAAAAAGACCCCTGGATCAATATCCCGCACATGGCCGGCGACGACTACATCTTTCAACTCGCCAACCTCCTGAAAGATCAGCTCGACCCGGACCTGCACATCTACCTCGAATACAGCAACGAAGTCTGGAACGCACAATTTTCCCAACACCAATACGCCGGCGAAAAGGCGCTGGAGCTGGGCTACACCGGCACACCATGGGAAAGGGCATGGAAATACACCGCCAAACGCTCGGCCGATATTTTTGCCATTTTCGAAAACGTGTTCGGCGACGATGCGCGACTCGTGAAGATCATTCCCTCCCAGGCCGCCAACAGCTGGCTGACCAACCAGATCGTCACCTATTTCAAAGATCCTTTCTACAACCCCCAGCAGGTCAGCGCCGACGCCATCGCCATCGCGCCCTACTTCGGCGGCAGCGTCGCCAACGATATCGTCGATGAAGGCCTGGTCAATGCGATTACCATCCCCGAGATCGTTGACAGAATGGAGGAAACCCTCCCCCAAGCCTTCACCTGGATGGCGGAAAACCAGGACGTCGCCAATACCCACGGCCTTCGCCTGCTGGTCTACGAAGGCGGCCAACATCTCGTAGGCACTGGCGCCAATGTCAATATCGACGCCCTGACGGAAAAACTCATCCAGGCCAATCACCATCCCGATCTGCAAGAGCCCTATTGCGCCTATTTCGAGCAATGGTATCAGGATCACGGCGACCTGTTCATGCACTTTTCCTCCCATTCCACCTATTCCAAATGGGGCAGCTGGGGCGTCAAGGAAAATATGGCCGATGTCAACAACCCCAAATACCTGGCTTTGCAGGCATGCGTTTTTGCCTACAACAATGCCACAGCTACGGCGGACCTGCCCGGGGCAGGCGCCCCGCATATCTGGCCCAACCCCGCCCTTGAAGGCGTCATTTTTGTGGAAGGAGAATGGTCGTCCGGCAACCTGCAGGTCTTCGATATGTTGGGCCGCAGCGTGCCCGCTCAGGTCGCACGAACGGCCGGCGAACAAACCAGGATATTCATTCCCGGGCATGGCATCTATTTCCTGTCATTTCGCACGGAAGGGGGGCGGCTGACACAAAAGGTCGTCATCCCGTAGCAGCTTTCGCAAGAATCCTCAGAATTCCAGGGGCGGACCTGTAATTTCCATGTCGTGGTCTGAAAATAGCCTCTTCCCGCCGTCGGTTGCCGGTATGCCAGTCGGATTGGCGAGCGCCCTGAAGAAGTCTTCCATTTTGCCGGAAGGCTGGAAAAAGAACAGCATCTTGCCCTGGTCGGTCAGCTGGGCGAAGGTGTGCTGTACACCTCTGGGAAGAAAGATCATATCTCCTTCTTGAAGAGTGAACTTTTCTTCTCCGCACTGGAACAAGTATTCGCCTGCCTCGATGTAAAAGACTTCGTCCTGATTGGGGTGTACGTGCAGCGGCGGACCGCCCTTTTCGCTACTCTGGTATTCAAAGATCGAGAGCTCGCCGGAAGTGTCTTTGGCCGACACCTTGAGGTTGGTGCTGAAAGGCTCCTCTCCAAACCGGCTTAGACCGGCCCGCACCACGAAGCCTTTGCTCAGTTTTTCCGCAAACTGGTGTTTTTCGGTGGGGGAGAGGGGAGGACCATAGTTCTGGATGCCATGCTCCGCCTCGATTTGCTTGAATTCCTCCGGGGTGGCCTTGCCGCCCAGTTCGGTCATTTTAATAAAAAACTCCTCCATTTTGCCGGCGGGTTGCAGGAAGTAGAACATCCGGCCCCTTTCCGACAACTGTACCCATGTATGAGGAATGTTGCGAGGCAGGAAAATCAGATCGCCGGCCTGGAGTAGTTGCTTCTCCTCGCCCAGTTGGAACACGTATTCGCCTTCCAACACAAAGAATACCTCGTCTTGCCAAAGATGCATGTGCAGCCGTGGCCCTGTCTGCTGCACGCCGGTGTAGTCGAATGCCGACAGCAGGCCGCCGGTATCTTTTGTTGAAATCTTCAGGTCGTTGGGGTTGACGCCCAGAAATGGGGTGGGCACTCCGAACCGGCTTTCACCGGCCTTTACCACAAAGGCTTTGGAGGGGATTGAACCGAGCCGCCTGACCGAAGAACAGGCAAATGCCGGGAGGGAGAGAAGCGAGGTGATGATGAATTCTCTGCGATGCATGGAAATGGGGCGTTAAGAGTTATGAAAAAATGTGGATTGGACGCAAGGGAACGAATATCCGGTTTGTTTTTGTATGTTTTGAATTCGAGCTCATACTTTTTTTCAACTCCCTTGGGTTTTTTAACCCAAACACCTGACCTTTGCCCCGAATCCAAACCTCCTCCCTCATGATCCTGTTTTTTGGAAATCCCTCCGACATCATTTATGCCGTTGAGGCCGACGCGCCTCTTTCCGAAAGCGACCAGTCCAAACTCTCCTGGCTCTTCGGCGGGCAGCCCCGCATCGGGGCCGATCGCATCGAAGGGCAGTTCGTCGGCCCCCGCGCCGCCATGGTCTCGCCCTGGAGCACCAACGCCGTGGAGATCACCCAGAATATGGGCATCGCCGGCATCCGCCGCATCGAGCAGTATGGGCCGGTGGCGGACTACGACCCCATGCTGTCGCAACAATTCAACGGACTCCATCAGGACATTTTCGACATCCACATCCAGCCCGAGCCCATCCGGGCGGTGGAGGATATCGCCGCCTACAACGAAGCCGAGGGCTTGGCCCTGAGCGAGGAGGAGATCCGTTACCTGGAGCAGGTGGCGCAGCGCATCGGGCGGCCGCTCACCGACTCGGAGGTGTTCGGGTTCTCGCAGATCAACAGCGAACACTGCCGCCACAAGATATTCAACGGGGTGTTCGTCATCGACGGGGTGGAACAATCCGGTTCCCTTTTTTCGATGATCAAAAAAACCTCAAAAGAGCACCCCAACGGCATCGTTTCGGCCTATAAAGACAATGTGGCCTTCCTGAAAGGTCCACGCGTGCGGCAGTTCGCCCCCAAAACGGCCGACCATCCCGATTTTTACGAAAAAAAGGAATACGACTCGGTGGTATCGCTCAAGGCCGAGACCCACAACTTCCCCACCACGGTAGAACCCTTCAACGGGGCGGCGACCGGTTCGGGCGGGGAGATACGCGACCGCATGGCCGGCGGGAAAGGCTCCCTGCCCCTGGCGGGCACCGCGGTGTACATGACCGCCTATTCGCGCCTTCACGACAACCGCGCCTGGGAAAACGCCATGCCCGCGCGCCCCTGGCTGTACCAGACGCCCATGGACATCCTGATCAAGGCCTCCAATGGGGCTTCCGATTTTGGGAATAAATTCGGGCAGCCCCTCATCGCGGGCTCCCTGCTTACCTTCGAGCACCAGGAGCACGGCCGCAAGCTGGGCTTCGACAAGGTCATCATGCTGGCAGGCGGCGTGGGCAGCGGCAAGGCCGCGCAGGCCCTGAAGGAAGAACCCAAACCCGGCGACAAGATCGTGCTCATGGGCGGCGACAACTACCGCATCGGCATGGGCGGCGCGGCGGTGTCTTCGGCCGATACCGGTGAGTTCCACTCCGCCATCGAGCTCAACGCCGTGCAGCGCTCTAACCCCGAGATGCAGAAGCGCGTGGCCAACGCCATCCGCGCCCTGGTGGAGAGCGACGACAACCCCATCGTGGCCATCCACGACCACGGCGCGGGCGGGCATTTGAATTGCTTCTCCGAGCTCGTAGAGGCCACAGGAGGCAAGATCGACCTCGACGCCCTGCCGGTAGGCGACCCGACCCTTTCGATGAAGGAGATCATCGGCAACGAGTCGCAGGAGCGCATGGGCCTGGTCATTCCCGCCGACAAGCTCGGCCGCCTCCAACAAATCGCCGAACGCGAGCGCGCGCCCCTGTACGTGGTGGGCGAGGTGACCGGCGACGGCCGTTTCGTTTTCGAATCGAAAAAAACGGGGGAAAAGCCCATGGATATGGCCCTGATCGACATGTTCGGCTCCTCGCCGAAAACCGTCATGGCCGACAAACACATCGACCGCCGCTATGCGGAGGTGGACTACCAGCCGGAGCAATTGCACCAATACCTCGAACAGGTGCTTCGCCTCGAAGCCGTGGCCTGCAAAGACTGGCTCACCAACAAGGTCGACCGCTGCGTGGGCGGCCTGGTGGCGAAGCAGCAATGCGCGGGTCCGCTGCAACTGCCCCTCAACGACTGCGGGGTGATGGCCTTGGGCTACGACACCAACTACGGCGTGGCTACTTCCATAGGTCACGCGCCCGTCAACGGCCTGATCGATCCGGCCGCCGGCTCGCGCAATGCCGTGGCCGAGGCCCTGACCAACCTCGTCTGGGCGCCGCTGGAAGACGGCATCCGCTCCGTATCGCTCTCGGCCAACTGGATGTGGCCCTGCAAGAACGAAGGCGAGGATGCACGGCTTTACCAGGCCGTGAAAGCCGCCTCCGGCTTCGCCATTGCCCTGGGCGTCAACATCCCCACGGGCAAGGACTCCCTTTCCATGAAACAAAAATACCCCGGCGACGAGGTGCTGGCCCCCGGCACGGTGATCATCTCTTCGGTGGGCGTGTGCGACAATATCCGGGGCGTTGTGGAGCCCGTATTCCGGAAAAACGCCGGGCCGGTGTATTACCTCAATTTGTCGGAAGACGCCTACAAGCTGGGCGGCTCCTCCTTTGCCCAGGTGCGCAACAAGATCGGCGCCCAGGCGCCCGACGTGCTGGATGCGGAGGCCTTCGTCGCCGTTTTCAACACCATCCAAAAATGGATAAAAGAGAAGAAGATCGTCGCGGGCCACGATGTCAGCGCCGGCGGACTGATCACGACACTGCTGGAGATGTGCTTCTCCGACGCCGACCTCGCCGCCAGTCTCGACCTGAGCGCGCTGGGCGAGGCTGATAGTATCAAACTCTTATTTTCCGAAAATACCGCACTCGTTTTCCAGGCCAGAGAGCCCCTCAGCGAAGCAGACCTGGCCTCGCTGCCCATCGCCTGCCACCAGATCGGCAGGGTAGAGGAGGGGCGGGTGCTGCGCCTGCGCAATGGCGCCGTGGTGCACGAATTCGACGTACCTCGCCTGCGCGACGTCTGGTACGAAACCTCATGGCTGCTCGACCGCAAGCAGACGGCCAGCGGCAAGGCCGACGAGCGCTACCGCAACTACAAGCAGCAGCCGCTGCGCTTCAGGTTCCCGATGGACTTTTGGGGAGAAATGCCGGAGCAGCTGCCGGCCGGGAAGCGGCCCAAGGCCGCCATTTTGCGGGAAAAAGGCAGCAACTCCGAGCGCGAGTTGGCGCACGCCCTGCACCTGGCCGGTTTCGACGTGCGCGACGTGCACATGACCGACCTGATGAGCGGCCGCGAGACCCTGGAAGACATTCGTTTCCTGGGCGCCGTGGGCGGCTTTTCCAACTCCGACGTGCTGGGTTCGGCCAAGGGCTGGGCGGGCGCTATTATGTACAACGAGAAGGCGCGCAAGGCCATCGAAAACTTCTTCGCCCGGGAGGACACGCTTTCGGTGGGCATCTGCAACGGCTGCCAGCTGTTCATCGAGCTGGGCCTGATCAATCCCGGCCACGCACACAAGCCGAAGATGGGCTTCAACGACTCCCACAAGCACGAGAGCGGCTTTACCTCCGTGGTGGTGCAGGAGAATCGCAGCGTGATGCTCTCCGGCCTGGCCGGTTGCACCCTGGGGGTATGGATCTCCCACGGCGAGGGCAAGTTTGAGTTGCCGATGGAAGAGAGCGCTTATCACATCGTGGCGAAATACGGGTACGAGGGTTACCCTGCCAATCCCAACGGCAGCGCCTACCACACCGCCATGATGGCCAGCGACGACGGCCGTCATTTGGTGATGATGCCCCACATCGAGCGTTCAATGTTCCCCTGGAACTGGGCGCATTACCCTGCGGGCCGGGCTATGGATGAGATTGGGCCGTGGGTGGAGGCGTTTGTGGCGGCGAGGAGGTGGATGGAGAAGTAGGTTGTTGGGTGGGTAGGTTGTTGGGTTTTGGGGAGGATTTCTTCCGATGGGAAAAAATGTAGTATCGAAGTCCTCTTCGACACATGGCTGGGTGGGCGTAGCCTCCGTAGCGTTCGTCGCGGTGAAAAAAAAAACGCCAAAACGTCTGAACTGTGATTTTTTTGATTTATTTGATGACTCTGATAAAAATCAAAGCCATCACATAAATCAGACGAATCATAGTTCAGAGTGTGTCCTGACGGCCAATAAAACAGCCAAGCTGTCATGGAGATGGAGGCAGGCCCTCCGCAGGCTACCGGCAGGGGCCGCCTGCAAACCGCCTTTCGGTGCGCTGGCCGCGAGGGCAGCGTATTGAACGGAAAAGGAAAAGGGTGCCGCAAGAGGCGCTCAGGTAAGTGTAAAGGAGCTGAACGCAAGTGAACCTCCGATGAAGTATCGAAATGAATATCGGGCTACATCAAAACCGCGGATTTCTGAAGTCTGCGGGAAGATTGCGGCGGAAGACCTGTTTACTGGCTGCAAGGTGTACGGTATAGAGGGGGCAGGAACTTTACACAGGCTCTATGACGGAACAGGAGAGGCAAAGAGCGGATGCGAAGGGAAAGGCGCAAGTCTGAAACAGGCGAGGCCGAAAGTACCGAAGCCGAGTCTTTGCGTCGGACTATGCCATAGTAGTGATGAAGCTTCTGTAATGGGAGTGGAGCGAAGGGCATAGCTCATTCGGTTTCAATTATTTTAACAACCGTCCAAAAGACAGGGAGGATTAAGATGAAAGAAACAAAGTCACAGCCCATCACCAAGCAAATGGTATGGGAAGCGTAC
>JBAQQB010000025.1:0-8438 GCA_049306275.1 Saprospiraceae bacterium | reverse complement strand
TTTTTTTGGGCCCCCCCTCCGGGGCTCGGGGAATGGTTGATTCCTACCCCGGGGTTAGCACCCCGGGCTACAAACATTTCGCCCCTGACGGGGCTGGGTTCAATCACCCCCTACAAGATTAGGGAAGAGGGAGGGGCCGGGGGTGGGTCGGATTTTGCAAATTTTTCAGGATATTGTATGCAAATCCACAAAGCAATGCGCAAAACTTTACTCCTGCCTCTTTTCCTCCTCCCCTGCCTCCTTTACGGCCAGGCCGTGATCAATGAAGGGAGCAACCGGAATTATTTGACGATACAGGACGAAAACGGGGATTCTCCTGACTGGATCGAACTGCACAACCCGGGGGCGGATACGGTCAGCCTCCTGAACTATTCCCTTACCGACGACGAGGACAATCCGGCGAAATGGGTGTTTCCGAATGTGCAGCTGCTGCCGGGGGAGTTCAAGACGGTGTTTTGCAGCGGGAAGGACCGCAAACCGGTGTCGGGCTTTAAACAGGTGGTGAACACGGGCACCTTTGTGGCCGCGACGGGCTGGAATACGCACGCGTTCAGTACCCCGTTTTACTGGGACGGGGTTTCGAACCTCCTGATCAATACCTGCTCCTACAGCTCGGCGGGGTATACGGTCAATTCGGTGTTCAACCAGAGCTATACGCCGTTTCCCTCCACGACTTTTTCCTTTCAGGACGGGAGCGCGGCGGCCTGCTGGGCCAATTTTGGCGGGGTGGTGAACCTGCGGCCCAACATGCGTTTCAACGGCCTGACGGTGGGCACGGGCACGGTGCAGAACTCGCCGACCGATTACCCGGCGCCTTACGGCAACTGGTACTGGGGCGCCAGGAACCAGATGCTGGTGCTGGCCTCCGAGCTGACGGCGGCCGGACTGACGGCGGGCGAGATCACGAGCATCGCCTTCGACGTGGCCTGGACCGACCCCAATACGACCTACGACTACATTGAGATCCACATGAAGCTGGTTTCGAAAAACGCCGTTTCTTCGGAGTTTGACGCGGTGGATCCGAACAACTACCTGCATACCAATTTCAAAATATCGAAATCGGGCGAAACGATCTACCTGTTTTCCCCCACGCAAACCCAGGTGAGCAGCTTGCTCGTCAACTGCGAAAGTCCCGGCAACAGCACGGGCTCCTTCCCCGACGCGTCTTCGGCGACCGCCCTGTTCCAGACGCCGACCCCTTCGGCCTCGAACAACAGCTCGGAACCCTTTTCGGACTACCTGCTCGCGCCGCAACTGGCCATCGAACCGGGGTTTCGCGACGCCCCTTTCACCGTGGCCATCAACAACCCCAACGGGCCGAATTCGACGGTGTATTACACCCTCGACGGCAGCGAGCCGACCGTCAATTCCACGCCATACAACGGCCCTGTGTTCATCTACTTCTCCTGTGCCCTGAAGGCCCGGGCCTTCGCCGATGGGGTGCTGCCGAGTCCGGTGGCCGCGGCGACTTACTTTTTCGGCGTGGATCACTACACGCCCATCCTTTCGGTGGTGACCGACAAGGACAACCTGTACGGGGCCAACGGCATTTTCGACAATTGGTGGACCGACTGGGAGCGGGCAGCCTGGGTGGATTATTTCGACGAAAATAAAGAACTGATCTTTTCCCAACATGCGGGCATACAGGTAGACGGAGGCTGGGGCGGAAGCCGCTCCCACCCGCAGCGCTCCTTCCGGGTGGAGCTGGACCACGGGGTGTTGGGCGATGGTTCCATCGACTACGCGATCATTCCCAACCGGCCGGAAAGGACGAAATACAGCGAGATCTACCTGCGCAACGGCAGCAACCAATGGCAGGTGCTGCCCTACAAGGACGCCAGCCAGGTGGAGGCGATGAGCGGTGAAACCAACGGCTATTACTCCGCCATGCGGCCGGTGTCGGTGTACATCAACGGGGCCTATTTCGGTTTGTACGAGCTGCGGGAAAAGATCAATACCGAATTTTTCGAGGTCTACGAAGGGGCAGACCCCGATTCGATGGACATCCTCTCCGTGAGCGCCTGGTACGGGGGCGTGCTGAGGCCCGTGGTGGGCTCGGTCGACTCCTTCATCGCCGATTACGTGGCCTGGAACGCTCTGGATCCGGCCGCACCCGGCTACTGGGACGAGGCTGACCAGTATTTCGACATGGAATGGTATACCGACTACATCATCGCGCAATCGTGGATGGCCAACGTCGACTGGCCGGGCAACAACATCAGGCTGTACCGCTCCAACGCCACGGGTTTCCGCTGGCGGTACTGCACCATCGACCTGGAGCTCGGTCTGGCGCCCAACAGCTGGACGGACTGTTATTTCGACCATATCCAGCACATGCTGGGCCAGGACCCCGGCAACCCCTTCATCAACGTATGGCTGAAGGGCTTGCAGAACGACCGGTTCCGCAACTACTTCATCAACCGCTTTGCCGACGTGATGAACACAGCCTACCGCCACGAGCGCATTTTGGGCATCGAAAACGACTTTTTCAACCAGATGGTCCTGGAAATGGACAATGAATACGCCCGCTGGAACGACCCCAACAACATTCCCGCGCTCATGGACTTTTTCTACAACAACCACCTGACCTTCCAATTCCAGTTGTCGGAGCGGACGGAGCAGGTGCGCAACCACATTCAGTCCCATTTCGCCCTCCCCAACCAGGTCGATCTGACGCTGGACGTGCACCCTGCCGGCGCCGGCAAAATCAAAATAAGCACCGTTTCGCCGGATGAATACCCCTGGCAGGGCGTTTATTTCAACGGGCTTCCCATCAAAATAGAAGCCATCCCTGCGGAGGGCTATCAATTCAGCCACTGGGGTGAAAATGGGTTAATTTCCAACGTCCTGTCGCCCGTTTTCACCGACACCCTGGATATTTTCTCCATCGCCTTCGACGCCTTTTTCGAAGCAGACATTAGCGCCGTGCGGGAGCAGGATGAAAACGAAGGTGGTTACTTCGTTTTCCCCAATCCGGCGACCGATTATTTGTTTTTGGGGAAAAGCGGGGAGGAGCGGCTTTCCGGCATTGAGTATCAGGTATTTGATTTGAATGGGAGGATGGTGCAGGGAGGGGTGTATGATGGGGGGATTGATATCCGGGCGTTGCCGCCTTCCGTTTATTTGCTGCAAGTGGAGAGCGTTTATCGTTTATCGTTTATCGTTTACGGGAAATGATAAACTTCTTTCGGGTGTAGTGTCGAAGTCCTCTTCGACACATGTCGTTGGTAATAGCTCAATGTTGTGCCTAAGCTGAATGTGTACTTTTTCCTTGTTGAAAAAGTACCAAAAACAAGGCTGTCGCCCGGCTGGCCAAACTGTCTGAACTGTGATTTTTGTGATTCTTTTGATGACTTTGATTTTAATCAAGGGAATCAGATGGATCAGACGAATCAGAGTTCAGACAGCTTCTAAACGGCAAACCGGAAGGTTATTCTCGAAACGATCTTACCAAATTGTAAACGATAAACGTCCTTTCAGGTATAAAGGAATATCGCAAAGAAATGGCTGATACTCCCGCCCAGCACGAAAAGGTGCCAGATGACATGAGCGAAGGGTAGGCGGTCCCAGAGGTAGAAGATGACGCCGAGGCTGTAGCTCAGGCCGCCGATGCCGAGCCAGATGAGTCCGCCGGTGGGGAGGGAGGCGAGGAGGGGTTTGATGGCGATGATAGCGAGCCAGCCCATGGCCAGGTAGATAGCGGTGGAGACGCCCCTGTGTTTGTGGGTATAGAAGAAGACCTTGTAGATGATGCCCGCGAGGGCGAGACCCCATTCGATGCCGAAGATCGTCCAGCCCCAGCCCCCTTTGAGGGTGAGGAGGGTAAAGGGCGTATAGGTGCCCGCGATGAGCAGGTAGATGGCTGAGTGGTCGATGCGGCCGAAGATTTCCTTGAGTTTTTCCTCCATCACGCCGTGGTAGACGGTAGAAGCCAGGTACAGCAGGATGAGCGAGCTTCCGTAGATGCTGTAGCTGACGATGCGCGTGGCGGTGCAGTCGCGGCAGGTAGCGAGCAGCAGCACGAGGGCGGTGACGCTGAGGGCGGCGCCGATGCCGTGGGTGAGGGAGTTGAGGCGTTCTTCGAGGACGAGGAGGCGGGGGTGTTTGTGAGGGGGGCGGTGAGGCATGGGATGTTTGTTAGAGACGTTTATCGTTTATCGTTGAGCGTTTACTTAAACGATAAACGAAAAACGATTGGCGATGGTATATGATGAGGTTGAAGAAAATTTCAAAAATTTGCCAGAATTTTTTATTTTTGGTAAAAATTGGAATACGGGATGCCAAAGGATAAAGATAGCCGGTTGATCAAAGAATTCAAGGACAGGGAGCCTTTCACAAGGGAGGAACTATTTGATTTCTTCCGAAGTGAAGAGCCGGAGTTGAAAGAAGGGACTTTCGGGTGGAGGATACATGACCTTAAGAACCGGAATATCATCAAACCCCTCAAGAGAGGGCTTTATGTGATTTCGCAAAAGCCGGATTATCGGCCGGACTGCTCTCCCGAACTCCTGAAAATAGCCAGGCAGCTGGCGGGAAAATATGATGAAATAAGGCATTGCATCTGGGAAACCGCCTGGCTCAATGAATTCACCCGTCATCAGATGAGCAAATCCATGCTCATCATCGAGGTAGAGAAAGGCTTTGAGGAGTCGCTGTTTTACCACCTGAAAGATGCCGGGCGCCGGGAAGTGTTCCTGAATCCGGATGAGAAGGACATGGAACTGTACGTATCCGCCAGCGCCCAGCCCATCATCATCAAGCGGCTGATCACGAGAGCACCGCTAGCGAAACGGACGGAGAAAAAAGTCCAGTTCTACACCCCCACCCTGGAAAAAATCCTGGTCGATTTGTATGCGGAGGAGAAGCTGTTTTACTACCTGCAAGGTCCGGAGCTGGTCAATATCTACGAGCATGCGATCTCGGGTTACGCGGTCAATTTTACGCGGCTTTTGGGGTATGCGAGGCGGAGGGAGCGGGAGGAGGAGATTCGGGGGGTTGTGGAGGGGGATGTTGGGTATTTGGTAAAGGGAGTGAACCTGAATTAGACATCTGTTGGGAAAGGGGAATGAACCTCGCAGCTTCACCCCTTTTTATCTTCTCAACTGCAAATAAGTCAGGGATGTTGCAAAAAATCTATGGCATACTTTTGGAAATGTAGTGTTTTTTTCGGTTATTTATCAGTGCCGGAGAAGGCTGATGGTGCAAATGAATTGTGAGGGGCTTTAATCGAAGTCATGATCAAATGTGGGGTAGACAGTAAGGTGACATCGGTGCCTTGGAAATATTTAATCTGCCTTCCAATATTAGCGAAAGCAACCTAAAATTTTACAAGATTAAAGCTCCCTATGAAATATACGCATCAACAAGAGAAAGCAATTAGCATACTTGATAAAAATCTTCAAATAATTGCATGCGCAGGTTCTGGCAAAACCCAAGTCATCTCCCAAAGGGTTGTGAACATTATTAAGAATGGTAATCCTCCTGCCAAGATTATCGCATTTACTTATACTGAAAAAGCAGCAGCTGAATTGCAAGCCAGGATTTTGAGGCTATGCCATGAGCAAATACCTGGCCAAACAGGTATTGCGGAAATGTATATCGGAACTATCCATGCTTGGTGTATGAATGCGCTTAAAGAGTATAAGTACGAGTTTCAAAAGTTTTCAGTTCTCGACGAAATCAAACTCAAACTCTTTGTCGATAAGAACTACTCTAAGATAGGGATGAGCGATCTCAACATGGAGAGATTTAAGGATACAGGTCATTTTATCCAGTTAATGGGGGTGGTCAGGGAGTCTGAATTTGAAGATAGTGCGGCGGCGCCCCAAGATATTATGGAAGCGTTAGCGAAGTATGAGAAAACCTTGCTCGCTCACTGCTATTTGGACTTTACCATGATTATGACAAAGGTGGTAGAGTTTATGGATAAAGATGAAGGGTTCCGGAGTAAGTTGCAGTCTCATGTAGGGTATCTCATCGTCGATGAGTACCAAGACGTGAACCCGGTGCAGGAAGCGATTATCAAGCGCATTTACCAATTAGGGGCGAATATTTGCGTTGTTGGTGACGATGATCAAACAATTTTCCAGTGGCGAGGCAGCGATGTTAGGTACATCCAGGAGTTCAGAAATAGGTATGACAACGTGGAATATATTCCTTTGGAAGATAACTTCAGGAGCTCAAAAGCCGTAGTTGATGTTGCTCTTAAGTGTATCTCCAACAACACAGAAAGGCTGCCGAAGGAGATGAAAGCTAAAGGGTTCCAATCTTACGACAGAGGGGATATTCTCTACAATCAGTTTACCTCAGTAGAAGAAGAGAACGCTCATATCGTAAATTCAATTAATAGCCTTAGAGGGGTATTATTCCAGGACAAAGACGGTGCAGTTCCAAGAGGGCTCGACTACTCAGATTTTGCTATCCTTATCAGGAAATGGAAAAAGGCGCACGCGGTTATTGAAGCGCTACAAGAGGCTAATATCCCTTTTATTGTTACCGGAGTAAATAATCTTTTTCAGCGATTAGAGATCAAGGCTGCAAAAGCTATCTTCGAGTTCCTTCAGGAGGTAATTGATAGTAATGTTTTGAGGCACTACTGGCTAGAACTTTCGCCGAATATTGACGCTGCCTTGCTTGACACAGCAATCGAAAAGCTTCGAAAAAGCAGGCCAAATGAGAAAACATATTATGAAAGATTTAATATACAAAAAATCTACATGGATTTTTTGGAAGATTCAGGTATTACTGAAGATTTATTTGCAGATGGCTCCGGGCGAAGTAATTCTGGGTATCAAAACGAGGAGATTATTTTTTATAACTTAGGGATGTTTAGCCAGATCATCCGCGACTTTGAGACGGTTTACTTCATGAGTAAACCGACTTATAAGTTGACTACATTCCTCAATTTCCTTCGCTATTCAGCCGAAGGATACTACCCTGAGGGATGGCTAAACAATAACTACAAAACTCCCAACGCTGTTCAAATAATGACCGTTTACCAGGCGAAGGGATTAGAATTTCCCGTAGTTTTCATCCCTGGACTAAATAAAAACTACTTACCAACCAGCCAACCTACTGGTAAGCAGGTTTGGCACTTTTTAGACAGGACGCTTATTAAAGGGGTGGACAGATACTTTCCGCACGAAGAGGACGAAAGGAGGCTGATGTACGTTGCGATCACCAGGTCAAAAAAGTTTCTTTTGATTTCGAGAGCGCCTGATGGAAAACAACAAGGCAAGGAATCGGTTTTTGGTCCTGAGGTAAGAAGGTCAGAGTACATTTTCAGTAACGCCCAAAGGGACTACCTTGAAAGGCAAAAGGGAGAACCAAGGCCCTCTGTTGAGTTATCAAACATCTCGCTCAATTTCTCTTTGCTGAAAGCATTTTTTGATTGCCCGTATAGCTTCAAGTTTTGGACTTTTTACGGGTTTCAGCAACCGCTTGGCGCAAGGATCGGTTATGGTTCTGCAATCCACAACTCCCTCATGGAGTTACACAGGGAGTTTCTTGAAGGCAACCATATACCAAGAGGGGTAATACCAGAACTTCTTTCAAGGCACGCCAACTTTCCTTATGCGACCGAGACTGTAGTAACAGACATGACCGATAGAGCTAATCAAGCCCTTGAGATTTACTACGACAAAAACGAGAAGGAGTTCAAGGAGATTGAATTTGCAGAAAAAGAAATCCAGATTGACTTGGGAGAGGGAATCCTGGTAAACGGAAAGATGGACCTGATCAAGAAAAAGAATCTGGATGGTTCAGTCGAGAAAACGATTATTGACTTTAAATCGACTGAAGATGCTCAAGCATACCATGCCACTATCGACCAACTTCAGCTATATGCGCTTGGATACAAAGAGCTGACAGGAGAAAATGCTGACTTCCTGCAGATATATAACTTGGACACCAACGATGCTTATAAAAATGAGTTGACAGTATCTGATCTGGATAATATGAAGGAAAAGATCATCCATGCAGCAAACGAGATCAGAAATAACCATTTGGACGGCGTTTGCAACAAGCCGGACTGTGTCTGTAGATTTAAACATAAACGTTCATAAAATGGCGAAGACATACAAAGGCACTCTTTCTCTGGACTGGTATAATAAACAGCAAGCAATCCTACTCAGAACTAAGGACGAAATCGTATTGGATTCTGATATTCCGGCTCCAGAGATAAAATGGGTGAACAAGGACGAGGCCTTGTTTTATGAGATTGACTCAGAAGGGGGTGTTGGGCAAAAACCATATTGGGTCGATAGGAATGATCTTAGGGTTAAGGAGTCAAGGCCTCTTGTACTCCAAAAAGTATTGAGAACTTGGTAAAAGTCATACAAGTCACTAAATTAGTAGGAAAAATGGACTTTTCAAGCTACGTAGAACCTGTTCTTGAGGCGCTTGGAGACAAGCGGGTAAAAAAAATGGCTGGGAGTTGA
>JBAQQB010000024.1:0-2309 GCA_049306275.1 Saprospiraceae bacterium | reverse complement strand
TGACACCCCGTGCCTCTTTGCAAAATGCGCTATGCTCTCCGTGCGCCGGGCAAACAGTCCCAGCAACGCTGTGCGCCGCGAAGCGCTATACTTTTTTCTCGCCATGCCTTTTTTGCGCGTAAGATCGGAGCTTGGGCATAGGGGCGCAAGATGGGGTTGGTAGAGGGCTTACGCTCCACGGTGATTATGGAGCCTATTTTTCTCAAATGAAAGAAAAAAAATCCAAATTATCTGATCAAACTAACGGTTCCTTTCAATATTTCCACAAACCCGTCAATGTATTCCACTTCAACGAAATAGGTATAAACGCCGGGATCCATGGGTTTCCCCCTGTGCGTGCCGTCCCAGCCTACGCCAAGGCCGACGCCATCGGGTTGGAAGTTGCTGGCCTGGAACATGGTTTCGCCCCAGCGGTTGAACACCATGAATGAGCGGATTTGCTGCACCTGGCGTCCGCCATAGACCTGGAAGATGTCATTCTGCCCGTCGAAGTTGGGTGAAAACATATTCGGAATGAACACCGGGCGTGGTTTGCGCACAAGGATGCGCAACTGGCTGGTCGCCGAACAGGGGCCGCGTTCAATGGTCACCGTAAAAACAGCGCCCTCTGACGGGGCTACCGTCACCGACTGGCAGAACACGTCGTTGCAAGTCACCAGCTCTGCCGGCGACCAGATGATCGTATCCAGATCGCCTGCCGGGAAACTGCTCATGAGGGTAATGACAGCCTCTTCACCCAATTCCAGGAAATAGTTATTCTCATTGTCCAACTCAAGATTGGTGAGCAATTCTGCTACCAGTTCCTGCGGTTCGACAAGGGTCGCAACCAATTGGGTTTCACAGCCGTTGGCGTCTTCGATCGAGATCAGGTAGTCGCCGCCTCCCAGGCCCGAGAACTGCTGCTGGCTGCTGTACGGTCCTCCATTGATCGAGAACAGGTACGGCGGCTTGCCGCCCGTCACCGTCTCCACAAAGATGAAGCCGTCAGCGGCCCCAAAACAGCTGATGTCTTGTGTGCTGAGGGTCGCAACTGGCGCGGAGAGATCCTGGGTGACCACCACCTGATCTTTCGCTTCGCAACCTGTCTGTGTGTTCGTCACCGTCAGTTCGTATGTGCCGGGCTGCGTTACATCGAGGGTAGCGCCCGTGCCGACCACGGCAGTAGAACCCGACAGCGTCCAGGCGTAAGCGATGTTGGTTCCTGTTGTTGAACCCGATCCGCCTATCGTCACCGTCGAGACATTGCAGGTCAGCTGCTGCTGTGCCCCCGCATCTGCTGCCGGCAGCGGATGGATGATTACCGTCACCGTCTCGTTATCGTCCGTGCAGGGCGGAAGCGCATCCATGAAGTAGCGGAAGGTGTACGTGCCTGGCGCCTGACCGGCCGTGTTGAAGGTGCCTGCCCCTGCGTTAAAAGCGCCGCCTGCGGATGGCGCCGCCGAGGTCTCCGTCCACACACCGCCCGTATCTTCACCCGTAAGCAGGTCTGCCAGGCTGAATACCTGCCCCTGCCCTGCGCACAGCGCCGCAGCCGGTTGGGCCGTACCCGCAAATACCGGACTGTTTACCGTCACCGTAACAGCGCCACTAGCCGTATTGGTGCAACCTGTCGCCAGATTGGTCACGCTGACCAGGGTGTAGGTCGTCGTTTGCGCCGGACTCAGGCTCCACTGATAGCCGGTGCCTATTCCGGGCAAGGTAATATCTTGCGTGCCATCGTTTACTACCACGTCAAACAGGCCTGAACCGATGAGCGTCAGGGTTGCAGATATGGACTGTCCCTGGCAAATGGGCCCTCCTCCGCTGATCGTCGCCGCCGGCAGGCAGTTGAACACCACCGGCGTGCCCTCCGACACCGACAAACAGTCGTCCGTCAGGTCGACCAGGCCCGTGCCGTCGTCGTCCCCTACTACTGAAGATATGTAGTACGTCACCCCGCAGTCCATGATCGTCGCATCATAGGAAAATTCCGGCGTTGCGCTACTCGCGATGATCGTACCAAGCGACGGGCCGCTATTCGTATGCAGCACATACATGATCGTATCGTTGCCGTCGAACTGTGGCGAAACCGCAGTGGCTACCGCGACTGACTCCGTTTCACAGACCGGAACCAGCGAGGAATTCATGACGCCCGCTCCTGAAATACAGTTGCATTCAAATTGTGCGGAAATCGTATCTATCCCGCAGGCAAAACCGTCTTGTACAAAAAACTGGTACGATCCCTGGCCGCAAGGTATCGGGTCGCTGCAGAACTGGTTGCCCGTCAGCGTCCCTGCCATGCCCGTCACCGTGTACGTCGACGCATCTCC
>JBAQQB010000023.1:0-3543 GCA_049306275.1 Saprospiraceae bacterium | reverse complement strand
TCGTGAACGAGGCGTTGCCACCTACCGTCCAGTTGAACGTCACCGTGCTGGGGTCGGCGGGGGTGATGATGTAGTACTCCTGGTCGCCTTCGCACACCTCGTCAGGGCCCAAAAGCGCAGGCACTGCCGGCGATTGGCCGACGTTGATGGTCAGGCACGCGGGCGTGCTGGGGCCGCAGGCGTTGTTGGCCGTGACGCAAACCTGCCCCTGGCCCGGCGTCGTCCAGGTCACGGTAATGCCGTTGGCGCCGTTGGCTACGAAGGTGCCGCCCGTCACCGTCCAGGTGTAGCCGGTTGGCGCGGGGCCGGAGGCCGAGGGTGTTACCGTATAATTCGATGACGAACAGGGATTTAACGGACCTGTAACGGTGGGTGCATTCGGTACCTGGGTATTTTGGGTCACCACCACGGTGGCCTGGTCTGTGCAGGTGGTTCCCATGAATGAATGGGTCACTGTCAATGTATAAGTACCTGGCTGGTTGACCGTAGGGGTCAGGGTAGTGCCGCCGCTGACGATACCCGGCCCTGACCAGGAATAGGTCAGTACTGCGTTGGATGCCCCCGGCGTCGTAGTAGACCCTGTGGCGTTGAGTTGAATGGTCGAGCCACCGCCGCATCCCAGCACAGGGGGAGGTTGGATGACAGCGTCGGCTTGCATGACCAGCAGGATCAAGGTCACCACACTGTCGCAGCCATTCGCTGCGGTAAGGGTAACCGGATATCCGCCCTGCTGGGTAAAGGTCTGACCTGCAAAGGAATAACTCTGGCCCTGGCAAATCACTGCTTGCGTTGGGGGCATGACGATAGGAGGGATCGCCGTAGCAACACAGTTGATGACGCTGTCGCAACCCAGCCAGGAGTCGTATGTGAAGGTCTGCTGCCCGGGGTTGGAAAAGGTCTGCCCCTGGCAGGTCCAGGTATCACCGAAACAAAACGTAACGAAGGTGAACTGCGGAGGAATGGGCGTAGAAATGATCGTCCGGCAGATCGTTTGCCCTGTAGCACATCCATTGGAAGGCGTTACACAAAGTTGAGCCGTACCCGGCGCCGCAAAGTTGATCGTGATGCTATTATTGCCGTCATTGATGATACTACCAATGGCTGGCGTCAGCGTCCAGTCGTAGTTGCTTATACCGGTGCCGGGAGGCACGGAATAAGACACCGAAGCGCCGGGGCAGACATTCATCGGGCCAGTGATAACGCCGGGAATATTAGGTGGTGGCAGGTTGCCGATATTTCCCTGGAGGATGTCAATTGTATAATCACAGATATCGCCTGCCCAACCATCGATCATCAGGTAGTAGGTCTGCCCGGGAACGAGAGAGTTGGCCGTGACAGTTATTGGAACTGGCGTACCTGGCGTTTCGCAGTTAGATACAGGGGTAAAGGTAGTACAGTTATTAGTCTGATACATATGGGCTTGCAACCCCATACTGTTCACCGAACAATTGGAAGGTGTTATCAAGAGAGAAAGAACAGGAGTGCCCGCAACAAACGAAAACCACTGGTTATTCTGGCATCCTGCGCAAAATTGGGGTGGACAAGGTCCCACGCCCGTTGGTCCTGTTGAAGAGCAATATCCGTCCAAATCAGCGGTGGAGCAAAAAAGCGGAGCATTGTTGCACCCCTGAGGTCCAGTGGCTGGCGGGAAGGGCAGATTGCATTGCCCGAAGGACGATGTATAAGCATATACAAGTAGTACGGCTGTGAACAGCCATGCATGTAAAATTTTCACCATAGCGAAAGAGTTCGACTGTTTTTAAATATGAAAGAAAGAGGAAGTTTGGTTGAAATCCGCTGCCTCTAAGACACTAAAAGGCATCCTTTGCGACCCCCCTTTTTTATTCGGGAGGTAAAATATGGAAATTTGCCCCAACTTGTCTATCACTTCCCCTGGGTTTTTCAAATTGGAGAAAGTGTTTTTTTAACAAAAACTTAAGAAACAATTACTAACCTTTGTGGTTATATAATCAGCTTTTTAAGTTTTCATAATATTTGGTTTTTTGGGGTTAAACGAGCTGATTGCCTTCATGGCAATCGGCTCTTTTTTATAAAAAAGGCCTTCACCCAAAGAGTGAAGGCCTTTTTTGTTTGTCGGGAAATGCTATGCCGTTGTTTATCAACGGATAAGGGTGAAATCTCCCTTGATCAATTCCACATAGCCATCGGTGTACAGCACTTCCACATAGTAGACGAATACGCCCGGATCTACCGGCTTGCCCCTGTGTATGCCGTCCCAGCCATACTGGAAGTCATTCGGCGGGAAATCCGTGGCCTCGAACACCGGCTCGCCCCAGCGGTTGAATATCTGGAATGACTGGATGCGCTGTACCTGGCGGCCGCCGAAAATGTACAGAATATCATTCTGCCCGTCGTTGTTCGGAGAGAAGACGTTCGGAATGAACACCGGACGCGGCTTGCGCACCAACAGACGAAGTTCGTCAGTCGCCGAACAAGGCCCGCGCTCTACCGTCACCGTAAAGATGGCGCCCTCGGTCGGGGCCACCGTCACCGACTGGCAGAACACGTCGTTGCATGTTACCAGCTCTGCCGGCGTCCAGATGATCGTGTCCAGGTCGCCGATCGCAAAGCTGCTCTGCAGCGTCAGCTCCAGCTCGTCGCCCAACTCAATGAAGTAGTTGTCTTCATTGTCGGGCTGGATATTGGCCACCAGCTCCGCGGTCAGTTCCTGCGGTTCGATCAGCGTCGCCACCACCTGCGTCTCGCAGCCGTTGGCGTCTTCGATCGAGATCAGGTAATCGCCGCCGCCCAGGCCCGAGAACTGCTGCTGGCTGCTGTACGGCCCTCCGTTGAATGAGAACAGATACGGCGGCTTGCCACCCGTCACCGTCTCTACGAAGATGAAGCCGTCAGCGGCGCCAAAACAGCTGATGTCGTTCGTCGTTACCGTTGCTACCGGCGCCGAGATATCCTGCGTCACTACCACCTGGTCTTTTGCTTCGCAGCCCGTCTGCGTGTTGGTCACCGTCAGTTCGTATGTGCCTGCTTCAGTCGCTGTAATAGTTGCATCTGTGCCGATCACGGCCGGAGAACCAGACAGCGTCCAGGCGTAAGCGATGTTGGTTCCTGTCGTGGAACCAGGCCCGCCAAGCGTCACCGTTGAGACGTTGCAGGTCAGCTGCTGCTGTGCCCCCGCATCTGCCACCGGCAGCGGGTGGATGATCACCGTCACCGTTTCGTTATCGTCCGTGCAGGGCGGAAGCGCATCCATGAAGTAGCGGAAGGTGTATGTGCCCGGCGCCTGACCAGCCGTGTTGAACGTGCCCGCCGCCGCGTTGAAGGCCCCGCCTGTGGACAGCGTCCCTGAGGTCTCCGTCCACACACCGCCCGTATCTTCACCCTCCAGCAAGTCCGCAAGGCTGAATACCTGGCCCTGTCCCGCGCAAAGCGCCGCAGCCGGCTGCGCCGTGCCCGCAAATACCGGACTGTTTACCGTCACCGTGATCGAGCCGCTGGCCGTATTCGTGCAACCCGTCGTATTGCTCGTCACGCTGACCAGCGTATACGTCGTCGTCTGGCCCG
>JBAQQB010000022.1:0-2097 GCA_049306275.1 Saprospiraceae bacterium | reverse complement strand
TTGTCAGGGATATCGGCGGGGGCTGCGGTAGAGAGGTCGAACGCATCATCAGGCTCATGCCCAGGTGGAAGCCCGCGAAGAAAAACGGCTTGCCGGTGCGGTCGTGGCAGACATTTCCGTTCAGGTTTAAGCTGGAGTGATTGAAAACGAGCTGATGCCTCGATATGTGATTGATAATCAACAAGAAATAAGCCACTATTTCAATGCGCCTAACCAGGATAACAATTCTCCTTTTGCTCCTCGCAGCCACCACCCATGCCCAATACGGCGTGGAAACCCACCCCAGAACGGGCAAAAAAGGCTATGTCGATCAGTTCGACGGCAGCATCATCGTGCCGCTTGAATATGACGAAGTCAAACATTGGAAGCTGGAACCCTTCATCCTGGTGACCAAAGGCAGCAAAAAGGGTTTGTTCCATGCGAAGGGTGGCCTTGCAGTGCCTGCGGAATATGACCAGATCGACATGGGCAGTGTCAAACAAGGGTATGCCGGTGTTGCCAAGGGCTATCTTTGGGGGCTGCACAACCTGGAGGGCGAGCTGATCCTGCCGCTGCAGTACGAATATACACGCGCCGTTTATCCGGAGCTGCTGGCGGCGCGCGAGGCGGGAGATTCCCTCCTGCAGTTTTTCGACGGCCAGGGCGTGGCGCTGTTCAAGGCCAAAGGGCTATTGGCTGGGCCCGGCTTCGACCCACAAACCGTCGAAATCGTCCAGACGGGCGGGATGCGGTATTTCCTCGACCTGAAAGGCCAGGATCCCTTTCAGGGACGCTTTGCAGAAGGACGGTGGACAGACGGGAAAACCGTCATTTGCGCTCCCTTCCTCAGCCGTGACAAATTCGGCCCGGCGGGTCTTTTCTCCTGGGAAGGAGATACCTTGCTGCCGCCGGTCTATTTTAATATACAGGCGCTTCCCGGGAGCACTTTTCTCGTAAAAACCACCGACAATAAAATGGGACTGGTCGATGACAAGGGCCATTTCCTCATTCCCTTGGGCGAAGCCACCCTCTCCAAAATGGGCAACCAGCCGGATGACGTGGTCCTGGGCTTGGGCAAAACCCCCTTCGACAGTAAGGTTTATTCTCCCGACGGCCGGCTATTACTCAGCGATTGTATGACCGGCAACGTCACCTACCAACGCGGCATAGTGGGCGAAATCGCCAACCGGCGTTTCGAGCGGTATTTTACAGCCTCTACCGAGACCGGTTCCACGAAAGGCCTCTTTCACCTCGACGGCCGGCCCATTTTGCCCATGCAATACAAGTACATCCAATACGCTTCCGACGACCATCCGCTGATCGTCTCAGACGGCGAAGCTCACACCATTGTGGGGTGGGATGGCAAGCCGGCCTATCCGGGCCGGTTTCGGCAGGTGGCATACACCATTCAGCCAGGTATCCTGTATGGTACTCCGGAAAACAGCGAGTTAGAAGGGTTTATCCACATCGAAGAACCGGCAGGCGATCATTTTACTTACAAGCGAATCACCCCGCTTACTCCATCCGGCTACTATTCGGTTAGGGACGGGGACGTCTATTACCTTCACGACCCTGTCGGCAACCGATTGAATAACCAGGGATTTGTCTTGATCAGCCAGCCTATCCGACAGCACTATGAAGCCTGGAGAGCGCAAAAGAAAGCCGGGAAGCTGGTGGCCTTCGGCGCCCAAACCCTGGACTTCGAGAACCAGCCCTGGGTGGGTTTCGACGAAAAAGGCAAAGCCCATGATTTTTCCCCGCTCCAACCCAAAGAGGAAGTGGTGATGGTGGAAGAAGTCGTAGTAATGAGTGTGCCGCCACCCCCGCCGCCACCCCCAGCGGTGGTAAGTCCCCGCCAGGAAGAGGAGATCTACGACTTTCCCGACCAGCCCGCGGAATACCCGGGAGGGGATGCCGAGCGGCTAAAGTTCATGGTATCCGAGTTGAAATATCCGGCGCTTGCCAAGGAAAACGCCATCCAGGGCATGGTCGTCGTCAAATTTGTGGTGGAGAAAGACGGCAGCCTCACCAATATCCAAATTGTCAGGGATATCGGCGGGGGCTGCGGTAGAGAGGTCGAACGCATCATCAGGCTCATGCCCAGGTGGAAGCCCGCGA
>JBAQQB010000021.1:0-6518 GCA_049306275.1 Saprospiraceae bacterium | reverse complement strand
AATTTAGAGCAGTTAATATCAACAACAATTCCCTCTGAAGAATTTGGAGATTTTGCAATACATATTATGGATTTTAATAATGTAATTGATGGCAAATTATATGAAGCTGTAGACGAATTAAGATCCTTGAATGGGGGGGTAATTTACTTTATTGACAACTATTCAGAAGAACCTTACATGTATATTTCCCCAACTGCTTTTGATGTAAATTTACACTCGGAACTTTATTATTTAGAAGATGTTCAGACTGATATTATTAGATCAAATAATTGCAGTGATTGCCCTGATTGGATGAAAGAGATTTGGATTGACGAATATAATCCAAATGAAAACTCAAGCTTAACCTATGTTGCTCCTGCAATTTCATTGTCAGCAATAGATGGGCCATTACCTGTGGCTGATGCCGTGATTGCTGCAGCTGCGGCTGTTGCAATTACATATGACTTAACAAAAAGGGTTTATATAACGTACATTGCATATAATCCAGTACTAGATCAACATTATTGCGGCAGAACCTCTGGGTTCAAACAGCCGATGGATATTTTACAGGATAGAATAAATAGACATCATGCATTAAATGTGTTAAATTTTTCAGTTGATGTTGACGTTTCCATTCAAGGGTACCCCATAGGGTATTGGGCTGTCAGAGGGAGAGAACAGCAAAATGTTGATTATTTTGGTGGCGCCCTTTTAGACCCTGGAAGGAGGCCAGATGCCACATGTGTTAACAGAATTCGGGGAGTAGGAAAGTTAAATCCTTTAGGTTATCTTTATCATTGGACGAGTTCTGTTGCATGGGGTGAGAAATATCCATATACAGGATATGGCACTACCGATATCGAAGAATTATGGAGTGCTATTTCAATTTTTATATTTTAACACGTTAAGAAGCCACAAAGGTGTCACAAAAAAATAAAATCAAGAAAATTAAAATACTTTGCGGGCTACTCTATGATTTTGCTCCAGGGGATGTTAAGGAATTCATTTTTCTCAGAAATGCAATTTTATCATCAGAAATTGAGGAGTTAGAAAATCCTGAGTCCGTTGATTTGGCTATATCTGAGAGTTTAATCGAGTTAAACAATATTTATGAACTAATTGATGAGCGTAGCAAAGCACTTCTAACTGCCGCGGTGTGCGAATTAGGGTATAGATTTCCGGAGGCAAAAGATGAATGTTTTTTTAGTCAAGAAAGTCGGGGCAACGATGCTGATTATTGGGATACAGCTAGGCAATTGCTACCTCAAATATTTTCAAAAGATTTTAGAAATATTCCTGTTTCAACTGAATTTAGAGGCGCCTTGATAAACAATATTATCTTTTCGTTTTCAAAAAAAAGTTATTATCTGGCAAGATTGATTCTTTACGGAGTGCTAAATAAGGAAAATTTATTAGATTTCGTTTTCTATAATGCAATGAATAAAAAAGAATCATTTGAGCTTTTTTTGAAAAAAACTGATGAATACGGAATGACGTTTTTATTTAATTTGCACTCTTCTCAACTGCCTTCTATAAAAAAAATATTGAATCCTGATGAACAAATGGATTTGATTGCAAAAATAGATCTATGTGAAAAATTGAAAATATTAAAACTGGTCTCTCGTGAAGAGTTAGAAAAAATGTTTCCAAAAAGTTTTAAAAAATTTAGCAAGATTAATCCTTTTATTTGAGTTGGATTACATTTAAGCTCCGAATTATTAGCATTGCAAAAAAGGTTTATCCTTTAGTTCCGGTACCTTAGAATATTTAAAAAAGCTTATAGATGAAAACTCCAAAATGGACGGAAAGTTTTGTGGGTAGTTATCGAAGAAGATTTGGAGAAGATTCTCTTTCTTCCAGATTTATTTTTTTGATGTCGAATGTGTTAGCAGAGGATTTTTTTAATAAAACGGGCATTGATGTCAAAAAGGCCAGAGGGAAAATAATATTAGGGCAAACACCATTTTTTTGCAGAGTGGAAGCAGGTAAGGAAACAGGTGAAATAGAAGCAGGTATTGGTGTTTCTCACTACGGCAGTGATGCAGTAATCAAATGGAAAGGAAAAAACGGAAAAGTCATCCTGCCTTCGGATACTGAAATCGAAGAGGGCGACATCACATTCTGGTTTGAAAAGCTGGCTGTCGATTCGATCAAAAGAGATTACGCCAAAATAACGAAGAAACGGGTGTTGTTCGATCCGGGCCAATTTCGGTTTCGGGTAGAATACGATGCCTTTGAGACAGACCTCTATTTTCAATGCTATCTGAAGGCCGGGGCTAATGCGGAGGAAATGCTGATCGAAAGCGCGACAGGATTTGTCGCGCGGTGGAACGAGACCAGTGAAAAAGAGGGAGCAGGAAATGGTGTTGTCCATAATGTCGGCATTTCCAGGCAGAAGCCAGGGTTTGTAGAAATATCCATGAACCTGGGTAGCGCCCTGGCGCTATTTCTCGAACAGTTTTTATTGCATCTGAATGGGATAGAAGGGTTGGAACGGGTGCGGTTGACATCCTATCCATAGGGGTTTTTCTATGAATTTTGAATTTAAAACAAACCCAATATGAAAAAAATATTTACTCTATTCACAATTATGGGGCTTGGAACTATACTTCCTGCCCAGACCCCGGCACTTCTTACCGAAATCAACCCAGGAGGAGATGCCATCGGTTATTTTTTTCAAAAGCATATAGTCTTATTTGACGGGGGCCTGTTCTTCACCGCCAACGACGGCATGCATGGATATGAGCTTTGGCGTACGGATGGAACGGAAGCCGGCACCCTGCTCGTCAAAGACATCAATGAAGGAGCGGAAGGATCGGATTGTCAAAAATTATATGCCGCCGGCGACCTTCTTTTCTTCCTTGCTACAGATGAAGAACACGGCTATGAGCTGTGGCGCTCAGACGGCACGGAAGCGGGTACGCAACTGGTCAAAGACATCATCGCCGGACCTCAGAGCGGGATTTACATTGACGGCGGTCTGGCCAACGACCATTTTGTGTGGAACGGTATCCTGTACTTTGCAGCCGATGACGGCGCGGCAGGTTATGAGTTGTGGCGCTCAGACGGCACGGAAGCCGGCACCTATATGGTCAAAGACATAACCGAAGGCGCCGGCCACAGCTATCCGCGCGCTTTTGCCGAACACAACGGCAAGGTCTACTTCTGGGCCAATGGCGCACTGTGGGCCACCGACGGCACAGAAGGGGGAACACAGGAGATTTCCCAAAAAACCTACCCGCAACATACGGTGAGCTGCAACGGTTACCTGCTTTTTACCGGTCCAGTCAACGGATTTTCTGATTTCGAACTTTGGCGCAGCGATGGCACCGACGCCGGAACCGTCGTAGTCAAAGAGATCAATCCCGACGGAGGAGGAAGCTATGGATGCCCCACCGCCAGCCAGGAAGAATTGGTCGTGATCGGCAATGTGGCCTATTTTGCCGCCGACGACGGCACGGGCAGGGAACTATGGCGCAGCGACGGCACAGAAGCGGGAACCTATATGGTGAGCGATGCCTCTGTCAATGAATTCGCCAATTGCGCCAAATCATTCGCGGTGTCAGACGGCATCCTGTACTACGGGTTTGACGACGGCGCGCATGGTTTTGAAATTTGGCGCAGCGACGGCACAGAAGCCGGCACCTATATGGTTAAAGATCTGAGGCCGGGTTCATCCGGCTCTTTCAACAACGTAGGCTCCAGGCATATCGCCGCACTCGGCAACCGCCTGATCTTTGCTGCCGGGTATAGCGCTCCGGCGGACCTTGAACCCTGGATTTCCGACGGTACGGAAGCAGGAACCGTCCTTCTGGCAGAGCTGGATCCCGGTAACGCCTCTTCCGACCCCCGTGATTTTTACCTGCTGGGCAACGATGTGATCTTTACGGCTAAAACTTTTGGCATCGGTTATGAGCTATGGAAAATGCCGCTCCTTTCCGGGGTGCGGGAGATTCTCCGGCACGATGAATACTTCCAACTGCTCCCCTCCATCACCGATGGACGGTTTTCAGTGGCTTTTCAGGATGAAACCCATCAGGGCGCCTTTGATGTGGCGCTGGCCGGTATTACCGGCACGATCCTGAAGACGTGGCGCGGTATCAGGCCGGGGGTAGAACTTGAGGTTTACGATATACCCGCAGGCGCCTATCTGGTGCAGATTTCGGACGGGAAAAAAATAGCGGAGGTGAAGAAGTTGGTGGTAGTAAAATAACAGGAAAGGTCCTTACAAAATATTCATGTCATGAAACAGCCATTCTTCCGATATTGTACGCTGCTGGCCGCAGTTCTGGCGGCAGGATACTTCATTCCGGCAAACGCTCAGAACTATAGCCCGGAGAAGCTGGAGGTCAGGGCTTCGGCGATATACGACGGCGCCAACGTCATCATCCGATGGGCGCCGGCGAATTATGAGAGCTGGAAATGGGGCAACACGTACGGCTATACCCTTGAGCGCATGCGTGTCGATAGCGGAGGAACTACCGGCAGCCATATTTTGCTCGACACGCTGCTCAAACCAATGGCGGAGCCGCAGTGGCAACCTTTAAAAGACAGCAGCGGCATGGCCAGGGTGGCTTTTCAACTGATCTTCCGCGACAGCCTGGAAGGGCAATATCTGGCGGGTACTGATTTTATGAACATTTACGAAGCGCAACAAGGCAGGGAAAACCTCTTCGCTTTCTGCATGATCGCCGCCGACCGGGAACTGGAGGTGGCGATCGCCGCAGGTTTGGGATACGTGGATACGAGCGTGACCGCAGGCGCCGAATACGTCTATTGGGTGGAACACAATAACGCCCCGGCGCAGACTGCGCTTTTCAAAGGAACCTGCGCGGCGGCTACCGCCAGCGCCTATCAACTGCCGCCGCCCTCCGGGTTGGCAGGCCGGGGAGGCGACCACAGCGCGGTGATTAGCTGGGAAGGCAATGCCGGCTACTTCATCGGCTATCTGATAGAGCGTTCGGGCGACAATGGGGCTACCTGGCTGCAGCTGAATAGTAGCCCTTACCTGGATTCGGGGGAGGAGGGCGGCTATTTGCATTTCGGAGATACGCTGCCTGCAAACCAGGCACTTTATGTGTACCGCATAAAAGGCTGTTCGCCTTTTGGACTTGTGGGGCCTGTTTCTGATACGGTGCATGTCTATGGCAAGCCCGGCCCCCTTGCAAACGGCTATCCAGATTTTTTGATCGCGCAAGAGCTGACGGCAGGAGAGTTGACGCTGAACTGGGAATTTCCCGATTCGCTGGAATCGAAGATCCAGGGATTTGAGGTTTACCGGGCGTCTGAGCAGGAGGGGAAATATGAAAAGATCAGTGCGAGCATGCTGGGCGCTGGCGTGAGGAGCTTTGTCGACGACGATCCTTTGCCGGCCAATTACTACAAAGTGGTTGTGACAGATGCAAACGGTCATGAGTTGGCATCCGTTCCAAAGCTGGCCCAGCCAAAAGACGCTACGCCTCCCAGTCCACCGGCATCCTTGTCTGGATCGTGCAACACCTCAGGGGTAGCGACCCTGCACTGGAGCCGGAGCCCGGAACCAGACGTCATGGGATACCGTGTATTCATGTCAAATGTAGAGCAGGGCGATTTCACGCAAATCACCACGACCTGGATCAACGACACGACCTATCGTTACGGACTGAACCTGAACACGCTGAGTGAAAAAGTCTATTTCATGGTCAAGGCGGTGGATTTTCGGGAGAACCTCTCGCAGCCTTCGCCCGTGTGCACGGTGCGGCGTCCGGATGTCATTCCGCCGGCGGCGCCCAGCATAAGGAGTGTGAAAGCGGAGGCGGGCAAAGTGCATTTCGAATGGGCATTGAGCAGCAGCGAGGACGTGGCAGACTACAAGTTTCAACGCAAGCCTCACGGCGGTTCGGGATGGGAGACCCTCCTGGCATTCGGCCACGAGCCCCAGGCCAATGCCCCGCTGGCATTTACCGATTCGACCGCTTCTGTGCGCAGGTTTTGGGATTACCGCTTGCTGGCCCGCGACGATGCGGGCTTGCTGAGCAGCTCGAAAGTGATCAAGGCCAAGCCGCTGGATACGGGCCTGCGCGACTCGATCACCAACTTTTCCGGACAGTTGGCCAGTATGGGCAACAGGGTCATCCTGGAGTGGGATTACATAAAAGACGATCCCGATCTGGCCGGTTTTCAGATCTACCGGTCGTTCGACACCTGCGCCATGCAGAGCTACCGCTTCATCACCGTGGCCCAAGCGCTGAATGCGGCGGTAGCGGTGAGCGCGGGTCAGATATTTGCTTTCACCGACACCGATGTGGACTTCAAGATACCTGTACAGAGCAACTATACAGGCCTCATCGACGCCAACACGGTGGTGACCGGCGGCACGGTGACGGTGATCGGAACTACGGTATCGGTGACGCCGCAGAGCCCCAACCTTCCGCAAAGCCCGCAAGACGGGGTGACCATCAACTACTGGGTGATGGCGAAGTACATCGACGGGGGGTATTCGGCGTTGTCGGAGAAGGTGGAGGTGGAGCAGTGAGGATCCAATTTATTAGATCGCAGCG
>JBAQQB010000020.1:0-25733 GCA_049306275.1 Saprospiraceae bacterium | reverse complement strand
CGTTTACTGTTTATCGATTATGTAAACGATAAACGATCGACGATAAACGAGAAAATGCTACGCCATAGCGACCAGCGCCACGACGTACGCCACATACATCGCAATAAACAACACGCCCTCCCAGCGGTCGACTGAGTGTTTTTTTCCGGTGAAAATGAATAGGAAAAGCAACAGGCCCGCCCCCAGGTTGACCAGCAGGTCCATGTTGGCGCCGGGCTGCAGGGGCACGGGGTTGATAACTGCAGAAATGCCCAAAATGAAAAAAATGTTGAAGATGTTCGAACCCACCACGTTGCCGATGGCGATGTCGGCATGCTTCTTATAGGCCGCCACCGCCGAGGTAGCCAGCTCCGGCAGCGAGGTACCTATGGAGATGATCGTCAGGGCGATGATGCGCTCGGGAATGCCGAACATCGTGGCCAGTTCCACCGCCGAATACACGATGGCGCGGCCGCCAATTACCAGCAGCACCAAGCCCAGGATGATCAGCATAATGGATTTCAACTTCGGAATGTCCTTGATCTCGACTTCGCCTTCTTCTCCGCCTTTTTTGGCCACCTGCAGGTTGTAAACCATGAAGATCAGGAAAAAAAACAGCAGAACAATGCCATCGATCCGCGTCACTGCCGAGGCGGCGCCTTTGTCGATTATCAGGTCGTTGGCGATGACCAGCAGGATGGAGGCGGCCAGCAAGCTGAGAGGTATCTCGATCCAGGTGGTGTTGGTCTTCACCCTGAGGGGGTAAATAATGGCCGCAATGCCCGCAATGCCCAAAACGTTGAAGATGTTACTGCCCACTACGTTGCCCAGCGCTATGGCCGAATCGCCCTGTACCGAGGCGAATACGTTGACGATCAGCTCCGGGGCCGAGGTGCCGAATGCCACGATGGTCAGACCAATGACGATGTTGGGAATGTTGTATTTTTTGGCCAGCGATGAGGCGCTGTCCACCAGGGTGTTGGCGCCATAAATCAGGGCTGTGAAGCCGCCAAGGAGGATTACTATCAGTAAAAGCATGGTCATTTATCGTTTATCGTTTATCGTTTACAATTTATCGTTAAAGTAAACGATAAACGATCGTCGATAAACGATTTTTCGGTAATCAATTTTATTTCAGCAAGGTGATCAACACCCCCGCCGCCACCGCCGAGCCGATCACACCCGAGATATTGCTCGACATGGCGTATTGCAGCAGGTGGTTCTTGGGGTCGTACTTCAGCGCCATCTCATTGGCTACCCGCGCCGCCATCGGCACCGCGCTCAGGCCGGTGGCGCCTACCAGCGGGTTTATTTTTTTCGTTGAAAAAAGGTTGTAGAGCTTGGCCCCGTAAATGCCGCCGGCAATCGAAATGGCAAATGCCAGAAAACCGCCTACCACGATCATCAGGGTTTGTGCGTTGAGAAAGGACGCCGCCGTCATGGTCGCGCCGATGCACAGGCCCAGAAATACCGTGGCCGTGTTGAGAATGGTCTCAGATGCGGCCTGGAACAGCCGGTGCGTGTCGGTGCCGATCTCCTTGACCAGGTTGCCAAACAGCAAAAAGCCCACCAAAGGCACGGCAGAGGGCACCAGGAGCGACACCACCGTGGCCAGCACGATCGGAAACACGATCTTCAAAGCCCTGATATTCTTGATTTGCACCTTGTTGGGGTACAGCATCTCTTGCTCTTTCATATTGATCCGGAACTCCTTTTCCGTCATCGTCAGCCTGGCTACGAAAGGGATGATCACCGGCACCAGCGCCATATAGGAATAGGCCGCAATGGCGATCGGCCCCAGCAGATGCGGCGCCAGCATGATGGTCGTGTAAATGGCCGTCGGCCCGTCCGCCCCCCCGATGATGCCCAACGATGCGGCTTCTTTCAGGGTGAAACCGGTCAGCAAAGCCGCGACTACCACGGTGAATATGCCGATCTGCGCCGCCGCGCCGAAAAACGCCAGCCGCAGGTTGCGCAGCATCGGCCCGAAATCCGTCAAGGCGCCCACGCCGAAGAAAATCAGCGGCGGCAACAGCCCGGTTTTGATCAGCACGTAATACAACATGGTCATGATGCCATGATCATAGGCGATCAGTGTCAATGGCTTATGCAGAATGGCCGGGTCGTTGGTCGCCGCTACGTCCATATTCCCTCCCGGAAAATTCGCCAGCAATACCCCAAACCCGATTGGTATGAGCAACAAGGGCTCGAAATGCTTCCGCACCCCCAGATACAGCAGCAAAAACCCGATCAACAGCATCACCACATTCCCCGGCTGCGAGAATAACTCGTCAAACGCCGTCATGCCTATTAACCTAGAGAAGTCCATGTAAGATTTATTATTCGTTTATCGTCGATCGTTCATCGTTTACGTAAACGATAAACGATCGACGATAAACGCATTTACTGTATTCTCACAATCACCTGATCCTCCGCCACTTCATCTCCCGGCCGGAGGAATATCTCCACCACCACGCCGTCTTTATCGGCCGAAATGGCGTTGTACACTTTCATCGATTCGATGTAGGCCACGGTCTGCCCCGCTTTCACCTTTTCCCCCACCTGTATGGGCCGCTGCGTGGAGTCCTTGGTCAGGTGAAACTTCCCTTCCAGGGGGGAAATGATATCGTGGTAGGGCTTGCCGATCCGCACCGTCGAGGGCTCTTGCGCAGGGTCTACCTTGGGTTTGGCGGCGGGCACGGCCTGCGGCTCATCGTCGTAGGCGATCTTCACCTCATACGCCTCGCCGTTGACCGTGATGCGCATCTGCTTTGGCGCCGGCGGGGCTGCCGGGGCAGGGGAGGGGGCGGCGCCTGTCGCGGTACCGCCATTCCTGAATTTCTTCAACTCTTCCTCCAACTGGGCCTTGGCTTTGCCGGAGCGGTAGGCCTCGTACTCCGCGGGGTGCATGGCAAACTGAAATAGTTCCTCGTCGTCTTCTCCATAGTCCCAGCCTTTCTCGTCCATGCGGCGGGCGAAGAGCTCCAGCTCGTCGTGGTAGAGATCTTGCAGGTTGCCGCTGAAGAACTGCCGCTCCTGCTGTCTGGCCAGCTCCACGAGCTCGTCGTCGAGCGGCCCCGGCAGCTGGCCGGTCTTGCCGAGCAGCATATTCCAGGTGTTTTCGTCGATCATCGACCAGCGGGGCTGCCCTTTGATCATCTGTATGACGTTCATCTGGGCCACGTTCTTGACGTACTGGCTGTAGGGCGTCACCAGCGGCGGGTAGCCGAGCTTGGGCCAGATGTACTCCACTTCTTCGAAGAGCTTGACCAGCATCTCGTCCTGCGTCATGGGCGCCTGCCCGCGCTTCTCCAGCCAGTTGTTGAGGCTCTTGAGGTGCTTGTCGAGGTCCGACATCAGGCTGCCCATCATGCCGCCAGGCAGTCCGGGGCCGATCACCAGCGCGTTGATCTGGCGGTTGCGCGGACTGATGTAGTAGCCCAGAAAGTCGTCGACAAACTCCTGGCTCAGCGAGCGCGCACGCATGTAGGCTTTCATGTTGATGTCGGGTACCGAAAAACCCGCATCGGTCAGCATGGCGTGCACGGTCAGCAGGTCGGCATGCCCCGTACCCCAGGCCAGCGGCTCCATCCCCACGTCGATGATGTCGGCCCCGTTGCGGGCTGCTTCCAGCGAGGAGGCCACCGAGAAGCCGGTGGTCGAGTGGCCGTGGTACTGCACCAGCACATCCGGGTGCCGGTCCTTGATGCCCTTGATGATGCGCCCGATCGACACCGGCCGTCCGATACCCGCCATGTCCTTGATGGCGATCTCCTGCGCGCCCAGCTCGATATAGCGGTCGGCCAGGTCGATGAAATAATCGACCGTGTGCAGTTTGGAATGGGTGATGCACAAGGCCCCCTGTGCGATCATGCCCGCTTCTTTCGCGTAGCGAAAAGACAATTCCAGGTTGGGCGCGTAGTTGAGTCCGTCGAAAGAACGGGAGATATCGGTGCCCTGCTTTTTCTTGAGTTTGAACATCAGCCTGCGCACGTCGGCGGCCACAGGGCCCATGCGCAGGGCGTTGAGGCCCCGCTCCAGCATCTGGGTCTGTATGCCCGCCTCGTTGAAAGGCCGGGTCCACTTTCGCACCGCCGCATTCGGGTTTTCTCCCGCCAGCAGCTGTATCTGTTCAAATCCGCCGCCGTTAGTCTCCACCCTGGCAAAGCACCCCATCTCGATGATGGGCTCGGCGACGCGCACCAATTGGTCCACCCGCGGCATGTACTTCCCGGAGGATTGCCACATGTCGCGGTAAATGAGACAGAGTTTGATTTCTTTTTTCATGGTTGGAATTGGTGAAGGGTGAAGAGTGAAGGGTGAAGAGGGGTTTCTTCACTCTTCACTCTTCACTATATTAACAATTGTCCCTTTCCCCTGCGTAACCGCCTCCACCGCCGCCAGCACCACCGCTATCTTGGCCGGGTCATGCCCAGCGCTCCCGGCAGGCAAACGCATCCCGGCCTCTTCTTCCGGGTAAACGGGAAGCGGCACGGGAGGTGCGTAGCGGTTGACGGCCAGTATCAGGAGATGACCCAGGCCTGCGACGAGGCCAAGTGCAAGAATGACGGTGATCATGCCGACGGCCATCAAAACGAGGCCGTCTGTTATTTCTGGGCGCATTGGCTATTGGTTTAGGAAATGGCAAATTTAAACAGTTTTGCCAATTCCTCTCCAATCCTGCTTATCTTTGCGCCGCTGAATATCCAGGGATTCGGGTAGTTGAGGTTGATTCCACCCCCCAACCCCCGCCAGCGGGGGAGATTGTAATGCAAGCCTGCGGCGGAGAAGCTGAACCTTGATACAAGTCATCAGCTTTAGCAAGGCTTTCTCCCCCGCTGGCGGGGGTTGGGGGGTGGAATACATTATGAATTCCCGAACCTCACGTTAAACGATAAACGTTTCAAAAGATGAAGCATCTGAAAGTATTCAAATTCGGTGGCGCTTCCCTGCGCGACGCCGCCGGCATCAAAAACGTGGCATCCATTCTCCAAACCTATAAAGGCAAACCGGTGGTGATCGTGGTGTCGGCCATGGGCAAGACGACCAACGCGCTGGAGGAGGTCGTAGCCGCGCACGCCGCCCAAAACGGCAAGGCCATGGACCTGCTCAACGCCATCCGGGAGCAGCACCACGCCATCATGGGCGAGCTGTTCGAACCCGGCGACGAGGCCTACGCCGCCGTCAACGACCACTTTGTCGCCTCGGAATGGGTGCTCGATGAAGAGCCCCATCCCAACTACGACTACATGTACGACCAGATCATCTGCCTCGGAGAACTGGCCTCCTCGGTCATTGTCGCCGCCTACCTCAATAAACTCGGCTTGCCGACGCAGTGGCTCGACGCCCGCGACGTCATCCTCACCGACGATATCTACCGCGAAGGCTGGGTGCAGTGGGAAGAAACCATAGCCCGCGCCCAGGCCAAAGCCCTGCCCCTGGTCGAAAAGGGCGGCTTCGTGCTCACCCAGGGCTTTATCGGCTCCACTACCGAAAACGCCACCACCACCCTGGGCCGCGAAGGCTCCGACTATACCGCCGCCATCTTCTCCTTCTGCCTCGACGCCGAAGATATGACCATCTGGAAAGACGTGCCCGGTGTGCTCACCGCCGACCCCCGCCTCTTCGACAACGTCGTCAAGCTCGACCGCCTCTCTTACCGCGAGGCCATCGAAATGACCTACTACGGCGCCAAGGTGATCCACCCCAAGACGATCAAACCGCTGCAAAACAAGAATATCCCCCTCTACGTCAAATCTTTCATCGACCCCAAAGGGGAAGGCACCCTCATTTCCAGCGAGGTGGAAGACCTCTACCCGCCCATGGTGGCCGTGGAGCGCAACCAGGCCATGGTGTCGATCTCCACGCGCGACTTCTCCTTTGTCGCCGAGCACCACATGAGCGTGCTGTTCAACCACATCGCCAATTTGCGCATGCAGGTCAACATGATGCAAAACACCGCTATCTCCTTTATCATCTGCGTCAACGACAGCGATAACAAGGTCGACCAATTCGCCGAAAGCGTCCAAAAGGAATTCAAGGTCATGATCGACCGCGGCCTGGAACTCATCACCGTGCGCCACAGCCAGCCTAACGTGCTCGAAAACCTGCGCAAGGGCAAAATCCTCCTCATGGAAGAGCGCACCAAAGACACGGTGCAGATGGTGGTGAAAAATGTGCAGGTGCTCGATTGGAAAGAGACAGAATAAAACGAAGATTTTTGGTTAATTTTATGAAACGGGGTAGGGGAACCAAGCCCGTTTTGTGTATTACTAAAAATCCAGGCCATGAGAACTATTGCATTGCTCCTGCTGGTACCAGCTTTTTTCTACAGCCAGGACCCCCTCAACATCAATTTTGAAAATGGAGATTGGCTGGGTAAGTTATGGATCGATACGGCCAATACCCAAAATTGCTGGCAGATCGGAACGGCGGAGAAACCCAGCTTCACAACTTTCCCTTTCTCCCCCAACGCTATCGTAACAGATACCGCCGACCATTATCCTGCTGATAATCATTCTTCCTTTTACATCCCTTATGATCTTTTTTTTTCTTACCCGATCATCTCCGGCAGCCATATCCTTGAACTCAGCTTTTCCTATGAGATCGATGCAGACTCGACAAAGGACTATGGAGCAGTGTTGATTTCTTTGGATGGAGGAGTGACCTGGGTGGACTATTTCAATTTTCCTTCAGCAGAATTCTATTGGATCTCACCCAATGGATCCTGGAATAGCTCATCACCACCTCCCTTTACCGGGAAAAGCAACGGATGGATTTACTGTTATTCATTGATTTGGGGTTTAATAAATGATAATCCTGATTTGGATTCAATCACATTTCGGTTTGATTTTCAATCCGATTCTATCGAGACCGAGCAAGATGGATGGATGATCGATGAAATCACTATTTTAGAGGGGCTTGAGTCTGTCATCGATGTTAATGCCCCCAAGATCAAATCCCGTTTTTTCCCCAACCCGGGAACAGACGAAATGACGCTTAATATTGAATCTCCCCATGGAAGCTCATATTTCCTGGAGATTTTTAACCGCGCTGATGGGAAGTTGCACCTCCAACGCACTGTCGCTGGTGGACAAACCTCTCTTTCTCTCGGAAAATTGCCCCCCGGCGCCTACGTCTATCACCTGAAAAATGAAAAAGGGGAAATAGACAGCGCAGGGCAGGTGGTCATCATTAGATAAAAAGTGCAATTTGCCTTTGCCATTTTTCCACCCTTTCACCCTTTCACTTTTTCACTTTTTCACTCTTTAAACTTTCACCTTCCTCCGGCGTCCAAGGCCGGAACCAAAACGACCGGCATGGATAGAAGAGCAACTCTCGCAATGATGTTGGGCCGCAAATCGGCGAAGCGCAAGGCGGCGACCTCGCTGACACTCACCGGCCTGACGCCCTACACCGGCCCCTGGGGCCTCGAACAAGCCGCGCACCTGCTGCGGCGCACCACCATGGGCCCCAATTATGCCCGCATCAAGGAAGCCGCCGCCCTGGGACTCGACGCTACAGTCGAGGCACTGCTGGCCGACTACCCGATGCCCGACCCGCCACTCAACCCCAATTTTCAGGACGACCCCGACGTGCCCATTGGCGCTACCTGGATCGATGCGCCTTATTCCCTGACTGTCAATTTCATCGGCTACCGCACCCAGTCGCTGTATTCCTGGGCGATGGGGCTGATGCAGGAAGAGGGCATGTCCATCCGGGAAAAAATGACACTCTTTTGGCACAACCACTTTGTCACGGCTATCGGCATCGTTAACGATCCCAAATTTATCTACAAGTACATCGACACCCTGCGCGCCGGCTCACTCACCAATTTCCGGCAGCTGGTGAAAGACATCACCATCGACCCGTCCATGCTGCGCTACCTCAACGGCAACCAGAACACCAAAGTGGCGCCCAACGAGAACTACGCGCGCGAATTGCTCGAACTCTTCACCATCGGCAAAGGACCGCAGGTGGGGCCCGGCGACTATACCAACTTCACCGAACAAGACGTCACCGAGATTGCCAAGGTGCTCACCGGATGGGTGGACGTAGGCTATTTTTCCATCAACCCCGCCGTGACCGTGGGATCGGCCTTTGTTCCCAACCGGCACGACAACTCCACCAAACAGCTGTCCTACCGCTTCAACAACGCCGTGATCGCCCCGGCCGGCGTCGATGAGTATAAAAACCTGATCGACGTCATCTTCCAGCAGGACGAGGTGGCGCGCTTTATCTGCCGCAAACTATACCGCTGGTTTGTCTACTACGTCATCGACGAAACCATTGAGTCGGAGGTCATCGACGCAATGGCCCAGGTGATGATCGACAATGACTACGAAATCCGCCCCGTGCTGGAAGCCCTGCTCAAGAGCGAACACTTCTTCGACGCCCTCAGCATCGGCCCCATGATCAAAAACCCGGTCGACTTCATCCTCAGCTCGACCAAGAGCCTGGATGTGCAGGTGCCGTCCCAACTGGGCGCCAAATACCGCGCCTGGATCAAAATGGCCGAGCCGCTCGTCGCCCTCCAAATGCAGGTTTTCAACCCGCCCGAAGTAGCGGGCTGGAAAGCCTACTACCAAAGCCCTTCCTACTACCGCAACTGGATCAACTCGGTGACCCTGCCATTCCGGATGCTCATCACCGACGCCCTGTCGATCGTAGGGATCGAGATCGGAGGCAACAACTTCCTCAAAATCGACGTGCTGGAGCTCGTCACTACCCTCGACGACCCCACCGACCCCAACAAGCTGATCGATGAGCTGTCTGTCATCCTCTTCCCGCAGCCCATCACGGCCAATCAGAAGGTCTACCTGAAAAACGTCCTCATTCCTGGGCTGCCCGATTTCGAGTGGACGGTGGAGTACCTCGACTACCTCGCCGATCCTGCCAATGCCGCGCTCGCCGGGTCGGTAGAGTTCAAGCTCCGCCTCCTGCTGAGGGCCATGATGAATATGCCCGAATTTTATTTAAGCTAAACCCGTAAAAATCAACATCATGAAACGCAGAGATTTCTTGAAGACCTCTACGGCCGTCAGTCTGCCGCTCCTGCTCAACGGGTTTGGCGTCAAGGCTTTTGGCCGCAACTCGCTGTTCAACGCTTTCAACGGCGACAACGACAAGGTGCTCGTCATCATCCAGCTCAACGGGGGCAACGATGGCCTCAACACCATCCTGCCCCTCGACCAGTACAGCAAGCTGGCAAACGCCCGCGGCAATATCCTCATCCCCGAAAGCTCAGCCCTCATCCTCACGCCCGAAACCGGCCTGCACCCCGCTATGACTGGCCTCAAAGGCGTCTACGACAACGCGCGCATGGCCGTTGTGCAAGGCGTGGGTTATCCCAACCAAAACCGCTCCCACTTCCGCTCTACGGATATCTGGACCTCCGGCTCGCCGGCAGAGGAGACCTGGAATACGGGCTGGCTGGGCCGCTATTTCGACCTGGAACATTCGGCCTTCCCCAACGGTTACCCCAACGGCGATTTCCCCGATCCCTTCGCCATCACCATCGGCTACCAGGTATCTGCTACCTGCCAGGGCGTCGGCGCCAATTACAGCCTTACCATCTCCGATCCCTTCGCCCTGTATCCGGTGGCTTCGGGAGGCAACGACGTGGCGCCCAACACGCCCTATGGCGACGAGCTGACCTTCCTGCGCCAGACTATTCTACAGACCAACGAATATGCTGACGTGATCACCGCCGCCGCCAACCAGGGCAATAACCTGGCCAGCTACCCGGCCGACAATGAACTGGCGCAGCAGCTGAAAAACATCGCACTGCTCATCGCCGGCGGACTGAAGACCAAAATCTACGTCGCCAGTATCGGCGGCTTCGATACCCATGCCAATCAGGTGCAAAATAACGACGTGCTGCAGGGCGATCACGCAACCCTGCTTAAAACCCTGTCCGACGCCGTGGCGGCCTTCCAGCAGGACCTCCAGCTGCTCGGCCTCGAAGAGCGCGTCGTCACCATGACCTTCAGCGAGTTCGGACGCCGTATCCGCTCCAACGACAGCCTCGGCACCGATCACGGCTCCGCCGCGCCGCTGCTGGTTTTCGGCTCTTGCGTCAACCCCGGCATTCTGGGCGACAACCCCGATATCCCCGCTTCCGCCGGCATCGAAGACGGCGTGGGCATGCAGTACGACTTCCGCAATATCTACGGTTCCGTGCTGATGGATTGGTTCGAAGTGCCCCTGGATACGGTGAAAGACCTCTTGTTCGAAGATTTCCAGTACATCCCCGTCCTCCAGCCCTGCACCCCCAGCAGCGCCACCGACCTGACGGTCGTACCCGGAGAAGTGGACCTGGCCGTCTATCCCAATCCCTTCCGCAATATGGCTACGATACGCTTCACCTCGCGCCGCGAGCGCGTGCGCCTGAGCGTCTTCGACAGCCTCAGCTGCGAGCGCGAAGTCTTATTCGATAAAATCCTCCCCGAAGGCCCCCACGAAGTGACCTTCGACGGCAGCCGCCTGGCGCCCGGCACTTACTATGTGCGGGTGCAGATGGAAGGGGGGAGGCAGAAGTCAAGGGTGTTGGTGAAGCAGTAGGAAATTCTGGTAAGTTTATAAGTTTATAGGGTTAGAAGTTTAGAATCCTAAACTTCTAACCCTATAAACTTATAAACTTATTTAATGACTTCCAATTCCCTCCCCACCTTCGTAAACGCCGCTACCGCCTTCTCCAGATGCTCCTGCTCATGAGCGGCGGAGATCTGGACGCGGATGCGGGCCTTGCCTTTGGGTACGACGGGGTAGAAGAAGCCGATCACGTAGATGCCTTCCTTGAGGAGCCGGGCGGCGAATTCCTGGGCCAGGGGGGCGTCGTAGAGCATGATGGGGGTGATGGGGTGTTCGCCGGGCAGGATGTCGAAGCCGGCGGCGGTCATGGCCTTGCGGAAGTATTGGGTGTTGCGCTCCAGCTTGTCGCGCAGGGCGGTAGAGCCGGAGAGCAGATCGATGACCTTGATGGAAGCGCCCACGATAGAGGGCGCCACGGTGTTGGAGAAGAGGTAGGGACGGCTGCGCTGGCGCAGCATATCCACGATCTCCTGCCGCGCTGCGGTGAAGCCGCCTGATGCGCCGCCCATGGCCTTCCCGAGGGTGCCAGTGATGATGTCGACGCGGCCCATGACGTTGCGGTATTCGTGGGTGCCACGGCCCGTTTTGCCCAGGAATCCCGTAGCGTGGCATTCGTCGATCATGACCATAGCGTCGTACTTTTCCGCCAGGTCGCAGATCTTGTCGAGCTGGGCGATGGTGCCGTCCATGGAGAAAGCGCCGTCGGTGGCGATGAGGCGGCGGCGGGCGCCTTTGGCTGCTTTGAGCTGCTCTTCCAGGTCGTTCATATCGTTGTGCTTGTACCGGAAGCGCTGGGCCTTGCACAAGCGGATGCCGTCAATGATGGAAGCGTGGTTGAGCTCGTCGGAGATGATGGCGTCCTGTTCCTGGAGCAGGGGCTCGAACAAGCCGCCGTTGGCGTCGAAAGCCGCGGCGTAGAGGATGGTGTCATCTGTGCCGAGGAATTCCGAGATCTTGCGCTCCAGCTGCTTGTGGATGTCCTGTGTGCCGCAGATAAACCGCACCGAAGACATGCCGTAACCGTGGGTCTTGATGGTTTCAATGGCCGCCTTGGTCACCTCCGGGTGGGAGGACAGGCCAAGGTAATTGTTGGCGCAGAAGTTGAGCACATCCCCGCCTTCGAGGGTGTTGATCTCTGCCCCTTGTGGCGTGGTGATGGTGCGCTCTCTTTTATAAAGCCCCGCATCTTTGATCTCCTGGAGCTCCTGTTGCAGGGAAGATTGGACGTTGGTGAACATATTTTTAGTTTTTAGTTTTCGGTTTTCAGTTTTCAGTTTTCATTTCAGTTTATGGTTTTCAATTTTTCAACTGAAAATTGAAAACTAAACACTGAAAACTTTCCCATATTGCTCCCCCAAATGCTCCAACATATCCACCGTCATGGCGGGGAGGTCGAAGCGGGGGGCCCAGCCCCAGTCTTTGCGTGCCTGTGTATCGTCGATGCTCTGGGTCCAGGAATCGGCGATGGCCTGTCGGAAGTCGGGTTTGTAGCTGACCTGAAAGCCGGGCAGGTGTTTTTTGATCTCGAGGGCGATTTCAGCCGGGGTGAAGCTCATAGCGGCGAGGTTGTAGCTGGTGCGCACTTTGACCTGATCAGCCGGGGCGTCCATGAGCTGGAGGGTGCCTTGGATGGCGTCGTCCATGTAGAGCATGGGCAGGCGGGTGTCTTCGCGCAGGAAGCACTCGAAGGCTTGGCCGAGCACGGCTTTGTGGTAGATGTCGACGGCGTAGTCGGTGGTACCGCCACCGGGCAGCGACTGGTAACCGATGATGCCGGGGTAGCGCAGGGAGCGCACGTCGAGGCTGTAGCGGTTGAAGTAGTACTGCGACCACAGCTCGCCGGCCACTTTGCTGATGCCGTAGACGGTGGTAGGTTCCATGGCGGTAAATTGCGGGGTGTTAACCCGGGGCGTGGTGGGGCCGAACACGGCGATGGAGCTGGGGTAGAACACTTTGGCCACCTTTTTCTCCCTCGCCACCTCCAGGACGTTGAGCAGGCCCTTCATGTTGATATCCCAGGTGGGCAGCGGCGCCCGCTCGCCCTTGGCGGAGAGCACGGCGGCCAGGTGGTAGATCTGGGTAATGTCGTGGCGATCAACAGCGTCGGCCAGTTTGGCGGCGTCCAGTACGTCGAGCAGTTCGAAAGGGGGTGAGGGCTTGTCCGGCTCCCGGATGTCGGTGGAAATGACGTTGTTGTCTCCGAATTGGCCGCGCAGGGCTTCTGTCAGGACGGAGCCAATCTGTCCGTTGGCTCCGATCACGAGTATTTTGTCTTTGGTCATAAACGGTCAGGTTGCGGAATTGTGGCCCGAAATTTACTAAAGCTCTGCCAGAATTACGCCACCTGACCTGGGAAATCGGGGAACTCCGTCAAAAAAGTATAATCCTGGCGTTGGTAGTCCATGGCGCAGCAATAAGTGTGCATTCCGTTGCTAACTGCGAGGTAGGGCACGTGCAGCGGCAGGTTGTAGCGCGCCACCTGGTCGAAGGTCGCCTGGGAGATGGGCACAGCGGGGGCCTTGCATTCGATGAGCATCCAGGGCGACATATCCGGGGCATAGACCAGTAGGTCGAAGCGGCGGGTCAGGGAATTTACCTTGAGCATTTTTTCCACTCCGATGCGGTTGGGGCTATAGCCTTTTTCTCTGATCAGGTAAAGGATGAGCAGTTGCCTGACCAGTTCCTCCGGCGTCAGCGCCACCCACTTGCGGCGGATGGGGTCGAAGAGCTGCCTTTGCCCGTTCGCGCTCCTGGTTTGCAGGTGCTCTTCAAGGCTGAGGAGGGGTATGTCGATGGGGGGGGACATGTGCTCAATCCTTCCTCTCCAACTCCGACAACCCCGCCAGATCAAGCAAAAACGCGTACTCCAGCGCCGTGTCCTTGTACCGCTGGAAGCGGCCGCTGGCGCCCGAGTGGCCGGTCTCCATGTTGGTGTGGAGCAGGAGCGGGTTCTGGTCCGTTTTCACCTCGCGCAGGCGGGCTACCCACTTGGCGGGCTCCCAGTACTGTACCTGCGAGTCGTGGAGGCCGGTGGTGACGAGCATGGCGGGGTAATCTTTGGCCTCGACGTTGTCGTAGGGCGAGTAGGCCTTGATGTAGTCGTAGTAGGTTTTGTCGTTGGGGTTGCCCCATTCGTCGTACTCGCCGGTGGTCAGCGGGATGCTCTCGTCGAGCATGGTGGTGACCACGTCGACGAAGGGCACGGCGGCCAGTACGCCTTTCCACATGCCGGGCGCCATATTGACCACGGCGCCCATCAACAGGCCGCCGGCGCTGCCGCCCGCGGCGTAGAGCTGGTCTTTGGCGCAGTATTGCTCCCTGACGAGAAACTCGCCGCAGTCGATGAAGTCGGTGAAGGTGTTCTTTTTATTGAGCAACTTGCCGTCTTCGTACCACTGCCGTCCCATCTCCTCGCCCCCGCGTATGTGCGCGATGGCGAAGACGAAGCCGCGGTCGAGCAGGCTCAGGCGGGCTGAGTTGAATGTGGGGTCCATGCTGAAGCCATAGGAGCCGTAGCCATAGAGCAGGAGAGGGGCCGTGCCGTCCTTTTTGAAGCCTTTGCGGTACACCAGCGAGATCGGCACCTTGACGCCGTCGCGGGCCGTAGCGTAGAGGCGCTCGGTGTGGTAGTTGTCTTTATCGAAATCGCCTACCACTTCCTGCTCTTTGAGCAGGGTGAGTTTGCGTGTTTGCATATTGTAGTCGTATACCGAGCTGGGCGTAGTCAGCGAGGTATAGTTGACTCGGATGAGGTCGGTGTCGAAGTCGTAGTTGCTGGTGGGGAAAACGGTGTAGGCCTCTTCCCCGAAATCGACGTAATGCTCTTCTCCTCCCTGCCAGGGCTTGACGCGCAGGCGGAGCAGGCCGTTTTGCCGCTCTTCGAGCACGAGGTATTTGCTGAACAGCTCCATGCCTTCGATCAGCACATCTTCGCGATGGGCGATCACTTCGGTCCAGTTTTCCTTGCCGGTCTTGCCCTCCGGCGTCTTCATCAACCGGAAGTTTTTGGCGTTCCAGTTGGTGCGGATGTACCAGGAGTCGCCGTAGTGGTCGGCCATGTACTCGTGGTCGCGCTCTCTGGGTTGTATGACCTTGAATGCGCCTTCGGGATCGTTGGCGTCGAGGTAGCGGAATTCTGTGGAGACGGTCTGATAGGAGGCGATGACGAGGTATTTCTTCGACTTGGTCTTTCCAATGCCCACGCCGAAAGTCTCGTCCTTTTCGTGGTATATCTCCACATCCTGCGAAGCGGGCGTGCCGAGGCGGTGGCGGTAGATCTTGTAGGCCCGGAGCGAGGCGTCTTTCACCGAATAAAAAACGGTTTGGTTGTCGTTGGCCCACACGGCGCCGCCAGTGGTGTTGGGGATGGCGTCTTCCAGAAACTCGCCGGTTTCCAGGTTCTTGAACCGGATGGTGTAGATACGTCGGCTCAGGGTGTCTTCGCCGAAGGCCACGATCTTGTTGTCGGGGCTGACGGCGGCGCCGCCGACCTGGTAGTAGGAGAAGGGCTTGGCCAGCTCGTTGGCGTCGAGCATGACCTCCTCAGGGGCATCGAGGCTGCCTTTCTTGCGGGAATAAATGGGATATTCCTGTCCTTCCTCGTAGCGCACGAAGTAGTAGTAGCCATTGTCGAGGTAGGGTACCGACATATCCGTCTGCCGGATGCGGCCGATGATCTCCTGATAAAGTTTTTCCTTAAAACCGGTGAGGTGGGACATCATTTCGTCCGTGTAGGCGTTTTCAGCCTGTAGATAGCTGATCACCTCCGGGTTTTCCCGTTCGTTGAGCCAGTAGTAGGGGTCGATACGGGTGTCGCCGTGGATGGATAGTTCTTTGGGAATTTGCTTGGCCCTGGGGGCAGACAGGTCGTTGCGCTGGTACATCATGGATTCTTTATGGGTTTGTCCGGGCCGGCATCCGGTGGCGATGAGCCCGAGTATAAGTCCGGCGGGAATGATCAGACCGCGAAGTAACATAACAATGAATTTTTTCTCAGACAAAAGTCCCAATTTTTTCCGTTTGATTCGTCAAAAAAAGATAATGCCTGTATATTCCGCCTTGATTTAAACACCCATGCAGCTAAGTACCGGCTATCGTCAGATTCTGTCCATCGCCATGCCCATCATGCTGGGCAGTGCCGCGCAGAACGTCATAGCGCTGACGGACAGCGTGTTTCTTTTCCACCTGGGCGAGGTGGAGTTCGCCGCCATTGGTTTTGTCGGTGTTTTCTACCTGGTGGTGGCGGCTATCGGGTATGGTTTTTCGAAAGGAGGGCAGATCATTATCGCCCGGCGCATGGGGGGGCGTCAGCCGGAGGGAGTGCGGGAGGCATTTTACTCCACCCTGTATTTCGAGATAGGCTTGGCTATCGCCATGTTCCTGCTCATGCACTACGGCGCCTGGTACCTGTTTCAGTTCATCATCGATTCGCCGGCCATTCTGGAAAAGAGCCTGGAGTACCTCGATTACCGGTCGTGGGGGGTATTTGCCAGCTATGCGGGTGTTGCGCTAATCGCCCTTTACACGGGCATCGCTCGCACGGGCTTTATCCTGGTAGAGGTTTTCGTGCTGGCGGGGGTCAACATCGTGCTGGATTATGCCCTGATTTTCGGACATTGGGGCTTCCCGGCCATGGGCATGGCGGGGGCAGGCCTGGCCAGCACCATCGCCGAGTTCGTAGCCCTTGGTATTTTTCTCATTTACATGATTTTTGACAAGCCCATCCGCACCTATCGCCTCTACCGCTTGCCGAAGCTGCGGTGGGAGCCGATCAAGGGCTTGTTCCAACTCTCCCTGCCGATAGTGGCGCAGGCCATCGTAGGGCTTGGGAGTTGGTTTTTCTTTTTCGGCATCGTGGAAAATATCGGCGAGCGCGCCCTGGCCATCTCCAACCTGGTGCGCATGGTGTACCTGATCCTGTCTATTCCCAGCTGGGGCTTTGCCGCGGGGGTCAACACCATGGTCAGCAACTTTATCGGGGCGGGCAGGCGGCAGGCCGTGGTGCCCATCATCTGGAAAACGGCCAAATTGTGCGCCGGTCTTACGATGGCCATTTCCCTGCCCGTAGTCTTATTCCCCCAGACTATGCTCTATCCTTTACTGGGAAAAGAAGACATGAGCCTGGTGCTGGAGGCGCAGCCCATTCTGTGGGTGTTGCTGGGTATTCTGTTTCTGTTCTCCTTCGCCGGCATCTACTTCAACGGCCTGTCGGGCACGGGCGCTACCTTCTTCGGGCTCAAGATACAGGCCATCGGGGTGGTGTTTTACATTGTTTACACCTACCTGGTCATCGAAACCCTGCAGGCAGGCCTGGGCTGGGCCTGGGCTGCCGAGTTGTTTTACTGGGCCTTCATCCTCGCCGTCACCATTTGGTATTTGAATGGGAGGGAATGGCATGGGTTGAAGTTTTAGTTTTCAGTTTTCGATTTTCAGTTTTCAGTTTGAGTGGCGCCCCTCCACGGCAGAATTGCGTGTCGGTGTGACTTATATCACCAACAGCATCTACGTTTTTTTCTTCCTTTGGCCCGGTTATACAAAATGTCAAAACGATGGCAGATAACAATCAACGCGGGCAAACTTACCTCAATCCATATTTGGGGGGTATATTGCTGGGACTGGTGCTTCTGGGCACTTTCTACATAACCGGACGCGGATTGGGCGCCAGCGGCGCGGTCAAGAGCACGGTGGTGACGGTGGTGCACGCCGTGTCGCCCGAGCATGCGGAGGAGGGGGAATACTACAGCAAGTTCCTCCGGCCCGGTTCCAATCCCATGAATAACTGGCTGGTTTACGAAGTAATGGGAATCCTGGTAGGAGCCCTGATCTCTGGGGCATTATTCGGGCGCCTGAAGCTCAAGGTCGAGCACTCGCCGAAAATCACCAGTCGAAAGCGGTTACTTGCGGCACTGGCGGGAGGCATTCTCTTCGGCTTGGGCTCGCAGTTTGCCCGGGGGTGTACCAGCGGGGCGGCACTGAGCGGCCTGGCGGTGCTCTCCGCCTCGGGGATCATCACCATGCTGGCCATCTTCGGGTCGGCCTATCTGTTTTCCTGGATATTCAGGAAGTTGTGGATTTAAAAATGTCGCATCAAAATTGATAAGCTATGACAGGGCCACTCATCCCGATGGGTTTCATTCCCGAAAGCTGGAATATGGCAATCGCCTTTTTGCTGGGGGTAACATTCGGTTTCGTGCTGGAGGCCTCCGGTTTTTCCTCTTCCCGCAAGATCATGGGCACCTTTTTCGGCTACGATTTCGTCGTCATGCGGGTGTTCTTTACCGGAGCCATCACAGCTATGGTAGGTATCATCTATTTCGACTACATGGGCTGGCTCGACCTTTCCATGCTGTACATCAACCCCTTCTTCGTCTACTCGGCCATTCTGGGCGGGGTGATCATGGGCCTTGGCTTCAGCCTGGGCGGGTATTGTCCGGGCACCAGCTTCGCCGGGGTGGCTATCGGCAAGATCGACGCCATGGTGTTTACGGTGGGACTGGGCATCGGGATTTTCATTTTTTCGGAATTGTTCCCCCTCTTCGAAGGAATTTACAACAGCCATAACATGGCCTCGGCTACTATTTACGGCATTCTCGGCATGCGCAACGTGGTTTTCGGCTTCCTGCTCATCCTGGCAGCCCTGGCCATGTTTTTCGCCGGTACCTATATCGAGAAGAAGGTCAAAAAGGTGGAGTATTAATTTACGACTATGAACTGGAAATATATATATGCTATCGGCGTGACGCTTGTCCTGGGCGCCGGTATGCTTTTCCTCCCGGCCAAAGATCCCGACAAGCTGGGGCATCCTGAGAAGATGCTCAAACTGATCCTGGATTCCTCCCGCTACATCTCGCCAGACGCCATCAACGGCTGGCTGATGTACGATGAGCCGGGGCTGGTGCTCATCGACGTGAGACCGGCATCGCAGGCTATGTCTTTCGCCATTCCCGAATCGGTGCATATCCCGCTCGACTCCCTGCTCTCGGGGCCTGCGATGGACATCCTGCAACAGCCCGGCGCCGACAAGGTTTTTTATTCGAATGAAACCGTGCTGGCCGACCAGGCCTGGATGATCTGCAAACGCCTCAATATGGATCGCATTTGGGTGATGGAAGGGGGCCTCAATGAATGGTCAGACCTGCTCCTCCATACTAAAGACCCCGGTGAAGCAGCCTCCGCGGAAGACAAGGAAATGTATCAGTTCCGCCTGGCGGCGCGCGAGTTCTTCTTCAGCGGCGAGGAAGGGAAGTTCAAAGCCCGGCCCTTCAAGGCCCCGAGGAGAATGATCCAGGTGCCCCTTGAAAATGGGCCTGCGAAAAAAGAGAAGAGGGGTCATTGAGTTGGGATTATCTTTTCAAAAAAGCGGACATGAAAGAACTAAACAGAACCTGGGGACTCCTGATCGCCGCGACGGCTTTTCTGGTCCTCATTATTGTGGGCTTACTCACCCACGAACGCACCGATTTACGCTATTTGCTCTCTCCATCCGAAACCCTTGCCCTGACAGGCGATCCCGGCGCCATGCTGACGCCCCGGCAAGCGGTTGAAGCCCTGGCAAACGGCGGGAAGGAACTGGTTTTCGTCGACCTTCGCGAGCCGGCCGCCTTTGAGCAGGGCCATGTACCTGGAGCGGTGAATATCCAGGCTGAAGCATTGTTGTCCGGTGAAGGCAAGGCTTTGCTTCGCAAAATAGAGGATGCGGGTCAGACGGCAGTGCTGTATGGAGAAACGCCCGCTCAGGCCAACGGCGCCTGGCTGTTGCTGCGACAGGCTGGGTTCGGCTTCGTCAAGCTTTATACGGGGCTGTATTCCCAGCTGGATCCCGCCCGCCTTGATTCCCTGCCGGTACCTTTTTTTGAATCTCCGAAAATCGATACCGCAGGCGTGAAGGCTTTGCTCGCCCCCGAGCAGCAGGCTGCGGAGCCTGCGACAGCGCCGGCTGTCGCTCCCAAAAAGCAGATTGCTCCCGCCAAACGCGAAGCCGCTGCGGAAGTGGAAGAAGAGGAAGGTTGTTGATTCTTACCTCAGCTTGCTCAAAGCCTCCCTGATCCTCCTGGCCGCCTCGATGAGCTCCTCATCTGATGCGGCGTAGGAGAGGCGCAGGCATTCGTCGGCGCCGAAGCCCGAGCCCGAAACGGTCGCCACGTGGGCGTGTTCCAGGATGTACATCGCCAGGTCGTCGGAGGTTTGGATGGTCGTCTGGTCATCGCTTTTTCCGAAATAATAACTGATATCCGCGAAAATGTAGAAGGCTCCCTGCGGGTGGTTGCACAAAATGCCGGGGATGTCTTCGAAAAGTTTCAGCGTGAGATCGCGGCGGCGGTGAAAGGCGTCGCGCATGTCGTAAGTAGCCTTGAGGTCGGATTCGAGCGCGGTGATTGCGGCCCTTTGGGCGAAGGCGTTGGCGCCGGAGGTGACCTGCCCTTGAATCTTGGCGCAGGCTTCGGCGATAAAAGCCGGAGCGCCCATATAGCCCAGGCGCCAGCCCGTCATGGCATAGCCCTTGGCAAATCCGTTGACGGTGATGGTGCGGTTCTTGACATTTTCAAAAGAGCCGATGCTGACGTGGCGGGTGTTGAAGATGATGTGCTCGTAAATCTCGTCGGCTACGATATAGATGTTGGGATATTGGGCGATGACGTCCGCCAGGGCCTTGAGCTCCTGCTCGGAGAATACGGAGCCGGTGGGGTTGCAGGGTGAGGAGAAGAGCACGAGCTTGGTGCGCTCGGTGATGGCCGCTTCGAGCTGCCGGGGCGTGACCTTGAAGTCTTGTTCGATACCAGCCTTGACGACCACGGGTACGCCGCCGCCCAAGCGCACGATCTCGGTATACGAAACCCAGTAGGGGGCGAAAATGACGACTTCGTCGCCCTCGTTGAGCATCGCAAGGCTAATGTTGGCCAGGGATTGCTTGGCGCCGTTGGACACCACGATCTGGTTGACCGCGAAGTCGAGCCCGTTCTCGCGCTTGAACTTGCGCACGATGGCCTGGCGCAGTTCCATCAGGCCCGGTACCGGGGTGTATTTGGTGTAGCCTTCGTCGAGGGCTTTTTTTGCTGCTTCCTTGATGTGGACAGGCGTGTCGAAGTCGGGTTCGCCGAGGCTCAGGTTGATGACCTGATGCCCCTGGCTGGACAGGTTGCGGGCCAATTGGGCCATTTTCAGGGTAGAGGATTCTTCCATTTCCAGGACCCGGCGCGATAGTACTTGCGTAGCGATATGTTCCATGAACTCAAAATTGTGTGGTATATAGCAATATTAGGCAAATGTAGCGGATTTTACTATCTTTTCCGCGCAAACAGCTAATTCATGAGCAAGCGTAAAACTCCCCCGCCCATTCCCAAAAAAACCGCCAGTCAGCCCGCTGCTGCGCCGGCGCCCAGGGTCCTTTACCAACCACAGGAACAAGCCTGGTGGAAAACCGTTTTTTGGGGCGCTGCAGCTCTCCTGCTGGTCCTCACCCTCCTGTTGGCCAACGGCAGCGGCATCAACGGCGATGATGAGTATCAGGATGATTACTCCGAAAAACTGGTCGATTACTACCTGAGCTTCGGTAAGGATACGGCGGCCCTGAACATTCCCAAGGGCAACATGCACCTCTATGGCGGCTTTTTCGAGCTGACCACGGGCCTGGTGAACCGGGCCCTGGGCAACACGCCAGCCGATCCGGTGTACCACGATGTGCGGCACTGGTTCAACGCCCTGTTTGGCTGGCTGGCCATGCTCTTTGTGGGGCTCTTCGTACGCCAACTGGCGGGCTGGCGCTACGGGCTGCTCGCCATGGCCCTGGTCTGGCTTTCCCCCCGCTTTCTGGGCCACTCGCTGATGAACCCCAAGGATATTCCCTTTGCTATGGGCTACATCATGGCGCTGTTTTTTATGATGCGCTGGCTGAAGGACATGCCGAAATTCCGCTGGGCCGACCTCATCGGCATGGCTGCGGGTTTTGCCATCGCGCTGGGCCTGCGCGCGGGCGGTTTGCTGCTCTTCGCCTACCTCGGCCTGTTTGCGGGGCTTGATTTTCTTTTTAAATATGGAATAAAGGGCCTGTTCACCCAAGCCAAAGTGGTGGGAAGGTACGCCCTGTTCGGTATCGGCGCAGCGGTGGCTGGGTTTATCGCGGCGCTGCTGGTCTGGCCTTATGCCATGCAGTCGCCCATCGACCACTCTCTGGAGGCGCTCAGTGCCTTCAGCAAGTTCGGCACCCGGATCAGGGTCTTGTTTATGGGCGATAATATCATGTCGGACCAGACGCCCTGGTATTACCCCATCGTCTGGATCTACAACACCATACCGCTCTACGCACTGGCGGGCATCGCCGGCGGCTTGCTCCTGCTGCCCTGGCTGTGGAGGCGGTTTGGTACGATGCCGGTCATCATGGCAGCTTTTGCCGGGGTGTTTCCCATCGCCTACATCATTTACAGCGACGCTATCCTGTACGACGGCTGGCGACACCTGCTTTTTGCCTTCCCGGGGCTGGTCATTGTCGCGGCCCTGTTCTGGGCGGAGATCGGCATCAGGGCCCAATCGGCGGGGAGCCCCTTTGTGCGGTATGCTATTTGGGCCATTCTGGGACTGATGATGATCGAACCGGCCATATTTATTGTCAGAAATGCGGATTATCCCTATGTGTACTTCAATCCCCTGGCGGGCGGTATGAAGGGCGCGCATGGTTACTTCGAAGAAGACTACTGGGGCGTAAGCGTGCGGCAGGCCGTGGAGCGCATGGAGAAAGAAGGCCTGCTCAAACCCAAACCCGACGGCTCGCCGGTGGTCATCGCTTCCAGCTTCTCCTACAACCTCGACAAGCACGTTGGACCGGAATACGACGGCAAGGTGATCACCACCTACGTCAAGTACAACCAGCGGTATGTCCGCGACTGGGACTATGCGATTTTCCCTTCGCGCTACGTGCGCGGGCCCTTGTTGCAAAACGGCAACTGGCCGCCTTCACAGACCATCTTTACCGTCGACGCCAACGGCGTGCCGCTTACGGCGGTGCTCACGGCTGGCGACAAGCACGTCTTCCGCGCCGAGCAGCTGGCCAAAGAGGCCAATCTCGCAGCAGCAGTGGAGGCCTACCGGCAGGAACTGGCCCAATACCCCGACAACGAGCTTGCCTGGATCGGCCTGGCCAACGCCCTGATCAACACCCAGCAATTTCAGCAAGGCCTTGAGGCCGCCCAAAAGGCCCTTGAAGTGGCGCCGGAAAACCTCTCGGGCCTCTACCTCTCGGGCCTGGCCAAACTCAACATAGGCGACCAGGCAGGCGCCGTGGCCGATTTTGAAGAGGCCATCCGCGTGGATGAAGAGTATTCGGTGGCGTATTACTATCTTGCGGTGGTTCAGCAGCGCAACAACGACCTCAACAGCGCCCTTAACAACCTGCAAACCGCGGTCAAGCACAACCCGAGGTTCAAACAGGCCTTCGAACTGGCGGCGCAGATCATGGAGCAGATGGGCAACCCACAGCGCGCGGCGGAGTTGAGGCAGCAGGCGGCAGGGATCAGGTAAAAACGTTTATCGTTGAGCGTTTATCGTTTACGTAAACGCTCAACGATAAACGATAAACGCAACTTTTTTATGAAAGAGGCTTTTAAGAAACTGGAAGATAAGTTGGCGGAGGCCAAATTGGGCGGCGGGGCTGACCGAATCGAGCAGCAGCATGCCAAGGGCAAGCTCAGCGCCCGCGAGCGAGTTCATTTCCTGCTCGACGAGGGCTCTTTTGAAGAGATCGGGGCGCTCGTTACGCACCGCTCTAACGATTTCGGCATGGACAAGCAGATCGTGCTGGGCGACGGAGTGGTGTGCGGCTACGGTACCATCAACGGGCGGCTGGTGTATGTATTTTCGCAGGACTTCACCGTCTTCGGCGGCTCCCTTTCCGAGACCCATGCGGAGAAAATCTGCAAGGTCATGGACCTGGCGATGAAAAACGGCGCGCCCGTGATCGGGCTCAACGACTCGGGCGGGGCCCGGATACAGGAAGGCGTGCAGTCGCTGGGCGGCTATGCCGACATTTTTTACCGCAACGTGCGCTCCTCCGGGGTTATCCCTCAAATATCAGCCATCATGGGGCCCTGTGCGGGGGGAGCGGTGTACTCGCCCGCGATCACCGACTTCGTCGTCATGGTCGAGCACACGTCGTATATGTTCGTCACCGGCCCCAACGTGGTCAAGACGGTGACCAACGAAGACGTGAGTTCGGAAGACCTGGGCGGCGCTTTCACCCATTCCACCAAATCGGGCGTCACGCACCTGCTGGCGGCCAACGACCTGGACTGTATTTACCAGATAAGAAAACTCTTGTCCTTCCTGCCCCAAAACTGCGAGGACAAGCCACCCGTGCTGCCTTTCCAGCCGGGTGACGAATACCGGGATGAATTGACGGATGTGATCCCGGAAAGTGCGCAGCAGCCCTACGACATGCGCGACGTGATCAACGGCATCGTCGACTACGAGTCGTTCATGGAAGTGCATGGCGGTTGGGCGGAGAACATCGTGGTGGGCTTTGCCCGCCTGGCGGGACGCACCATCGGCATCGTCGGCAACCAGCCCATGAGCCTGGCGGGGGTACTCGACGTCAACAGCTCCCGCAAGGGGGCGCGTTTTGTGCGTTTTTGCGACAGCTTCAACATCCCACTTCTCGTGCTCGTCGACGTGCCCGGCTTCCTGCCCGGCACCGACCAGGAGTGGAATGGCATCATCACCAACGGGGCCAAGCTGCTCTATGCCTTTAGCGAAGCTACCGTGCCGCGCGTCACCCTCATCACCCGCAAGGCTTACGGCGGGGCTTACGACGTGATGAACTCCAAGCACATCGGCGCCGACATGAACTTCGCCTGGCCCAGCGCTGAGATCGCCGTCATGGGCGCCAAGGGGGCCAGCGAGATCATTTTCCGAAAGGAAATACAATCGGCCGAAGACCCCGTGGCCAAGCTGTCGGAGAAGGAAGCCGAATACGCCGAGAAATTCGCACATCCCTACCGCGCCGCCGCTCGCGGCTTCATCGATGAGGTGATCTTCCCGCGGGAGACCCGCCGCAAGCTCATCAAGGCCTTCGCCATGCTCGAACACAAGGTGGACGTGCTGCCGAGGAAGAAGCACGGGAATATTCCATTGTAGGCGTTTATCGTCGATCGTTTATCGATTACAGGTTTTATGTAAACGATAAACGATCGACGATAAACGAAGCCCCCTCCTCAGATTAAAAAAAATCTCATCTCTGCGTGAATAATTCCTGAAAGACAAACCAAACCTTCGCTCCCATTCGTTTCTTTGCAGAATCCTTCCTAAAAAGAGAACATATGAGAGCCATCCCAATCCGATTTCTGGTTTTGTCATTTTTTGCCTCACTCAAAACGCTTGCCGCTCAGGTCGATACGTTGCCTTCGCCTTATACGGTGCCCAAAGGGGCAGTGGAAGCCTTCGGCGTGGAGCAGCTAGAGCTGATCGACCGCCTCATGGTGGTCATGCCGGGGCTGGGCACCAGCTCGGCAGATATTCTCAACGAGCAGAGCGTCAAACCCTACCTCATGCCGCCCCGCACCAAGGACGCGCAGGGCTCGGCCAACTGCTACGCCCTGGCGGCCTGCCTGGAGTTTTACGCCAATTTCAAGAGCAACTACAAGGTCAACCTCAGTCCCGACTACATCTTCCTCAGCCTCGACAACGACGACCTGGTCAACGGCCTGCTGCACCTCATCCAGCAGGGCACCGTCAGCGCGGCGATCGTGCCCTACGAGAGCACCCTCATCCCCTCAGGGGTGCGCAACACCACGCGCTTCCGCATCCAGAACTACCTGCATCTCTACCGAAAGGAAACAGCCAGACAGCAGAAGATCTTCGAAACCCGCAAGGCCCTGATGCGCGGCAACCCCGTGCTGGTACAGATGCGCGTACCGGCCAGTTTCCCCTCCTTGAGCAAGACAAAGATTTGGGAAGCCCCCGGCGCCAAAGCCGAGGTGCTTTACCCTTTCATCGTGACCAGCTACCTGGAGCAGAACGAAACCTTCGAGATCATGAGCACCTGGGGCCCTGAATGGGGCCACAACGGCTACCTCTGGGTCCACTACGACGATTTCGCCCGCCTCGCCGAAAACGGCTTCGTGCTCGTGCCGATGGAGGCGTATGCGACGGAGGGGCAGTGATGCGTTTATCGTCGA
>JBAQQB010000019.1:0-11685 GCA_049306275.1 Saprospiraceae bacterium | reverse complement strand
ATCGGCTACGCCAGCATCTTTGGCTCCTCGATCAAGGTCAACTCGGTGCTCATCGCCAACGGGGCGCTGCGGGCGCTGGTCGACGAGCAGGGAAAAGCGGGCTACGATATCTTCGAGCCTTCGGAAGAGGCGGATACCGGCGAAGCGAGTGGCTTCAAGGTATCGCTGAAAAAAGCCCGGCTGCAAAATATGCTGCTTCTCTACGAAGACCGGCAAACCAACCAGCACATGTCGGTGGAAGTGGCCTCCCTCGACCTGTCCGGCGAGTTTTCCGACAAGGCCTTCGAAATGACGACCAAAGCCGCCCTGAAATCCAACTTCATCGACCTGGCGGGCATCCGCTACCTGGCCGGGAAGGAGGCGGGTATCGACGCACTGCTGGATGTGGATCTGGAGAAGGGCTCCTACGACTTCCGCAAGTTTGACCTGCGGGTGGAGAAAAACACCTTCCAGCTCGACGGCGTGGTGACCAGCCGCCCTGACGGTACCCTGTTCGACCTGTTCATCGCCAACGAGGGCGGCCATCTCGACGACCTGCTCCAACTGCTGCCGCCGCAATACTTTTCCCGTCTCGGTAACCTGTCGAGCAAAGGCGATTTCTTCTTCGACGGGCGTGTGGAAGGCCTGCTGTCGGAGCGGGCCAGTCCGGATATCCACTTCAAATTCGGCCTGGAAAACGGCAGGCTCGAAAGCGACCTCATGCCCTCGGGCCTCAGCGACGTCTCCTTCTCCGCCCGCTTTACCAATGGGAAAAGCCGCAGCAACGCAACCACCGAATTCGAGATCAAAGACTTCAAAGGCTTCTTCGGCCGCCAGCTGGCCGACTTCCGCCTCCTCGTTCGCAACCTCGACGACCCCATGGTCGACTTCGCCCTCAATGGCGTCGTTCCCATCGAAACAGTGGCCGGCCTGCTGGGCTCCGCCGCCGTCAAAGACGGCTCCGGGGAGATCGAAATCCAGGGCCTTTCCCTCAAAGGCCGCTACTCCGATATGATCGACCCTGCGCGCATGAGCAACGTGCTGGCCCAGGGCCGCATCGAATTCGACGATGCCTCCCTTGAGTTTGAAAAAGAGAAACTGACCTTCGATCGGGGCGTGCTGGAATTGAAGGGCAACCTCCTCACCCTCAACGACCTCAAGCTCGAAGGCGCCGGGAGCGACATCGCACTCAACGGCTCCTGCGCCAACCTCATTCCCGTGCTGCTCGGCGACTCCGTTGCAGCCCAAGGCGCCAAACTGCGCTTCGACGCCAACTGGCGCTCCGAAGTGCTCGATATCGACCGCTTCATCGCCGTGGTCAACCCGCCATCCACCGAACAGCCCTCGGCGCCCGCGGTTGCCGACTCCCTCGCCGCGCCCCAGCCTCAGGCCGACGGCTGGTTCGCCACCCACCTTGACGGCGTCTTCGAATGCCAGGTCAAGGAATTCAACTACGGCAAAACCGATGGCCGCTATTTTATCGGAAAACTCGTCTTCGACGAAAATACCCTGCTCATAGAGGGCAACGCCGAAGCTATGGGCGGGCGTTTCAACCTCGCAGGAAGCCTTTTCTTCGAAGAACGCCTCCGCCTCCAGGCCCGCTTCGATTGCGCCGGCGTCGACGTCAAGGAGTTCTTCCGGCAAACGGACAATTTCGGCCAGTCCATGCTGCAGGACCGCCACATCGACGGCACGCTCAGCGCCAAAATGGCCCTCTTCGCCGATTTCGACGAAAATGGGAACATCGTGCTGCCCGACCTCCTCGTCTTCGCCGGCATCGGTATCCAGAACGGCGAGCTCCGGGATTTCGAGCTTCTCGACAACCTCTCCTCCTACGTCAAGGTCGAAGACCTCCGGCACATCAAATTCGTCAACATGCAAAACTACCTGGAGATCAAAAACGGCAGGCTCTACCTGCCCGCCATGTTCATCCAGAGCAGCGCCATGAACCTGACCGTCAGCGGCGAGCATTCCTTCGAGAACGAGATCGACTACAACATCAAAGTCAACGCAGGACAGGTGCTGGCCACCAAGTTTAAAAAATCCAACCCCGGACTTGAGCCCATCAAGGCCAAAGGCGGTTTGGTCAACCTCTACTTCAAGGTCTACGGTACCGTCGGCGAGTTCGACTACAAAACAGCCAAACGAGAGGTCAAAAGCGACTTCGAGACCAGCGAGCGGCGCAAGAACGAGATCAAAAACGCCCTTCGCCAGGCCTTTGGCTCTATCGACCTCATTGAAGAGCCCACGGGGTGGGGGGATGTAGGGGAAGCTATTGAGGGGTTTTAGGTTGTTGGGTTGTTAGGTATTTTGTACCTTGTAACCAACAACCCAACAACCCAACAACCCAATCTCTATGAATCCCGCTCACATCCACCTCCTTCTCAATCATTTCCCTATTCTTGGGGCTTTGTTCGCTGCCGGCGTACTGCTTGCCGGCGTGGTCCTCAACGACCGGAAGATCAACCAGGTCGGACTGGTATCGCTCGTCATTTTCACCTTGCTCACCTTGCCGGCGTTTTTCTCCGGCGAAGGGGCGGAAGAGATACTGGAGGAGATGCCCGGTATCAGCCACGCCGCCATCCATGACCATGAAGAGATGGCCGAGCTGGGCCTGTGGGTGATGATCTTCGCAGGGGTAGTCGCTCTGGTTGGTTTTATCTTTCAGTGGCGCAAGGAACATCTGCACCGGCCGATGAGCGTCATCGCGCTGGTGGCCGCACTGGCCGCCTTCGGCGTCATGACCCGCGTAGGCCTCTCCGGCGGCGAGATCCGCCACCCGGAGATCGTCAAACCGCTGGCGGCGCCAGAAGAAGGCTCTGATGCAGAGATGGATGAAGATTAAGTTTTTTTAACCGCGTCGTAGCGGTAAAATTATTTTTTATGCCCGAACCCATCACCCGGCGTACATTTCTTGAATTTTTGGGCAAAGGCGCCGCGGGGGCGCTGTTGGTGCCTTCGTTTTTGGCCCACTGCACCCACGAGCCCTTCCATCGCATCCGGCCCATCGCGCCGGCGGCAGTCGACCACATTTTGCTGGCGCAGGGTTTCTACTACAAGATCCTCATCCGTTGGAACGACCCCATTTCGGCTACCGACCGCTTTGGGTTCAACAACGATTTCACCGCCTTTCTCCCCTTCGACCCGGAAAAGCCTGACGACGGCATTCTGTGGGTCAACCACGAGTACATCCATTCCGGCTTTGTGTCGGGCTACTGGGGAAAGGGAGAAAAGTCGCGCGAACAGGTATTGGAGGAAATGTATTCTCTCGGCGGCTCTATCCTCCGCGTGCGGCAGAAAAGTAGCGGCTGGTGGGAGGTGGTGGAGAACGATCCGCTCAACCGGCGCATCACCGGGCAGACCGGCATTCCCTTTCAATGGCCCTCGCCCATCTGGGGACGCACTTCGGCGATGGGTACCATGGCCAACTGCTCAGGCGGCGTGACGCCCTGGGGCACCATTCTCACCTGCGAAGAAAACTACGACTCCTTTTACGGAGAAAGAGACCTCCAGACAGGCGGCATCACGAGAGGGGAAGACAAGTGGTACCTGCACTTCGACAATCCGCCCGAGCACTACGGCTGGGTCGTGGAAGTAGACCCTAAGACCGGCGCCGCCAAAAAGCACGTGGCGCTGGGCCGCTGCGCCCACGAGTCAGCGACGGTTCACCAACTGGCCGATGGCAGGGTGGTGGTCTATTCGGGCGACGATGCCAACAGCCAGTGCCTGTATAAATTCATCGCCTCGGAACCGGGCACGCTGGAGAAAGGCACACTCTACGTGGCCAGCCTGGAGGAAAACCGCTGGATACCCGTTGATTTCGCCAGCCAGCCCCTGTTGCAGGAGCGCTTTACCGGCCAGACCGAAGTGCTAATCCGTTTGCGGGAGGCGGCGAAGGTGCTGGGCGGCACCCCCCTCGACCGGCCGGAAGACGTCGATATCGACCCCCACACGGGCGCCGTGCTGGTGTCGCTGACCAACAACTACGACAAGAACAACCTGTTCGGGTCCATATTAAAAATCGAGGAGGGTGGCGACCATGCGGCGCTGCGCTTCAAGCACAGCACGCTGGTGGCGGGGGGCTACGAAACAGGCTTCGCCTGCCCCGACAATATGGCATTCGATGCGGCGGGCAACCTGTGGTTTACCTCGGATATGTCGGGAACAGTGATGGGGAAAGAGCCCTATACCGAGTTCAAGAACAACGCACTTTTCGTCATGCCCCGTGCGGGCGAACAGGCAGGGCAAATACTGCGGGTGGGCGTGGCGCCCTTCGACGCGGAGTTCTCCGGGCCCTGGTTTGCGCCCGACGGCCGCACGCTGTTCCTCAGCGTGCAGCATCCCGGAGAAACCAGCAGCCGGCCGGATCAGGTCACCAGCCATTGGCCGGATGGCGGCGACGCCATGCCGCGGCCCGCGGTGATCACCATTCGCGGCAAAGCGCTGGACAGCTTGCAGAGCCTCAACTCCGCTTCCGGCCCGACGGAGGCCGGTAGATGAAACAATCTTCGGTCGTGATCGGGGTGTAGTAGTCGGCTTCTTCCTTCAGCACCTGGGCGGTGGAGTGTTCCACTGCGGCGATCTCCACGCGCACCCCTTCCGATTTGAGGTGGCTGACGAGCTCGACGTAATCGGCGTCGCCCGACAGGATGATGATCGTGTCGACCTTCTGAGCGATCTGGGTCGCCTTGATGGTCAGCGGAATATCGGCCGATTTGTAGCAGGGCACGACGGAGCCGTGGTAGTAGGTATGGAGGCGTTCAGCCAGTTTGGAGGAGATGTTTTTACCCTCCCGAAAGTAGATCAACCGGTTCAGAGCCCGGTTGATCAATAGCTTGGGGATCAGCGTGTCGAAGTTGAGCATGGCGTTGGTGTCGCCCACCATGTCGTGAAGGCTTTTTTCAATATTGTTGCCATCGATCAGAATGGCTACCGACTGGCTGATCTTTACTTGTTGCTGCGGAGTTTGCATGCGAAATCAATCCTCATTTTTCTTTTGTTCCATGTAAGCCGCTTTGAGCATTTCGTTGCGGCGGGTAACAGACGGCTTTTCAAAATAGCGGCGGTTGCGAAGTTCTTTCAAAAGTCCGACTTTCTGAAATTTGCGCTTGTACCTTTTCAGGGCGCGGTCGATGGTCTCATCGGGTTTGACATTGACAATCAGCATTGGCAATTTTTTTTAGCATGAAAAAATAAACCGGAAGACAAAAGCCAACCGGTGCGTGCATCGCGCACGCTTGCCGCACAAGGCCTGCCGCCTGGAATACCTTGGTCAGTCTTGATACAAAAGGTGGAGAGAAAGGCAGAAAAAATGACGACAAAAAGGCGCCGGAGCGCCAACAGTTATTCTAACGCAATGAGGGGCCGAAAAGTTTCTTTGGCGTACCTTTGCAGGAAAAATCACTGAATATGAGAACTATTGCTCTGTTTTTCGGAGCCGGCATGCTGATGTGGGCCGTGGCCTGCCAGCAACCCGCTCCCCAGGCTGAAGCGCCCGTGACCAGCCGGATCGACTCCCTTCTGGCCAAATACGTGACGGTTCGCCTCACCTCCGACCTGAGCCAGCTCAGCGAGCAGGAACGGCAGATGCTTCCCCTGCTGATCGAAGCGGCCCAGATCATGGACCAATGCTTCTGGTACGAGGCCTACGGCGACAAGGAGGCCTTCCTGAGCGGCCTGACCGATGAGAAGGTAGCGCGCTTTGCCCTGATCAACTACGGCCCCTGGGACCGCCTGGGCGGCAACGCGCCCTTTATCGACGGCGTGGGCGAAAAACCAAAAGGCGCCAACTTCTACCCCGCCGATATGACCGCCGAGGAATTCGAGGCAGCTAAGCTGGAGGGCAAGGAAAGCCAGTACACCTTCCTGCGCCGCGACGAGAGCGGGAAGCTGATCGCCGTTCCCTATCACCAGCAGTTCAAAGCCGAGGTAGAACGCGCCGCAGATCTCCTCCGCCAGGCCGCTGAACTAGCCGAAGACGCAGGCCTGAAAAACTACCTCACCCTGCGCGCCGAAGCCCTCCTGACCGACAACTATCAGCCCAGCGATCTGGCCTGGATGGACATGAAGACCAACGGCATTGACGTGGTGATCGGTCCGATCGAAAACTACGAAGACCAGCTCTTCGGCTACAAGACCGCCCACGAGGCCTACGTGCTGATCAAGGACAAGGAATGGAGCCAGCGCCTGGCCAAATACGCCGCATTCCTGCCCGAACTTCAGAAAGGCCTGCCTGTGCCCGACAGGTACAAGAAGGAAAAACCCGGCGCCGACGCCGACCTCAACGCCTACGATGTGGTGTACTACGCCGGCGACTGCAACGCGGGCTCCAAGACCATCGCCATCAACCTGCCCAACGACGAGGAGGTGCAATTGAAGAAGGGCACGCGCCGCCTGCAGCTCAAGAACGCCATGCGCGCCAAGTTCGACAACATTATGGTTCCCATCGCCAACACCCTCATCACCGAAGAGCAGCGGAAGCACGTCACCTTCGACGCCTTTTTCGGCAATACCATGTTCCACGAAGTGGCGCACGGGCTGGGTATCAAGAATACGATCAACGGGAAAGGAACGGTGCGCGAGGCCCTCAAGGAGCACTACTCAGCACTTGAAGAGGGCAAGGCAGACATGCTGGGCCTTTACATGATCAAGCAGCTGCACGACAAGGGCGAGATCGAAGGCGATATCCAGGACTACTACATCACCTTCATGGCAGGCATTTTCCGCTCGGTGCGCTTCGGCGCTTCCAGCGCGCACGGCAAGGCCAACATGATCCGCTTTAACTTCTTCCAGGAATACGGCGCTTTCGACCGTCTCGAAGACGGTACCTACCGCGTCAACGTCGACAAACTCGAAGCTGCTATGAACGCACTCTCCGAGCAAATCCTCACCCTGCAGGGCGATGGCAACTACGATGGCGTAGCTGCGTTGGTAGCAGAAAAGGGGATCATCGGCGCCCAACTCCAGTCCGACCTCGACCGCCTCAACTCCGCCGGTATCCCGGTGGATGTGGTGTTTGAGCAAGGAGGGGAGGTGCTTTTTCAGTGAAGAGTGAAGGGTGAAGGGTGAAGGGACTTCCTCTTCACCCTTCACTCTTCACCCTTCACTTTTTTACCGAACACCCTCTCATAATGAAACCCTTCATCCGCCTGCCCTTCCTCGGCCCAGCCACGGAAGACCAGCAGTGAGTCACCCTCCTGCACGGCGAAGAGGTAGTCGCCTGCGCCGGCCCACCAGCCGCCGCAGGCGGCGAGGGTGGTGGAAGGCATGTTATAATCGGCATATTGTGCCGGAGAGAACGGATCGCAAGCGCCGATATCGGCCACCTTGATCTTCTCTTCTTCTACCAATAAATACACTTCACTAAAAGGAGAGCCCGTGCTCTCATCGATGCGGGTCTCGCACTCAAAGCGCACGGCAAGCGGCGCCTTGCGCCCCGCATCCGGCGCACATTGAACCAGCAGCAAGCTCAAAAGACCTCCCCAAAAAAAATTCACCTTTTTCACCATTTCACTTTTTCACTTTTTCACCCTTCACCCTTCACCCTTCACCTCAATTCGGCATCGCCAGCAATTTCTTCATATCCAGAATCGTAATGATCCCATTATCGATATCGATGAGCTTTTCGTTCTTGAAGTCGGTAAGGGTTCGGATGACCGATTCCTTGGCGGTTCCTACGATGCTGGCCAGGTCGTCGCGCAGGATGGAGATGCTGGAGGTATCGCCTTCGGCGTATTTTTCGTGCAGCATGATGAGGGCTTCGGCCACGCGTTTGCGGATGGAGTGGTAGGCGAGGTGGAGGAGTTGTTCTTCCTGGTCGACGACGTTGTCGGCCAGCATTTTGATCATTTTGCTGGAGACGTCCTTGTTGGCATGGAGCAGGGCGAAGAAGTCCTCTTTGGGGATGATGGCGAGTTCGGCTGTTTCTGTAGCGGCAGCCGATTCGTTGTACTGGGTGCCTTTGATGAGGTCGATATGGCCGAAGAATTCGCCTTCGCGGAGCACGCGCAGGGTGAGTTCCTTGCCGTCGTCGTTGGTTTTGAAGATTTTGACTTTCCCTTTGGCGATGAAGTACAGTTGCCTGGGGTGTTCGCCTTCCTGGAAGACCAGTTCTTTTTTCTGAAAGGTTTTGAGCTGGCGGTCTTCCGACAGTTTGCGGAGCGCTTCGTAGCCTTTGGCTTCGTTGATGAAGCTGTTGAGGCCCGAAGCGGTTTTATCGAAGCTTTTGCGGATGCTGTCGATCTTGGCCAGGCGGGTTTCGATGGCGTCGAGCAGTTCGACGTCTTCGAAGGGTTTGGTGATGTAGTCGTCGGCGCCCAGGTTCATCCCTTTTCGGAAGTCGGACTTATCGGCCTTGGCGGTGAGGAAGATGAAGGGGATATCCGAGGTTTGGGATTTTTTGCTCAGGATGTGAAGGACGCCGAACCCGTCGAGTTCAGGCATCATGACGTCGCAGATGATGAGGTCGGGTTTGCTGTTGAGCGCCAGTTCGACTCCGATCTTGCCGTTTTCGGCCGTCAGTACTTCGTAATTGGACAGCTCCAATATCTCAGCCAGGTTTTCCCGCACATCCTCGTTGTCTTCGATAACCAGGATCTTTTTCTTGTTCATTTCGCCGTTTTATTGGTTGTTTTATTCAGCGGCAGGCATACGGTGAACGTAGTTCCTACATTTAATTGACTATCAAAGGTAATACTTCCCCCGACCAGATCAATATATCGCTTGACGATATTGAGCCCCAGGCCGGTGCCCTGGATGTTCATGGCGTTGGCGGCGCGGAAGAAGCGGGTAAAGAGGTAGACCTGGTCGGCTTCCGGGATGCCGATGCCCTGGTCGGTGATGTCGATCAGGAGGTAATCGCCTTCCAGGCGTTCCTTGAGGAAGATTTTTTTCCCTTCGTCTGAGTATTTGATGGCGTTGGAGAGCAGGTTGAAGAGGATGTTTTTGACCAGTCGCTTGTCCCAATGGACTAACATGGGGGCATGGATGCCCTCGTGGATGATCACCTGGCCGTCTTTGAGCAGGCCCTGAATTTCGTCGATCACTTCGGGGCAGAGTTCCTGGAGTTCGAATTCGAAGGGTTGGTTTTCGATCTTGCCCTCTTCGAGTTTGCTCAAAGAGAGGAAGTCGTTGAGGATGCCGGTGAGGTTGCGCACGGCCGATTTGATGCGCTGGATGTGTTTGTCGCGCTTCTCCTGTTGGCTGCTCTCGGTGTAGCGCGAGAGCAGGGAGATGGAAGAGAGGATGGTGCTGAGGGGCGTGCGGAACTCGTGAGAGGCCATGGAGACGAAACGCGATTTGAGTTCGCTGAGCTCCTTTTCCTTTTCCAGGGCCTTTTGGATCTCCTTGGTACTTTCGCGAAGGGCGTTTTCGGCCGACTTGCGCTCCTGCACTTCGTACTGGAGTTTCTTGTTGGTATTGAGCAGTTTATTGACGACGCTGGCCAGTTCTTCGGTGCGTTCGATGACCTTTTCCTCGAGTTCTTCGTTGAGTTTGCGGATCCTTTCCTCTGCTTTTTTCACGTCGCTCAGGTCGTGGCAGATACCGGTGAAGACGCGTTTATTTTCGAGAAAAACTTCGCTGACGGCCAGGCGCATGGGGAAGATACTACCGTCTTTGCGCATGCCCGGCACTTCCCTTCCGATGCCAATGATACGCGCTTCGCCGGTAGCTTTGTAGCGTTCGATATATTCGTCGTGCTGCTGTCGGAAGGGGGAGGGCATGAGTATGCGGATGTTCTTGCCGATCAGCTCTTCCGGCAGGTAGCCGAATAGCTTGGCAGCGGCAGGATTGACGGTTTCGATGATGCCTTTTTCATCAATAGTGATGATACCGTCAATAGCCGTTTCAATGATGGTCTGCAGCCGCAGCGATGCGTCAGAATGCGAATGTTTTGATTGTGTCGGATCCAAGAAAACTCCCTTTTACCAAGTCGGAAAGATAGGAAAAAAACACTGTGTGTCCAATGGGCAGATGCCGCTCTTTGCGCAAAAAACTACGGGAGGCTCCGGCTGTTGGCTGATCAAAATCATAAATGCAAATGATGAAAATCATTCAGAGAAATAGACAATACGCTGATCTTGCAAGTAGTTTATAGGAAATTACGTCAAACAACTGCCTCCTGAAATTATTTACCTGGTCCCCATTACATCATCAAATAAACCACTCTTTTATGGATGTCCTTGCGCCCATTTCACAGATAATGAGCAAAGAGTTGATCACCGTCAGCGAAAAAGACAAGCTGACGACCGTGAAAGAAATTTTTGAGAAACACAACATCCACCATATACCCGTGGTCCGTTTCAAATCGATAGTAGGTATCATCAGCAAGGCCGACTATCTATACTTTGTAAGAGGTTTTACCCAGAATGAAGAGGATCGATTTATTAATGAATCCCGCCTGAAAGCATACACCGCCGATGAGATCATGACGACGGGCATGGCCAAGGTGGAACCTGCCGACCGCATCAACGTAGCCCTCGAAATTTTCAAGATCAACCGGTTTCACGCGATTCCGGTGGTCGAGAATGATGAGTTGGTAGGCATTGTAACTACACATGACATCATCAGTGCATTATCGGAAGGACGACTTACGGCATAAGCCAGCAAAAAAAATAGTTGCCGACATGCTCAAACTTCAGATACTCGGTATCGGATGCCGCCGCAGTAAGGCCTTGAAAGAGAATGTGCTCGAGGCCCTGAAGCGGTATCCCCTCAACGTGACCCTTGAGGAGATCACGGAGGTCGACGAGTTGATGAAGTTTGATATTTCCTCCACACCCGCCCTGCTCATCAACGGGCAGGTTGTGGTGGAAGACGATGTATTGTCGGTGGATGAGATCCGGGAGCTGCTGGAGCGTTGCGGCGCCAGGGAGGAGAATACGCTCCGCCTGAGGCACATCCTGGTGCCCACCGATTTCTCCGAATCTTCCAAAGACGCTTTTATCTATGCACAGGCGCTGGCTTCGGAGGTAGACGCCTCCATCAGGATCGTCCACATGTACCACCCCGAATTCGACGTGGGGAATCCGTTCATGGATGAACCGCTTTCGGCCTTTGAGCAGGCGAAGCGCGAGACGCTCAGCGATTTCGTACAGGAAAATCTCCTGACTGCCGGCGATGCGGTGCTCACTGCTACCCGTATCGAGCAGGACGTGACGGTCGGCTTTGCCGCTGAAGAAATCGTTCGGCTGACCAAGACGGGTAAATTCGATCTGGTGGTCATGGGCTCGACGGGAGAAGCAGGCTTTCTGGGGCGCGTCCTGGGGCAGGTCTCCACCCAGGTGGCCCAGCAGTCTGTCTGCCCGGTGCTGTTCGTGCCCAGGGGCGTTACCCACAGGCCCTTTACCAATGTGCTCTACGCCGCCAAGTACCAGCCCGGCGATGAATCTATCTTGCGCTGGCTGTCGCGCTGGGCCGTTTATTTCTCTGCCAACCTCCATCTCGTGCACGTCATGGAGAGCAAGGAGAGCAATGTGAATTTCGAAAAAATCGACATCGACCGCCTGTTTCACCGCAACGGGCAGACAGTTCAGGTCGCCACGATCAAGAGCGAATCTGTCATCGACGGCCTCAATCAGTATGCCCGGGAGAAAAAGATTGATCTCGTCGTGCTGACCGCCTTGCAACGAAGGTTTTACGAACGTTTCTTTCACCGGAGCGTCACCAAACGGCTGCTGATCAACTCCAAGCTGCCGTTGCTGGTCG
>JBAQQB010000018.1:0-119161 GCA_049306275.1 Saprospiraceae bacterium | reverse complement strand
AAACTTCACCGTATACCGCCTGCCTTCTTCTTCCAACTGGAGCAGGTAAAGTCCCGGCGGCCAGTTGCCGAGGCCGATCTGCTGATCGGGCGCTCCGTTGCTTGCTCCGCTCCAGTGCAGCCTGCCCGTAGCATCGTAGATGCGGATCGCGCCGTGTACGGGGCGGAAAAATTGCAGGTTCAGCTCATCGGCCGCCGGATTGGGAAATACCCGCAGCGGAGCCGTCAGGTCTATGACAGGCGCCTCGCTTACGTCCGTCAGGATAAACCCTCCCTCGCAGTTATTGAAATAGCAGCCGTCAGGGCCGACCTTCAGGATGAAGCCGTAGCGCTCCCTGTTGGAAGAAGTCAGCACCGTATCCAACCACCGGCTAATATTGCCAGTGATCAGGATCCCCCCGTCGAGATCCTCTTCTACCTGATAGACAAACACCTGGTTGCCATAATGGTGAAAGAAAAAAGGGGCGTATGTTTTGTGCCAAAGTAATTCTCCCTGCGCACTGTATCTCATGAGAAATATCTCCCTGTTGTTCTTGTCTAAGGCGCCCCAGTTAAAAAGTTCCCCCGCAACCAGTACCTCTCCGTTTTCAGTCAGATCAAGGTCCGTTACCCGGTAAATCGTATCTCCCGGAAAGTGGAACAGGGAGTCCTCGATCACAGCGCCGTCTTCATCGAGAAGATAGGTCTTGAACAGGTTGCTGATCGCCAGCTCGTCGTTCAGCGTGGTATCGATACCCGACACCAAAAAACGATTGCCGGAGGGCAACTCAACCTCTTGAGTCATCGGTGGAAGCGCCGGAAAATGAAATCCGGTATAATCGCCCGTAAAATGGAGGCTCAACACATTTCCCACCGTGTCTATCACGCCCGCGTATAAAAAGCCGGCCGCATCGTCGTAAATCGGCCGGCGCACAAATGAGAAGTTGAAATTGCCATCGCTTCGCAGGGTCAGAGATTCCAGCTTGTTGGAGTTATTGTTGAACACGTCCATCACATTTACCGATTTGACCAGAGCGCCGTCCGATCTCCGGATCCAGCGCAAGGCTGGTATATATTTGTAGGGAAGGGCGGGGTAGCTACCCGCTAAAAGAAACAAACTGTCTGAATAGGGGAATACGGCTTCAACTCCAAACAGAGAATCTATTTGGTTAAGCAGATAATACCGTTCAAATACTTCCGTTCCATTGCCTGCATCCAAAACGGACAAAAGTAAACCTGTTGAATCCTGGGATTTACCAAATTCCAGAAACGAGTAAAATGCATTCCCAATAACCCAATTTTCCACTTTCCCCGACAAACTTGAGTGATCGCCCCCCGGAGTATTCAAATCGTTTTTCCAAATCAGGTTCCCTGAAAAATCAATCTTTGCATGACGGTCGCAAAAACGGATTGCTGTATCCTGGCAAAGGGCGGTCATTTCAAAAATATATCCATCTTCAACAGGATTAATCCCTGGGATGTCATCTAATTTAAGACCTATGGATGAAACGCCCCCTTCTCCCCAATCCAACAAATACAAAAAAGACGGCTCCGGCTGCTGACCATAGGCACTTTGCGACATTACCAAGGCGCTGAAAAGCACTAAAAGTGAGCGTTTCATATTCTATTTATTAAAACCTGACCAACCTTGCAGCCTGCCTGCTCACCCCGTCCTTCACTTCCAACAAATAAACGCCAACCGGCCAGCCTGTGACCGAAATTCCTTTCTCCGCCTCTGCAAAAGTGCTGCGGTATACCACGCGGCCGTGCAAATCGTAAACCGTTACTTGAGCGTCTGCCGGCAGGGGTTGGCTGGCTTGGAGGTGCAGCACGTCCTGCACGGGGTTGGGCCATACCCTTACCTTCATGCCTGCCTCAGGTTCCCCAACACTACTGATGATACAATTCACCAGCGTATCGACCACTTCCGCATCCCCGTTGGGCCAATAGACGGCGCGCAGGCAGAAATTCGGCTCGCAAAGCCCGTACCGGGGAAAGAAAAATCGCGTGGAGCCAAACCCCTCCAGCATATCGTCGCACATTTCAAGAGGCGGGGACGTCGCAGCCCAGTCGATGCGCTGCATCTTCCGCCAGGCGCCGCCGGCCCACACCGAAAGGGTGTCGCCTATGACCAGCGGGTATGTGCACAGTTCGTGCATTTCCGTGTCGTGATTCCAGCATAGGTACGATTGCCACAGCGTGTCGCCGGGATTCAGCGCATAATCGTACAACAGCCGCGCTTCACCTTCGGTGAAATGATACACCCGCAAGCCTTCTTCGCGGATCAAAACCGGGTCGTAATCAGCAAAGCAACCTGCTTCCAGCTCGTTCTGCACCTGAAGCCAGGTCGTACCCTGTATCACCGTATCGCCCGTGATCTGAAGGGAGATAGTATCGATAAAAAAATTTGGCGGAATAAATGGGTAGGAATAGGAGTAATACTCCAGGCGCATACCCACCTGCAGGGTCTGCGAAAAGGAAGGAACGCCAATGAAGAGCAGAAGGAAAAGGAAAGGCAGGACCAGGGCTTTCATAAGAAGGGTTTCTTCGAAAGTTATGCCCCAAAAAAATGAAATGCAAATTTAAAATGACATTTGTCAGAAAATGGCCAATTGCCTTTTAATAGACAAAATACGTCTTCCAATAAAACACCACCATATTCCAGTTCCACATCGCCAGGGCGCCCAGGAATAGCAGGGCAAAAACCAATATCACCCGGATCGCCCGAAGTGCCCTGTGAAACTTCTCCCTTCGGCTGACGTAATTGCGTTTGCGACTTTGATAAGCCATTTTAGTTAGTTTTCGGTTTTCAGTTTTCAATTTTCAGTTAACTGAGCACTGAAAATCGAAAACTGAAAACTAATACTCCTTGTTTCTCTCCCAATAATTCTGATCCTCCACCTCCTGCAAAATGGTGAGGTAGTTGATGTAGCGCAGCTCGCTGATCGTACCTTCCTCAATGGCGGCTTTTACGGCGCAGCCGGGCTCGTTGCGGTGCAGGCAGCTGCCGCCGAAACGGCAGCCGTCGGACAGGGCGAAGAGCTCGCGGAAATTGTGGGCCACCATCTGCGGCTCCAGGTTGTTGAAGGCAAGCGTCTTGATGCCCGGCGTGTCGATGATGGCGCCGCCGAAGTCGAGGCGGTGCATCTCGGCAAAAGTCGTGGTGTGCATGCCTTTTCCCGAAAAATCCGACAGGTCCTGCGTGCGCAATTCCAGCTTCGGCTGTATGGCGTTGACCAGCGACGATTTGCCCACGCCCGACTGCCCGCCGATCAGCGTGATCTTGCCTTTTAATACTTCCCGCAATTCCTCCAGCCCGGTACCGTCCAACGCCGAGGTCAGCAGCACCTGGTAGCCGATGGGCTCGTAGATGCCGCGCAGGTATTCGTACATGTTCATATCTCCCTCTTCATACAAATCGCATTTGTTGAAGACGATGATGCCGGGTATCTCATACGGCTCCAAAATCAATAAAAAGCGATCGATAAAGCCTTGCTTGAGGTTGGGCTGCACGATGGTAGCGATCACCACCGCCTGGTCGATGTTGGCGGCCATCAGGTGTATATCCATCTTTCCTTTGGGCGATTGCCGCACCACGTAGTTTTTTCTCGGAAGTACTTCCTTGATCATGCCCTGCCCTTCGTCGCCTTCCATCTCCACCATCACCAGGTCGCCCACCGCCACCGGGTTGGTAATGCGCATCCCTTCCAGACGGAATTTGCCCACGATGCGGCAGGTCAGCACCTGGCCGTCCGCCAGCGCTACTTCGTACCAGCTTCCTGTTGATTTTATGACTCGGCCTTCCTTCATTTTAGTTTTCAGTTTTTAGTTTTCAATTTTCAGTTAACTGAACACTGAAAATTGAAAACTGAGCACTACCCTCTTATCGCTTTGCTCAATTCTCCCAACAACCCCGGTTCCTTCTCCAGCACATTCCCCACTACCAGCATATCCGCTCCGGCTTGCGTGGCGGCCCTCGCCTGCTCCGGGGTGCGGATACCGCCGCCAATGATGAGGGGGAGGGAGATGGTTTCTCTTACCATTTTTATCATTTCCGGAGAAACGGCTTGTTGTGCGCCGCTCCCCGCATCCATATACACCAGTTTCAGCCCTAAAAGTTCCCCGGCCAGGGCGGTTGTTGCGGCGATGTCGGGTTTGTCGGCCGGAATGGGGGCCGTCTGGCTCATGTAAGACACCGTCGTGGGGCGTCCGCCGTCGATCAGGAGGTAGCCGGTGGGCAGCACCTCCAGGCCGGCTTTTTTGATGTAGGGCGCCGCCACCACGTGCTGCCCGATCAGCAGCTCGGGGTTGCGGCCCGAGATGAGCGAGAGGAACAACAGGCCATCGGCCAGCGGACTCAGCTGCATGGGGCTGCCGGGGAAGAGCAGCAGCGGGATATCGCAGCGCTCGCGCACGGCGCGCAGGCAGGCCTCCAGTCCGTCTTTGACCAGCAGGCTGCCGCCAACGAAGAAAAAATCAACCCCGGCGGCTACGGCGCCATCCACCAGGCGGCCGAGGGCCTGGCCGACGGTTTTGTCCGGGTCGATCAGCACGGCCAGCTGCTTCCGGCCGGCCCGGCGGGCGTCGAGAATGTGCTCCAAAAGACTCATAACGCCCAAATATAGACATATTTTGCCCCGCCTTTGCCTTTCTGATGGAAAGCAGGTATTTTTGGGCGCCTAAAAATATAACTATGTACCGCTCCCACACCTGCGGCGAACTTCGCCTCGCAAACACCGGACAAACCGTCACCCTCAGCGGATGGGTGCAGACCAACCGCGACCTCGGCGCCATGGCTTTTATCGACCTGCGCGACCGCTATGGCATTACCCAACTCGTGTTCAGCTCCGAGATCAACGACGAGCTCTACCAGCAGGCCCGCAAGCTCGGACGCGAGTTCGTCATCTCCGTGACCGGACTGGTGCGCGAGCGGACCAGCAAGAACCCAAACCGCCCTACGGGCGATATCGAGATCGAGGTGCAGCAGATGAGCCTGCTCAACGCCTCCAAACTGCCTCCCTTCACCATCGAAGACGAAACCGACGGCGGCGACGATATCCGCATGAAGTACCGCTATCTCGACCTGCGCCGCAGCCCGGTGCAGCGCAATATCATCTTCCGCAGCAACTTGGCGCTGGAGTCGCGCAAGTACCTCTCCGAACACCACTTCGTAGAGGTGGAAACGCCTTTCCTCATCAAAAGCACGCCGGAGGGCGCACGCGACTTCGTGGTGCCCAGCCGCATGAACCCGGGGCAGTTCTACGCCCTGCCGCAGTCGCCCCAGACCTTCAAGCAGCTGCTCATGGTGGCCGGCCTCGACCGCTATTTCCAGATCGTCAAATGCTTCCGCGATGAAGACCTGCGCGCCGACCGGCAGCCGGAATTCACGCAGATCGACTGCGAAATGGCCTTCATCACCCGCGACGAGGTGCTGGCGACCTTTGAAGGCCTGACCAAACACCTCTTCAAGACCGTGCTCGACGTCGAATTCCCCGACTTCCCGCGCATGTCGTACGACGAAGCCATGAAGCGCTTCGGCTCCGACAAGCCCGACCTGCGCTTTGGCATGGAGTTTTGCGAACTCAACGAGCTGACCAAAGGCAAGGACTTCGTGGTGTTCGACAGCGCAGAACTCGTGGTGGGCATCTGCGCCGAAGGCCAGGCCGGCTACACCCGCAAACAGATCGATGAGCTCACTGAATGGATCAAACGCCCCCAGATCGGCGCCAAAGGCCTCGTGTACGTCCGCTACAACGAAGACGGCACGCTCAAATCCTCTGTCGATAAATTTTTCTCCGAAGAAGAACTCAAGGTTTGGGCCGCCAAAATGGGCGCCAAACCCGGCGACCTCCTGCTCATCCTCGCCGGTGAAGAGGAGAAAACCCGCAAGCAACTCAACGAATTGCGCCTCGAAATGGGCCGCCGCATGGGACTGATGAAACCCGGCGACTTCAAGCCCCTCTGGGTCCTCGACTTCCCGCTGCTGGAGTGGGATGAAGATTCGCAGCGTTTCTTCGCCATGCACCACCCCTTCACCTCGCCCAAGAAAGACGACATCCCGCGCATGCTCGACGGCGACCACCAGGCCATGAAAAACCTGCGCGCCGACGCCTACGACCTCGTCATCAACGGCGTGGAGATCGGCGGGGGCTCCATCCGGATCCACGACCGCGCGCTGCAGGAGAAGAACTTCAAGCTGCTGGGCTTCACCCCCGAGCAGGCCGAAAACCAGTTCGGCTTCCTCATGGGCGCCTTTGAATACGGCGCGCCGCCCCACGGCGGTATCGCCTTCGGCTTCGACCGCCTCTGCGCCGTCATGTCGGGCCAGAACTCCATCCGCGACTTCATCGCCTTCCCCAAAAACAACCAGGGCAGGGACGTGATGATCGACGCGCCCTCGGAGATCGATCTGGCGCAGTTGCAGGAGTTGTTCTTGGAGATCAGGAAATGAAAAAGGGCGGCCTCGGCCGCCCTTTTTCATTTCCTGATCTCTAATAATTCGGTATATTTGTGAGCAATCACTTATACCCGCCATGGCCGATAAAAAACAAACCATCCTCCTCGCCGCGCTCGAGCTCTTCGCCAACGAGGGCTACGACGCCACCCCGACCAGCAAGATCGCAAAAAAGGCCGGGGTATCGGAAGGGCTGATCTTCCGGCACTTCGGCAGCAAACAGGGCCTGCTCGACGCCCTGATGCAGGAAGCGGAAGCCCGGCTCAAAAAGCTCTACGCCGCTGTCATGGAGGAGCAGAACCCCAAACTGGCCCTCCGGAAAGCCATTGAGATACCCTTCGTCTTCAAGGAAGAGGAATACGATTTCTGGCGCCTTCAATACATGTTGGGGTGGAATAAGGAGTACAACAATCCGGAAAAGAAAAGGCCCTTTCTCGAAAAACTGACCATGTGCTTTTCCCTGCTGCGCTTCGGCAACCCCGGCCGCGAAGCCGAAGTGCTGCACTACATCCTCGAATCGGTGTCGCGCGAGATACTCAAGGGCAATGTGCACCGCTCCACGCCCTTGCGGTCATTTTTATTTGAGAAGTATGGGGTGTGATCCAGAGGCGTTCTCAGAAGAATTTCCAGATTTCAAGAGCACTGGGGAGCAATCCGGCCTTAGCCGGTTTTAGGCAAAGCGGCGAAAGCCTTGTTTTTTTGGTACTTTTTCAACAAGGAAAAAGTACATTTCAATCAAAGCATAACATTGTGCTATTACTCCTCGCATGTGTCGAAGGGGACTTCGACACTACATCAGCGCCGCTCCAAATCCGGAATCAATTTCCGGTACAATCCTTATTAAAGGGTGTGATCACTAAAACTTCGACGTGATCAACTGATAATCCAAATAATAGATCAGCTTCAGCGAGAGGCTGTTGCGCTGAGGCAGCTCGAACAACTGGTCCAGGCTGCGCCCGTAGCTGTACCGCACGGTGTCCAGTTCTTCGTGATAGCCCAGGATGGAGTTCTTCCAGATCACGAAAATGTCTGAGCCCGGCGCGAAGCGCCAGCGGTAGATACAGTCGATGTTGAAGGAGTTGAAGCTGTTGTCGCGGAAGGCGCTGTAGTCGCTGGGCGCCAGCGTGCCGTCTTCCCGCAGGTCAAACAAGGCTTCGTACTGCACGGCCGACCAGTAATGTCGCAGGCGGAAAGAGAGCGCCATTCGGTTGCTGAAGGTGAAGTTGGACTGAAGGCTGTTCTCAACCGTCAGCCAATCGCGGCGGCCGAGAATAGGATTGTCGTTTTCATCAAATGTAGTAAAGCCGATGTCTTTTGGAAAATAACTCACCGAAGTGTAGAGCCGCATATTCCACTTATCGCTGAAACGGTAGCGAGGCCCCATCCAGAGATTCACCCGCCAGCGGCCTTCTTCGTCGAATTTCCGGTAGTTGCCCTCCAGGTCGAAAGCCAGTTTTTTGCGGTAATCTGTTGAAAACCAGCCGCCGAAGTTGAAGCTGGGAGGGATGACCAAAAAGCGGCCGGGAACACGCGGTTCAAAGTAATCGTTTGAGGCGAATGGCTCGAAATAGGTCCAGACGCCAAAGGCGAAAAACTGCCGGGTCGTAAACCAGGCGTTCATATTGATCCCCGCATCGGTGAAGGCATTGGGCGCATACAGCCGGTTATAACCCGCCCAAATCTCGGCGCCCGCCCGGTTGAAAGCCCCGAATGGCTTGAAACGGTTGTAGGAAGCCCAGGCCGACCAGTTGCGGCTGTTGTTGTTGTAGAGAAAGCCCAGGTCGTTGGGATCGTAGGTATCGCTTTCCTCCCCGTAATTGGCGCCCCAGCGCCATTCGCCGCTCATTTTTCTCAGACCTACCGTATAGGTGTGCCCCAGATCTGGCTGCCCCGGGTAGTATTGCTGGCTCAGCGCCCCATGCCCTGTCAGGCTGTAGTCGTTGGCCTTGTCGCGCAGGTCGAAGACCAGTCCGGTCACGTTGGCGTCGTAGGTTTCTCCCGAGCGCCAGACGTTGGTATTGAGCAGGGTGACGTAAGAGTTGTTCCTCAGGTTCTGGTCGAAGACCAGCACGCTGTAGTTGGTCAGCGGATTGGTCTGCACCTCCCGCTCATCGCCGGTTGCCAGGTCGCGGATGGTGGCGTGGGTGGGGGCTGAAACGGCGTTGAACAAACCCAGCCCCGTGCCCTGTTTGTTCCTTCCGGAAATTTTGGTCGCATTGACCAACTGAGTTTCGGCGGGGTTGGAGAGCATCTCCTCATTTTCGCCCACCTGGTCGTAGGCGTCCCAGTAGCCCAGCGGCCGCCCCCCAACGCGGCGGGAGTAGAATAGCCCGCCTTTGTTGAACAGCTCTACCCCTTCGGTAAAGAACTGCCGGTTTTCGTTGAAACGCACTTCGAAGGGCGACAGGTTGAGCACCTGATTGTCGGAGATGGCTTCGCCGAAGTCGGGTATCAGCGTCATATCCAGCGTAAAGGCGTCGTTGATGCCGTAGCGGATGTCCATGCCGCCGTTGATGGAGCGGCCCCAGCTGTTCTCACTTTTATCGTGCAAATTTTCGGCATAGACGGCCACAAAGGGTGTAGCCGACAGGCGAAGCGGGGATTTAATGTCGCGTATCCCGGTCAGTTCGCCCGATTGGTTCATCAGCCCGGCCTGCTCGGGGTTGACGGGGTTCCAGAACGACTCTTCGCGGAGGCGGCGCAACTGCCTGACGAAGTTAATGTTCCAGCGCTGTTCCGGCTGGTTGGGGAAACGGATGGCGGCATAAGGGATGACCATTTCTACGATCCAGCCTTCTTCGGTACGCTGGGCGCGGGCATCCCACACGGCGTCCCAGTTGGTATCGCCCGATTGCACCGAACTGGAGCCAAAGTTGCCATCCAGGGCCGAGTATTTGATGTCGTACTGGATACCAGCCGGCGTCACAATGAAGCCGACACCGTTGAGGCCATCCTGGTAAGCGTCGATGATCACGCCAAAATAGTCCGTATTGCCGAGATTATCGCGGTCGGTCAACTCCTGTAAAATGCTGTCGGGGGCGGTATCGTAGAGGATGGCGCCCACGTAGAGTGCCACGTCGCTGTAGAGCGTCCGCACCTCTGTGCGCTGCGCGGAGGGCTGGCCGGGGTGTGGGCTGGTCTGCACGAAACCTTCGCCTGGCGTGGCCATAAGCCACTCCGGCTCGTCGAGTTGTCCGTCGATCTTGATGCCTGTCTCAACCCTGAGGGCTTCGAGTTGTTTTTTTGAAATGGGATTTCCGGAAGCGAATGCCGCAGCGATTGCGGCGATTGACAGGAATGCTCCGGCAAGGAGGACTTTTTTCATGGGTATTCTCTGTATACTAGTTCGCGTCAAAGACAAAATGCCGGGGGCAAAGTTGCATACACTAATTTGATATTTGATGCCGCTTTCTCAATGATTAACCGGCGGCTCGCCATAAATTTGTATTTTTCGCCATTAATCGAGTGACCGAGCAGGAAGCACGTGAAGAATTTTTTACCACATCTGATCCGGGAGCATTATGAGAATGGCCTTCTCCGGGGCGAATTCGATGCATATACGATGTTCATCGACCTGTCGGGTTTTACGGCCATGACAGAGGCCCTCATGCGCGAGGGCAACGAAGGCGCCGAAAAGCTCTCCCGTATCCTCAACTCCATCTTCAGCCCGCTCGTCGCGCTGGTGTATCAGCGTGGGGGCTTCATCCCGTATTTTGCCGGCGACGCATTTACCGCCATCTTTCCCAAGCGGGAAGACACTGCTTACATACACGATTTCCTGCTCACCGCCGATGAGATCTCTCAGCTGGTGTCTTCCCCCAACTTCCGTTTCGAAGACTTCCGCATCGGCATGAAGATTGGCCTTTCATACGGGCAGGTACAATGGGGTATCGTCGGCGCTTCCCCCCAATCCTACTACTTCCGCGGACCGGCTATCGACCGCTGCGCGGAGAGCCAGATGCACGCCACCTTCGGCGAGATCGTGCTCGACAAATACCTCCAGGCCGAGTTGCCTTCTTCCGTCCATGCTACGGCCCACGGCGCAAAGGGATATTACCTGCTCTCTGGCCATCTTCCGTTCCAGGCGCCCCTGTTTCCACCCCCTGACAACCTCAGCCAGGATATGTCGAGGGAAATCCTTGAGCGCTTCCTCCCTGATTCCGTCCTCGAATTCAATGAAGAGGGAGAGTTCCGGAGCGTAGTCTCTATCTTCTGCTCCTTTACAGGGGTGGAAGATCACCTGACGATGAACCGCTTCGCCACGGTCTTCCTCGATCTCATCGCCAACTTTTCCGGTTATTTCAAGGAAATAGACTTCGGCGATAAAGGCGGGGTCATGGTGGGCTTTTTCGGCGCGCCCGTCACTTTTGAAAACAATGTGGCCCGGGCCCTCGAATTCGTCTCGACCCTGAGAGAAGAACTCCTCGACCTGCAAACCAGCAGCAGGCTGGCTTACCGCATCGGCATCACCTCCGGTATTGCCTACACCGGCATGGTCGGGGGCGAAGAGCGATGCCAATACGCCGCCGTGGGCAATCGCGTCAACCTCGCCGCCCGGCTTATGACCCACGCCGACTGGGGCGAGGTGCTGGTCGACGACGAGGTGCGCAAAAACAGGCATTTCTCTTTCAAACACAAAGGTGATATCTCGTATAAAGGGGTCCCCGGCCCCGTGCCCACTTACATCTTCCTGGGGCGCAACCTGGAGCAGGAACCCGCCTTCGCGGGCAACATGGTCGGGCGCGACCGCGAGCTGGCCGAAATCTACCGCTTTGCCATCGAGACCTTCCAGCACAGGCATGCAGGCGTGGCGTCGATCTTTGGCGAAGCCGGTATTGGTAAAAGCCGCCTGGTATTCGAGCTGCGAAAAAAGCTGCAGGAAGGCTTCGCCACCAGTTGGCTCACCTGCCTGGCCGACCAGATACTGCGCAAGCCCTTCAACGCTTTCACCTATTGCCTCAAGAACTATTTCGACCAGGCCCCCGAGTTCGAAGCGGCCACCAACCTCAAGCACTTCGAGCAGTGGTTCAACGACCTGGCGGCCCAGCTTCAGCAAAACCCGCACCCAGAAGCGCCGGCCATCCTGCGCGAACTGCTCCGCACCAAACCCATCCTGGCGGCTTTGGTGGGCCTGAAAACTGAAGACTCCATCTGGCAAAGCCTCGACGCACGCGGCAAGTACCAGAACACCATCGCCGCCATCTCCAACCTCATCCTCGCCGAATCGATCATCCAGCCCACCGTGCTGGAACTGGAAGACGCCCATTGGCTCGACGACAGCTCCCGCGAATTCCTGGAGCAGTTCCTGCCCAGGCTCGCCGCCTTCCCCATCCTCGTGCTCATCAGCGCCAGGTATGCCGACGACGGGAGCAAACCCCAAATCTTACCCGAAGAAAAACTGGAAAACCGGCATATCCACCACCTGGTCATCGACCTCAATACCCTGCAGCCCGAAACCCTCCGCTCCTATGCCGAAGGCTACCTGAAAGGCCCCATCAGCGAAGAGTTCTTTGAACTCCTCCAGCGCACGACCAACGGCAACCCCTTCTACCTGGAACAGCTGCTCGAATATTTCACCGAAAGCAACCTCATGGAACTGGAGGACGGCCTTTGGAATATCAAAGACCACAACATCCGCCTTTCCAACTCTATCCAGGCCATCCTCACCGCCCGCCTCGACCGCCTCTCGGCCCTCGTCCGCGAAACCGTGAAAGCCGCCGCCGTCATTGGCCGCGAATTCGAAGTGCCGGTGCTGACCGAGGTGATGAAAAACCAGGAAGCTTTCACCCGGACCAACGGCAACGCCACCAAAGTGCTGCAGGAGCAGATCCGCATCGCCGAGAAAAGCCAGATATGGCGGGCGATGAACGAACTGCGCTACATCTTCAAACACTCCCTGCTCCGAGAAGCCGTCTACGACATGCAACTCCGCACCCGCCTGCGCGAATTGCACCTGCTCATCGCCGTGGCCATCGAGAAGATCTACGCCAGCCAACTGGAAGACCACCTCGTTGATCTGGCCTTCCACTACGAACAGGCCGAAGTGCTCGACAAGACCATGGAGTACCTCCAAAAGGCAGCCGAGCACGCACGCCAATACTACCAAAACAACCAAGCCCTCACCTGCTACGATAAAATGCTGGAGATCCTCGACCAGGAAATCGAAGACAAACCGCTCGAGATACAGACCCTGCTCTCCAAAGGCAAAGTGCTCGAGCTGACCGGCGAGTGGGACGAGGCCAACACAGCTTACCACCGCGCCCTTTCGCTCTCCCGCGATCTCGACGACAAACAACTGCTCGGCAGGGCCAACAACAGCCTCGGACACCTCCTGCTCCTGCAAGGCGATTACAAAGACGCACGGTTCTACCTCGAAGTCTCCGCCTCTTTCTTCGAAACCCTCGACGACCGCTTCGGCATCGCCAAAGTGTACGGCGACCTCGGCAACCTCTTCTTCCGCCAGGGCAACTACGACTCGGCCAAATCCTACTTTACCCAAAGTATCCAATACAGCCGCGAGCTGACCTACAGCCCCTATTTCACCCAGATCGTGGCCAACCTGGCCCTGGCGCACATGAATCAGGGCAATTACGACGAAGGCCTGCGCTGGCTCTCCACCCAACTGGCACTGGCTCAGGAAAACCAGGACAAACAGGGCATGGCCACCCTCTATACCAACATGGGTATCGTCAACTTCGAAAAGGGCGACTACAACGCCTCCCAGGAATGCCATGAACAAGGCCTGGACCTGGCCGAAGAGCTCGGCAATAAGCTCCTCACCGCCATCGCAGTAGGCTGCCTCGGCAGCGTCAGGGAGCGAAAAGGCGACTTCGCCGGGGCCATGGAACATTTCCAGAAAGACCTCGAACTGGCGGAAGAACTCGGCGACCCCCAGGGCATCGCCATCGCCCACTCCCTCCTCGGCGAACTACTCACCATGATGGGCCGCTTCGAAGAAGCCATCCCCCACGTCGAAAAAGCCCATACCATCAGCCGCGAACTGGGCTATAAAAAAGGTATCGCCAAAGCCGCCAACACCCTGGGCGACGCCTACTACTTCATGGGCGATTTCGGCCGCTCACTCGAATACTACAACCAGGCCATCGACCTGACCCGCGAGATCAACAACAAACTCGTGCTGGGCAGCAGCCTCGCCGAAAAATCCCTCGTGCTCATCGACAGCGGCCACCTGGAAGAAAGCCGCATAATATTCGAAGAGGCCCGGGCGTTAGCTATTGACCTGGGCAACCCGGACCTGCTGCTCGAAATCACACTCCTGGGGCTGCGCATCGCCAGCAAAGAAGGCAAAAAGGAAGAAGTGCTGGAGGAAATACGCAAAGCGCTGCCTTCCACCACCGGCAAAGCCGAAAAAGCTGCCTTCCACTTCCTGGCCTTCGAAACCGGCCCCGACCCCGAAAACCACAAGCAGGCCCTGTCCCTCTACCGGGAACTGTTCGCCCAGACCCCCAAATACCTCTATCAGCAACGCATCGCGCAACTCGAAACATGGCGCAACTAAACCATTTTTCTGTAATGACGGTAATCCTTTCCATCCTCCTGCTGGCCCAGGGATGTTTTTCCCCGCCGGTAAACCCCAATTTTTTCTACCAACTCGACCAACCGGCGGAAACCTTCCTCCTGCCCCAGTCCCTGCACGAAATATCCGGCCTCGGCATCAGCCCCGACGGCCAATTCCTCGCAGCTATTGAGGATGAAACCGGCACCCTCTATTTTATCGATAAAAACTCCGGGAAGATCATCCGGGAGATGCCCTTTGGAAAAACGGGCGACTACGAAGGCGTAGAATTCGCAGGCGAGGATGTCTTCGTCGTGAAAAGCAGCGGCACGCTATACCAGATCATTAAACCCGGCGCTCCGGAGCAGGAGGTCGTCAAACACGACTCTCCCTTCGGAAAATCATACGACGTCGAAGGCCTGGCATACGACCCGGCACAAAACCGCCTGCTGCTGGCCTGCAAGGGAGATTCCGGCATTCCCAATGCCCGCGCCTTCTTCCCCTTCTACCTCGACTCCATGCGGTACGACACCGTTCCGGCATTTGTCATCACCCGCGACTCCATCGCCGCCTTCCTCCAGGCCAACCCCGTGCTCGACCGCTGGGAAAAGCTCACCGAGCTGTTCAATCCCGAAGAGCCCGAACTGGCCTTTTCGCCCTCCGGCCTCGCCATACACCCCCTTACCGGCGAGATGTATATCCTCTCCTCCGTCGGCAAACTGCTGATCGTCTTCGATCCTGCCACTGGGGCCGTCAGGCATATCCAGAAACTGAAAAAGCAGGTTCTGCCACAGCCCGAAGGCATCTGCTTTGAGAGTGACGGCACGCTCTACATCTCCAGTGAAGGGAAAGAGGGCGCAGGGCGGATTCTGCGCTTCGATTACCGCCCCCGGCAATAGGAATAATGGCCCCGTTCCCTTATTTTTGCGGCGGATTTCAAGTTTCACAAAAACCACTTCCATGAGTATCGTCGAAATGAAAGTCCCCATCATCGGGGAATCCATAACTGAAGTCACCCTCTCCAAATGGCTCGTAGCCGACGGCGCTTACGTCGAGCTCGACCAGTCCATCTGCGAGTTTGAATCCGATAAAGCTACGCTCGAATTTCCGGCCGAAGCCACCGGCAAGCTCATCCACGTGGCCAAGCAGGGCGCAGACCTCGAGATCGGCGCCCTCGTGGCCCGCATCGATACCAGCGCCAGCAAATCCGACGCCCCTGCCGCGCCGGCTGCTGAGGTAGCTGCGAAAAAAGAGGAGAAGAAGACCGAAACGGCTTCCTACGCCGCCGGACACCCCTCCCCCGCTGCCGCCAAGATCCTGAAAGAAGGCGAGGTGCCCGCTTCTTCCGTACAAGGCACCGGCCGCGACGGCCGCATCACCAAGGAAGACGCACAGAAGGCGGTGGAGGCCAAACAAAGCGCCCCGGCGCCTAAAGCTGAAGCGCAACCCGCGCCAAAGCCCAAGGTCATCACCGGCGGGCGCACCGAAGAGCGCCGCAAGATGTCGCGCATGCGCCGCACCATCGCCAAGCGCCTCGTTTCGGCCAAGAACGAAACGGCCATGCTCACGACCTTCAACGAGGCCGATATGAGCGCCATCATGGCCCTGCGCGCCAAGTACAACGAACGGTTTGAAAAGAAATACGGTATCAAGATCGGTTTCATGTCGATCTTCGCCAAAGCCTGCGCCACCGCCCTGATGGAGATGCCCGACGTCAACGCCATGATCGACGGTGACGATATCGTCTACCACAACTACGTCGATATCTCCATCGCCATCTCCACGCCCAACGGCCTGGTGGTGCCGCCGGTGCGCAACGTCGAGTCGATGTCGCTCGCCGATTTCGAATTCGCCCTCAAGGACCTTTCCGGCAAGGCCCGCGCCGGCGCGCTCACGCTCGAAGAAATGAGCGGCGGCACCTTCACCATCACCAACGGCGGCGTCTTCGGCTCCCTCATGAGCACGCCGATCATAAACGAGCCGCAGTCGGCCATTTTGGGCATGCACGCCATCAAGGAGCGCCCCGTGGCAGTCAACGGCCAGGTGGAGATACGCCCCATGATGTACCTCGCCCTCTCCTACGACCACCGCATCGTCGACGGCAGCACCTCGGTGACCTTCCTGGTGCGGGTGAAGGAGTTGCTGGAAGACCCGGTCGGGATGTTTTTGGAGCTTTGATAAAAAGCGTTTTGAAATTGAAAAAAGCCCCGTGGTGAATTTGACCACGGGGCTTTTTTTTCGGAGAGGGGCGTTGCAAAAATGGGATTTATAGTTTATTTTCGGAGGAGTTTTTTTGAGAAAAATAATTCATAAGACCCTAAAACGCAGAGAAGGTGGGAGTATACAGGGATTTCCGGGGAGAATGTTGTGCGATTTTTGAGGAAGCCGGTACGTGTATTGTGATCAGCAAGCACCCGGTGAAGGAGGCTTGGTTGCGGTTATACCTGCCGTATTCACTGGTGCCGGAATACCTTCAGGTTGTAAAAAATATACATGGGAGGCGTTGGGATGCAGAGGAGAAGTGTTGGGAGATACCCTACACCAAGTTGTCGCTCAGATTCATTGAGCAATATTTAAAGAACGTAGTCCAACTTGATTTCAAACCAGATTCGGCTATTCCAGATACGATGGCCAGCCCGCTGCAGCCGCTGCCGCCGGTTGCGAAAAAACCACCACCTGCCCGTTACGAAGCGGCGGTGACGGCCCTGGAACAGTGCCTGACGCTGAAGCGGTACAGTTGGCGCACGGTAAAGACGTACAAGAACTGTTTCCGGCAATTTATCCGTTACTACGACGATATCAAGCCCAGCCAGATTACGCGCAAACAGATTGACGATTACATTCTTTACCTGATACGAGAGAAGCGCCTGAGCGAGTCGCATCAGAACCAGATATTGAGTGCGGTCAAGATGTTTTACGGAGAGGTGTTGGGGCAGGAAAGCAAGGTACAGAGCCTGTTGAGGCCCAAGAAAGCGCAGAAGCTGCCACAAGTTTTGACCGAGGAGGAAGTATCGCGTCTATTGCGTTCATCGGACAATCTCAAGCATCGTTGCATTCTGATGCTCATCTATTCGGCGGGGTTGCGGCTTGGCGAAGCGGTCAATTTGCGGATCGCCGATTTACAGCCGCAGTCCAGGCGGTTGTTTATCAGGGGCGGGAAGGGCAAGAAGGACCGGTTTACGATATTATCGGAGAAGGCGTGGAATAAGTTGAAGGAATACATGGTGGTATATCGTCCGGTGGAATGGGTTTTCGAGGGGCAGACGGGCGGGCGGTACAGTGATCGCAGCATACAGGCGCTTTTCACGCGGGCGAAGCAGAAATCGATGATCAATCCGTATGCGACGGTGCATACATTGCGGCACAGTTTTGCCACGCATTTGATGGAGAAGGGCATTGATCTGCGTTACATTCAGGAGTTGCTGGGGCATGAGAGCAGCAAGACGACGGAGATATACACGCATATCACCCGTAGAGGTTGGGAGAAGCTCCGCAGCCCGCTGGATGATTTGGATGTATAAGCGATATTACCGTCAATACCGCTCAGGCTAAGTAAAAGGCGCAATGCGGGTTTTGGTTAGCCGGGGAGTTGCGGCAATACGGTGGGATAAATGGGGATAGACGGTAATGGGGGGTATTGGAGGGGAGTGACGACAACAAAGAAGTTCGCTGCAAGCATAAACAAAAAAAGACCATCGAAAATGTCTGAAATCTTAGATGAAATAGAAGTAAAAAATAATCGAAAGAGCTTTTCTAAGTTCTCTCTAATAAATTCCTTTATAACATTGGGATTGGTTATTTATCTTTTTTCAAGCATTCCGAAAACAATCAAGGCAAGTGAAGGACTTCCTGAACCACCAATGATAATTCTAATTGCGACTCAATTGTTTTGTTTGACAGGAATGATATTGATGATATTAAGTTTTACGAAGAAAGAACCGTCAAATTGGTTCAAATGGATAGGTGCAATATTGAATATAGTGTTGTTTTTGACAATTTTAGGTTCTGCAATTTTTGCAAGGATTGTTTAATAAATTGATTAGCTGCGAATGAATTCAATTATAAATAGACCTTACAAAGCAATTTGGTATTCTGTATTGTTTCTTATCGGAGTGTCAATTATTGGTTGGAATAATACGATTGATATTCAATTACATGATACGTACTTCGTTATTGCATCAATTCATATTGGCGTCTTATTTTCAATTTACTTAGGCGTCATTGGGATTATTTATTGGCTGATAAGAAAGAAAAAGCTTTTTGATTGGATGACATTAATTCATGTTGTAATCACTATTTCAACCTTTGCTCTAATCATAATAACAGGTCTGATATTCCAAAAAGTAATTGAAGGAGATTTTGAAACCTTCAGAACAGTAAACCAAATCCTGTTCGTTGTAATTTTGATAGCTCTTTTAAGTCAGTTGGTATTTTTGACAAATTTGATTTTCGGGTTAATAAGGAATAAACCAAAGAATTGAAAAATGAAGCCAGCAGCGAATCGAGTAGGGAGAGGTGAGCCATAGCGCCCACCCCAGCCCTCTCACACCACCGTACGTACCGGCCTGGTATACGGCGGTTCATGAAACAACGCTCTTTTGACGAACCTGGTGATAGTATTCCTTGAAGGAGAGGTATCCCCGCTGTTTCAGGCGTTCTTCCGTCACGGTCATGCCCATGACCGGGCTGCATGAGAGCCGCCAGCCGCCTTTGCGCGACCATGCGAATTTCATGGCCCATTCGTGGTTGATGCCCAGTTGGCGGAATGCACGGTAGCGGCGCCACGGTTTCTTCCACATCTTCCAGATGCAATACCGCAGGCGGTTGCGTACCCATCCGTCCAGTTGCTCAAACTTCTCGTAGCCGGTGGCGTATTTGAAGTAGTTGACCCAGCCGTACATCAGGCGCTTTAGCCTGCGGATACGTTCTTCCAGCGGCACGGGGTGCGTTTTGCGCGTAAGGGCCTTGATCTTGCGTTTGAGGCTCTCCCAGCTTTTCCGGGCAATCGACAGGCGGTATTTGCCCCGCTCGCCCTTCTTGTAGGTGCTCGTAAACGCATGGCCTAACAACACAAAATGTACGGGACGGCATATTTTGGTTTTCTCTTGGTTGACTTCCAGAAGAAGTTTGCCCTCCAGAAACCGCGTGATACTCGCTTTAACCCGCTCGGCAGCCCGTTTGCTGCGAAGGAAAATGCTGCAATCGTCGGCGTAGCGCACAAAGCGGTGTCCGCGTTTGGTCAGTTCCCGGTCCAGTTCGTTTAGCAGGATGTTCGACAGCAGAGGGCTTAAGGGACCGCCTTGCGGCGTACCCTCTTCCCTTTGCTGCACTGCCCCGCCTAACAGAATACCGGATTGCAGGTACCGCCTTATCAGTCGTAACAGCGCCCGGTCCTTGATCTTCTTGCGGATTAGCGACATGACTTTGTCATGGCTGACCCGGTCGAAAAACGATTTGAGGTCCAGATCGATCACGTCCTGATAGCCCGCGTTGATGTACTCTACGGCTTGCCGCAAGGCTTGGTGCGCATTGCGTCCAGGCCGGAATCCGTAGCTGTACGGCGAGAAGTCCGGTTCCCACACAGGGCTCAGTACCTGGTGCACCGCCTGTTGTATCAGCCGGTCCAGTAAAGTGGGTATCCCCAGCAGCCGTTTCCCTCCGCTTGCTTTCGGTATTTCCACGCCTCGCACCACTGAGGGCCGGTAGCGGCCTTCCAGTATTTCGTTGCGCACCCGCGGCCAGTGTTCGCGAAGGTATGAGGCCAGTTCTCCGGTCTCTACCCCGTCCACTCCGGCTGCACCGCCGTTTTGTACCACGCGCTTGTACGCCCGTAGCAGATTCTTCCGCGACAGGATTGCTCCCATCAGTTCTTTGTTCTCCATGTCCGTCTCTGTTCGTTTTGCCTTCCTCCGCGTTATCGTATAGCGCTCCATCCTCCTGCCGGATTCGTCGAGGCGCTATGATGGTGCAAACTCAGGCGGTTCCATGTTCGGCCCTTCGGGCTACCCTCTCACTTCCCGCCTACTACCAGCATGGGGTTCGTTGGAAAGGTGGTTTGGCTCCCTACTATGGCTTCGGCTGACTTCTGCACCTCAACTTTTGCTCGGGTATTCGCGCATACCTCCGCCTCAAGCCCTGGCACAGATCTCCCCGGGTAAAAGCATCCACTTTCCGCTGATCGCCGCCACATCTACTACAACAGGATTATTGCCTGCGGCCTTCGGCATGTTGTGCTGCCTTGACCTCCTGTCATAGCCTCGGTATGTGGTTCCTATTCGTCGGTACCAGCTTTTGCAGTCCGGCTTCCTTCAGACCTGCGGTCGCCCGCAGCGCCTTTGCCGCTTGCTAATGGGCTTCGGCAACTTGCCCATAAGGGACTTTCACCCTCCAGAAATATTCGGTATCTTTATACCGAGTCGGATGCCCATGCCGGGCACACACACAGCATACAACGGTCATGTCGGCTAAACGCCGCCACGCCGTGTATGCAAGCCGATAGCGGCAAACAGAAGTAAAAACACAATTCGTTCACATTCTAAATCAACCGATTATGCAACGATTCATTTTTCTTACTTCGCTATTGGTGTTCCTTGGGCTTGGCCTTTCGGCCCAAAACCAGATTCTGGTCAACATCGTCAACCAGCAACAGTTCGGCGCCCCCAACGCTTACGACTGGGGAGCGTCCGCTTTGGACGCATCCGGCAACTACTACACGGTCGGGCACACGAACGCGAGCGGCACGACGGCATCTCTACTGCTCGTAAAACAAGGCACGGACGGAGAGGTCGCATGGCAGCAGACGTTCACGCCCTCGCTCGGCACGAACTGCTACGGGGTCGGCCTGACCACGGATGCGAACGGCAACATTTACGTCATCGGTGCGAGCAAAGGCTCAACCGGCGGGTTCGATTTCGTGGTGCTGAAATACGCCCCGACGGGGACAAAACTCTGGCACCAAGTGCTGGCTGGCGCGGCCAACGGTGACGACATCCCAACAGGCATCGTGTGCAGCCCTACCGGCACACAAGTGTATGTGACAGGCGCAAGGAGCGGCAACGGTGGGCTGTACGACTATTGGACACACTGCCTGAACGGCTCCAACGGCAGCGTTGTCTGGTCGGCCGTGTACGATTACGCGGGCTTGCAAGATGCCCCGGCCGCTTTGAGGTTGGACGGCTTTGGCAACCCGGTCGTCACCGGCGTGAGCGCGGCCTCCGACCTGAACTGGGAACTGGCGACCGTCAAATACAGCGCCTCCAACGGGCAGCAGTTGAGCGCGAACCGGGTCTCCAACAACGGAATCGGCCTCTACCTTCCTTCCGGCCTTGACTTGGACGGAAGCGGGAACATATACGTGACCGGGACAACGGCGACCAGCCTGACCGAGTTCGACATAAAAACGGTCAGGATAAACAGCGATTTCACGCTCGGCTGGCAAAAGACCTTCGACGCGCCCTCCACGCTGGACAGCGCGACGCAAGTGAAAGTGACGGCTGCCGGTGAGGTCTATGTTTCGGGCTTTTACAAGCGCGGCCAGCAGGGCATCGAGAGTGTGCTGCTCAAATATGACGCATCGGGCGACCTGAAATGGAAGAAAGTGCGCACCAATAGCACCGTGACCGCCCAATGCAGGCCGCACAGGCTCGCGTTGGACCTAGCCGGCAACGCCTTTGTGGCGTATGAAATCACGGACGGCGAAAAGACGAACATCGCAGTCGTACAGTACACTTCATCGGGCGAGATCAAATGGGAGCGGACGACCGATCGCGTCGAAGGGCGCGACCTTCCGCTCGCCATAAGCCTTGACGCGGTCGGCAGGATTTATGTCACAAGCCTGCGGAAAGATGCCCTGACGGGAAACCAATACAAAACATTTCGATTGGAGCCGCTTTCGCGCCCGCTCGACCCCGTGGGCGCAGATTCGACCCATTTTGCCAAAGAAGTGCTGGTGCGCTTTGCGCCGGGGCTGACCAACACTTCCTTCATAGACAACAAAAACCTTCGCTACGGGAAGGTCAGTCAGGTGCTGAACAACGCCAGCGCGATTGCCGAAATCGGGCAGAAAATATCGTCGAGCAATTTCGGGGACTGGACGCTCATCAAGGTTCATCCGAACATGACTACCGCCGACAGTGTGCGGTACACCCCGGAAGGGAGAAAAATAATCGTCCCCGATTTCTACAACACTTTTTTGCTCTTGATTCCGCGCGATTACGAGCGCATCAGAGATGAAAAGCCCTTTGCGGACACTTTGGAGTCCACAGACTTGCAGTGTTTCGTCCGAACTGCCGAACCAAACTTCATCGTCAAGCCGGACAACTGTGTGCCGGACGACCCCATCTACGCCCAACAGGGCAATCTGCATCCGACCAGCACATATCCAAACGGAAGCATCAACTGTGAGGAGGCCTGGTGCATCGCGGGCGGCGGAAGTTCTGACATCAAAGTTGCCATTGTCGATTCTGGCGTGAGATACACGCACGAAGATTTCAACGTCGAGAGTTCGAGCGGATCGGTTGTGACGGGAGGGAGGATATACGCGACGGGGGCTGATTTGTTGACCGATCCCGAAAATGATGTTACCGATCATGGCACAAGGGTAGCAAGCGTGATAGGTTCCATACGCAACAATGCCACGGGCGTGGCCGGGATCTCCGGGGGGAATGACAATGCAGATGGGGTGAGGCTGATTGGATTAAAAGCATTTACGGGGGCAGCCAGCGATTTGATCGCAGCATTTGCGGATGCGGTAGATGAATTTGGCGTGAACATCATCAATTGCAGCGGGGGGTATAATTCCTTGTCTACAAGTGATTCAGAGTTACTTCGCGAAAAAATCCGCCACGCCAACAGGATGGGCGTAGTTATTTGTGCTTCAAGGGGAAACGATGAAACTGCATTTGGCGTACCTATTGATGCACCACGCCTTCCGGGAACTATCCAAGACGAATGGGTGATTTGTGTAGGTGGTACAGGGACAGGGGGAGAGTATAATGACGAATGTAGGCTTGGAGCACCTATTGACATAGCCGCGCCAAGCCGTTGGCAACTGACCAGGACTGCCCAAAACTACATTCCAGGTACCAACCCACCCCAAGCCTCTGACCAGGCATATGGCGGCATAAGTTTTACCTCTGGCGCAACGCCTCACGCTGCCGGAGTTGCCGCATTGATGATGAGTTATTACAATGCCACTCCCGGGCAAACACAACTCACGCACGACGATATTGAGTACATCATCCAAGCGGCAGCAACGGACGTTGGCCAGTCTGGATATGATGGGCAAACAGGATTCGGTCGCTTAAATGCCGGTGCAGCCTTGAAAATGATCGAGCGTCCGCGCTGCAACGTGTTCCATTTCGGCTCGGATGTCAACCCGCACACCCGGGTGACCGAACAGGTCGCGACAAACATCGACATCGTCCTGACCGAGCCGTACACCACCGAAACGGGACAATCCTTCCCAAAAGGCAACTACAAGGCCGACGTTTGGAAAGTGACCGCCACAGTCAGCCACCCGCTGCCCGGCGGTTTCACCGTTGACCATTTTTGGCCGCGCCACAGCGCCTGCACCACATTTGACCTCTACACGACTGTCAGTGGCCAAAACAGGCTGATACCCGTGGAAAAAGATGCCATCGTTGGCACGCCCACCGGAAGCAGCGCGGTGGTCACAGGCTATGTCTATCTGCTCAAAGACAACAACTGCGTGGATCAGGGCTGGATACCGGCCACGAAAGAAGATGCCCGATTGACTTATTCTTTGATCGGTTGTGACCCGACCATAGCAACCGCCGAAGTATGGCCCGATGCGTTTAGAACATATCCCAACCCGGCAAATGACGTATTGAATATTGACTTTGCCGGATCGCCTGTCCCACCCGGTGCACGTCTGCTGGTCATGGACTTTTCGGGTCGAACCTTGAAAACAGTAAACCTTGCAGCGCAAGGCGAACTGCAAACCATCCAAATCGGCGATCTACCGCAGGGAGTTTTCATCTGCCAAATCCAGATGGAAGGGAAGGTGTTTTCCACCAAGTTTGTCAAAATGTAAATTTTCACCAGCACCTGTGCCGCTACGACATTCCGTCGGGGCGGCACAGGTGCTTTCAATTTTATCGTGATGAGAACAAAATATTTTTTCCATATTCTGGCGCTTTCTGCCATCGTCTCGGCCTGCTGCGATTCGGATGACCCGATCATGGAGACCAATTGTTTGGAGCAGGCTTCGTTTCCGTCCGAAAGTGTGGACGACACCACCTACAACTGCTGTCCCGGTTGTGTTATTGATCCCGAAGAACTCTACTTCGCCGGACACCCTTACGACTATGCCTATCCGTGCTTCAACCCGAACAACAGCGACCAGATTGCCTACTATCGATATGACAATTACAAAGCGGAAGCAGGGTGGGAAATCTGGGTGCAAGACCTCTGCACGGGCGAAAAGCGGATGCTCGTCAACGATGCCAACTACGGGATTGATTGGAGCGTAAAGGATTGGATTGTCTATACCGCGACAGATCAACAGATATACAAGATAAAGTCAAATGGGGACAGCCTGACAAGGCTGACACCAAGCGGTGATTACAACAGATATCCTAAGTGGGACATAAAGGGAGAACGGATAGCCTACGAGTGTGAAGAATCAGGTGACACCCGTTTTATCATATTAAATGATCGAACAGGCGAAAGAGATACAATACCTGAACTATCAAGAATAGAGGCCTGGAACTGGGTAGGAGATAATGAGGTGTCTTATGTAAATGCAACATGGGATGGCTCCACAGGAGTAACTACTCAATATGTCAGAAAATTTGACCTGCCAAGCAGACAGTCAATACTTTTGCATACTTTGGATATCGTCAGCAGCAATGATTACTTACTGTTTTCAACTGATTTTTTATCCAATGAAAACAATATTATTTGGTGTGCAAAAGGGACGATAGGGAAAACCAATCTTAGCACCGGAGCATACGAAATTATAAAAGATGCATATCGGCAAGAAAGTTTCTACAATGCCGTAGTGTCAAAAGATGAAAAACACATACTTTTTGACATAAGGAGCCGAAAAATTATAGGCCCTTGCACATACGATAGTGACTATGGCCTTTACATCATGGACTTGAATGGGAAAAACCAGCGACGGATACAAATAGAATAAGCCGCTATCAATGCACTCACGGCCATGCCTCCTAAACGTCGGCACGGCGTGAGTGCTCACGTTCGCTGTGATAAAATAAAAAAAAGATGAAAAAAATAAATATTGCAGTAATAATATCTGCGATTCTTTTTGGTTGCAGTCAAGGTGATCAGAAAACCGGCTCTAATTGCAAATGTGCAATACCTGAAAGCGTAGATAAGAAAACCGAAAGAGGGCAGGGCAATTCGGATAAAACTTGGGGCATTGGAACACGTGGGGATGTTGAAGCGGTAGTTAAAAAAGCTGTTGACGCTAAAATCAGTATTTCTGGCTCTTATTCAAACTCAAATACTAAAATAGAAGAGGTGTATACCGAAATAATAGGCTCAAACCCTCAAATCACTCAAAAAGCAAATCTTTTCAGAAGTATTGCATGTGCATATTATGAGATAGTTTGCCAAGATAACAGCTTAAATGAAAAAGAAAAAGCAGATAAACTTAGGGAAGTAATTGCTGGATATGAAAGTAATATTTATAAGATAATAAGCGATGAACGAACAATAAAGCCAAGGGATAAATCCAATGAAAGTTCTCGACAGAGTAGCATTATCACTACGCCTGCTTCAACATCTTCAGAGAATCAAGGGGTAAATACATCATTAGTCCCCATCAATGAAAATAAAAAAATGCAAACAAAAGATGAGGAACTCATTACGCCAAAGAAAAAACTATACCTCGCCAAAAGGACAATTGACAATGTGGAAATGAAAATTATTGAGTTTTCACAAGAAGGAGATATTGCAACGATTGAATTTGTACTTGAAAATAAAGACGCATCAAAAACGACAAGAGACTTTCCCATTTACCCGGAATATCAGCAACTCATTGACGGAAACTCGAATTCATTTCGAAGCCAACGGTGCAAAGTAGGAAACTTAGATTATTCTACAGGAAACTTGCCAGTAAAACTAGTATTTGGAAACAGGACCAATGGGTTGGTTGAGTTTAATGTAGGTGGAAATACCATCTCAAAAATTTCTTACTTAAAAATAGGATTGGGCATTATATATTTCGAGTTTACAAATGTGGCAATTAATTGAAATATAAACACAGCGAACATCGCTTCCTTGCCAACCGCTCGCTAACGCGGCGGTGTGACAAGGAAGCAGCCGTTATCGGCCAACGAAAGATCAAGACCACCCTGGCAAATCCCGAATAAAGGCCGTAAATTTACTCCAAAGCAAGACCGAATGGCGCTTCAGGACAAATACATCAATCCGTTTACCGACTATGGTTTCCAGAAGCTGTTCGAAGCGGCGGAGATTGCCCGGTTCGATCCGGCGGAAAAGGCAAAATATGAGGAGAGTTTGAAATATTACCGGGATTTGAAGAATGTAGTGGACACCTCCTTTGAAGAAGGCAAGGAAGAAGGTAGAGCAGAAAAAGAAATCGAGATGATCCTAAAATCACATGATGCGGGGGTTTTGACGGAAACGATATCCCGGATCACGGGAAAATCCATAGAAGAGATAGAGAAGATCATCAAAGAGGCTGGCCGCTAACACCGGCTTGCCGCCCATGCCTCCTAAGCGGCCGCACGTCGCCGCCGCTGACCGTCAGCCTGTGAAAAAAACGTCACTTTTTTTCCAAAAGCGAAGACATTGAGTCGATAGTTGAAGAAATCGGATAAAATCATTTCATCCCCACCACCCTCTCCACCCACCTCAACGGCGCCTGATTCTTATCTCCCGTCTCGGTATCGCATTTGAAAAAGTGAAAATAGAGGTCCCGGTTATCGCCCAGCCGGTGGAGGAGGCGCTGGAAGCGCGACTCGCCCTCTTCTATGTTGCGGTACAGGTGAATCGCCCGCCAGGCGTAGTAGGCCTCGTCGTGCAGCTCTATGACGTCGAGCACGCCCTGATCATCGGTATAGGCTTCCAGAAACCTGCGGGCAATGGGGGCGTGGTGGCGCGACCAGTCGCGGGGACTCGACTTGTCTTCCAGGTATTTGAAAGTGTCGTGAACCAGGGCGACCAGCCGCAGGCGAAGGCGGTGGGCAGGGGCGATATCCAGGCGGTCGATATTGTCCATCACCTCCCGCACGTGCAGGATCACCTTCCCTTCCGGATGCCCAAACCGGGGCTCCCCCCACATCAGGCCAAAGCGGAATTCCGGGAGACGGAGCAGCGTTTCCTCCAGCTCCGTCTCCGGCCCGAGGAGCGGCTCGATCTCCGACTCGTCGGCGATTTGGTATTGCCCGGTTTGCTTGAACATACACTGTTAACGCCTCGTTAAATTGACTTGTTGACCATAACCGCTTACAACCTTGCGCGTTAATAATTCATCTTTTGACTGCCTAAAAATAACTGCAATTACCAATTCATCGCAAAAACCATGGAAGTTATGAAAAGGTTCTTCTCGCTCATTCTCGCCGGTATCGTCGGCGGCGCATTCACTTTTGGAATGATCCAGCTGTTTGAGAAAAACGAACCGGCAGCCCAGCCCGCTCCCTACGCGGCGGTGCGCACCACTAACTTCAATGCGCCTTCGGCGCCCATTCCCCTTGATTTCAAAGAAGCCGCCGCCAAATCCATGCCCGCCGTGGTGCACATCGCGGCTTCCGAAAGCAAGGAAACCGCCCAAAACCGCAGCCGCCAAACCGATCCTTTCCAGTTCTTCTTCGGGCAGGACTTCGGATTTCCCTTCGGCGGCGGCATGGGTCCCCGCTCGGGCACCGGCTCTGGCGTGGTCTATTCGGAAGACGGTTACATCGTCACCAACAACCACGTCATCGAATTTGCCGACGATATCACGGTGACCCTCCACGACAACCGCAAGTTCAAGGCTACAGTGGTGGGTACCTACCCCAAATCCGACATCGCCGTGCTGAAGATCGACGCCGATGACCTCCAAACCATGGAGATCGCCAATTCCGATGAGGCCGAGGTCGGCGAATGGGTGCTCGCCGTGGGCAACCCCATGAACCTCACCTCCACCGTCACCGCCGGTATCATCAGCGCCAAAGGACGTGACATCGGCATCATCGAGGGCAACGACGCCATCGAGTCGTTTATCCAAACCGACGCAGCCGTCAACCCCGGTAATAGCGGCGGCGCCCTCGTAGACGCTCAGGGCCGCCTCCTGGGCATCAACACGGCCATTTCTACACAGACCGGCTTCTACCAGGGCTACTCCTTCGCCATCCCCATCAACATCGTCACCAAGATCGCCGACGACATCATCCAATACGGCAGCTACCAGCGCGCCTACCTGGGCGTAGGCATCACCGAACTCGACGCCGAATACGCCAAGGAACTTGGCCTGAAATTCTCCCAGGGCGTGGTGATCGAATCGGTCGAAGACGGCGGCTCGGCACAATACGCAGGCCTGCTGCCCAAAGACATCATCGTGGCTGCCAACGGCAAACCGGTCAAATCGATACCTGAACTCCAGGAAACCGTGGGCCGCTCCAAAGCCGGCGACCGCCTCGACCTGACCGTCGTCCGCGATGGTAAAAATCTCGACGTACCAGTAATGTTAAAGACCAAATAAAACCGGGTGTTAAGAATTCCTTAACAGCCTGAAGGCAACATTTTCGGGCAAACCACGGTTAAGGTTTTTAGAAGAGACTTGTTTAAAGTTGGTTTTTCGTTTTGTTTTGATGCGTCTGTCTTGCTTTGCGAGGCAGACGTTTTTTTTGCTACTTGCCCGCCTAAAACTCGTTCGCCATGCTGCTCGACGACCTTCTGGGCCTTTTGTTCCCGCGGCTCTGCCTGGCCTGTAGCCGCGACCTTCCGCCGCACCAGCACGCCTTCTGCGTCAGGTGCAAACTCGCCCTGCCGGAAACCCGCTTCCATGAACTACCGGAAAACGCCTTCACCGACCGCTTCTGGGGCCGGCTGCCGCTCGAATGGGGCGCCGCCATGCTCCACTTCCGCAAACACGGCATCACACAAAACCTCATGCACCGCCTCAAATATCAGGGGAAAAAGGAAGTGGGCGTCGAACTGGGCCGCATCTACGGCTACCAGCTCAAAAAAACGCCTGCCGTGCCGTCGTGGAACGGCATCATCTCCGTGCCCCTCCACCCCAAAAAGGAACGCCAAAGGGGCTACAACCAAAGCGATTGCTTCGCCCGGGGCCTCTCCGAAAGCCTGGGCATCCCCCACTGGAGAGGCGCGCTCATCCGGGTGCAACACACCGATTCGCAAACCAAAAAATCGCGCTTCGAACGCCTGGAAAATATGCAGGAAGCCTTCAAGGCCGCCCACCCCAACCGCCTCCGTCAACAACACATCCTGCTGGTCGACGACGTGCTCACCACCGGCGCCACGCTGGAAGCCTGCGCGCTCCAACTTCTCGCTGTGCCGGAAACCAGGGTGAGTATGGCGACGATTGCTATTGCGGAATAGTTTATTAGTCCTTATAAAACATCCATTTCCCCAACTCCTTCAACGTCACTTTCTTCCCGTACATCAGGATGCCGACCCGATAGATGCGGGCGGAAAGCCAAACGAAGAAGAGGCTGGTGGCGATAAGCAGCACTACCGACAGGGCGACCTGCCACACCGGCGGGTCGAAGGCCAGGCGGGCGGGCATGACGATGGGGGAAAACAGCGGGAAGATCGACGACCAGACGGCCAGGCTGCTGTTCGGGGCTTCCACGGAGACGATCATGATGTAGAAAGCGATGAGCACCGGAATGGTGATCGGCACGGTCAGCGACTGGCTCTCGCCCATATCGTCGCTCATGGCCGAGCCGACGGCGGCGAAGAGGGAAGAGTACAACAGGTAACCACCCAGGAAGTAAATCACGAAGAGAGGAAGGATGCTCCACCAGTTCTGGGCTTTCAGCTCCTGAAAACCTTGGGCGATCATGAACTCCATTTCCTCCTGATCGGGCATGGCCGCCTGGCTGGAAGCCATGGCGTCCATCTGGCTGTTGTCGAAGCCGAAGATGAGGTTGACGCCCGTGGCGATCAGCGGGATCAGGATGGCCCAGATGGCCACCTGGGTGAGACCCACGCCGCCCACGCCCACGATCTTGCCAAGCATCAGCTGGAAGGGCTTCACGGAGGAGATCATGACCTCCACGATGCGGGTGGTCTTTTCCTCCATCACGCTGCGCATCACCATCATGCCGTAAATGAAGACGGCCATGTACATGATGATGCCCATGATGAAACCGATGGCGGCGCCGATGGCGCCTGATATCTTGCTGGCGTCCTTTTCAGCGGGATCGATGGGCTCGGGGTCGAGCTCCACCCGGCTGTCGAGGGCTTCCAGTTGCTTCTTTTCCAGGTTGAGCGTAGCGATTTTGTAATCCCGGATCCTGTCGGCGACCTTGCCTTTGATCCTCGATTCGATATCGGGAGAGGGCTTGTCTTCGGAGTAGTAGAAAACCGTGTAACTCTTGGCATACAAGTTTTTGATCTCCGGAATGAGCAGGATGCCGTCGTAGCCGGTTTCGGGGAAAATGGCGCGCAGTTCCTCCAGCGTCCGGGTTTCACGGGTGAAGATCAGGTTGCGCTCGTTGGCGATATTAGACTCCGATAGCACGCCCCCCTCGTCGACCACGGCGACCTTTTTCACGTCGTCGCTTTCGTAAGAGAAGATCACGCCCACTACGACGAACAGCAGGGCGAAAGCCAGCGGGGTGAGCAGGGTGGTGAGAATGAACGAGCGTTTCTTGACGCGCGTCAGGTATTCCCTTTGTATGATGAGCCAAAGCTTGTTCATATCGGAAAGTTGTAGGGGTTATTAGTTGGTTGATTCTACCTGTCGGATGAAGACCTGGTTCAGGGAAGGCAGTATTTCGCGGAAGGCAGTGATGCGGACGCCCTTTTGAAGCAGGAACAACAGCAACTCGTTGGAGTCGGTTTTGGGCCCCAGATGAATCGTCAGCTTGCCTTCCTTGTTTTCGAGTATCTCAAAAATATCAGGCAACTCAGGCAGGGCGCCCTGGTACTCGATCAGGAAGAGGTTGTCTTTGAAATCCTGGCGTATCTGGCCGACATTCCCTTGCAGCACGTTCCGGCCCTTGTTGATCAGCACGATTTCTTCGCAGATCTCTTCCACCTGCTCCATGCGGTGGGTGGAAAAAATGATGCTGGCCCCCTGCCGCCTCAGTTCCTTGATCTCGTCCTTGATGAGGTTGGTATTGATGGGGTCGAGTCCGGAGAAAGGCTCGTCGAGGATGAGCAGCTGCGGCCGGTGCACCACGGTGGCGATGAACTGGATCTTCTGCTGCATGCCCTTGGAGAGCTCCTCCACTTTTTTGTCCCACCAGTCGCGAATCTCGAACTTGTCCATCCACAGGTGGATCTGTTCTGTGGCATCATTTTTGGACAGTCCTTTCAGGCGGGCGAGGTAGAGGAGGTGCTCGCCGACCTTCATTTTTTTGTAGAGCCCTCTTTCTTCCGGCATGTAGCCGATCTGGGCGGGGTGCTCATTGTCGAGCGGGGTTCCATCGAAAAACACCTTGCCGCTATCGGCCCGGGTGATGGTGGTGATGATCCGGATCAGGGAGGTCTTTCCGGCCCCATTCGGCCCCAACAGGCCGAAGATGGAGCCCTTTGGCACCGAGAAGGTGACATCGTTGACGGCGATGTTTTTCTCGTAGGCCTTGACTACGTTTTGAAGAGTGAGGATTTCCTGCATGTTGCGCTATTTTTGCCGGGTGGAAAAATACTCAAAACCCATGGGAGCATCGCGAATTTTATATGTAGGCAATAGAATTATCGATTAACTCGTATCTTCAAACCAAACAAAGGCCATCATATGGGAAACGGCAACACCTGGTATACGATCGTCAATCCTGCCGGAGGCTATGGCACGGTGAAAAAGCGCTGGCCCCGTCTGGAACAACAACTGAGGGAGGCCGGGGTTCGGTTTGAAGCCGTTTTCACCGAATATCGCGGCCATGCGACAGAGTTAGCCAGGCAGGCCATTGAAAACGGCCACCGCCACATCCTGGCCGTCGGGGGCGACGGCACCAACAACGAGACGGTCAATGGAATCCTGCAACAGACCGCAGCGCCTCCTTCGGAGATCCACTATTGCCTCCTTCCCGTCGGCACGGGCAACGACTGGGTGCGCACAGTGGGCATTCCCCTCGATATTCCTTCCTGGTTGGGCATGTTTCACGAAGGGCATACGCGGCTGCAGGATGTCGGCGTTGCCGAATACCTGAAAGACGGTATATCGGAAAGCCGCTACTTCGTAAACGTCGCAGGCATGTCGTTCGACGCTTTCATCGCACGCTACATGCAGGAAAGAACGCCCAAGCGGGGCGGCCGCTTCGCCTATTACATGGCGCTGATCCGTTGCCTTTCCACTTACAAGCTGCCTCGCACCAGGATCGAAGCCGACGGGTATAGCCTGGAGGACTACTGCTATACCGTCAACGCAGGCATTTGCAAATACTCGGGCGGAGGGATGCAACTGGTGCCCCACGCCGTGCCCGACGACGGCCTTCTGGCCCTGACGGTGGCAAAGAAAGTGTCAAAATTAGGGGTATTGCTGGCAACGCCTTATTTTTACAACGGCAAAATTGATCGCCACCCCAAGATCGAAACGCATTCGGCCCGGAATATCCGGGTGCTTGCGTTGGCGGAAAACCAACCCATCGGACTGGAAGTCGACGGAGAATTCCTGGGATATACCCCCGTTTCTTTCTCGGTCGTCGAGAAAGCCCTCCGGGTGTTGACGCCGCCGGCCTGAGTTAGAAGAATGTTGAATTCCTCACCAGTATTGCGGCCACGCCACAACCACCCTTAAATCAAATATTCAATGAAACAATTATTTCTTTCCTTTCTTTTTTCCGTACTATTCTTTGGCCTGTTTGGCCAAAGCAGCCAGCACCTGTTCATCCTCGACGCCTCCGGCTCCATGTGGCAGAACCTCGGCGAGGAGCACAAAATCACCATTGCCAAAAGGGTGATGAAAGACGTCGTGCAGTCCCTCCCCGCCGAAGCCCATGCCGGGCTGGTGGCATACGGGCATAATCGCAAAAGCGATTGCAACGACATCGAAACCCTCGTGCCGCTTGCTCCGCTCAACCGGGCGATTTTTTCGGAAATATTGGACGCGATTAACCCTCAAGGTAAAACGCCCATCGCACTATCCATCGCCCACGCCTTGTCGGTAGTAAAAGCGGCAAACGCGCCCGTCAATATCATACTCATCAGCGACGGATTGGAAACCTGCGAGGGCAACGCCTGCGAATTAGTCAAACAGGCAAAGGAGCAGGGAGTAAAAATCACCCTGCACGTGGTTGGCTTCGGCATTGTGGAACAAGATCTCTCTCCGCTGGAATGCCTCGCCCAGGCAGGAGGCGGGCAGTACTTTCCCGCCAACGACGCCGGCGAGTTGAGCAGAGCGCTCGAACAGACGGTGGAAGCCCCTGTGAAAAATGGCGGCTTCCTTTCCGTAAAAGTCACCCTCGAAGGCAAAACTGTGGACGCAACCGTGAAGGTATTTAGAAAGGGCGAAACGAAGGAAACAGCCCTGGGCAGAACCTACACCGGCGACGATACCAACCCCCGCATCCTTTTGCTGCCCGCCGGCGGCTACGAGGCGGATGTCAGCGCAATCACGCTCGACGGCAATCCCATACAGCGCCTTATAGACCTGAAAATCACACCGAACGATACGCTACGCCAGATTGTGGATTTTGCAAAAGGCACTGTTGAAGTCCTCGTCACTCGCAACGGCGCCCTGTCCGATGCGGTGGTCATACTGTACCGCTCCGGAACAAGGGAGGTGGCGGCGCAGACCCGCTCTTACAAGGATGCCAGAAACAACCCTGTCAAATTTCAGATATTGCCCGGCACCTACGACGTGGTGATCAGCTCTGTTGAAATAGAGGGCAAACCGGAAATCATCATAGAAAGACAAACCGTGGCAGGTGCTGCGGTAGTCTCGCTTTCCCATGCCTGGCAATCGGGTGAATTAAAAGCAGGAGCCAGGCAGGGCGATGCGCTGGTTGATGCGACGGTCGGCATTTATCTTAAGAAAACCGGCGTCAATGTCGCCAACGGCCGCACCTATCAAACGGCTTCTTCTAACCCGAAAACCTTTATCCTCGAACCGGGCGAGTACGAAGTGCGCTTCAGCCCTGTGAAACCTGCCGGATTGGGCAAAAAAACGCTGACGGCAACGGTGACGGCGAATGGAATGGTGGAGGTGACGGGAGCGTGGTAAGCGGATCAGATAGCTGTTCAGCTAAACAATCCGCCTCGTTTTAAAATTACTTTTTATCACCGGCGCCAGTTCCCCGGTACACCCTGCAATCATTACCTGCGAACCGGAATGCCATAAATTTTTCCCCAGATGAAAACTATCTACCCTTTTTGCCTGACGGCTTTTTTTCTCACCTTTACCTCCATTCACCAGGCTCAAAATTTCGATTGGGCTGTGCAAATCGAAGGGGTAAGCCCCGCAGCAGCTAACTCCAATTCCTACGATGTGGAAACCGATGCTCAAGGCAACGTTTTTATCGCTGGCACCTTTGTCGGGCAGGTCAAATTCGGCAGCCAGACCCTCGAATCCACAGGGATTGTCCCAGGCGCGTTGCCTGATGGTTTTATTGCCAAATTTTCGGCCTCCGGCGCTTTCGAGTGGGTGGAGCAAATCCCCGCCTCCCTCGACGCTAAAGTGCGGGACATCGAATTGGATGCCGCAGGCAATATTTTCTTCGCCGCCGATATCTTTGGCGTGGCGAGCTTTGGGGGCACATCCGCCGGAGTAGAAGGAGACAGAGGTATCGTAGTTGGCAAACTGAACCCTGATCGGGAACTTCAATGGATGCAATCGTTCATCTCCGAATCGAACAACGAACCCGTGTTCATCCACTCGCTCGAATTGGGCGCTAACGGCGACCTCTATATTTCCGGCGACTTCGAGGGTGACATGAACCTCGGCGGTATTCAACTTGATGCAGGCGCCGAATCCCGCTTTTTCCTCGCCCGCCTGAATCAGGACGAGGGCGATGTCTTTTGGGCATCGGTGCATGGGATATCCCTGCCGCTCGACCCCGGCTCCGACGTGGCGACCGACTTCTCGAGCAATGTTTATTTCACCGGTTCTACCATCGGAAACTCCGATTTTGGCGGCATCGCCGTTGACGCTACCGATGAGCGGACGTTCGTACTCGTCAAATTCGACAGCACTGGCGCCGCCCAATGGCTTCGCCGCTCGCACGGAGAATCGCTCAATCTGGAAGACCGGGGCGAGGGCGTTGCCGTCCACCCTTCGAGCGGCGAGGTTTACGTCGCCGGCACGTTCATCTCCGACACCTTTGATATTGCCGGGCTGAAACTCTTCCGCTCCGGCTTCTGTTGCCAGAATTTTTTCATTGCCAAATTCAGTCCGGCTGGCGACATCCTCTGGGCAAAACAAAGCCACGGCCCTGCCCCCCAGGCTGAAGGCAGAGACATCGAAGTAGACGATGCCGGGGATGCTTACGCTACCGGCATTTACGGCGAACCCGCCACTGGCGGCGCCATTCCGTTAGAGGTAACTTTAGGCGAAGGCGGTCAGGCTGTTTTGCTGGAAAATACAGGCTACCTTGACATTTTTTTGGCAAAATATTCCAACTCAGGCAGCTTGCTTTGGGCAAAGAGAGCCTCCGGCACTGAAGCCGACTACGTGACGAGCCTGGCGCTCGCAGGTATGGGGAATGCCGCTATCACCGGCACGTTCAACGAGACCTTCACCGTTGGCAGCCAGACTTTCATGGCAACCCCCACGCCTGCTACCGACAATATGTTCGTAGCTTTCTGCGATGGAGACTTGTCTGGTGTTGGAAACAGGCTTTCCCGCACGGCCCGGCTCGTGCTCTCACCTAACCCCGCTTCGGACATGGTAAAGGTTGAAATTCAAAGCGAAATCACGCTGAAAGGCTGGGTCGAGTTGCTGAATGCTAACGGCGTCGTGTTGCGAAGGAGCGACATCGGAAGCGTTCCCGTGGAGTTTTCCACCAACGGCTTGCCCGAGGGAATTTACTTTATCCGCCTGGCCACAGACAAGGGCTCGTTGGCAGAAAAATTGGTCCTGGGGAAATGATGTTTTTCCGGCATTCCGTAAAACCTGCTCGCCTGGGCAAATTGTTGTATGAGCCAGAGACAGTTAAACTAAAACAGCCTGCAATGTACCTTCAGGAACCGTAACGATAAACGCCCCCCTCATGAGAGTATTTGTATTGTTTCTTCTAATGCCGTGGGCCCTTCTTTCTCCGGCCCAGGCCCCTATCCAGGAAGGTCCCCGGGCAATGAGCCAGGGCGCCCACAACTCCCTGAGCATTTTGATCGAAAATGCCGATCCGAAATTTTCGGACAAGATCTGGAAAGAATACCTCAAGGACTTCAACGCCAAACCCGAAAAAGTCAAGGGATTCAGCGATCACCTGATCGACAATATCGACATACCGGGCGTTGGAAGGGGCAGCACCATCGATCTCTACTTCGAAATGGAGAAAAGAGGCACACACACCCTGCTCATCACCTGGTTTGACCTGGGCGGAAGCTACCTCTCCTCCACCGAACACCTGGAGCGCTACGAGGACGCCCAGCGATTCCTCACCGAATACTCCCTGAAAGTGCAGCGCGCCTTGACGCAGATCGAAATGGAGAACGAGGAAAAACGCCTGGCTGACCTGCAAAACGAACTGGCCCGCCTCCAAAAGGAGAAACAACGCCTGGAGGGGATTATCGCCAAGGCGGAAAAGGAAATCCAGGAAGCCCAGGCCGGCATCAAAAAGAATGAGGCCGATCAGGAATCGCGGCAAAAAGACATCGAAGCCCAACAAACGACGCTGGAGAATGTCCGCCAAAAATTTGCAAAATTCAAAAACTGAACGCCGGGAAGATGCTAAAAATCGATATGCACACCCACATCATGCCTGAGCAAATGCCCCGTTTCGCCGAACGGTTCGGCTACGAGGGCTTTATCCACCTGGAGCACCACAAACCAGGAAAAGCCCGCATGATGCGCGGAACGCAGTTCTTCCGCGAGATCGAAGCCAACTGCTGGGACCCCGTATTGCGCATCGATGAATACGCTACGCACCAGACCTCCGTGCAGGTCGTCTGCACCATTCCCGTGCTGTTCGCCTATTTCGCGCAACCCAAACACACCCTCGAAGTGGCCCGATTCCTCAACGACCACCTCGCCCAACTGGTGCACGACTACCCCCGCCACTACATCGGCCTGGGTACCGTGCCCATGCAAGACACAGACCTGTCCATCCAGGAACTCCGGCGCTGCAAAGAGATCGGGCTGGTGGGCGTGCAGATCGGCTCCAATATCAACGACCGCAACCTCGACGATCCCGCTTTCTTTCCCATTTTCCAGGCGATGCAGGACCTCGGCATGGCCCTCTTCGTGCACCCCTGGAATATGATGGGCCAGCAGCACATGCAGAAATACTGGCTCCCCTGGCTCGTCGGCATGCCCGCCGAAACCTCCCGCGCCATCTGCTCCATGATCTTCGGCGGCGTGCTCGAACGCCTGCCCGGCCTGCGCGTCAACTTCGCACACGCAGGCGGTTCCTTCCTGCCCACTATCGGCCGTATCGAGCACGGCTTCAACTGCCGGCCCGACCTCGTCGCCGTCGACAACCCCGTCAACCCCCGCGAATACCTCGGCAAATTCTGGGTCGATTGCATCACGCACGACCCGCACATGCTGCGCTATGTGCTCGATACCGCAGGCGAAGACCGCGTCACCCTCGGCTCCGACTACCCCTTCCCCCTCGGCGATCTGGAAATCGGCGCCTTCATCGAAGACATGAACCTCCCCAAAGAAACCCTCGAAAAAATCTATTTCAAAAACACCCTCGACTGGCTCAACCTCCCACCTTATAACCTTACAACCTAAAAAAATGAAACTCGTCAATCGCGTTAACAAGGAGGAACTGAAACAGCGAATACAGGAAAGCCGTGAGGAACGCGCCACGCTTTCGTTTTACCGGTATGCCAACATCGCCGATCCGAAGGCCTTCCGCGATCAATTGTTCATGGACTGGGACGCGCTGGGCGTCCTGGGCCGTATCTATGTCGCCCGCGAAGGCATCAACGGCCAGCTGTCGCTGCCGAAGGCCCACCTGGAAGCATTCCGGGCTACCCTCGATCAGTTTGACTTCCTGCGCAATACCCGCCTCAACTTCGCCATAGAAGACGACGGCAAGTCGTTTTTCAAACTCACCATCAAAGTGCGCAGCAAGATCGTGGCCGACGGGCTCAACGACGAAACCTTCGACGTGACCAAAAGAGGTCAGCACCTCAGCGCCGAAGCGTTCAACGCGCTGACCGACCGGCCCGAAACCATCGTGGTCGACATGCGCAACCACTACGAAAGCGAGGTAGGGCATTTCGAAAACGCCATCACTCCGCCCGTCACCACCTTCCGCGAAGCCCTGCCTCTGGTGGTCGACATGCTGGAAGACAAAAAAGACCAGCCCATCGTGATGTATTGCACCGGCGGCATCCGCTGTGAAAAAGCCAGCGCTTGGCTGCGGCACAACGGATTCAAAGAGGTCTACCAGCTCGACGGCGGCATCATCGAATACGCCCGGCAGGTAGAGCAAATGGGCCTGCCCAACAAATTCCACGGCAAGAACTTCGTCTTCGACGAACGCCTGGGCGAGCGCATTTCCTGTGAAGTGATCGCTCACTGCCACCAGTGCGGCGAGCCCGCCGACACCCATGTCAACTGCGCCAACGACGCCTGCCACCTGCTCTTCATCCAGTGCCCCGAATGCGCGGAGCAATACCACGGCTGCTGCTCGCAGCAATGCAGCGACTTTATTCAGTTGCCTGAAGAGGAACAAATAGAAAAGAGAAAAGAGATGACCTTCAACGGCTCCTCGTTCGGACAAGGCCACTACCGCGCCTTTCAAAAAGACGGATCACTGAAACTGCAATAAGCGAAACGCCATGGCCTCCGCAAAAAATCCCACATCAGTTCAGAAAAAAAACGTTGCGCGCATGCCTGATGCAGCACAGGTTCCTCTTTGGAAAGATCCATCGTATTACTCTTGGTTGATTTCCCGGCCCCTTCTTCTTTTTCTGCTCGGCTTCCTGCTCTATGCCAACACCTTCGGCCACCAGTACGCCCTCGACGACGCCATTGTGATCTACGACAACGAGTTCACCCAAAAGGGCGTCGAAGGCATCGGCGATATCCTCAAATACGACACCTTCCGCGGGTTTTTCAAGGTGGAAGGGAAAGAACAGCTCGTCTCCGGCGGCCGCTACCGCCCGCTAACCCTGGTGCTCTTCGCCATTGAAGTCGAGCTGTTCGGCCTGGATCCCTTCGTCGGCCACCTCGTCAACGCCCTGCTCTACGGCCTGCTGGTGCTGCTGATCTACAAGCTCGTATTGCTGTTTTTCGCGAAAGCAAAACCGGAAAAAGCCCAGTGGATCGCCCTTGCCACGGCCCTGCTTTTCGCCGTACACCCCGTGCATACCGAAGCGGTCGCCAACATCAAGGGCGCCGACGAGATCATGACCATGCTGGGCGGGCTCGCGGCGATCTACTTCTCCATGCGGGCTTTTGACCAGAAGAAATGGACAGGGCATATCCTGGCCGCTGTGCTCTTCTTCCTCGGCCTTTTAGCCAAAGAAAACGCCATCACCCTGGTGGCGGTCGTGCCCCTGGCTTATTACTTTTTCCGCGGGCTGCCCCTGCTCAAGACCATTTCCCCCACCCTGCCCTTCCTCGGCGCAGCGGCGGTTTTCCTCGCCATTCGTGGCGCAGTGCTGGGCTGGGGCCTTGGAGAACCGACCATGGAGCTGATGAACAACCCATTCATCAAACTGGACGGCAACCAATGGGTTCCCTTCAGCGCAGGGGAGAAAATGGCGACGATCTTCTACACCCTCGGCAAATACATCCAATTGCTGGTATTTCCCTACCCGCTCATCCACGATTACTACCCCCGGCAGATCGGCATCATGACCTTTGCCAACCCGGGCGCCCTGCTAAGTTTGCTGCTGTACATGGCGCTGCTGGCCTACGCGGTCTGGGGGCTTTTGAAGAAAAAAGCGATGAGCTTCGGCGTTTGGTTCTACCTGCTCAGCCTTTCCATCGTCTCCAACATCGTTTTCCCCATCGGCACCAATATGGGCGAACGCTTCATTTTTATGCCATCGCTGGGCTTTTGCCTGGCGATCGCCATGCTGCTCTACGCCTGGACGGAGCGAAACAAGGCGGTAAAACCCACGGTCAACTGGGCAGGAGCAGCTGTGCTGGCGCTCTTCGCTGTGATGACACTCGCCCGCAATCCGGTCTGGAAAGACAACTACACCCTTTTTACCACTGATGTGAAAACCTCCGTCAATAGCGCCAAACTGCAGAATTCAGCCGGCGGCGAGACCATCGCCTACGCGCTGACTCTCCAGAACGAACAGATGCGCAATACTCAGCTGGAAAAGGCCGTCGGGCACCTGAAAGAAGCCATCCGCATCCACCCGACCTACAAAAACGCCTATCTGCTGCTGGGCAACGCCCACAACTACCTCCGGCGCTTCGAAGAGTCCATTTCCTACTACGACATCGCCCTCCGGATCGACCCCAACTACGCGGAAGCCTTGCGCAACCGGGCCGTCACCTACCGCGACGCGGGCAAATACGCCGGGGAGAAAGAAGGCAACGCCCCTAAAGCCGAAAGCCTCCTGCTCAAAGCCCTCGAAGCCATGCCCAACGATTATGAGACCCTTCGCCTGCTCGGCGTAGCTTCGGGCGTACAGGGGAAAACCCAGGAGGCCATCCGCTACTTCACCCTGGCTACCCAGGTGGAGCCCAACAACGCCGACGCCTGGTTCAACCTCTCCATCGCCCATTACAACGCGGGCAATATGGCCGAATTCGCGCAATTCGAACAAAAAGCCAGGGAAATCGACCCCGATATCATGCAGAAACGCAACACAATGCAATAACCCAACATGGCAAAACACCTGCTCACATGGCTAGCCCTCGGGGCTTTTACCGTTCTCTCCGGCCACCCCGAACCCGGGCCCTCGCCCGATCTCGCCGCCATGGAGTGGGTCGACGCCATTTACAACGACATGTCGCCCGACGAGCGCATCGGACAGCTCATCTGGCTGCGCGCCCACTCCGACAAAGGCCCCGACCACGTCGCCTTCGTGGAGAAAATGATCCGCGAATACCATGTCGGAGGACTGACCTTTTTCCAGGGAACGCCGCTTGAGCAAGCCAAACTGACCAACCAGTACCAGGCCCTGACCAAACGCGTGCCCCTCATCATCTCCATGGACGCCGAATGGGGCCTCGGCATGCGCATGAAACAAACGACCATCAGCTACCCCCGGCAGCTCATGCTGGGCGCCATCCAGGACAACCTGCTCATCTACGACATGGGCGCCGAGATCGCCCGGCAACTCCGCAGGCTGGGCGTGCACGTCAACTTCGCCCCCGTAGCCGACGTCAACAACAACCCCGCCAACCCCGTCATCAACTACCGCTCCTTCGGAGAAGACCGCTACAACGTGGCCGTGAAGAGCTTTTTCTACATGAAAGGCATGCAGGACCATCAGGTCATGGCCTGCGCCAAGCACTTCCCCGGACACGGCGACACCGATACCGACTCCCACCTCGACCTGCCCGTCATCGCTCACGATCGATCCCGCCTCGACAGTATCGAGCTCTTCCCCTTCAGGGTGCTCTCCGAGCAGGGCATCGGCAGCATGATGGTCGCACACCTGAGCGTACCCGCGCTCGACTCGACCCCCAATTTCCCGACCACCCTGTCCTTTCCCACAGTTGGCCAATTGCTCAAACAGGACATCGGCTACGAAGGCCTGGTCGTCACCGACGGCCTCGACATGCAGGGTGTCACCAAGTACCACAAATCCGGTGAAGTGGAAGCCAAAGCCCTGGCCGCCGGCAACGACATCCTGCTGATCCCGCCCGATATACCGGCCGCGGTGGCCCGCATCAAGGAATACCTCGGAGCAGGGAAAATCGACTCCCTGCAGTTTGAACGAAGCGTCAAAAAAGTACTGCTGGCCAAATACCGCCTGGGCTTGACCGAATTCAACCCCATTCCCCTCGGCAACCTGGAAAAAGACCTCAACGACCCCAAAGGGCTGGCCGTCAAGCGAAAGCTCACGCAGCACGCCCTCACCCTCCTGCGCAACGACAACAACTGGCTGCCCATCGACAGGATTGACACCCTGGAAATAGCCTCCCTGAGCATTGGTTCAGCCGGCGTTTCTCCCTTTCAATCCTCCCTGAGCCGCTTTGCCCCCGTGGAGCACTTCCAGGCGCCCAAGGAAATGAGCGAAAGCCAGCAACAACGTCTTTTGCAAATCCTTTCCAAAAAAGAACTGGTCATCGCCTCCCTGCACGACATGAGCCAGTGGGCAGGGAAAAACTTTGGTGTGTCGGCCTCCAGCATCGCTTTTCTGAAAAAACTCCAGCAAAGAACCCAGGTGGTCTGGGTGGTATTCGGCAACCCCTATGCCCTGACTAACTGCACCCAAGCCAGGAGCCTGCTCCTGGCCTACGACGAAGACCCCGTCACGCAGGACCTCGCCGCCCAGGGCATCTTCGGAGCCTATGGCTTCCGCGGCAAGCTGCCGGTGACAGCCAGCCCGGAGTTTCGCTACGGCGACGGCATTTTCACGCCCTCCCTGCACCGCCTCGGGTATGGGCTCCCAGAAGAAACAGGGCTCAATTCCGCATACCTGCCCGTGATTGACTCGATCATGACCAAAGCCATCGATAAAAAAGCCACCCCCGGCGGCGTCGTGCTGGTGGCCAAAAACGGCAGGATCGTGATGGAAAAAGCCTACGGAAAACACACCTACAAGGAAGACAGGCCCGTACGCACCGACGATATTTACGACCTCGCCTCCGTCACCAAGATCGCCGCGGCGACCCTGGCGATGATGAAACTGCACGACGAAGGCAAGCTCAGCATCTACGACACCCTCGGCGCCTATCTGCCCGAATTGCAGGGCACGGACAAGGCCGCCCTCACTATCGAGGAGATCATGACCCACCGCTCGGGACTGAAAGCATGGATCCCATTCTACAAGGAAACCATCACCAACCGGCAGAAGCCCATGCCCGAATGGTACCGGGAGAAGCCCGACACAGCATACAATATCCCCGTTGCAACCAACCTGTTCCTGCGCTACAACTATCTCGACACCATTTGGCAGCGCATCATCCTCTCTCCGCTCTCGCCTTCGAAAGATTACGTGTACAGCGACCTGGGCTTCATCCTGGTGGCCCGCATCGTGGAGCGCGTTTCCGGTTATCCGCTCGACGCATTTACCGACAGGGAATTCTACCGCCCCATGGGCCTCCGCTCGACAGGGTTCAACCCCTGGAACCGTTTTGAAGAAAGCAGGATACCGCCCACGGAGGAGGACGACTACTTCAGGCAACGACGCATCCAAGGTTATGTGCATGATATGGGCGCGGCCATGCTGGGCGGTATCAGTGGGCATGCCGGACTTTTTTCCAGCGCCGGCGATCTGGCTGCCGTTCTTCAGATGCTGTTGCAGAAGGGGTACTACGGCGGAAAGCGCTACCTGCGGCCGGAAACGGTCGACCTGTTCATCCAGCGCTGCGGCGTCTGCTCGCGCAGGGGCATCGGTTTCGACCTCATGCAAATTGACCCTGGCATGGGCCTCAACCTGTCGCCAAAATCCTCGCCCAGTACCTTCGGTCACCTTGGCTTCACCGGCATCGGCGCCTGGGCCGACCCCGAGCACCAGCTGATCTTCATCCTGCTCTCCAACCGCACCTACCCTTCGATGGACAATAATGCATTCCTAAGGCTCGACGTACGGGTGAAAGCCCAATCCGCCGTTTACGACGCACTCGAATACTATTGAAATGAACCTATCCTTCAAAATAGCGCGCAGATACCTCTTCGCCAAAAAGTCGACCAACGCCATCAACCTGATCACGGGTATCTCGGTGCTGGGCGTGTCTATCGGCACGGCCGCCCTCATCCTGGTGCTCTCGGTGTTCAACGGCTTTGAAGACCTCATCGAGGGCCTTTTCAGCAACTTCAACCCCGACGTGAAGGTGACGGCGGTGAAGGGAAAGACTTTCGAGCCCGACTCAGCGGCACTGGTGCAAATCAGGGAGCTGCCTGGCGTGGCGGCCCTCTCCCTGACACTGGAAGAAGTCGCCTTTTTCGAATACAACGACAACCAGGATTTCGGCATCCTCAAAGGCGTGGACTCCAGTTTCCACCTCGTCAACCACATCGACTCCACCGTACTGGAGGGCGTTTACACCTTCCGCCAGAGAGGCAGGGAAGCGGCGGTGATGGGCATCGGCATGCGCAATAAGCTGAAGGTCGACGTCACCGACCCGCTCACCAGCATGAGCGTCTACATGCCGAAGCGACAAAGGGTGGGTCCGCTGGAAAAACCCTTCCGCCAGCAGTTTATCGTACCCTCCGGGTCTTTTATCATCCAGCAGGATTTCGACAACCAGTATGTGCTCTCCTCCCTCGAATTCGCCCGTAGCCTGCTCGCCGAGCCCAGGAGTGTCAGCGCGCTGGAGATACGGCTCAATAGCAAGTATTCCGCGTCGGAAACCGTCGGCCGGATCGGCGAAATACTCGGCGAAGGCTACTCGGTGAAAGACCGCTACCAGCAGGACGAGGCCTTTTTCAAGCTCATGAACATCGAAAAATGGATGAGCTTTGCCATCCTGACCCTCACCCTGCTCCTGGTGGCCTTCAACATGATCGGCTCGCTGTGGATGATCGTGCTGGAAAAAAAGCCCGATATCGCCATCCTCAAATCGATGGGCGCCACCGACCGCATGGTCAGGTCGGTCTTTTTGCTGGAAGGGCTTCTGCTCTGCGGCATCGGCATGATCGCCGGTTACGTCATCGCCGTGGGCCTGTACCTCATCCACGTCAACCTCGAATATGGCCTCATTTCCATACCGCAGGGCTTCCTCGTCACGGCCTACCCCATCAGCCTGAGGGCGGGCGACTTCGTCGTGATCGCCCTGACGGTGCTGTCCATAGGCCTGCTGGCATCGCTGCCGCCGGCGCTGCGCGCCCAAAGGGTGCCCGCCATCATCAAGGAGGAATAAGTTTTCGTATATTTGCACCTCAAACGCGGCTATGGAAGAATGGGAATTAGAGTTCGAATGGCTTAAGGTCAGGCACCTGATCAAAGATATCTTCAAAAAAGAAGCCCTGCCTGATCTCAACGCCATCTTGTTTCTGATCGGCATACAGGAGTTGGGCCGGGTGCAGTCGGCATTCACCAAAGAAGAAAAGCAGGACCTCATGCACATCGCCGTATGCCGCCTCCTGAGCTACGACGGATACTACGAGTTCGAAGGCAGGGATCATGACGGATGGCCGCACTACAAAGTGGTCAAACCCTTTTCCATCAAAGGGGCCGACGAGCAAGAGGCCGTGTTGAAATCCAAAGTCATCCAGTATTTCAGGGAATGGGAACAGGAGGTTCCCGAATCCGGCAACCATTAGCAAATTAAATCACCAGACGACGATGAAAAAAACGCTTTTTCCCGGCGCCGCCCTCGCGCTCTTGATTGGGGCCATCGGATGTACGCCTTCACCTGTCGCCGATTTTGAATTTACCCCTCCCGGCAGCCCCGCTCCGGTAGAGATCCAGTTCTCCAACAAATCCCAAAACGCGGAGCGCTACGAATGGGATTTCGGCGACGGCCAGACCTCTGCGGAAGAGAGCCCCGCCCACACCTATCAGACCTTCGGCCAGGTGTTGGTCAGGCTCAAAGCTTACCAGGGCGAAAATGTTGCCATAGACTCCGCTATCATCGACATCCCCGAGCCGCCGCGCCGCAAGGCCCGGATCGAAACTTCTTTCGGCAACATAACTATCGAGCTGTCGAACCGCACCCCGCAGCACCGCGATAATTTCATCAAACTCGCGGGGCAGGGCTTCTACAACGACCTGCTCTTCCACCGCGTCATGGCAAATTTCATGATCCAGGGCGGCGACCCCGACTCGAAGACCGCCAAACCTGGACAGTTGCTGGGCCAAGGCGGTCCCGGTTACACCGTCCCCGCCGAATTTGTGCCCGACCTGGTGCACACCAAAGGCGCAGTCGCAGCTGCCCGCCTCCCCGACCAGATGAACCCGGAGAAAGCATCTTCCGGCTCCCAGTTTTACATCGTGCAAGGCCAGCCCATCAATGAACAAATACTCGCCCAAACCGAACAAAGGTTCGGATTCAGCTATACGCCAGAACAGAAGAGCCGGTACATGCAGATTGGATTCGGAGCGCCCTTCCTCGACCGGCAGTACACTGTCTTTGGCTACGTCGTGGAAGGACTGGATGTGATCGACAAGATAGCGGCTGTCAAAGGCGATGCCAGCGACCGGCCGCTGCAGGATGTGAAGATGAAGATAAGTATTGTGGAATAAGAAAATTTGACTCATGAAGAAGAATCTGCTATACCTCGGTTTAATTGCCGCTTTCGCAGGCATTGTCTCCTGCGGGCGCCCCATCGCGAAGTTTTCGTACGAAGGCCAGGAAAACCACGCGCCCACGACCATCCGGTTCAAGAATGAATCTGAAAAGGCAAAAAGCTATGAATGGGACTTCGGCGATGGCAATTTCTCGAACGAAGAAACACCCCAGCATTTGTACAACTCATCCGGTAATTACCTCGTCACACTAAAAGCCAAAAAAGGCAAAAAAGAAGCTGTTATGGAAGAACGCATTGTCATCTCCGCACCCGAACGCTGCCTGGTGGAAATCCAGACCGAATTCGGCAATATGGTGGTCTGGCTCTACGACGCCACCCCCCAGCACCGCGATAATTTCCTCAAACTGGCAGAGCAAGGTTATTTCGACGACCTGCTCTTCCACCGGGTCATCAACGGGTTTATGATTCAAGGCGGCGACCCCAACTCGCGCAATGCCAAACCCGGCCAGCAACTGGGATCCGGCGGCCCCGGCTACACCATCCCCGCCGAATTCGCCGATTCCCTTTTCCACAAAAAAGGCGCCCTGGCCGCAGCCCGCACCGGCGATCAGGTCAACCCCGATAAAAAATCCTCGGGCTCGCAGTTTTACATCGTACAAGGCCGCGCCGTCACGGAGCAAGACCTCGACATGATGGAATCGCGCAAGGGATTCCGCTATGCCAAAGCACAACGCGACACTTACCTGCAACTGGGAGGCACGCCCTTCCTCGACCGCGACTACACCGTCTTTGGCGAAGTGATCGAAGGACTCGACGTCATCGACAAGATCGCAAACGTTCAGACCCTGCCGGGCGACAGGCCCGCAAGCGACGTGCGGATGAAAATCAAAGTGGTCAAATAAACAAAAGCAACTCCCCATGAGCGACCATATCCTGCTTGGTATTGACGTGGGTGGTACGGCGATCAAGGGCTCCCTGATCGATGTCCTGAAAGGAGAACAGACAACGGAGCGCCTCCGCTTGCCCACCCCCCAACCGGCAAACCCCAAGGCCATGGCCGGCGTGGTTCGCGAAATCGTGCGGGAGTTCAAATGGGAAGGTAAGCCCATCGGCTGCGGCTTCCCGGCCATCGTCAAAAACGGCGTGGCCCGCTCCGCCGCCAATATTGACAAGGGCTGGATTGATACAAGCATCGAAGAGCTCTTCGGACAAGCCACCGGCTGCCCGGTTTTCGCCATCAACGATGCCGATGCTGCCGGACTGGGCTCGATGCACTTTGGCGATGGAAAGGACGTCCCCGGGGTCGTCCTTTTCATCACCATCGGCTCAGGGCTGGGGTCCGCCCTCTTTCACGACGGGGTTCTGGTACCCAACACCGAATTGGGCCACCTCTACCTCGGCAGCCGCATCGCCGAACACTACGCCTCGGCAAAAACCAAAAACGAGGAAAACCTCTCCTGGCGCGACTGGGGAAAACGCTTCAACAAATACCTTCGCCACCTCGAACGCCTCTTCTCCCCCGACCTCTTCCTCCTCGGCGGGGGCGGTAGCAACAAATACGAAGAATTCGCCGACCGGCTCAAACTGCACACGCCCATCAAGGCCGACCGCCTGTTCAACCGCGCCGGATTGATCGGCGCCGCGTACTATGCCCACTTGCAGATTTCGAGGGCTAAATAATGGCTGCTTTTCCACTACCCCAACTAGCAGCCAAACTCGAAGGCGAGCTTCATTTCGACGAGCTTTCCCGCGCCATCTACGCCACCGACGCTTCGCTGTACAGGGAATGGCCCCTCGCGGTAGCATGCCCTAAAAACGCCACCGACATCCAAAAACTGGTCGCGTTTGCCACCGAACACCGGCTAGGCCTCATCCCCCGTGCAGGTGGCACTTCCCTGGCGGGTCAATGCGTAGGCAATGGCATCGTCGTCGATGTCTCCCGCCACCTCAACCGCATCCTGGAAGTCAATCAGGAGGAAAAATGGGCGCGGGTGCAGCCCGGCGTCATTCGCGACGAACTCAACGCCTTTCTCAAACCCTTAGGCCTCTTTTTCGGCCCCAATACCTCGACCACCAACCGCTGCACCATCGGCGGCATGGCCGGCAACAACTCCTGCGGTTCGACCTCCATCCGCTATGGCGTAACCCGCGATCACCTGCTGGAGGTGGAGGCCGTGCTCAGCGACGGCTCTATCGCCCGCTTCGGCAAGGATACCAAAAACGACAACCCCTTCGCTTCGTCCCTTCAACAGGAGATGGACGCCCTGCTCGCCGATCCCGCTACCCGCACGCGCATCCGCGACCATTTCCCAAAATCCTCCATCCACCGCCGAAATACCGGTTATGCCATCGATGCATTGCTCGACGAGCCCGGCTCCCTCTGCCCGCTGCTCTGCGGCTCGGAGGGCACTTTGGCTTTTTTCACCGAAATAAAAATAAACCTGGCGCCGCTCCCGCCGCCGGCAGAAGCGCTCGTCTGCGCCCATTTCCACTCGGTCGACGAAGCGCTGAGGGCCGTGGTCGCCGCCATGAGACATACGCTTTACGCCTGCGAGCTCATGGACAAAACCATCCTCGACTGCACGCGGGAAAACAGGGAACAGCGCAAAAATCGCTTTTTCCTCGAAGGCGACCCCGGCGCCATCCTCATGCTGGAGCTGCGGGGAGAACGAAAAGAAGATGCAGAGCAGGCAGCCGCAGCACTGATCAGCGACCTTCAACGCGAAGGGCTGGGCTACGCATTTCCCATCGTCTACCCCCCTAAGACCAAAAACATCTGGGCCCTGCGCCAGGCGGGCCTCGGGGTCTTGTCGCATCTGCCCGATCAGAAAAAGGCCGTCACCTGTATCGAAGATACCGCCGTGGCCCTAGAGGATCTGCCCGCCTACATCGCGGAGTTCAGGTCCATCATGGCCGGGCGCTTCCAGCAGGAATCGGTTTACCACGCCCATGCAGGGGCCGGCGAGCTCCATCTCCGCCCCATCCTCAACCTGCGCGATCCGGCCGACTTCCGGCAATTCAGAGCAATTTGCGAGGCCTCGGCACAACTGGTTAAAAAATACCGCGGCTCCCTCAGCGGCGAGCACGGCGACGGCAGGGTGCGCGCCGAATTCATTCCACTGGCGCTGGGAGAGGAAAACTACCAACTCCTGCGCGCCGTGAAATCGCTCTGGGACCCCCAGGGCATCTTCAACCCCGGTAAAATCGTCGACCCCTTACCCATCGACAGCCATTTGCGCTATTCGCCGGCCCAGCCGCTCCGGCAGTTCGATACGATGTTCGACTTTTCCGCGACCGATGGCATCATGGGGGCTATCGAGAAATGTAACGGCTCCGGCGACTGCCGCAAACTGGCCCCGAGCGGCGGGACCATGTGCCCCAGCTACATGGCTTCCCGTCAGGAAACCGACACGACGCGGGCGCGAGCTAACGCCCTGCGCGAGTTCCTGGGGCGCGAAGACAGACAACCCTTCGACCATTCGGAGGTGCATGCCGTACTCGACCGCTGCCTGTCGTGCAAAGGCTGCTCCGCAGAATGCCCCTCCAATGTGGATATGGCCACGCTGAAGGCCGAGTTTGAATACCAGTACCAAAAAATTCACGGCGTTCCCTGGCGGAAACGGGCCTTCGGGCATATCGACCTGTTATACCGGCTGGCGGCTTTCTCGCCGGCATTGAGCAACGCGGCAATGCGGATACCGGTTTTGAAAAAATTGCTGGGCATCGCCCCGCAGCGCTCCCTGCCTCCTATCAGCAAGACAAGTATCTCTTCGGCATACAGACAACTGGTGAAAGGGAAAAAGGCCATTTACCTCTTTATTGATGAATTCACCCGCTACCTCGACACCGGGATGGGCCTACAGGCCATGCAGCTGCTCGCCGCCCTGGGTTACGAGGTCAGGTGGATCGATCACGCCCCCAGCGGAAGGGCCTGTTTTTCAAAAGGGCTCCTCGGCCGCGCACGCCGCCTGGCCGACCAAAACGTCGCCACTTTCGCGCCGCTGGTTTCGGAGAATGCGCCGTTGATAGGCCTCGAACCCTCCGCGATTCTGAGCTTCCGCGACGAATACCCGAAAATCGTTTCGCCCCATCTGCGGGACCAGGCAAAAAAGCTGGCCCCGCACGCCCTGACCATCGAGGAGTTCCTCTCCCGCGAATTCCAGGCCGGCAATATCGACCGAAGCCGCTTCCACCGGGAGTCACGGCACATCATCCTGCATGGGCATTGCCACCAAAAGGCCCTTTCCAACCTGGAAGACACCGCCTGGATGCTGGGCATCCCCGAAAACTACTCGGTGGAGATACTGCCCACCGGCTGCTGCGGCATGGCCGGTTCCTTCGGCTATGAAGAGGAGCACTACAAACTCAGCATGCAGATCGGCGAACTGGTCCTCTTCCCCGCTGTGCGCAAGGCGCCTGCGGAGACGTTCATCGCCGCTCCCGGCACGAGCTGCCGGCATCAGATACTCGACGGCACGGGGCGCAAGGCCCTTCATCCGGTTTCCATTCTGTTTCAGGCGCTAAATTAAAAAAAAACCTCCCGGCAGGAGCCCTGCGCGGGAGGTTCACACTCACTTGGTTATCTGGAGTGGATTTGGAGCCTTGAGTTTTACTCCAGAGAGACCATCTTTTTGACGGCCACGTGAGTCGGCGTTTCCAGCTTGAAGTACAACACGCCGGACGCCTTGATTGGTCCTAGCTGAATTTCATTGAATCCTTTTTTGAACGGCCCTTCAACCAGATTCAGGACCTTACCGGAGGCGTCATACACCGTCAGGCGGGCATGACTGGCTTCCGGCAATTCGAAAGAAATTAGTGTTTCATGGCGGAAGGGGTTGGGTTGATTTTGGTAAAGGACGAAACCGGCCTCTTGCTGAGCCGCGCCCTCAAACAGCAGGCGCAGATCGAGGTACTGGCCGTCGCCGTCGTAGGCTTCTGCCGGCGTAAACCGAGAAGAGATGCGCAGCCATTCGCTCAGGCGGCCGCTTTGCAGGGCGCGCCCCTTGAGTTGGAACAACACCGTCTGCTCGTCGAGGCGGGTGGCCTCCGGCGAGAAGAAGTTGGTTGTGAGGGCGCCCTCGTCTGCAAGGGCCCATCCGATATTTTCCTCCGAAACCAGGCCTGGCATCATGTCAAACCACTCGATTGCTTCGGCCGGGAAGTCAAGCGTAAACTGGTAGCCTAACACCTCGGAAGGTTTGGTGCGCAGCGTCAACGTAAACTCATCGCCCCGCTCCAGTTCCTGTTCATCGGTCACAAACTCCAGCACGCCGGCCATCGTGCGCTCGGAAGCGCCGCCGTCATTCAGGCCGGTGCTGGCTGAGAGGTTGACGTCGCCCACTTTCACCGCAACGAAGTCGGTAAAGAGCTGGTCCACCAGCAGGTTGTTGTAGCTGATCACTTCGGGGAAGGGACCGCCCTGCCAGGGATTCTGCGGATTGGGGAACACATGATCCTTATCCACAAAACGCCAGGATGTGTTGCTGGGGAAATTGGGCAACAACAACAGGATCACCTTCTGGATCACCACCAGGTCGACCGTCGTCACTGCGCCGCTCTTGTTGGCATCGGCGGCAATGACCTTGTAGGCCGAATTCAAGGGCAACACCCCAAGGATGTGTTTCTGGATGAAAACCATGTCGAGGGTGGTCACCCCGTTGGCCGGATTCAAATCCAGCACGGGGGTAATGGTGTAGTCGTTCTCTGCCTCCAACTGGAATTCGAAGCTTCCTTCATAATCGGTAAACATGGAGAACAGGCCACCATTGACATCGACCTCAACGTTGTTGACTGGGTTTCCATTTTCCACCTCAATAGCGCCTGCCACCGTCACGAAGGTGATCGGGTTGCACACGTTCATGTTATCCTGAATGAGCAGGAAGGTAGAACAGTAATCCTGATTGCCGCTGGTATCCGTCACCCAGATTTCAACAGGTTGGAAACCCAGGTCATCGCAATCATACACCCTGGTAACGTCGTTCACATCAGCTGAATAGGAGAACTGTAGCGGACCGCCGCAGTTGTCGTAGCTGCCTTCGTCGAACATTTCCGCTTCCACCATGACCATACCGGTCTGCATGATATTGACCACCAGGCCATTGTCGCAAAGCGGCGTAGGCTTCTTGCAATCCTCCACCACGATCGTGATCTCATCATAGGCGGAGTTGTTACAGCCGTCTGTCACCGTATACATAGCCGTATAAACGCCTGGAGGAACATCGGCATAGGGCCCGAATCCACTGCCGTTGGGCAGGTCGGTTGTAATATCAATGGTGATGTCAGAAGAGCAATCTTCTACAAGAGGAATAGGAAGATCGATCTCTGTATCACAGTCTGTTTCAAGGATGCAAACGTCGATGTCGTTGACATTGAAGACGGGAGCTTCCGTATCTACGACTGAAATGGTCTGGTTGTACGTTATGAAGCCGTCGGGACCGCTGCCGTTGTTGACGCCGTCCTTGAATGTCCGGTTGTCCTTGTCGCCGTCGCCGTCGAAATCCTGATTGGCCTGGATTTCATTCCGCTCCGTAAACGCATTATAACCGAAATCGTCGTACAGGCACCAGTTAATGGCCGTCCAGGTTCTGACGATCATATAGCAGGAGTTGCCGGAAACACTGAACACCTGGTCTTCGTAGGAAATACCGATCAGTTCGCATTCGTCGAAGAAAATTTCCGGCTCTCCAAAGGGCGGTAGCTGGCCGTTGGTACAGTTCGCCGTAATGTTGGCGGGAAACTCAACCACCCAGTTGGACAAGTGCTGAACCGAGATCACTTGCGTGCAGGTAGCCGGTGCGTTGTTGTAGGGATCCGTCGCAGTCCAGGTCCGCGTGATGGTCCCTTCCGTGCAGTTGTTGATGTTCACGCCAACATTTTGTACGACTGTGACACCACAGTTGTCGTAGAACAGCGGCGTTCCAAAGGGATCCAGCACGCTGTAATTGCCCTGTGCCAGACCGGCTGCCAGGTCTTCCTGGTAGTCTTCGCAAGTGATCGTCTGGTTGGCGGGACAGGAGATGAGGATGGGCGGCAATTTGTCTTCTACATTGACCGTCACCATGCAGTCGTTATAGTTGTCGAAGCAGTCGTATACGCGGAAGACGACCTGTACCGGCGTACCTACATCCGCACAGCAGAAAGTCACTGTAGGCTTAAAGGTGGTATTGCCGGGGATGCCGCAGACATCCGTCATCCTGCGCACCTGGAAGAAATCCAGACAGCAGTTGTCGTAGCTGCCGTCGTCAAACACACTCGCAGCCACCACCGCCTTGCCGTCGGAGGAGAGCGTAACGGAAGTGATCTCGTCGCAAATGGCCACAGGGCTGATATTGTCGACAACCGTCAGTTGCGCGTTGAACTCTTCTACGTTGTTGCAGGCGTCAGTCACCTGGTAAACAATGGTGTGCATGCCGATCGGCAGGCCCGGCGCCGGAATGAAACCGCCCTGGGCGCCGTTCTGGCCGTTCAGGTAAACAGCTTCCCCGACCGGGGTGAAAATCTGAATGGTCCAGGTACTGCAATCATCGGAAACCACCGGAGGCGGCAGGAAGCCCTGTGAAGTGCAGGGGATTGGATGGGCGCCCTGTATCTCGGCATTCACCTGGATGGGAGGTACGGAAACCACAGGCGGCGTCTGGTCGACAACGCTGATAATTTGGACGTTGTCCTCCCCGGCTTCATTCTCCGTGATTACCAAACCTGTGCACCAGTCGAGCACCGTCCAGGTGCGTACAACGGTAAAGGTGCTGCCGCAACCATTGATCACCTGGTCGCTGTGGGTGTAGGAGTAGCTGCAATAGGCGCCAAGGATGCCCTCCGGCACGCCTGATCCGGTGTTGTTCAGCACGTTGGCATTCGAAATGCCCGTTGCATTGATCGGGTTAATGCCGGATTGCAAAGCCAGCACCGTGGGGTGCAGGGACACAGCCTCCAGAATGGAGGGATAGAGATCGTGCTGGGTACAATCCCAGGTAATATCATTCGGAAAATCGACGTCGTCGGGCCTGATGATCTCGATCACCTGCAGGCAGGGCGCCGACTCATTGCCGTAGGTATCGGTTGCCTGCCAGGTACGGTGCAACACCACTTTATTGTCGCCACAGGGCTCAGTATCCACATACACCTCTCCGATGATCTCTACGGTTACAGACGTACAGTTGTCGTCGGCGGAAGGCGGCGGCACACTGTTCACATCGCCGGAGCAGGCCACCTGTGCGGGGGCCGTGGGGCAACTGAATACAGGCGGCAGGTTGTCTTCCAGGATAAGCGAACCCCAGCAGGAGTTGCCGCTCGGCAGGTGCTTGATCGTCACGGTCAGGGTCTGCCCGATGTAAGAGCCGGGCACCGGGTTGGGCAGGGTATTGACGCCTTTTTTCACCGCCACCGAATAATCGTCGTAGCACAGATAGGCGCCTTCCAGGATCATGTCTGGCGTAATCAATGCCTCGCAATCCTGATCCACCGCCACGGTCACCAGGTCGTTGCAGGCCAGGGTGGAAGGCGTCGGCAACACCTGTACCGTTTGCGATACGGTTACCACACAGCCCGGATCATTAGGGTCGCCAGGCATGGCGGCGCCGGCGTCCACGGTGTATTCTATGAGGTAGGTGCCTACGCCCAGGTCGAAAGGATCGAAAACGGTGGCCGGCTCGCCGTCGATGGTGAAGACTTCCGAGACCAGCTCCGCGCCATTCACATCTCCCTCAAGCGTCACCGGATCCGAGTAGATGCAGAAGGGCCCGTTGAGGCCCAGAATCTGCGGGTCGGGGTAGTAGCACACATTGGAAATGGAGAGTGTCAGCCCCGGGAAGGAAGGACTCGACACCTGAATATTGTATCCTACGCCGTCGAGGTGGATACCGGCAAGGGTATAAATCGACTCGCCGCCGCCGGCAGGGTGCTCCACCAGAGGCGTACCTGCGGGGTAGGGCTGCATCGTTGCCGGATTGATCAGCGTAGTGCTGACAACCGTCCAGATTTGCCCTGGGCCCGTAGGGCCTACCACCACTTCTTCTTCAAATTGGCCGTTGCCGATACAGGTACAGGGGTCGGAGATATTGGGGCCGCCGAAATAGCTGATGCCGGGCGAAGGGCAAATAAACGACGCCACGACATTGACCAGCGCAGTACAGGCATCCTGGTTGCCGAAAAGATCGCCAACCGTGAGGACCACCGGGTACACCCCGATCTGGTCGCAGGTGAAGGTCGTCTGGCTCAGCGACCAGGTAACGATACCGCAATTGTCGGTAGAGCTATCATCCACGTCGAAAGGATCTATTTCAGCCTGGCCGTTGTTGTCCAGCGTTATCGTTATGTTGCGGCATTCCGCTTCAGGCGCTTCGTTGTCGTCGACAGTTATGGTCTGGCTGTGCGTGACGGCGTTGCCCGCGCAATCGGTAGCCGTCCAGGTATTGGTCACCAAGGAAGGATTCGGGTAGTTCAGGGGCAAGCCGGTTTGGGTGAATACGACCTGTATGGGCTGGCCGCAATTGTCCGTTGCCGTAATGCCCTGGGCGCCGGGTATCTCGTCTTCACAAGCCACTGTGATATTTCCAGGCAGGCCGGAGAGCACGGGAGGCGTATTGTCGTCGATGGTTACGGTCTGCGTCCAGGTTGCCGTATTGCCTGCGCAGTCGGCCGCCGTCCAGGTGTTGACCACCGTGCCACTGCCGGAGCATGTGGGAAGGGGGCTCTGGGAGAAGTTCACCTGAATCGCGCCGCCGCAGTTATCCGTGGCGGTAAGCCCTTGGGCGCCAGGCACCTGGCTGGCGCAGGCAACGGTAATATTTGAAGGAAACGCTGAGAAGACGGGCGCTTCATTGTCGTCGATGAGAATGTTTTGCGTGTAGACGATGCTGTTGCCCACGCAATCGGTCGCTGTCCAGGTGTTAGTCGCCGTGCCGCTGCCAGGGCAGGAGGAGTTGATCGTCTGATTGAAAACGACCGCTACTTCATCATCGCAATTATCGGTCGCCGTGATGCCCGGATCGCCGGGAACCTCGTCGATGCAGGTTACGGTCATATCGGCAGGATAGGTAGAAAGAACGGGGTCGAAAACATCCAGCACGGTGACGACCTGGGTATGGGTTTCCGTATTCCCGGCGCAATCTGTCGCTGTCCAGGTATTGGTGACCGTGCCGCTGCCGGGGCAGGTGGAGTTGATCACCTGGGTGAAGACCACCGAAACAGCGCCGCCGCAGTTATCCGTAGCGGTAATGCCAGGGTTGCCCGGCGCGTCGTCGATACAGGAAACGGTTCCTGAAAGCGGATATGCCGACAGGGTGGGCTCGACGTTGTCGTCCACTGTCACTGTCTGAACATGGGTAGCGGTATTGCCGGCGCAATCGGTAGCCGTCCAGGTGTTGATCACGGTTCCCTGACCGGCGCAGCTGAGCGGAAGACCGGTTTGGGTGAATGCCACCTGTATGGGTTGACCGCAATTATCCGTAGCCGAGATGCCCTGATTGCCGGGTACGTTGCCCGCGCAACTGACCGAAATATTACCCGGAGTTGAACTGAACACAGGCGGCGTCTGGTCGAGGATCGTCACCGTCTGGACGTGTACAACACTGTTGCCCACGCAATCCTGAGCCAGCCAGGTATTGGTGACCACGCCGGATCCGGCGCAGGATGGCAGCGGGCTTTGGATGAAAACGGGTGCAAAGGTCCCTTCGCAGTCATCGATGGCCATGACGCCCTGGTTGCCGGGCACTCCGGCCAGACAGGATACCGTGATATCCTGGGGATAGCTGCTCAGGCCCGGGTCTGTAGTATCCATTACCGTGACGGTCTGGGTATGGGTGATGGTATTGCCGTCGCTGTCGGTGGCCGTCCAGGTGTTGATGACCGTGCCCATGCCTGGGCAATTCAGCGGCAGGCCTGTTTGTGTAAAGAATACCTGGATTTCTCCCTCGCAGTCGTCGAAAGCTTCCACGCCCTGATTGCCCGGTACTTCGTCCTCGCAGCCCACTGTGATATCGGCAGGGGTAAAGGAGAAATAGGGCTCAAGGCCGCCGCTCGGGGTTACTTCGAAGGTGCAGGAACCTTCATTTCCGGCCGCATCGGTAGCCGTGATCGTGACGGTGGTAGTTCCCGTCAGAAGGGTGCCGGACGGCGGGGTTTGGGCCAGGCTGGGGCTGGAGTCGCAATTGTCGGACACCACCGCCAGGCTGGTATAATCTCCCAAAATATAATCACAATCACCATTCGGGTTGACTGCCTGAGCAGGCGGACATCCGACGGTGGGGGCCGAATTGTCCTCCAGCGTGAGTTGGAAGGTACATGCCGAGATATTCCCGCATTCATCGGCCACATTGATGACCACGGTCGTGGAGGCGTTCAGCGACTGCCCGGCTTGCGGGGTTTGTGAAAAAGTGAGATTGACGCTGCAGTTATCGCCAGCCGACAAGAGGCTGACATAGTTGGGTACGGAAAAAGCGCAGTTGGGGCCGAGGGATTCGATCTGATCATCCGGGCAGATCACATCCGGCGGAGTCGTGTCTTCCAGGGTGATGGTCTGCACGGCGGTGACAGCGTTGCCCGCGTCGTCGGTGGCTGTCCAGGTCCGCGTGATCACCTCCTCTCCGGCGCAGCCGCCCTGGGTGGTTTGATCGGAATAGGTCACTGCAGGATCCGGGTCGCAGTTATCGGTTGCGGTGGCGAAGCCCGGGCCTTCACAGCTGGCCTCTCTGTCCATCACGTGGATGGTGACTTCCAGCGTCATCACATAACCATCTGCGTCGATTACCCTGATAGGTTCTGTATGCACCCCGAGGTCGGCGCAGGTAAAGTTTTTCAGCGGGGAGGGGTTGGGTGTGACGAAAGCGAAGTTCAGCCCGCCCGTGTTGCATTCGTCGGAGCTACCGGCGTCAAAGATACTGGCGGGAAGGGTCGCCACCCTGTCGGTAGGCAGGTTGACGACGATGCCGCTATGGAGAAGCGCCAATTGTTTGCAGGTGGCGGTGGGGTTATTGCAAAATCCGGCGCCGTCCTGTACTTCAACAGAAACCGTGGCCCTGGATTGGTTGAGGGCGCCGTCGGTAACCCAGATTTCCAGGGTTTGCGCGCCCAGGTCGGCGCAGGTGAAAGTGCGGGACTGGTTGGAGGTTGAAGAGGAAAAAGAGAAGGTCAGGTTGCCTGCCTGGCAGACGTTCTGGCTACCGGCATCCCAATCGGAGGCTTGCAGGGTGACGGTACCGTCGGGCCGCAGGTGCACTGTCAGGGAGCTGAAAAGCACAGGTACGGGCTGGCAGCCGCCGCCGCCGTTGGCACAATAATTGGCTGGGTCTTGCACGATGATCTCCGCGGCGCCGGAGTGCTGGTTACCATCGCCATCCGTCACCCAGATATTGACCGGATGCGTTCCGAGTTGTGCGCAGTTATACACTTTGCTGGTATTGCCGGCGTTGGGCGAGAAAGAGAATGTGAGTCCGGAGCTTCCGCATTCATCTTGAGATCCGCGGTCGAAGACCGAAGCGGGAAGGGTGACGCTGCCGGAAGCCGGCAGGCCGATGGTCAGCCCCTGATTCAGCACGGCCAGAGGGCCGCAGGTAATTGCCGGCGGGTCGGTTGATTCATCGCATTCCATTGTGACATCGGGAGGTATCTGCAATACCGGCGGTTCCGGATCTGATTGCACGTTAACCGTGATGCTTGAGCAAGGCAATGCTCCGTTGCAGCCGGGTTCTCCTCTTACATAGTACGTCGTCGTTGCCGCAGGGTTGACCGTTATGCTGCTTCCTGTGCCCGCGAGCGTCTGCCCGCAGGAACCGGTGTACCAGTACCAGTTGTCCGCATCGTTGAGCGAGCCCGTCACCGTAAGCGTGACCGGATCGCCGGGCTCGCAGAGGTCGCCGCTCTTGTTGACGGCGGTGATGACGGGGTCGGTGCAGGGAGGCGGTGCGCCCGAGCTTTCTACCCGAAGGTAATCGAAGGCGATTTCCTCGCCATCGTCGTCTGTATGCACGACCAGCTTCAGATCAAGGCTGGAGCCGCTGGGCATCAGGAAGGAAAATTCATGAAACTGGTTCAGTAGCATGGTTCCTTCACCACCATCGCCGTCACAGTTGGGGTCGTAGTGCAGGGATTCTTTTCCGGCATTGCCGGGATTGCTGCAAAACAGGTCTGCGTTGAAGCACATGCCCAGGGTGAAAGGGGCGCCATCGATAGCGTAATACACCTTTACGTAGTCGTCAGCATCGTAATAATTGCTGCCACAGGCTGTTTCCGTGCCGGCAGCAAACAAGCCCTTGAACACAAGACCTGCCTGGCCCGAGATATCGATATCCTCGATCAGTATTTCCTTTTCGTCGGCGCCGTCGGGATTCCCCTGGCCTCCCACATCGTCGAGATCTTCACCTGCGAAGTAGAAAGAACCGTGGTATCCGGTATATTCCCCGATCTGGTTGTTATTGGCGCCCTGGCCTACGATAGCGATAGTAGAGCCGGGAGATGGGGGGTCTGCATAAGTCATGATCTCGCCCTCAATACGGCCCCAGTAATCATCTACATTTGTGGGATCGAAGAAAAGATGGGGGGAGAGGTAACGGGTTCCTTCTCCGTTCGTCTCGAAATCCTCCGACCAGATGATCTGGCCGCTCAGGCTCGACGGCGCCAACGAAGAAAGCAGGAAAAGCAGCAACATCAAAGCGTGTGTTGGGGAATTCTTCATGGGAATGAATTTGTCGTGTTGTAATCGGTTTGCAATAAAGGGATATGTTTCAAGCGCCAAGGCCCCAAACCCGGCACAGGTAATAGGAAATAGCTAGGAGGCCGGTGGAGAACCGGTACAAGAAGTAATAGCAAAGTTGTGGATAGGAGGCTTCCAGGGTCGCGGAAAAGCCGTGTGAAGACACGCAGGGTGGTTCGTGAACATGGTGATCGGTTTTCGGGAAAAATCCCTTTTGTTAGTAAAGATAAACCTTTTCGGTCAATCGCACCACAAAGGTAAGGTCATTAACAGTTTTATGCCTACCGGAATCAGGGTATTTTACATTAAATTTTTTTCCCTTTTGTCCAAAAACAAATGCCACGGGAAATCCCATGGCATAGTTGATATCGCATTGCAGAAAATGAGTTCTCTTCAGGCAGACCGGTGCATCACCGCGCTGTTTTCAATGACTTCCGCCGACAAGGCGCCGAACCGGCATCCCTGGGCGCTGAAGTGCCGGAGCATGCGCGGCAGGGCATATTTGAGTTGCTTTTCGGCCTTCAGGCTGTCGTGGAAAACGACGATTGATCCCGGGTTTGTATGTTCAACTACGTTGTGCAGGCATTGTTCACCAGAAGCATGGAGGTCGAAATCGCCGCTCAACACATCCCACATGACGATGCTGTAGTGCCGCTGCAGGAAGAGGGCCTGCCTGCGCGTCAACTTGCCATAGGGTGGGCGGAACAATTCCGTTCTGCCCATCCGGGCCCCCTGCCGCACATCGTGGAAATAGCGAATGTTGTCGGTTGCCCATCCGTTCAGGTGGTGAAAGGTGTGATTGCCCACCGAATGGCCCGCTTCTACCACCGACCGGAATACCTCCGGGTGTTTTCGAATATTGTCGCCCACGCAGAAAAATGTAGCCTTGGCATCGTATTGATCCAGGGTCTGGAGCACCCAGGGAGTGACCTCGGGTATGGGGCCATCGTCGAATGTGAGGTAGATGACCGGCTCCTCCGTCCAAATTCTCCAAATAAAATTTGGAAACAGTTCCTGGATTAATTGGGGGGTTTTAACTAAATACATTGATCTGCGGTTATTGAAACAGAAACGGATATTTTTGATTTGGCGTATTTATTTGCAATTCTTTTACAATCCTGCTTAATTTTGGAGCCCCCATTCGGCAGGGTTTCGTAAAAACGTTTGTGGAAGGCAATTTGCTGCCTTCCGCGATTTCAAGACCTTCATCAACACAGCTTTATGGAAAATATTCGCGTTCGCTTTGCTCCAAGCCCGACCGGCGCCCTCCACATCGGAGGTGTGCGAACCGCCCTGTACAACTTCCTGCTGGCAAAAAAACACAAGGGTACCTTCATCCTCAGGATCGAAGATACCGACCAGAACCGCTATGTGCCCGGCGCCGAGGAATACATCCTCGAATCGCTCCTCTGGTGCGGCCTGAAGCCCGACGAAGGCCCCGGCTTCGGCGGCGAATTCGGCCCCTACCGGCAATCAGACCGCAAGGACATCTACCCGCAATTCGTCGAGGAACTCGTCCGTCGCGGAAAGGCCTATTACGCATACGACACCCCTGAAGAACTGGAGGCCTGCCGCCAAAAGGATCCCAACTTCAAATACGACTCCCATACCCGCATGCAATTGCGCAACAGCCTGACCCTGGGCGAACAGGAAGGTCCCTGCGTCGTGCGTCTCAAGGTGCCTGAAAACCGGGAGGTCGTAGTGCAAGACCTCATCCGCGGAGAAGTCGTTTTCCACACCAACGAGCTCGACGACAAGGTCTTGCTCAAGGCCGACGGCATGCCCACCTACCACCTGGCCAATATCGTCGACGACCACCTGATGCGGATCACCCACGTCATCCGCGGCGAGGAATGGCTGCCCAGCACGGGCCACCACGTGCTCCTCTACGAGGCATTCGGCTGGGAAGATACCATGCCTGCCTTCGCGCATTTGCCGCTCATCCTCAAACCCGACGGCAAGGGCAAACTCAGCAAGCGCGACGGAACCCGCCTGGGCATCCCCGTCTTCCCGCTGTCGTGGAACGGCGAAACCCCGGAAGATTCCTTCAAGGGCTTCCGCGAGTTCGGCTTCGACCCCAGGGCCGTGGTCAACTTCCTGGCCCTCCTGGGCTGGAACCCGGGAACCGAGCAGGAAATCTTCACGATGGAAGAGCTGGCCGGCGCATTTTCCGTCGAAAAGATCGGCAAGGGAGGCTCGCGCTTTGATTTCGACAAGGCGAAATGGTTCAACCACCAGTATATCCAGGCTACGCCCAACGAAGTGCTCGCCAGCGAGGTGCGCCCATTTATTGAAGAAAAAGGCTTCAAGCCTTCGCCCGAATTCCTCCACGCCTTTTGCGCCATGCTCAAAGACCGCGTGCACTTCCTGACCGAATTCTGGGAGGCCGGCCACTACCTGCTCGAAAAAGAAGTGGCCTTCGACCACGACGCCGTTTCAAAAAAATGGAAACCCGAACTGGCGGCGCCCCTGGCCGAAGCAGCCGCCTTCCTGCGCAATCAGGAACCCTTCCATGCCGCACGGCTCGACGAAGCCATGAAGGAATGGATGAAAGAACGCCAGGTCAAACCCGGCGAAATGCTGCCCGTTCTCCGGATCGCCCTGACCGGCGCCCTCAAAGGTCCCGGCGTATTCGACATGATGGAACTCATCGGAAAAGAACAGTCCGTGCAGCGTTTGGAGCGCGCGCTGCATCATTTTACCAGCAACGCTTCCTGAAACATGCCCAAAAAGAAACCCAAAAAAGGCAAACCGGCTGTAAATGAAGCCCTCAAAGGCTTCGATATCCGGATCAACGAATTCGGGGAGATCGTCTCCAACCTGGAGGTGGAGAAACTCAACGAATTTCTCGATAAAAACGTCGACGACAAGAAACTGGCAGAAAAACAGCACGCGGAACCCGGCGAGGAAGAGAAAGAATAATTCTCCTTTCTATTAGCCAAATTTTAATTTATTTTTGCTCATGCATTGCTCCGGGGTTGTTCTTGTAGAGAAAACGCACTTATGAAATTCACGGCAACCCCCTTCACGCTCATTAACCCGGCCCGCATCCGCGGTCCGGCCCTTCCGTGCTTTTACTCCGAATCACTTCCCTGATCCCATATATCCAACGATAAACCTATTGGACATGCAAAACCGATTACACTGGAGGCTCTCCGCCGCGCTCTTTGTCCTTTTGACATGGACTTCCATTCACCAGGCTGGGGCGCAAAATCCCATCTTTTTTTTCACCCCGGACCCGGACAGCATTTTCTCCCTGGATGCCAATTGCCAGGCTGTGTTTGCTCCCAATGAACCCACCGTTGGTTCGCTGATCGCCGGCAATACCATCGTCACCCCGCCAACAGGGCTCGACCCGGCCCTCACCGGCCTCAACGTCGGAGATATCGTGACCGGGCAACAGGTCGTCGAGGTAGCCTATATCGTAGGCGACAACCAGGGCAATGTGGATACGTTCTATTTCAACGTATACTACATCGATGAAACACCGCCCTCGTTCACAGACCTCAAACCGAACGACATCACCATCTCCTGCCCTTCCGATTTTCCGGCGCCCCTCTCGCGCCAGGCAAAAGACAACTGCAAAGGCCAGTTTAGCGTGCCGTCGTCAGATTCCCCTCCCATTATTCCAAGCGCCCTTTGCGGAACCACTCCGTTCGTTGTAACGCGCACCTGGATAGCATCCGACGATTTCGGAAACGGCACGGTCCAAACCCAGATCATCACCATCCTGCCCGACAATTCGCCTCCCGTCATTCAGATCGACCCGGAGGATATGGTCTCTTTCTGCGGGGCGACTGATTTTGACGACTGGCTCACCGACCAGCTCGGCGATGTGGTGGGCAATACGACAGAAAACTGCGACATCCTGAACTTCTCCTATATCGGCCCTCCCTCCTTCCCCGATACCTGCGAGCTGTCGCTGACCATCGTGTTTACCGCGGTCGACGGCTGTGGCTTATTCGACACCGTCTCGGCCACCTTTACCGCCCTCGACACCCTGGCGCCCATCCTGACAGGCGTGCCCGCGGATACTACCCTCTCCTGCAGCGATGCCATACCGCTCCCAGCCATGGTCGTCGCTTCCGACAACTGCGCCAGCATCGGGCCAGCCCCGGCATTTACCGAAACTTCCACCAAAACCACAGGAGAAGGGTGTACCGACTATTCCTACACCATTACCCGGACATGGATGACAATGGATTCCTGCGGGAATACAACTACGAGGACCCAAGTGATCACCGTCGTTGACGAATCGCCACCCACCTTTATCACGCCACCAGACACATCCGTGGTCTGCGGCGCCGCTTCCCTGCCCGCCAGCACCGGCGAGCCCACCGACTTGATGGACAACTGCTCGCCCCAGGTGACATTTTCCTTTACCGACCTCATCGATACCCTCTCCTGCCCCCAGGAACAACTGATCCGCCGGGTTTGGTCGGTCGGGGATGAATGCGAAAACATAGCTGTCGACACCCAGTACATTTCGGTTATCGATACCCTGCCGCCCTCCTTTATCCCGCCGGCAGACACTGTTTATGTTTCCTGCAATGAGGCAGGAGACCTCAGCCTGACGGGTGAACCCACCGATATCTCCGACGAATGCGACAGCGCGCCTGTCGCAGACTACCAGCAAGAGATACTGGATGTCATTTGTCCCAACTCCTACACCATCAGACGCGTCTGGTCTGTAACGGACGCCTGCGGTAACCTAGATACCGCCGTCCAGATTATCATCGTGCGCGATACCCTGCCGCCGGTGTTTACCACGCCCGCCATGGATATGACCATCACCTGCACCACCGATCAGGATGCCGAGGCCGCCTTCAGCAGTTGGATCGGGGCTCTGGCAGGCCTGTCGGCTGAAGATGACTGCCCGGGAGGCGGCCTGATCTTCATCGCCTACAATGCCGGTACCACCCAGAACCCCTCTCTTCCACCGGCCAATTGCATGGATACGATACCCGGCATATACCGCTCCCAGACCGTCGACTTTGTATCCATCGATGCCTGTGGAAATGAAAGCCGCTCTACCGCCACCTTCACCGTCGCCGATGAAGAAGCGCCGCTCATCGTGTTCTGCCCAAGCGATACCATTGTAGCTGCCGATACCGGATTTTGCTACGCAACCCTCGACCTGCTTCCTCCCATCGCCAGCGAATTGTGCGGTCTGGAACCCTCACCCTTATCCTTCAGCCAGACCCTGCCTATCACCTCCCAGGCCCCGCCCGGCCAGGAACTCGATGTGCTGATCGACGATTTGGCCTTCTCCTTCGCTGTGCCGCCGGCCCCTGCTCAGGCCCTGGGCAATGTGGATATCAGGTTCGACCTCAACTTCGCTGATGCCGACGGGGCCTTTGAATACCTGCTTATTTATGCGGAAGACGGAATGCTACTCGGGCAAACCAGTCCCTCGCCGGCGCAGTGCGATACCAGCATAACCACCCTGTCCATCCCCAGCCAGCAATTCAATATGTGGGCGCAGGACGGGAACGTAGGATTCACCCTGAAAGCCAACACCCCTCCCAACGGGTTGCCGGGCCGCTTCAGCGTCAACAACATCTGCCCGGGCGGCACTGCCGATGCCCATCTCTTCTACCAGGCAGATACCCCGCTCAATATCCGATTTGAATATAGCCTCAATAACGGGCCGCGGCAGGCAGGGTTTTTCGACCTGCCTGTGAGCAGCCAGTTCGACCTGGGCGCCAACCTGGTCACCTATTACGTAACAGACTGCGCAGGCAACGAAAGCGGTTGCGCATTCCAGGTCAACGTCCAGGATTTGGAAGCCCCCTCGATTGCCTGCCCGCCGGGCTTTTCCACGACAACCGATCCGGACCTTTGCCAGGCTGAGATCGATCTGCCGATCATCGCCAGCCTGACCGACAACTGCAGCGTGGGAACGACCATCACCGATACCGTGCCCGCCGATTTGCAGGAAGCCCTGCTGACCTTCAGCTACAGCCCCGACCTCATCGACTGGCTGGCCAACGACAAGACCCTCACCTTTACCGGACTCTCTCCCATAGCCCTGGGCGATGTCGTACTCACCCTGGAAATCATGGCCGACGTCGATGCCGCCGGTGAATATTTCACCATTTTTGACCCCGACGGCGCCAACCTGGGAACCACGGAAGCAGGTCAACCGAACGTCCAGGCGGGCGATTGCGCGACTCCGGGTTTTGTGACCTTCACTTTCACTTCGGCCCAATTCAACACCTGGGCTGCGACCGGTTCCGTCAGCTTCCTCGCCCAATCACACGTCAACATTCCCATTCCTCCGGGCGGGCCCGGCGATGGCGTCAACCCATGCGACCCTTCGATGGTGAACCAGGATGGCGATACAGATGGTGTGAGCTACATGAAGGCCCTATTGTCCTATACCACCTTGCAACCGACCTTCTCCGCCTCCGGCGCCACCACCATCCTGCCCACTGTGCTGACGGATATTACCAACACACCATCGATCGACCTCAACAAGGGAACAACCTCGATTACCTATCAGGTGACGGACACTTATGGCAATACCGGATCCTGTACTTTCGACGTAGTGGTCGACGATCTGGAGCCGCCGGTAGCTATTTGCGACACTACCATCATCTACATCAACCCCTCGGGTGTGGTAATTGATACCATTCAGGCACAGGAAATCGACCTGGGCAGCAGCGACAACTGCGAGATCGCATCCATGACGGTATTTCCCAACCTTGTCACCTGCGACGTCATCGGAGACACGCTTACCGTATTCCTGACTGTCATTGACTCATCGGGAAATACCGCCACCTGTCCCTCGCTCATCCGCGTGGAGGGAGAGGCGCCGCTGCCCACTTTCACCACCGGGAGTTGCGGAGGAGATACCTTGTTCCTGTACGCCAATCCGCCCACATCGCCCGGTAGCAATGTGTTCACTTACGCATGGACCGGCCCCAACAACTTTACGTCCAACCAGAAAAACCCCTTCATACCCAATGCTACACAGGTCAATGCAGGAACGTATACCCTGGTCATAGAAGGCCTCACAGGATGTAAAGCGGAAGCGCAATTGCAGGTGTCTATCGAAGACTTGCCCATTGTGCCTGTCATATCGTTTGCCTCAAACAATATTTGCACCGACCAGCCTGTCATTCTTCAAACCGACCCCGTCACTTCGGCCGGCCCCGTGGAGTACCGGTGGTACAGCGGCAATGCCCCCAACGGGCAACTGATCGCCACCACCGTCGTGCCTTCCTATACCATTCCCGGCCCGCAGTTGGAAGGTAGTTTCTGCTATTACGTGGTCGTCATCCGCAATGGCTGCGAATCCTTCCCCTCCGTGTCCCAATGTGTGCAAATCACCGCCCCACCGGTAGCGCTTACTAACGATGCGGTGATCAATATCTGCGAAGGGAACTCCTTCCAACTCGGCACTCCGGTGACCGGGCCAGGCATCACCTACCTTTGGGAAGGCCCTGGATTCACGTCCACCCTGCAAATCCCGCCGCCCATCACCAATGTAAGTTCCTTTAACGACGGCTTGTACACGCTTACGGTCTTCCGCAACGGCTGCGCCTCCGCGCCAGCATTTACGGTGGTCAATGTGCTTGACAGGCCGGAAACCCCGGTGATTTCCAATCCCACTTCGGCGATCAATCCCGCCTGCCAGGGCGATACCATCACGCTGCTGACCAACGTCACCGGCGTTACATCGTACCAATGGACCTCGCCGCTCTTTGATACCTTTGTCTCGACCACGCCGGAACTGGTGATCGAAAACGTGACCATCCAGGCGCACCAGGGCAACTGGACGCTGGTGGTGAATGACGGCTTCTGCCCCTCTTACCCCTCCGCTCCGATCTTCCTGCATGTGGCGCCGCTTCCGAACGTGAACATCACCACCAATAGCCCGGTGTGCAACAATGAAACACTGACGCTTAACTCCACCCTGATCACGGGGGCTAGTTATGCATGGACTGGTCCCGGCGGGGCCACCTATACAGGACCCAGTCTCAGCCTTCCGCCCCTGCCCGGCAATTATTCGCTTACCGTAACCTCGGCAGTGGGCTGCGACAATTCGGCCAGCGCCAATGTAGTGGTCAATGCGGCGCCCATCATTACCAGTATCAGCAACAACGCGATCGTCTGCCCGGAAGGACCGACGCCCGTAACGCTCACCGCCACCATATCTCCGCCCAACAATGGGACGTATATGTTCAGCTGGACCGGAGGCCCCAGCGGCAACTACAGTTCAACAGCATTCCCCGCAGTGATCGCCAATGCGACTGAAGCCAATAACGGGCCTTACACCCTGGTGGTGACCGATGGAAACGGCTGCAAATCCAGCCCGGCTACCACGGTGGTGGATATGGGTACGATATTGCCGACGCCCACTCCGCCGACCTTCGCCGGGAATCCGCCGTTCTGCGAAGGAGAAACGGTGGTGCTCAACACCATTGACCAGTTTAACGGCGTCAACGAGATTTACAAGTGGCATCTGCCGGGCGGCGGCGTACTGACCAGCACGGGTCCATCCCTGCTGCTCACGAATGTCAATCCGCTTACCGACAACGGCAACTATTTCGTCATTGTGGAAGTGGATGGTTGCGAGACGGACCCCTCGCCCATATCTGTACTCACGATCAACCCGACGCCCCAGATCACGGCCTCAAATAACGGACCTGTCTGCGAAGGGGATCCGATTGAACTGTTCACCACCTGCTTTTCAGGAAATGTGCAATACGCCTGGTTCAAACCGCCAAGTTTCAGCTCGGCGCTCTGCAACCCTGTCATCCCGGATGCGGAACTCGACAACGCGGGCTCTTATTCGGTAGTCGTCACGGTAAATGGCTGCCCCTCTGCTCCCGCCACCACCAATGTCGTGGTGCTCGACCGGCCAGGCAAGCCCGTTCTGGCCCAGGCCAGTCCGGTATGTCTCGACGACCCGGATGCCCAGCTCGTGCTCTCCATCGTTCCGGCTTCGGCGACGCCCGGCGCTACCTACCTTTGGTACCACGAGGGGCTAGGACTGATCGGCGGACCAACTACCTCGCTGGTGCTTTCGCTGAGCGATTTGAGCAACTTCCCTGCGGGAACGAACAACTTCTACGTAATCGCCCAATTCGACATTTGCCAGTCGGCGCCCTCCAACCCCATTTCGGTGGTGTTTTCCGAAATACCACCCAACGGGGCCAATGCGGGGCCAGACCAGAACGTTTGTGAAGGGCAGGTGCTCACGCTCTCTGCCACCCCGCCTTCGTTGGGAACAGGTCAGTGGACGGTGACCGGAGGCAACCCCGCCGGCGTGCAGATCGGCAACCCCGACATGCCCAGCACCACGGTCACCGGCCTGACAGCCGGCGCTTTCTACACCTTTACCTGGTCGTTGAGCAACGGCGCCTGCGTCAACTATTCATCCGACGAAATGGAAGTCTTTGTCGACGTGGTTGAGCAGGCCTTCGCCGGCTTGGACATCGACACCTGCGCGATCAACTCCATCCTGCTCAACGCTACGCCGCCCTCGCTTGGAGAGGGTTTCTGGACACAACCCCCAGGGCAAACCCAGCTCGACGTGCTGATCGTGAGCCCCACCAACCCCCAAACCCTGGTTACCGGGCTCGTACCCGGCAATGAATACCGCTTCTTCTGGACCTTGCCAGATATGGGCTGCGGCCTGGAAAGGGATACCGTCATTATCACCGTGATCGACGGGCAGGCGGTTGCCGGTTTTGATTTCCAGGACTGCTCAAGCGGCTGCACGGAACTGAGCGCCGACGCGCCCGATGCTGGCTACGGTACCTGGTCATCGCCCGATCCCAATATCACCTTCTCCAATATTTTCACCCCCTCGGCAGAAGCATGCAACCTCTCCGCAGGTGAGAATATGTTCATCTGGACGCTCAACAACGGGCTTTGCGGAGCGGCGGGCTCAGATACGGTGATCGTTACCTTTACCTTTGAACCGGTAGCGCAGGATGAAAGCTTCACCGTTGAATTCGCAGGCATCGTACAGGCCAATGTCGCCGACAACGACTTCAAGCCCGCCGGCTATTTCGTCAATGTGCTGACACAACCCGCGCACGGCGTGGTGGAAATGGCGCCCGACGGCTCCTTCCTCTACCGGGCAGATATCCGATACGTGGGCGAGGACTTCTTCACCTACGAGATATGCTCCGATGGATGCGCCTGCTCTGTTGGCAAGGTCAGCTTCACGATTGGCGCGGATGCGCCCTGCGAAATCCCCACCATCATCACGCCCAACAGCGATGGCATCAACGACTACTTCGTCATACCCTGCTTGTCGGATCCGCTGGCCTTCCCGGCCAACCTGGTGGTGATCTTCAACCAATGGGGCGACGAAGTGTTCCGCGGAAATCCCTACCGGAATAACTGGCAGGGTACCTTCGCAGGCGGAGATCTTCCCGCGGGAACGTATTTCTACATCGTAGACTTTGGAGATGGTTCTGAAAGACAGAACGGATTCCTCATCATTCAGCGGTAACCCTTTTCCCAAAATCGAAACATCCAAACCATGAAATCATTCTGGACACCGGTCATCATACTAGCCTTCTTTCTGCTGGCGCCCCACCTGGCCTCTGGCCAGCAGGAGGCCCACAACACCCAGTTCATGTACTACAAACTGGGTTACAACCCAGGCTTCGCAGGTACCCGCGAAGCGCCCTGCGTATCGGCCATCTACCGCAACCAGTGGCTCGGCATCGAAGGCGCGCCACAGATGCAAATACTCTCCTTCAACATGCCCCTGCTCAACCAGCGCATCGGGGTGGGCGCCAACCTCGTGCGCCAAAGTATTGGCATCACGGAGCTGATCACCCTCGACGGGGTCTACTCCTACCGCTTCCGCCTGGGAAGGGGTTATCTCGGAATCGGCATCCAGGGCTCCATCCGCTCCCTGTCGATCAACTATCAGGATCCGCGGCTGAAAGGCACCCAATCGCTCGACATCGACCCGGCCGTACCCGACCTGAGCCAGCGCAGGTTTTTGTTCAACTTTGGGACCGGCCTGTACTACCAGGGAGAAAAATTCTACGCCGGCCTCTCCGCTCCCCGCCTGCTGCCCAGTAACATCGACTTCGCAGAAACGGAACAGCAGGTGAGCCGCGAAGTGCAGCATATCTACCTGATGGGCGGCGTCTCCATCGACCTGAGTGAAAAAGTGCGCCTCCAACCCCAGATGCTGGTCAAGTTTGTGCCGAATACGCCCATCGACGCAGATGTCAACCTCAGCGCCATCTTTTCAGAAAGGTATACAACAGGCCTCTCCTACCGCCTCGGAGGGTCCTCTACCGGATACGGCGAATCAGCCTCCATCCTCCTGGCCGGGCAGCTCTCCAAAATGCTCCTGCTGGGCTTTTCCTACGATATCACCTTGTCAGAACTGCGCGACTTCAATACGGGAAGTATGGAAGTTGTGCTCCGCGCCTGTTTTGGAAAATCCGAAGGAGAAGATATCGTCAACCCACGTTTTTTCTAAAAATCCACTCCTTCCCAAAAAGGGGTCTTCTGGCTTTCCGGAAGGCCCCTTTTCCTTTCCAGGCGGCTCATTCCATAAAAGCACAGCCAATTATTAACGGCATTTGATAATAAATCCGAACTTTTCACCTTTAACCTTCATATTATATTTGTACCAAATTTTTCTTTTTCCGTTCAAAATGAATGAATAATGCCCAACGATATGAAAAGTCTCCTGTTTCTGCTCATCTCCTTACTGGCCGTTCCCCTGGCTGCCCAGCAAACGACCACCAAAACCAAACAGTCGGATAAACTGTACGACAAGGGCGAGCAACTCGTCGCACCCAATATGATCATCCGCAATGCGGAAATCATCAACACGCCCTACCTGGAATTTTCGCCCGTCTTCTACCAGAACGGCATCGTATACGTGACCTCCCGCAGGAAAGCGGGCGCTGTTGACAAGAAAATCGGCGAAACCTTCTTCGACCTCTTCTACTCCGACCTTGACCGCAAGGGCTTCCCCTTGAAACCCCAGGAGTTTTCCGTCAATATGAACTCCACCATGCACGAAGGCCCCGTCACCTTCAACAGGAAGGGGGACCTGGTCTTTTTCACCCGCAATAACGAAGAAAACGGGGTGCAGAAAGCCGACTCCAAAGGCGTGACGCGGCTCAAAATCTACCAGGCCGACAAAGGCGAATTCGACTGGGAAAACTTGCGGGAAATGCCTTTCAACAACGATGAATACTCCACCTGCCACCCATCGCTCTCGCCCGACGGCCGCCGCCTCTATTTCACCTCGGATATGCCCGGCGGATATGGCGGCTTTGACCTGTACTTCGTCGAAAAAAGAGGCGAATCCTGGTCCATGCCCATCAACCTCGGCCCCGATATCAACACCCCCCAAAACGAGGTCTTCCCCTTCATCCACGAAAGCGGCGTGCTGTTCTTCTCCTCCAACGGACACAACAGCCGTGGCGGACTGGACATCTTCATGGTCAATATCAGCACCCAGACCTGGGGCCGCGTGGTCAACCTGGGTATCCCCTTTAACTCGCCACACGACGACCTGGGCTTCATCCTCCACCCCGATGGGGATTTCGGGTTCTTCGCCTCCAGCCGCTCCGGCGGGGTCGGCAAAGATGATATCTACCACTTCGAATTGCCCGAAGGCATGGAAGGCATCAATACCGGTATCGAGTTGGCCACCCAGTTTGTCGTGTTCGACGAAGAAACGGGCGCCCGCATCCCCGGCGCCGCTATCCGCATTCTGGAAAGGTCGTCCGACGGCCTGATCAAGGAAAATGAGTTCTACGACATCCAACTGGAGCCCTCCGCCGGTAACCCCGACGAACTCGTCATCAAACTCAAGCAAAAGAACCCCTACGAGATGGGCAACCCCATCCTGTTCTCCGACGCCAACGGAGAAGGGATCTATCGCCTGAAAACGGAGAAGAACTACTTCGTCTTCGTCACCAAAGATGGCTTCCAGAGCAGCGAACTTACCTACTCCACCCAGAGTGAAGCCGGGAGCCAGGTCGTGCGCGTTCCGCTCAAGCGCATGAACTGCACTACACTACTGGGCTCGGTGGTCGCAGAAAATGCCAATGTGCCCATACCCAACGCCACCGTACGGATCTACAACAATACTACCAGAGAGGAAAAATCCCTGCGCGCCAACTCGGAAGGGGAGTTCGAATATTGCCTGCCAATGGGTTACGAATTTACCATCTACGCAGAGAAAGAAGGCTTTACCCGGGGCATTGACCGCATCTCCACCCTCGAACAAAGGCCCGCAACCCAAAGCCTCACCATCAACCTCCTGCTCAGCCCACTGGCCAACAACATTTTGCGCGAGCCCATCAAAACCGGTACCATCATCGTGCTGGAAAATATTTACTACGATTTCAACAAATCGGCCATCCGCCTGGGTGAAGCCCGCGAACTCGACGCCCTGGTCTCCCTCATGTTCCAGTTCCCCAGTATGGAAATCGAACTGACCGCCTATACCGACTCCCGTGGCTCGGAAGAATACAACCTCGACCTCTCCGTCAAACGCGCCGAATCGGCAAAAGAATACCTGATAGGTAAAGGCATCAGCGCCAACAGGATCAAAGCCGTGGGCATGGGCGAATCCAAGCTGCGCAACAACTGCAAGGACGATGTGCCCTGCACCGAACAGGAGCACCAGTACAACCGCCGCACCGAAGTGCGCATCTCCAAAATGGACGAGGATATCAATATCCAATACAAAAAAAGAACGACCGAACAGGGAGGTGAGTGATGCGACATGCACACCTGCTCCTTCTTGCCTTCTGCTGGCCGGCCCTGGTGGCCGGCCAGCAGATTTCTTTCTCCAACCCCGCAGGACTGACCGTCTGTGATACTGCTTTCACAGACATCCAGGTCGCCAACGACTCTACCGCCGCTCTCGATAACGCCCTCTTGTATGTAAAGCTGTCCAACTGCCTGGAATACCTGCCTGGCAGCATTTCCGGTGCACAAGAAGTTGACATTGCCGATCTTCAACATCCGGTTTTCAGCCTGGCTTCCATCCCTCCGGGAGAAACGGCAAGCATACAACTGGAACTTTGGGCGCCTTGCGCCTGCTTCGGCGTCATCAATGCCGGCTCGGTTTTTTCCAACAGCCTCCAACTCCTAGCCTGGGGCGATACCCTTGCGCTGACAACGCCCGCCTTCACGGTGGAAACGGCCCAGCTGGTTATCACCCAGGTCGGCAACGCATTCCTCACCGGTAGCACCGGCGATTCCTTTACCCGGACTTTTACCGTCCTGAATACCCGCCCGGGGGCGCTTTCGGCCTTTTTCTTCGAAGATTTCTACCAGGAGGGCATCCAACTGGGAGCCTCCCCCGGTATCATCGAAATCGGCCAGCCGGGTCACCTCGGCCTGCGGCTCAGCGGCGCTGATTTCCAGGGCATCGGCGATGGCGACGCCCTCTTCGAGCAAGGCGAAACCATCACGATCACCGAAACTGTGCTCATCACCTCCTGCGACTTCGGCGCGCCGTCAAGCCTCTCCCAGGTGCTGGTTTCCTGGGGCTGCGCCGGACAAAGCTGCCAGCCGGTGCAGCAAACGGCCCTGGTCAAGTTCCAGCCTTCCAACCTCGGCGCCGGACTTTCGATCAATGCCCTCGCGCAGGCGCCCGCCTGCTTCTGCGCCTACGAGGCCGTTCCGCAAAGCCTCACCATCGTCAACCAGGGAACGGAACCGGCCTTTGACCCGGTTTTCTTCATCCGGCAAGACCAGGATGACACGGGCATCGACCCGGCCAGCGTAACCGGCTCGATCAATGGCATTCCCACCCCACTAAATGTCACGGGCGCCAACAGCGTTCTTTTTGAGCTACCCTGCGCAGAAGACGGCCCTTTTGTCGAGAAAATCGAGATCAAGACGCCTGATCTTCAAGTAGGCGATACGCTGACCCTGAACTGGAACACCTACTTCTGCAGCCCCTCCTGTTCCCAATCCGAAAACCGCTGGATATACGAATACAGGTATGGGAAGAGCTGCCCGCCCGGCGCTCTGATCCAGAGCGATACCTTCCAGGCCGTGGTGGAACATCCCGAGCTCACGGCAACGCTCACCGGAGATTTCCAGCTGGGCGACGGCGAAACGCAAACCTACGACTATACCCTGCAATATGACTCCCTCCACCTGATGGACGGCCAGTTGCAGGTGCTCATCGAAGTGCCCTGCGGCCTGCAGTGGGAAGACAACGACATGATCCTCTCCGGGGCGCCGCCCGCTTCGCTGATCGTGCAACCAATTGCCGACTCAGCCCAGCTCGTCGCGGCATTTTACCAGCTACCGCTCCCCGGCCCCGCCGCATCCCTCTCCTTCGACCTGACCCTCCTTTGCGACTCTCTCTGCCAGCAGGAATTTATCTGCCTCGACTCCCTGCTCACTTCCTGCCCCCAGCCTTCCTGTGCGGAGGCGCCGGCTCCGCGGCTTTTTCTAGAAATAAAATCCACTCTGCTCAACTGCCCCGGGCAGCCCGCCTTCTGCGGGGTGCAGGCTTGTGAAACCTACGGCCTTGAGATTGCCTGCGAACCCGACTCGATCTGCCTGGATACCATCGCCGGGTATCTGTATCCGGAAGTTTCCTTCCGCCGCCTGAACCTCGGCTTACCCGACAACGATGACAACCGCTGGCCCGACGGGCCGGATTTCCTCAACCCCGGGCTGCTGCGGCCCGACCGCTCCATGCCTGGCGATACCGTGGAGACGGTGCTTGCCGGGCTTGTTTATGCCGATCAACCCAACGCTGCATTTCCTTTTGCCCTGGCTGAAATTTCCTTCCAACCCCTAGGCGCCGATCCCGTGATCAATGCCGGACTCTACGATCCCGAAGGGATCAAAGCCATCGATGCCGCGCTGGAGATTTGGGATGCCAGCACAGGGGCCCAGTACAGCTGTCCCGACCTCTCCTTCTGGGCAGAAACCACCACCGACCGGCTGATCTACCGCTACAACATCCGCCCCGACTCGCTGGCTGCCGGCGGATGCGCCATCCCGGCCGGATTTGCCTGGGAACAAGGCGATTCCATCCGCCTCACGGCGCGCCACAAGTTGAACTACAACCCTGTCAAACAAAGCAGTACGGCGCCTTCGCCGCCCATTTTCCAGGTCACCGTACGCCCCTCGCTGAGCCTTGGCCAAACGGCAGATGAACTCGACAACGACCCTTTTACCTGCGGCTGCCCTTCCGCAACCTGGGAGGTTACAGGGTATGAATACCAGCTGTTGCCCGGCGTTTATGCCATCCCCTTCTGCGACACCTCTCAATTCCAGGGTTCCACATTCTACAAGCTGGAATTGGGAAAAGGAAATTTCTTTCCCTATGAATACCGCCCGCTCGGCTCAGCGCCGCGACTGACACTCGGATTGCCGCCGGGCATCCATCTGGCCGGCTCCCAGGTGAAACAGTTCACCCTCCAGGAAGGCCCAAGCTGGAAGGGCGTGACGCCTATCCAAGGCCAGCCGGAAAACGGTAACTGGACTTTCGACCTGTCGCCCTGCCAGGACACCCTGGCCGATGAAGGCTTTTTTTTCCTCTTTCAATACCGGTTCACGGCAGATTGCACCCTGGAAGGCGCCTACCCCATGCAACTCGCCGTGCTGACAGAATTCGCCCCCGGCATTTTCGCGCCCTCCGATACCGTATCAGTCTTTGCTGAGGATAATGCGCTCAAAATACTGCTGCCCACGCTCCAGCTCTTCAACCCACTGCCCAATCAACTGGCACTGGGCAACAAGGGGCAATGGAACTTTCAGCTGACCAACCTTCCCAACTCCATCTCGGGGCAGCAGAGCGGCGTGGCGCCCAACGTCTGGATCGCCCCGGTCTCCGGCTCGGGACTGCTCGGCGATTTTGCGCTGCTAAACACCCAAACCGGGCAGCCTGTACCACATGTCAACGGCATTTTCCAACTCGATTCCCTGGCACCCGGCGCATCGCTCCAGCTGAGCCTGGAAGCGCTCAATGCGAGCTGCCAGCAGGAAACGCTGGAAATACACTACGGCTTCGATTGCGAACCATACCAGAACCTCAGTGGCTCGCCCTGCCAGATTTACACCCAATACTGGACCGTGCTCGCGCCGCCCGGCGGCGTTGACATAGCGCTGTCGGGGCCCGATTCCTGCGCGATGTTGTGCGACACCATCCCATACCACACCGTTACAGTCTACAACACCAACTTGGGTCCCGTTTGCGATCCCTGGATAGAGATCACGCTGCCGGAGGGGCTCTACCTCACCACGGCGTCTGCTGAAATAGCCTACCCTCCAGGATCGGGGTTTGCCCCTGTAGCCGATCCGGTATTTTTGGGAAATGGGACGTATCGCTGGGACCTGGCGGCGATCAGCCCGGATTTGGCTGAAAATTGCCTTCCGGGCGTGGGCGCGGCCCCCCAGCACCAGGTCGCGCTGCGCTTTCTGACCGAGACCGATTGCTCCTTCGCCATCAACTCCTCCATCCTTTTCAGGGCGGGCGGCGAGCGCAACTGCGGCGAGCCGGTCAACATAGTCGCCCGGCCGGGTAATCCCGTCTGCATCGAATTGGAAGGAGACGACATCCAGACATTTTTTCAGGCGGGCCTGGAAGAGGAGATCACCTGCCAGGACACCGGACTGTTCAACCTGGCGCTGGTGCACAGCGCACTCAGCCAGCTTACCGATACCCTCAGCCTATTGCTGCCGCCCGGCGTTTCATACGTTCCCGGCTCCCTCATCCCCGTAGCCAACGCCCCCGGCAACGAGCCGCTGGCCGACTCCCTGAATGGGCGCATCAGGCTAAACTGGGCCCTAAATCCCGGACTCAATCCCTTCACCCTGATCGCATTCCGCATCAGCCTGGCCGGCTTTGCCGGACTGCCCTGCGGAGAAGACTATTTCCTGGTCACGGCGGGCATACAGTCGGAAGCCGTTTGCGTGGCAACCGGCGATACCTGCAGCGTCAGGGTGGAAACCGGTGCGGAGTACCTGCCTTTCAACATACAGCGACCCGTGCTTTCCATCGCTTCTTTTGAGGCGCATTGGAAACCCGACACCCTGTTTGGCAGTATCGTAGTCACCAATACCACGACCATTGCGGCCGAACAGGTCGTCATTGACATTTACCTGGACCAGGACGGCGACGGGCTGGGCGATTCCCTGCTCTTGTCGCCGCTTATCCCCTTCTTGTCCGGCGCCGATACCGTGGTATTTCCCCTGCCTCTTTCGATAGACGAAACATGCCGGGTTTTGGCGGTCATTGATTCGACCACTCAGTGCCTTTGCGGCTTCGAAACACATCCGATCGACCAGCCCATCCGGTATTTTCAAACCATCGACACCACCGGCTGTGCACAAACGCCCTACGACCTGGGTTTATGCCTGCCCGGCTGGGCAGCGCAATGGGCGCCGGCAGGACTATTGAGCTGCGACACTTGCTGCATCGCGTCCTTTTCCGCCCCCAACATCAGTGACAGCACGATCTATTTCACGGCCGTCCAATACCTGGAAAATGGCAACGGCTGCGGGCTGGAAGTCCCCTACCGGATCGGCGTCAGACCGGAGCCCGGCATTGCCTATGCCGACCCGGTCGCCTGCGCGGGCGAGGGCGTGAACCTGATCGCCGAAGCGGGGCTTTCATTTCTGTGGGAAGGCCCGGGCATGCAGCCCGTGCCCCAGCAGGCCCTGACCATCATCCCGGAAGAATCGGATACCTACGTGCTGACCATGACAGATCTGAATGGCTGCCTGGGTGTGGATTCCATCGAAATTTCCGTCTTCCCCCTCCCGGTGGCCGACGCGGGAGCCGATACGGTTTTTTGTCCGGGAAGCGTCTTTCAACTGCAGGCACAGCAGTCGCCGTTTAACCAGTACGCCTGGAGCCCCGGAGCGGTTTTCGACGACCCCGGGTCGGCTACGCCTGTGTTTACTACGCTGCAGGAAGGAAGTTATATGCTGGAAGTGACCGGTCCTAACGGGTGCAAGGCGCTGGATACCGTACAGGTGGGCTTTGGAGAAACGCCCACGGTCCAGTTGCCCGGAGATACCCTGGTCTGTTTGGGCGATTCCCTGATCATTCACGCCCAGGGAGACTTCACGTCGCTCAGCTGGGCGCTTCCCTGCCTCAATCCGCCGCTTTGCGACTCTGTTTTGCTGGTTGCCGGCGCATCTGTGGAAGTGAGCGTGGTTGCGACCAATGCAGACCAGTGCATCGCCGAAGCCACCATATGGGTGGAGGTGGCCGACGAGTCGTCTTATCAAACCGACACCGTTTTCACATGCGCCAACGAGCCCGTATGGGTGGCCGGGCAATGGACAGCCACGCCCGGGTTTTACTGCGATACCCTGGTGCTGCCCAGCGGATGCAGGCAGGTTTTCTGCACCGAACTGATGGTGGGCGATACTTCATTTCAGTTGGTAGAAAGTGTGATTTGTCCCGGCGACAGCTTGTTCATCGGCGGGCAGTGGTTTGCGGAGGCGGGCGTCTACGCGCTCTCCCTCTCCACCCAGGAAGGATGCGACAGCACCCTGAACCTCAATCTGGCCTGGTTTCCCTTGCCGGAGGTAGCTTTACTACCCGCCGACACCACCATTTTCGAGGAAGAGACCGTGACCTTGTCGGTGACGGGAGGCGGCAATTTGTTTTACTACTGGATCCCTCCAAACCTGGTAGATTGCAACTCCTGCCCCACCGTGCTGGCGGCGCCTCTGGAAACCACGGGCTTTCAGGTTTGGGTCACGGATGAGAACGGGTGTGTACAAAGCCTGAGCAGCACGGTGCAGGTGCGGGTCGATTGCGACCCCGGGCGGGTGCAGATACCCAATGTTTTCACGCCGGATGGAGACGGCGTAAACGAAAGCTTTGGAATTCTGACGGTGGCCGGGAAAGAGACGGTGAGTGAGATGCAGGTCTGGAACCGCTGGGGGCAGCTGGTATTCGAAAGCCGGAACCCGCAGGCGCGTTGGGACGGCAGGTTCCGCGACCAGCCTTCCCCTTCCGATGAGTATGTCTACCGGATCGTGGTGGTCTGCCCCGACGGCTTGTCGAAGGTGTATGCGGGGTCGGTAACGCTGATCCGGTAGTTCACTCCCAGCGGAAAGAATTGATAAACAGATCTACGTCGCGGCGGATGAGTTCGGTGACAGGCGCGAGGGAGTCGGGCCTGGCCTGGGTGTTGAAATAGAGCGCTACCCGGAAGAAGTGCTGGTGGAGCGAATCAGTAAGGTAGAACTGGTATTGCGAAGCCACTTCTCCTTCGAAGTTGAAGAAAATGCCCTCTACGCCATTGGCCGTTTTGATCGGAATTTCATCGATGTAATCGGCCTTTTTGTTGTGCCAGTTGGCCAGGTCGAAAGCGTCGCTGCGCAGCTCGTCGAATGACTTGCCTTGTCCAACCGGCAGATAGCTGCAATGCAGGCGGCTGTCGAACTCCGGAATATAGAGGTCGAACCAACATGAGTGCGGCGGGATTTGATCGAAGAAAAAAGAGTCTTGCCTGACCTCGTAGTAGGCTGGTATTTCAAAAGTAAAAGGGCAATCGCCCCGTTCCACAGACCTTTCCCCTGTCTTATCCGGATACTTGATGCGCGGGTATCCCCGCGGTTTGGGGGTATAGACAGTTTCTTCGCAGGCGGTGAATAACAGTGCGAGCAGAACGGGAAAAGCTATCAGGCGGAATATTTTCATGGCGATTAATCCGCGTCAGGCAGCGTCACTTGTATCTCTTCGATACGCCTTTTGCCGACTGCGGTGATTTTAAAGGTGTAGTTGAGAATATGGAATTCGGCGCCTTTTTTGGGAAATTGCCCGGAGACTTCCAGGATCAATCCGGCCAGGGAGTCGGCGTCGCCCCTTACTTTGTCGAACGTATTGGTTTCCACGCCTATGACGCGGCAGACGTCATTTAACAGGGTCTTTCCTTCGAAAATGAAGTTGAGGGGGTCGATTTGGCGGTATTGGACCTCAATTTCGTCGTCGAATTCGTCGCGTATCTCCCCGATGACCTCTTCGAGGATATCTTCGAGGGTGACGATGCCGGAGGTGCCGCCGTATTCGTCGACCACGACAGCCATGTGCATGCGGGAGGACTGGAATTCCTTGAGCATGTCGTTGATGCGCTTGGCTTCGGGTACGAAGAGGACGGTGGGCCGCACCTGATCTTTCCACTTGAATTCGTCGGGTTCGTTGAGGGAGCCCAGGAGGTCTTTGACGTAGAGGATGCCGACCACGTGGTCGAAGTCTTCACGGAAGACCGGAATGCGGGAGTAGCCCGATTCCTTGACCACCCGGAGGAGTTCTTCGAAGCCGATGTTTTCGTCGACGGCTACGACGTCGACCCGGGAGCGCATGATCTGTTTGACGGTGAGGTTGCCGAATTTTACGATACTTTTCAGGATATCGATCTCTTCGGTAGCGTCGGCGTCGTTGCGCACGGCCAGTTCGATGGCCTCCCCGATCTCTTCCTTGCTGGTTAAGCTTGAGGAGTGCGATCTCGATTCGAGTTTGCGTTCGATAAAGCTGCTGCCTTTTACCAGAAAGCGGCTCAGGGGGTAGAACAGGCTGATGAGCAAGGCCAGCGGGGCCGACATGAATTTGGCGATGCGAATGTTGTTGATCCGGGCGTAGATCTTGGGCGCCACCTCGCCGAAGAGCAGGAGGAGGAAAGTAACGCCCAGCACGGTGATCAGAAAGTTGATCACTCGGGCAATGCTTTCCGGGGTGGCTGCGAGGGAGGGAAGGACCGATTTGATGCCCAAGGCCCAGCTTGCGAAAACCGTTTCAGGCAGCAGGCGCGCCAGCAGGAAATCGGCCATGAGCACAATGGCAACGTTGATAAAATTGTTGCTGATCAGGATCGTGGCAAGCAAGGTACGCGGGCGTTCCTTCAGCTTGAGGATGCGCTGGGCGGGGCTGCTGTCTTCCTCGCGAAGACGGGCGAAGTCGTTGTGCGTCAGGGAGAAGAAGGCCACTTCCGAACTCGAGATCAGCGCAGAGCCCATCAGCAGCAGGCATATCAGGATGAATGCCCCGACGATCTCGAATGGAGGAAAGGTAATAGATGCGAGTAAGGGAGGAAAAAAAAATGAGAGTAAACTACCAGGCTCAGTTTCCAAGAGTGGGAAAAATTAGTTAGACAAAATAGGGGAGCAGGCGAAAGGGCCTGCTCCCCGAAGTCCTTTTCAGATCAGAAAGGCAGGTCGTCTTCGTAGTGTTCCGGGAAGCCCTCGTTTTCGGAGGACTTACCTTCCTGCACCTGCGCAGGTTGCTGCTGGGCAGCCATGCCTGCGTCGTCGGAGCCAGCCTTGTCAAGCCCACGGCTGTTCAGGATGCGGAAATAATTGGCGACCACCTCGGTGCGGTAACGCTCCACGTCGTTTTGGTCTTTCCATTTGCGAGTAGACAGTTTGCCTTCCACATAGACGAGCATGCCCTTTTTCAGGGTTGCTTGCGCGCGTTCAGCCAGCTGGCGCCAGGCTACGATTTCGTGCCATTCCGCCCTGTCCACCCAATTTCCGTTCGTGTCGCGATACCCTTCGTCGGTTGCGACGCTGAACTTTGCCACCATGGCGCCGGTTTCCAAAGTCCGGATTTCCGGATCACGCCCCAGGTTACCAATCAAGGTCACTCGATTCACCATACATACACAATTTAAAGGTTAAAAAATCCACGCTCCGCTAACAAGGGGCACAATGGGAGGGGAAAAAGTTTAACTATAAAAATAGTGAATTATCTTTTAAATACCAATCTACAATTTTTGGGAACGCAAATTTAAACAAGTTTTTCCGTTCTTCTGCCACATAAGTTCCTTCCTGCGACGGCCAGGGTTTCTCCAGTTCGAATTCCCAGAATTGCGCGACGATCTGCTGGTGGGTAAGGGCTTGCTGGAAAGGTCGCGAGCGGCGGCTGAGCCTGGCGCCTGAGGCTGCTGCAAGTTCTTTCCATACGGGCGAGGATTGGATCTGGTCCAATTCCATTTCCAGCCCTGTCGTCTCGATCAGGGGAAAGTCGTAGAGGTTTTGCCAGATATCCCTGCCTGTGCGTTTGCGCAGCAGCACCCGGTCGTTGTGGTTGAGCAGGAGGTATTGGAAATAGCGGGTTTTCCGGTTCAGTTTTTTGGACTTCACCGGCAGTTCTTTCACCTTCTTTTGCTGAAAAGCCGCGCAGACTTCCCGCATCGGGCAGTTGCCGCAAAGCGGGGCTGCCGGCTTGCATTGGATAGCCCCGAAATCCATAATAGCCTGGTTGTAGCCGCCCGGGTCGGAGGGATCGAGTAACTGTTGAGCCAAGCGGCCAAATGCTTTCTTCCCTTCTGCAGAATCGATCGGAGTATCGACGCCGAACACCCTGGACAGCACCCGGTAGACATTGCCATCGACCACAGCGTGGGGCAGGCCGAAGGCGAAGGAAGCGATGGCCGCCGCGGTATAGGGACCAACGCCTTTCAAAGACTTCAACCCCTCATAGGTATCGGGAAATGCGCCGTTCAGCTCGCCGGCGATGTAGCGGGCCGTCTGGAGCATGTTGCGGGCCCTGGAGTAATAGCCCAGCCCCTCCCAAAGTTTGAAGACCTCGTCGTCGGCGGCCTGGGCCAGCGAGCGCACATCAGGAAAGCGCTTGCGGAAGCGCTCGAAGTAGGCGAGGCCCTGATCGACCCGGGTTTGTTGGAGAATGACTTCCGACAGCCACACCAGATAGGGGTCGCGCTCCCCTTTCCAGGGCAATGGGCGCGGATTCGATGATTTCCATTGTCGCAAAAGGGCGGCGAAGCGGGCCGCGGCGGCTTTTTCCATACTCTCCAAAACGCCTTTCAGCCTCCATTGGTTGAAATAAAAAAGGGCCTGCTCCTTGCGAAGCCGCCCTTTTTCAGTATTGTTTACCCATTCTTACTTCATTCGGAAAGATCCCCTTCTGCCAGTGCCAGGTGCTCGTAGCGCTGGCGGATGAGCTCTTTGAGCTCTTTTCGGGCAAAAAAGATCCTGCTCTTCACCGTGCCAAGGGGAAGGTCGAAATAGTCGGCGATCTCCTGGTATTTGAAGCCCTGGTAGTGCATCAGGAAGGGAATCCGGATGCTCTCTTCCAGGCCGTCGATCATACCGGTCAGCTCCTTCATCATGATATTGGACTCACCGCTGTTGTCGATGGCGTTGGCGCCGGAGTTGAGGTAGAAGAGATTGTCGGTCGAGTCCATAATGGTGTTGGCCTTGACCTTTTTGCGGTAGTTATTGATGAAGATGTTCTTCATGATGGTGAAGGACCAGGCCTTGAAATTGGTGCCGGGGCGAAACTTGTCGCGGTTGGTCATGGCCCGGTACGCTGTTTCCTGATAGAGATCCTTGGCGTCTTCCTGGTTCTTGGTCAGGTTGTATGCGAAAGCCTGCAACAAGGAGCTCAACTGGGTGAATTGGGTATTGAATTCCAGATTTGACATGGCAGTATGTTTTGTTTAACCTGTTAGAGAATGTTCTTTCAATTGTTGAACCAAAAGTACAGAACAATTAAACAAAATCCAAGGAATCTTCTACAAATTTTTAAAAAAATTTATAATCTTAAATGTAAAGTCTTAGACATTATTTCATTAATTCATTGATTATCAATATTATTATGAAATAAAGGTGTGTTATCATAAATTACATTTCTTTCAAAATTTATTGAAACATTTAAAAAGCATATACCCCGCCCAGGTAATATGAAATACCCCACAGGGCAATCAGATCACTTCTGGGCTTTCCAGACCATCACGGCGGCGACGCCGGAGAATACGAGATTGGGGAGCCACACGCCCAACAGGGCGGGCATTCCTTCGCTGGTAGCGAAGGTGACGGACAGGCGGGAGAGGAAGATAAAAATGGCGCTCAGGGCAATGCCTAGCGCGAGGTGCAGGCCCAAGCCGCCACGCACCTTCCGGGCAGCGACAGCCATGCCAATCACCGACAGAATGATGATCGCGAATGGGTCGGCGGTCCTTCGGTAGATTTCGATCTCGTAGATGCGCGTATTGGCAAGACCACGTATCTGTTCCTTCTGAATGAATTGCTTGAGCTCAGGCGTAGTGAGCATTTCCTTCTGGTTGATGTACCTGACAAAGTCGGAAGGGTGCAGGTTGAGCGTAGTATCTATCGTCTTGCCCTCTCCGTTGACCACCTTTTCCCTCAACCCATCGAAAGTGCGGATTTCATAGCCTCGAAGCAGCCACTTGTCGGGCTCGCCCTTCCACTCGACCGACCGGGCCTTGAGCATCCATTTGAGCTCGTTGTCCTCAAACCGCTCCAGCCGGAAGTCGACCAGGGTGGTGTCTTTCTTCCGGTAGTAGCGCACAAAGGCTTTTTCACCCGGAGCGAGGAACATGTGGATGTCGCGGGTTTTGCCTTTGTCGCTCTCCTTCCACACATAGGCGTGCTCAAAATCGAGCTTGGTCTTGTTGCCTCTGGGAATGACGTAGTGATTGCCGATGAGGTGCAAGGCGGCGATGACACCTCCGGCGATGAGGTAGGGCCGCATCATCCGGTTGAAGCTCACGCCGGCATTGAGGATAGAGATGATCTCCGAATTGCCCGCCAGGCGGGAGGTGAAGAAGATGACCGCGATGAGCACGAAGAGCGGCAGCAGCAGGCCGTTGATCCAGAGAATGAAGTTCAGGTAGTAGTCGAAAATGATCTCCTTGCCGGCTACAGACTCGTCGATGAATTCCTCCACCTTTTCAGAATAGTCGATGACCATGGCGATCATAGACATGACCAGGCACACGAAGAGGAAAGTGCGCCAGTACATGAAAATGATATACTTGTCTATTCGCCGTATCATATTCTATATACGTCTGTCGAGTTTTTTCACCATCTCTTCCTTCCACCCCGCGAAGCTGCCTTCCAGGATATGCCGCCGCGCCTCCCCGGCCAGCCAGAGGAAAAAGCCCAGGTTGTGAAGGGTGGCGATCTGCATGGCCAGCAACTCCTTGCTGTGGAAGAGGTGCCTCAGGTACGCCTTCGAATGCTCCCGGCTGGCCGGTACCGGACTATTGGGATCGATGGGGCTCAGGTCTTCTTTCCATTTGGCGTTTTTCATGTTCATGATGCCTTCTGCTGTGTACAGCAGCCCGTGCCGGGCGTTGCGGGTCGGCAGCACGCAATCGAACATGTCGACGCCCAGGGCGATGCACTCCAGGATATTGGCCGGTGTGCCCACTCCCATGAGATAACGCGGTTTGTCCCAGGGCAGTATGTCGCAGACCAGTTGTGTCATGGCATACATGTCTTCTGCCGGTTCGCCCACCGACAAGCCGCCGATGGCGTTGCCCTCCCTGCCTGCCTGCGCGATGAATTCGGCCGATTGCCGGCGCAGGTCGGGATAGGTGCTGCCCTGCACGATCGGGAAGAGGGTCTGCCGGTAGCCGTAGTTCCCTTCGCAGCTATCGAAATACTCGCAGCAGCGGGTTAGCCAGCGATGAGTCAGCTCCATGGAGTTTTTGGCATATTTGTAATCGGAGGGGTAGGGCGGGCATTCATCGAAGGCCATGATGATATCTGCACCGATCGTGCGCTGTATGTCGATGGCTTTCTCCGGACTGAAAAAATGCGACGATCCGTCGATATGCGATTGGAAGGTCACGCCTTCTTCGGTGATCTTGCGGCGATGGCTAAGGGAATAGACCTGATACCCCCCGCTGTCGGTCAGCATGGGCTTTTTCCAGCCGATGAAACGGTGCAGGCCGCCGGCTTTTTCCAGCACCTCCAGTCCGGGCCGGAGGTACAGGTGGTAAGTATTGCCCAGGATGATTTGTGCGCCGATCGTTTCCTCCAGTTCGCGCTGGTGCACGGCTTTGACCGAGCCCACCGTGCCGACGGGCATGAAGATGGGCGTCTCGATCAGGCCGTGGTCTGTTTCGAGCAGGCCGGCGCGAGCCTTGGAAGCATGGTCGGAATGGAGCAGGGTAAACTTCAACTTTCGCGGTTTAGGCGCAAAAGTAAGCTTTTTATAGCTGATATCGGTGCTGGTCGAGTTTCAGCAGCAAGCTCAACAGGATGGTAAAGCCAAAGAGGGAGGAGCCCCCTTTGCTGATAAACGGAAGCGGGATGCCGATGATAGGCATCAGGCCCATCGTCATGGCGATGTTGATGAAGATGTGTACAAACAGAATACCTGCTACGCCGTAGGCGTAAGCCCTTGCAAAATTGGAGCGTTGCCGCTCGGCGATGGTGATGATGCGCATGAGCAGCAACAGAAAAAGCCCGATGATGGCGACCGACCCGATGAAGCCCTGTTCTTCTCCGATGGTGCAGAAGATGAAGTCGGTCGACTGTTCCGGTACGAAGTTGCCCTTGGTAAGGCTGCCTTTGAGGAAACCTTTCCCGTTCAGGCCGCCTGAGCCGATGGCCATTTTTGACTGAAGCACGTTGTAAAGTGAACCCTGCGGGTCGCATTTCCCCGGGTTGAGCCATACGTTGATCCGGTCTTGCTGGTGTGGTTTGAGCACATTGTTGAAGGCAAAGCCGGATGCAAAGACCAGGGCGCTGCTCAGCACAATGCCGCTCAGGACCAGCACTACCAGACGCGGGTCTTTTTTCAGCAAATGCCGGATGCCGAGGACCAGCCAGAGGCCGCCGGCCAGCCCAAGAAAAACCCATTGAAACTGACCGTCGTACAAGAACCAGATTCCCGCCGCCAAGGCCAACCAGCCAGCGAGCCAGTATGTCTTGCGCTCAAAAGTGAACAGGAAGGGCAGCATGCCCAGCAACACCAGCGCGGTAGAAAGCGCCGTGGCATCGAACAGGAAGCCCAGCAATAAAAGCGTAATAGCGCTGAAGCCAAAGATGAAAAAGTTGGCGGGAAAACCCTCCCGGAACAGCATGATGAAGAAGGAGAGAAATACCAGCGCCGAGCCGGCATCAGGCTGGGCCAAAATGAGCAGCAGCGGCACGACGATAAAACCCACGGATGCAAGCTGATGCCGGAATTGCTTGAGGTTGGTACTATACGTATTCAAATAACTGGCCATGGCGATGGCTGTCCCGAATTTGGCCAATTCTGAAGGCTGAAAAGAAAAGCCGCCGAACACAAACCAGGCTGTGGCGCCCTTGATCTCCTTGCCCAAAAACAATACGGCAACCAGCAGCAGCAGGGAGAAGATATAGATCGGATAGGCGAAGGTCTGCCAAAACTTGCGGTCGATGATGAAGATGAAAAAGAAAGTGAACATGCAGACCAATATCCAAAGGGTCTGTTTGCCCACATCCGTATTGAATATGAAATGGTTGATCCCCTTCGAGTATTCCTCGCCGTAGCCCACCGTATAGATCATCAGCCATCCGATGCCCACGAGGGACAGGAACAGCGAGAAGGTCATCCAGTCAATTTTCCTGCTCGGTCTTTCGGCCATGGGTAATCAGCTCGGGGCTGTTGTCAATACAAAAATTCTTCGGGTCTGATGGAATTGTCGATTGCGGGATAGGCGCCGGGGTAATCGCGTTTGATCAGGTAGAGGATGCGGTATGACTCCAGTTTGCTCTTGAAGGCGCCGGCCTGGATCTTGTAGTAGGGCGTGGCGTGCACCCAATCGACCTTGATGTAGGGGTACAGAGCCTGGAACCTGTACAGCGCCGACTCCATTTCCTGCCGGTCGGTTGTTGCGAGCAACTGGATGCGCCAACCGGTCATGGATGTAGTTGCTTTTTGGAGCTCGATGTATTGGTCCATCATCTGGTTGACGGCGAAAGGAGCATTGACTGCAATTTTGGTTTGGGCGCTCCCCTGGAAGAGGAACGCGCAAAAGATGACAGGCAGAAGGAGCAACTGCTTCATTTTCTGTTTTTTCCAAAGATACAAACCTGGGATTGGAATACAAAGGCTATTGTGCGCCCTGTACGATTTGCACGCTGGCGGAGCTGCCCAGGCGGTCGGCGCCGGCTTCGACGAGGCGCTGTGCGTCCTGATAGGAACGCACCCCTCCCGAGGCCTTGATCTTGATAGACGCCGGCAGGTTGGCGCGTAGCCAGCTCACGGTGTCGGTATTGGCGCCCGCGGCCAGGATGCCCGTAGAGGTTTTCACGAAATCCACTTCCGAGTCGATGCAGATCTTGCACAGTTTTTCGAGCTCTTCCTGGGTCATCATAGCCGTTTCCAGGATGATCTTGATGTGTTTGCCGCGGAGGTGGGCGATGCGGGTCATGCTGTCGATGTCGTTGCGCACGTAGTTCCAGTTGCCGCTTTTGATCGCGCAGATATTGACCACGGCATCCACTTCGTCGGCGCCGTCATCGATCGCCCGCTTGATCTCCTCGACTTTGGCGGGCGTAGTGGCGTAGCCCATGGGAAAGCCGATCACCGTCGTCACCTTGACAGGGGTGTTTTCGAGGCACTGTACCGCATCCTTAACATAGAAGGGTGGAATACAAACGGAAAAGAAACCAAAGGATTTGGCTTCTCCGCATACGCCCTTAATGTCTTCCAGCGTACAGTCGGGCTTCAGGATGGTATGATCGATTTTGTCGGCTAGTTGCATGAACCCTGCGTTGTGTTTTAGGGGGCGTGTAAACATAGTGTTTAACGGGGCCAAGATAGCGCAAATCTGGCTTCTCAGGCAATGATTTTTACATAATTATTACCTGATTTTTCAAAATACCTGAGTTCAGGCATTTCTGCCGTGACATTGCTTGTACTTCTTGCCGCTGCCGCAGGGGCAAGGGTCGTTGCGGCCCACTTTTTCTTCGGTTCTTCGCACGGTTTGGGGTTTGGCCTGCTTGCTGACCGCTTCTGCCGCTGCCTTAGCTGCATCGCCGCCGCCCGTGCGGTTGGTGCGCACCTTGCTGAGGTCGACCCGCTGCTCGCGGGCTTCGCCCAGGGTCCGGCCGTCCTGGAAAACGATGGTACCCAGCCCCAGGTAGGAGGTTGCCGCCTGGTTGATCTCGTAGATGAGGTTTTCAAACAGGTTGTAGGCTTCCATTTTGTAGACGACGAGGGGGTCTTTCTGTTCGAAAGAAGCGGCCTGCACGGAGTCCTTCAATTCGTCCATCGAGCGCAGGTGCTCCTTCCATTTTTCGTCGATAATGGCCAGAGTAACCGCTTTCTCGATATCCGACATGATCGACTTGCCGCCGGATTTGATCGCCAGCTCCATATCGGCTGAGATGGGCAGCATCTTGGAGCGGCCGTCGCTGAAGGGGATGGCGATGCGCTTGTAGCGGTTCCCTTCATTCTCATATACGTTTTTGATGATCGGCAGCAGGCCTTCCGCGATATGCTGGCCCTTCCGGTCGTAGAATTCGCGGAACTGGTGGAAGAAATGTTCAGCCAGCTCTGAAGTCTTGCCTTCGGCAAAATCGGCCGCCTCGAAGTCCGGGTCGATGCCCAGCTCGGCCAGGGCGTCGCGTCGGAAGGTATCGAAGCTGCCGCTTTCTTTGTGTGTATGCACAAGCCCCTCGGCGATGGCCTGGAACATATTGTTCAGGTCGACCGACAGGCGTTCGCCCGACAGGGCGTTGGCGCGCTTTTTATAGATCGCCTCGCGCTGGATGTTCATCACGTCGTCGTATTCGAGCAGCCGTTTCCGGATGCCGAAGTTGTTTTCCTCGACTTTTTTCTGGGCGCGCTCGATCGATTTGGTGACCATGGAGTGCTGGATCACCTCGCCTTCCTTGTGGCCCATGCGGTCCATCAGTCCGGCGATGCGCTCCGACTGGAAGAGGCGCATGAGGTTGTCTTCCAGGGAGACGTAGAACTGTGAGGAACCGGGGTCGCCCTGGCGTCCGGAACGGCCGCGCAGCTGGCGGTCTACGCGCCGCGAGTCGTGGCGCTCTGTGCCGATGATGGCCAGACCTCCCGCTTTGCGCACTTCCGGCGTGATCTTGATGTCGGTACCGCGGCCGGCCATGTTGGTGGCAATGGTCACCTTGCCGGGTTTACCGGCTTCGGCTACGATCTCGGCTTCGCGCTGGTGCTGCTTGGCGTTGAGCACGTTGTGGTCGATTCCCCGCATATGGAGCATGCGGCTCAGCTTTTCGGAGATATCCACGGAGGTCGTACCGACCAGAATCGGGCGCCCGGCGTTGCTCAGGTTGACGATCTCGTCGATGACGGCGTTGAATTTTTCCTTGGCGGTCTTGTAGACCTTGTCTTCCATGTCGTCGCGCACAATCGGCCTGTTGGTCGGGATGACCACGACGTCGAGTTTGTAGATCTCCCAGAATTCGCCCGCTTCCGTTTCGGCCGTACCGGTCATACCGCACAGCTTGTGGAACATCCGGAAGTAGTTTTGCAGGGTGATGGTGGCGTAGGTCTGGGTGATCTCGCCGACTTTCACGTTTTCCTTGGCTTCCAGGGCCTGGTGCAGGCCGTCGGAGTAGCGGCGGCCCTCCATCATACGGCCGGTCTGCTCGTCGACGATCTTGACCTGGCCTTCGATCACGACGTATTCCTCGTCGCGCTCGAAAAGGGTGTAGGCCTTGAGTAGCTGGTTGATGGCGTGCAGGCGCTTGGATTTGGCGGCGAAATCCTGCGAGAGTTTCATCTTGGCCTGTTCCTTCTCTTCCTTCGACCACTCCGCATGCTGGTCGATCTCGACCATTTCGGAGGCGATGTCGGGCAGGATGAAGAAGTTGGTGTCTTCGTTGCCTTTGGCCAGGTATTCGGCGCCGAATTCGGTGAGCTCCACGTTGCGGTTTTTCTCGTCGATGACAAAGTAGAGCGGCTCGTCAGCGATGTGCATGTTTTTGGACTGCTCCTGCATGTAGAAGTTCTCAGCCTTCTGGAGCACGACCTTGACGCCTTCTTCGCTCAGGAACTTGATCAGGGGCCTGTTTTTGGGCAGGGCGCGGTAGGCGCGCAAGAGGGCCATACCGCCTTCTCCTTCCTGGTAGCCCGTGTTTCCTTCGGCGATGAGCTTGCGGGCGTCGGCGAGGAATTTGGTGGCCAGTTGGCGCTGGGCGCCCAGCAGGCGCTCGACGAGCGGCTTGAGCTCGATGTATTCCTGGTCTTCGCTGCCGGTGGTTACGGGACCCGAGATGATCAAGGGCGTACGGGCGTCGTCGACCAACACGGAGTCGACCTCGTCGACCATGGCGTAGTGGTGCTTGCGTTGCACGCGCTCGTCCATAGAGCGCACCATGTTGTCGCGCAGGTAGTCGAAACCGAATTCGTTGTTGGTGCCGTAGGTAATGTCGCACAGGTAGGCCTGCCGGCGCTCCTCGGAGTGCGGGCGGTATTTGTCAATACAGTCGATGGTGAGGAAGAGAAACTCCATCAGCGGGCCGACCCACTCGCTGTCGCGCCGGGCCAGGTAGTCGTTGACGGTCACCACGTGTACCCCTTGCCCGGAAAGGCCGTTGAGGTAGGCAGGCAGCGTCGCCACGAGGGTCTTGCCTTCACCGGTGGCCATCTCCGCGATCTTGCCGTCGTGGAGCACCATGCCGCCGATGAGCTGCACATCGTAATGCACCATGTTCCAGGTGATGTCTCCGCCGGCGGCCACCCACTGGTTCTTCCATATGGCCTTGTCGCCTTCTATCGTCACATAACCCTTGCCGGGTCTCGCAGCCATATCGCGGTCGAATTGCGTGGCCGTCACAGTGAGGGTAGAGTTCTCAGTGAAGCGGCGCGCCGTTTCTTTCACCACGGCAAAGGCTTCCGGCAAAATATCCTTCAGCACCTGCTCCAGCTGCTTGTCGCGCTCCTTCACCAGGCCGTCCACTTCCTTGAACAGCTCTTCCTTGCGGTGAAAATCCTCCTCCTGGGTAGCCTCCTCCTTCGCCTGCGCAATATCCGCGTCGATATGCTCCAGGTATGCCTTGATGCGCTCGCGGAATTCAAGGGTCTTATTGCGCAGATCGTCGTTGGAAAGCCCGGACAGCCTGCCGAACTCCTCATTGATCTCGTCGACTATGGGAAGGTATGTCTTGACGTCGCGGTCATATTTGGTGCCGAATAACTTCTTTACAAAGCCTAACATGCTCTTTTATTTTGGATGGCAAAGATACGATATATTTGCATCGTCATTAGGAAACAACTTTTATACCCGGCCAAGTTTTGTGCCAAGGTGATTTATGTGACAAAATGGCGGGCTTTTGAAGGGAGAGAAGGTGAGAAGATGAAAAGTTGAAATATGGATAAACGATTTTTTTTGGGAGCGGCTCTGATGGTGGCTGCTTTTTTTGGATGCAAGACGGAGACATTGGAAGACTATTATTTTCCATTAGATGAGCTGAGGGAGGGGCTCGTGTATGAGTACCGCAGTGCGGGCGACACGCTCGATCCTCCGTTTTACTGGTTTTATAAGACAATCGAACAGGAGGGCGTCACTTACCTGACGGGGATGTACTATGACGCCAACTTCACGCCCTTCCAGTTCGTGCGGGAAGAACGGGTGGATAACGGCATGCTGATGACCGATTATTATCTGTATGAGACGGATTCTACGGGAAAACAAATCCAGGTGCCGGTGAACATCGAGGCCGGAAATGCCTTTTCCTTTGGAAAGCCCAACCCCAAAACCGTGCTGTTCTCGAAGATCAGCTTTACTTCGCCCTCTGCGCCGGGCATGATCAACACCCTGGTCAAAAACCGCCAATACGTGTCGGACACCACCTACGTGTTCGGCGGACAAACATACGATGCCTTGGTTTTTTACGTTCGGGAATTGATAGATATCGAAGACCAGGGCCACACCGAACACGAATACGATGGCACGGAGATCTACGCTAAAGGCCTCGGCCTGGTGTATTTCCGGAAAAATGTGTCGGAAGCGTTTGTAACGGAGTATAGGCTGGTGGATAGGTATGGGATGGAGGGGTTAGAGGAGAAGGTGAGAAGGTGAAGAGTGAAGGGATGATATTGCGTTTATCGTTTATCGTTTATCGTTTACGTAAACGATAAACGATAAACGATAAACGATTTAATATGAGATACATAGCGGCACTTATCGTTCTTTTCTCCCTCCAAACCTCCCTTTCAGGGCAGGTTTTTCCGCCTGAGCTGTTGTGCCTGAGGGGGGATACGATCGTGTGGGACCTGCCTTCCAATAGCTGTGGGACCTTTAATAGCTATCAGATCTATTACAGCACACAATACAACGGGCCGTACAGTCTGCTGACGGCGGTGACCAATCCGGCGCAGACGACTTTTGTGCATCCCAACCCGGGGAACCAGGTTTTTTACTACTACATGACTGGCAATTACAACTGCCCGGGAGAGCCGGTTCTTTCTTCGGATACCCTCGACAACCTGCTGCCGGAGCCGCCCGTCATGCAGAGCGTGTCGGTGGATGGCGACAATGTGCAGCTGGTCTGGTCGCCCAGCCCCTCTCCCGAGGTGTACGCCTACATGATCTACCGGCTGATCGGCGCCAATGTCGATGTGATCGATACGGTTTTTTCGGGAAATACCTACATCGACACGGACGCCTCGCCCGGGCAGCGCTCAGAAGAATACTACGTGCTGGGACTCGACCAGTGCGGCAATACAAGCCTTTTCCAGCCACCGCATAAGACCATATTGCTCAACGCCCGCGTCGACTCCTGCAACCAAAGCGTATTGCTCGACTGGAATCCCTATGAGAACTGGTCCAACGGCATCGGCCGCCAGATTGTCTGGCTGAGTCTGGATGGGGGGCCTTTTACGCCGGTCGACACCCTTGCGCCGGCAGCCGATTTATATAGCTACATAGTCGCAGAGGCTGATGAGGGCTCGGAGCACTGTTTTTTCCTCCAGGCCATTGAAAACGCTACGGGCAATACCTCCAACTCCAACCGGGTATGCGTGTTCCCCTGGGTGGTCAGTCCGATGGAGAATCTGGCGATCAAGAACGCCACCTTCACCCCGGCGGGTCCGGTGCGCATCGACTGGGTGTGGAAAGAAACGGCAGAAATCTCCAATGCCGCCATTTGGCGGGCGTCAGGCGATCCTGCCAATATGTCGCTTTTGGCCAATATTTCCTTCACGCTGCCCCTGAATCCGGCAGAAACCTTCGAAGACCCTGGGGCGCCGCAAAATCAGGGACCGCTGTATTACGAGATCCGCACCATCGACCAGTGCGGGCTGGAGGCGCGGTCGACACAGGGGGCCACCATTTTCCTGGAAGGACAAACATCCGGCGGCTCCGCCAACCAGCTGAGCTGGACGCCCTGGGAGTTGGAGAACAGCCTGGTGCTGGAATACGAGCTCTACCGCGTCGTCAACGGCATCCCCCAGTTCGAAGCCGCGCTCGATCCGGGCGTCACGACCTACTCCGACGAAGTAGACCCCGAGAACGCCGACGAGGCCCGGGTGTGTTACTACCTGCTGGCCCGCGGCGGCGTATACCTGCCCAACGACGTCAATCCGCCGGTGGTATCGCGCTCCAACACCGTATGCCTCGACCAGCGCCCCATCGTGCGCATGCCCAACGCTTTCGCGCCCAACGGGGTCAACCGCGAGTTCAGGCCGGCCATTCAGTACCCCAACGCCATCAGCAGCTACCAACTGCAGATTTTCAACCGCTACGGCCAGCTCGTATTCGAGACCAGCAACTGGTCGGAGGGTTGGGACGGCGAGTACCAGGGGCGTCAAATGCCGCAGGGTTCCTACGTCTACCGCGTGCAGATGGTATTTGGCGATGGCGGGGATGGGTTTGAGGAGGAGGGGGTGTTGGTGTTGTTGCGGTGAGAAACTTTTTCGGGTCTCTTGACTTATAAATATAAAATGCCTTATCTTTGCAGTCCTTAGAAATAAGGTCGGGTGGCCGAGTGGCTAGGCAGAGGTCTGCAAAACCTCGTACGGCGGTTCGAATCCGCTCTCGACCTCAACTGTAAAAGCCCGCTCTGGAAGGAGTGGGCTTTTTTTGTTTGGCTTTTCACGATGCAGCATGCGGTATGATGATGCTCCCCTTGGCATTCACCGCCAGCACCGCGAACATCAGGCAAGCTTTAATATCTTCCTCTTCCAATTCGGTGAATTCTGCCAGTATATCCTCTATTGTATCGCCAGCTGCCAGGTATTCCAGAATACTCGAAACGGGATAGCGCAGCCCCCGCACACAAGGCTTGCCATGACAAATCAATGGATCAATGGTGATGCGGCTCAGTAATTCGTTTTTTTCCATGGTCCTTTTCTTCTGTTCCTTTGAAGCAACGATTTAAGGTTAATTTCAGTTCCGGGGAAGATATGCAGTGGTTTTACCTGCCGGAAGATGCATTAGCTACACCCAGGCATTATTTCAGTCTCCTGTGCAGGATATCTCCTCGGCAGCATCACAAATCCATAAACCGATCCCAAGCTCCCGGCAGGTATCGCTTATGTGCATCAAGGGCTCCCGGAGCCCTTCAATGGCTAACTCATCATAATTTGCCTTCCACATAATTTTTATATATGCCGATTGCCGTTTCTACATAACGGGGATCAGCGCTTTCAATTAAATCCGCATAGACGAGAATTGGGTGAACAGTCTCGCCGCTTTCCTGGCATTCCCAAAACGCCTCGATCAGCTCCACAGGCCCATCTTTGTCCGGTACCATTTTCAGTTCCTGCGCTACCTCATTGAAGTTCTTTCCCGTGTAAATGACTAATTTGTCCGCAATCAGAAAGTCCATCAACTTTTCGGCGGCAGCGGCCCCTCCCCAAAAAGTATTGGCAGGGAGTTCGATGGATCTCCAATCCACTCTGTCACTGACCCACCGGTACTTTCTCCTTCTCAATTTTGGTTTCAGCGTGGTATTATATCCTGTGACCCACCTTTGCAACAGCTTCTCCATGTCATGGATCCGGTAATGCCGGTCATCCGCCTGAAGTATGTACCTTTCATGCAGCAGGCCGTGTATGACCTTTCCCACCGTTGCTATGGTCACTTTTGCCTTTTCTCCGATAAACCGGTAGGGCTCGTTGATGTACCCGGGAGCTACCAGAAACTGGTAGACGACTTTTAACCCCGCCTTGCTAAAGGCCCTTTCCTGACTTTCAATTTTCCCCCTGTGCGCCTTGCCTGTTTCGACAAAAATGTAGATGCCTTTTGCTCGTATGAAAATGTTGCCGGCTGTGTCCGCATACGGAATTTCTTCCTTTTTCAACAACGCCTTCGCCTCTGGGGTGATGTAATGCGCAATTACGATAAAAGGGGGTACCTGATCCCGCAGTTCTCTAAGCCTGAGAATTTGGGCGGGAACAATTTTGGTCTTTACTTCTGCATGGAGCTTTACTTCCTCTTGGCCGGATCTCAGGAGGATGTCTTCCCCCCTTATCTCGCAGTGAACTTCCGGGAGATCATTGATCTTTTCGATTGCCGTTTGCAGTATTTCTTCCTTCATGTATGCAAATGTACGATGTATGGTCTGAACATACAAGATATGAAAACATACAAACTTACACAAATACCTGCCGGTACCCAAATCTGGATTTCGCAGAGCCTTTCCGCAAGCCAGCCGACTTCTTCCTCCAATCCCCTTGCCTGTTTACGCCATTAGCACTATATTTACCAACTGCGGGTACACGCAATGTATCCACAAGACGTATGACCAACCAAAACCCCGAACAACGATCGCGCGATACCATCGACGACATGCTGCGCAAGGCGGGGTGGAGCGTGCAGGATATTGGACTGCTCAACTGGGCCGCCGGACCAGGGATCGCCCTGCGCGAATACCAAACATCCGAAGGCCCAGCCGACTACGTGCTGTTTGTGGACCGGGCACCCGTTGGCGTGATCGAAGCCAAACGCGAGGAGAAGGGCGAAGGGCTTTCTGGCGTAGAAGTCCAAACGGAAGGATACCGCACCGCCAAACTCAAACACATCGACAACGCCCCGCTACCGTTTTCTTATGAATCGACCGGCACGCTCACCTATTTTACCGACCACCGCGATCCCAAACCACGCGCACGCCGGGTTTTCTGCTTCCATCGCCCGGAGACCTTCCGGGAGTGGTTGAGGCAGGATCAGTCCCTTCGTGCCCGGTTGCACAACATCCCAGACCTTGAACGAGGCAACCTCCGGGAGTGTCAGTTCAACGCCATCAATAACCTGGAAAAATCCTTCCGGGAAGCCAGGCCGAAAGCCCTGATCCAGATGGCTACCGGATCGGGAAAGACGTATTGTGCGATCACGGCGATCTATCGGCTGCTGAAATTTGCCAATGCCAAGCGGGTTCTCTTCCTGGTGGACACCCGCAACCTGGGAGAACAGGCAGAGCAGGAATTCATGGCCTACCAACCGGATGACGACAAGCGGAAGTTCACCGAACTCTACAACGTGCAGCGGCTCAACTCCCGTTATGTGGCGCCGGATAGCCAGGTTTGCATATCGACCATCCAGCGGCTGTATTCGATCCTGAAGGACGAAGAACTGGACGAAAAGGCTGAACAGGAGAATCCAAACGAGACGCGGTGGCAACCAAAAGAACCCGTTCCGGTTGGTTACAACGAGAAGGTGCCCGTCGAGTTCTTCGATGTCATCGTCGTCGATGAATGCCACCGCAGCATCTACAATTTGTGGAAGCAGGTGCTCGACTATTTCGACACATTCATGATCGGCCTGACAGCTACGCCGGATGCACGGACCTTCGGGTTTTTCAATGAGAATGTGGTTTCAGAATATCCACATGAACAGGCGGTGATCGATGGGGTGAATGTCGGCCACGACGTTTACCTGATCGAAACCAGGATCACCCAGGAAGGGGCACAGATCAAAGCCAACGAGTACATCGAAAGACGGGAAAAGCTCTCGCGCCGGAAACGCTGGGAACTGCTCGACGAGGACACGGCGTACTCGGCAAAAGAACTGGACCGGGACGTGGTGAACCCCAGCCAAATTCGCTGGATCATCAAGACCTTCCGGGAGAAGCTGCCGGAGATATTTCCCGGACGTGGGGAAGTACCGAAAACGCTGATATTCGCTAAAACGGACTCTCACGCGGAAGATATCATCCGCATGGTGCGCGAAGAATTCGGGGAAGGCAACGATTTCTGTAAGAAGATCACCTACCAGTCGCAGGAAGACCCCAAATCGATTTTGCAATCGTTCCGCAACGACTACTACCCCCGCATCGCGGTGACGGTCGATATGATCGCCACCGGTACCGACGTAAAACCGCTGGAGTGCTTGCTGTTTATGCGCGACGTCAAATCCCGGAATTATTTCGAACAGATGAAAGGACGCGGCACCCGGACCTTGAGTACGGATGATCTTCGCAAGGTTACCCGCTCTGCCATCAATGGCAAAACGCATTTCGTGATCGTGGATGCGGTGGGCGTAACCAAAAGCCTGAAAACCGACTCCCGCCCCCTGGAGCGCAAGTCATCAGTTCCACTCAAAGACCTGCTGGGTGCGGTACTCATGGGAGCCAAAGACGAAGACCTTTACACCTCACTGGCCAATCGCCTGATCCGCCTGGAGCGGATGCTGACCGAGCAGGAGAAAGTGGAATTCACCGTGGAAGCAAATGGCCGGACGCCCTCACAATTGGCTGCCGGCCTGCTGGCAGCGTACGACCCCGACCGGATCGAAGAAAAAGCGCGCGAAATACACGGCATTTCCGCTGACCAATACCCGGATCAAAGTCAGCTTCACAAAGCCCGGGAGACACTCATAGATGCCGCCAGAACGCACTTCTCAGGCCCATTGAATGACTACATCGAAAACGTCAGGCGTGTCCACGAACAACTGATAGACACCGTAAACCGCGACCAATTGGAACGGGCAGGATGGGATACTTCCAGCGGGGAGCGAGGGGCCAATCTCATCAAAGATTTCCAAACCTACATCGAAGAAAACAAGGACGAGGTCACCGCTTTCCGCATCTTTTACGCCCAGCCCTACCAGCAGCGCAGATGGACCTACCAGATGGTGAAAGAGATTCTCGATCACCTGAAACGGCACAAGCCCCACCTCGCCCCCCTGCGCGTGTACGAAGCCTTTGCCGAGCTCGACAAGGTACCGAAGGATCAACCGAAGAAGGAACTGATCGCCCTGGTTTCGCTACTCCGCCGCGTGACCGGTATGGACCAGACGCTCGATCCCTACGACGTCAAGGTGCGACGCAATTTCCGGGATTGGGTATTCCAGCAACAGGTCGGCCCCGTGAAGTTCAATCAGGCGCAGATGGATTGGCTGTATATGGTTCGGGATCACATCGCGGCATCGGTTTCGATATCTATGGATGATCTGGACTATGCGCCGTTTGATGCGCAGGGAGGAAGGGGGAAAATGTTTCAGTTGTTTGGGGAGGGGATGGGTGGTATTATTGACGAAATGAATCAAGCGTTAGCAGGATAGAATGGATCGAAACATGGAAATTCCGGAAAACTGGGTTGTTTTAAAATTGGGGGAGATTGCAGAAATCAATCCAAGAAAAAGAACTGATGAGATAAGTGACGAGACCTTGGTCTCTTTTATTCCCATGAAAGCGGTTGAAGAGACTACAGGGAAATTTGATGCAACGGACATTAGACATCTTAAGGATGTAAAAAAAGGATATACTTCTTTTTTCGAGGGAGACATGATTTTTGCAAAGATCACCCCCTGCATGGAGAATGGGAAGATAGCAGTAGCCCACAATTTAAAAAACGGTTTAGGCTTTGGTTCAACAGAGTTTCATGTTGTTCGGTTTCAAGCGGACATTCTGAAGCAGTATGCTTTTTATTACGTCATTCAAAAGCGCTTCCGAGATAAAGCAAGGTTGAGCATGACGGGCAGTGCCGGTCAACTCAGGGTTCCGAAGTCGTTTTTGGAGGAAGTTGAAATCCCACTCCCACCCCTCCCCGAACAACACCGCATCGTCGCCAAACTCGAAGAGCTCTTCAGCGAACTCGACAACGGCATCGCCAACCTCAAAAAAGCGCAAGCCCAGCTGAAAGTCTATCGCCAGGCCGTTCTGAAAGCCGCATTCGAGGGGAAGCTGACGGAGCAATGGCGGGCCGCCTCCTCCGAAGCTACACCCGATGCAGCTGACAAACTGCTGGAACAAATCAAGGTAGAACGCCAGCGGCATTCCAAAAAGCCCAAAGAATACCCCCCGCTGACGGAAGCGGAGCTGAAGGAGTTGCCAGCGTTGCCGGTGGGGTGGAAGTGGGTTGTCCCTGAACTGATTGCAGACCCATCAAAACACTCTTTGACGATTGGGCCGTTTGGTAGTGACTTAAAAGTTAGCGACTATGAAAAATCGGGGGTACCACTAATTTTTGTCCGCCACATTACTAGTAATAACTTTGACCTGAATCCTCAATTCATTAGTGAAATAAAGTTTCAGGAATTAATCGCCCATGCAGTTGAACCAGATGATTTGTTGATAACCAAAATGGGTGATCCACCGGGGGACTGTACAATTTACCCAAAGGGAAGACCAACTGGAATTATCACAGCGGATTGTCTGAAATTTAGAGTGTGGGGAAAATATTTCTCAAAAATGTTTTATTACCACTGCATTAACTCCACTCACGTTAAAAAGCAACTTGGACTTATAACAAAAGGGGTTGCACAGAAAAAAATTAGTTTAGCGCGATTCAAAAGCATACTGCTGCCGTTGCCTTCACCGGCCGAACAACACCAGATCGTCCAGGAAATCGAATCCCGTCTCTCCGTCTGCGATCATCTCGAACAGGAGATCGGGAAGGCGCTGCAGCAATCGGAGGCCTTGCGGCAGAGTATTTTGAAGAAGGCGTTTGAGGGGAGGCTTATTTAGAAATTTAAAATATTCCAACGAATTTGTTATTAAATCCCCAATTTCTATGAGAAACAGAAAGGCAGTTTTAATTGGAAATGGTATTAATCGAGTCGATTCATCTCAATCCATTTCGTGGCCTGATTTATTGGAGAACCTTGCCAATATATACAGAATTAAAAATCTAGACTTAAAAAACCCTTTCAAGCCTTTTCCCTTAGTTTTTGAGGAAATAATAAACAAAAAAACCGGAGATTCTGACAAAATTTCAAAAATCAGAGAATTGAAGAAGCGAATTTCGGAAATTCTCCGGTATCAAACAGAAGAAAAGAAAGGATTTAATGAATATCATCAAAGGATAATGAATTCAAGTGTTTCTAACATTCTGACCACCAACTATGACTATGGATTTGAATTGAGTGTGGTCAATGACTTTTTAATTTCCAAAGGGAAATACGCTGAAAACAATCAGGAAAGAAAGAGTAGCCTAAAAAGAAGATATTTAATTAATGTTGAAGGTGAGAATAAAAGAATATGGCACATTCATGGTGAATTGTTTGACAATAGAACCCATAGTGAGAAAGAGACTTCTTATCCATCCTATGCTGAGGAATCGATTCTAATTGGTTATGAGCACTATTCTGAATACTTCGATAGGATACAAGGATCAATCAAAGGAAAATTTGATGTGAATTTGCCTCCTGAGAAACAAAATGTTATCACAAGGGTAAGGAATGGATCCGATGGGGTTTTCTGGGTTGATTTTTTCTTTGGATACGATTTATTCATTCTTGGCATAGGGTTAGATTTTTCTGAAAATCACCTTTGGTGGTTGCTAACGAAAAGATCATATTATATTTCAAGAAAAAATAGAGCAACGGACACAATTCAGAATAAAATTATATTTCTTATGCCAAATCTAAAAAACAATCTCGAAATTACTCCTCGGAAGTTAGAATCTTCCGATGCTATCCAAGAATGGTATAAAAACAAAACTGCGGGGGATATGAACAATGCTATTGGCGATATTTTAGAGGCATTTCAGATTGAAAAATATCCTATCAATTGTAGGGATTACCCAGAATTTTACTCGAAGGCAATAGATTTTATTGATTCATATTAATATGGAAACAGCCAATATTATTACTCGTGTCTGGTCCTTCTGCAACGTGCTCCGCGACGATGGCGTGGGCTACGGCGACTATCTGGAGCAGCTGACCTTCCTCCTATTCCTGAAAATGGCAGACGAATACTCGAAGCCGCCGTACAACCGGGACATCAAGATTCCCGCCGCTTACAATTGGGAAAGCCTCGTGCCCAAACGAGGGGCGGAACTGGAAACCCACTACGTCGCTATGCTTCGCGAGTTGGGAAAGGAAGGCGGCATGCTCGGAGAGATCTTCTTCAAAGCCCAGAACCGCATCCAGGACCCCGCCAAACTCGCCAAGATCATCCACATGATCAACGAAGAGAATTGGGTGATGATGGGTGCGGATGTGAAGGGCGACATCTACGAGGGTCTGCTGGAGAAGAATGCCGAAGACACCAAGAGCGGTGCCGGGCAATATTTCACACCACGTGCGCTGATCCGTGCGATGGTGGAGTGCGTTCGTCCCGAGCCAAGCAAAACCATTGCAGACCCGGCCTGCGGCACGGGCGGTTTCTTTCTCGCCGCTTACGACTTCCTCACGCAGCATTACGAGATGGACCGCGACCAAAAGCGGTGCTTGAAGTACGATACCTTCCACGGCTGGGAGATCGTCGCTAGTACTCACCGCCTGTGCCTGATGAACCTCTTCCTGCACAACATCGGCGATCTCGACCACGAGCCCTCCATCAGCCGGAATGATGCGTTGATCGCCGATCCCGGCAAGCGGTACGATTACGTGCTCGCCAATCCACCGTTTGGGAAAAAGTCGTCAATGACCAGCACCAACGAAGAAGGCGAGCTGGAAAAAGAAGAGTTGAGCTATAACCGCCAGGACTTCTGGGCGTCGACTTCCAACAAGCAGCTCAACTTCCTGCAGCACATCCGCACGCTGCTGAAGATCGACGGAGAAGCCGCGGTGGTACTGCCCGACAACGTGCTCTTTGAAGGGGGAGCTGGCGAGACGGTCCGCAAGAAGCTGCTGCAGAATACGGACCTCCACACCATCCTGCGCCTGCCCACCGGGATATTCTATGCCCAGGGGGTGAAGGCCAACGTCCTGTTCTTCGACAACAAGCCCGCCAGCAAAGACGCCTGGACGAAGGAGGTCTGGATTTACGATTTCCGCACGAACATCCATTTTACCAAAAAGGTCAACCCCATGCGGTTTGACGATTTGCGGGGTTTCATCCAATGCTACAATCCGGAGAACCGCCACCAGCGCAAGGAAACGTGGTCAGAATCCAATCCCGATGGTCGCTGGCGCAAATTCACCTACGATGAGATCATCGCCCGCGATAAAACGAGTCTGGACATTTTCTGGATCAAGGATCAATCGCTCGCCGATCTCGATAATCTCCCCGATCCGGATGAACTGGCACAGGAGATTGTGGAGAATCTGGAGGCGGGGTTGGAGAGTTTTCGGGAGGTGGTGAGGGGGTTGGGAGGGTGAACATCGCATTCAATCAAAACAGGTTCAGTATGGCAAAATACTTCTCATTTGTAGCAAAGAATATCACTCCCGTTTCCCAAAATAACAGGTCCACTGCAACAATCAATAGGTTACAACGTGACTTAGTTGCCGCTCATAATCAAAAGTATCCGAATGACCCAATGCCGAAGAATCCACAAATAAGTTCAGATCCATTATGCGCAAAGGTTTTTTACATTCACAGGGTGCCGGATTTTAAGGATGCAGACAATATAAGCAAACCACTTTGGGATGCCTTGAACGGAATCGCTTACGTTGACGATAGACAAATCCGATACCTTGAAACGTTTAAGATAGACGAATCTTATCCCGGTCTTTTTGAGATCGATATTACGGAAATTGATACGATTGATTTAAGTGCCATTCTCGATTTTTTTGAAAACATCCAAAACGACCAAGATAGAATTCTGTACGTCTCAATATCGGACCACGAGAATTCAAATGTCAGATTCATATGAAAAAGCTTGATAGATCGTATTTCGAGGCTCTTGAAGAATTAGAGTTGTATCGACTCAAGGATAAGTACGAATCTTTGGGATACGAGTTTTTGCAAGAGTTGGAAGGAATAGAAGAAGCGGTCGAACCCGATGCAGTTGCAAGGCATAAACAAACAGGAGAGCTGATTTTCTTTGAAGTCAAGTCATTTTCTAAAACAAAAAGGTTTAAAAAATGGCGGTTTACGAAACAATTAGAAGGCCTAAAAAAGATTTACCCTGGAGCCCGGTTTTTATTAGTCATTCCACGACCGAGACTAAAGGAGGAATTTTACCTACAAGGTCTTGATAAGTTTTTACTCGAGATTCTAAAGAGTAAGTATGAAATTAAATTCCGATCTAAAGTATCGGGGCTCAATCGATTTGAATCGGTGGAAGATTTGTCAATTTCAAAGTTGGTTGTCCACTCCAATAATATTGAAGTTGAGGGGTTTGGAAACGTAACATTCCTTTACGAAAGGGAAGACAGTGAGGTCTTTTCGTCAATTAGTGACGGGGTCCCATTTAAGTTTGAATTATCATCGCCATATTTTCTTCAAGATTTCCCATTTTGGTTTCCATATTTTGAGCGTATTCCTTTTGAGGATATCATTCAATATTTCAAGTACGACCTTTCCTTCGATTACAGCGAATTTTTGACTTAAACCCCGCCTTAGCGAAAATTTATTGGAAACTTAAGGGACACAATCGCCAGCTTTTTAGAAAACTTTCGCGAAAATCTAACGAATGCCCGAAGTCTACCTCGTCGGTCCCCGCACTCTCCAGCTTTACCGGAAGTACCAGAAATACTTCCCGTCCCGGCGTGCGGCGTTCCGGGCTGCAAAGCGCGATGCCAATATCCCGATGTCAAGACACCCCGACAAAGTCATATACCCCAAAACAGATGCGGGCGACAGCTACGGCTTGGACGGTCGTAACGTAAGATTGTTTATCTTTAACCTGGGCATCGGTGCGATCGCGTTCGAATACCATATCCGCGAGGATCGCCCCTCCCCAAAGCACGGGCAGCCGAAACATTTCAACACCGGCATCTTTACGAAAAAACTGAAAGGCCACTACTACTGGGATCATGATAAGGATAGAAAAGACCAATAATTTCCTGGACTCCCGCTGGATGCGGTTGTTCCCGGCGAGCGACCTGACAGATGATCAGCGCGGCAGGCTGGGCCAATTCTTCCAGATGGATTTCGTATTGGAGAATGTCTCCGGCCAACGGATCGAAGACCTGCTCCGGGACATCCTTCGCCCGCTCATGGCTACCCATGATATATGGTTCGTCTTTGTGGAGAGCATCCCGCAGCGCAAATCATCGATCCGCTCGCACAAGAAATACTTCTTTGACATCCGAAAGGATATCGCCCCAGCCGACCGCTACGAAGTGGAAGTTGATACCGGCAACGACCAATCTCTTATGGCTGGCCTGATCCATCTGACTGAATCGAATCTGGATTATTGTATTGAGAACATGACCGGTGCCAACTTCCGGTTCGCCTATCTGGTGAAGCGCGAAAGCGTCCCCTCGCCCGATTGGGAGCAGTTTCTCCGCCAAATCGCAGATTGCCGACTGCCGGGATCAACCCAAACTGTCCTGCATTTGCCCAGGATCATCGCTGACTTTGCTGACGACCACCGCAGCATGTTGCGGTTGGTGAGCACCGGGCGGGATGAGGAGATTGTGCAGTGCTGGGCAGAAGATGCGGTGGTAAAGAAAGTATTGGAGGAGTTGGGGGAGAAGTACCGGGCGGAAGTAGAGAACTGAATTTTTGGCCTCGCTGAATTAACCGCCTAAGATACCCCGGCGGTTGGTCAATTATAGAAAGCCTACCCCACCGCCCCGAATTTAACCGTAAACCTATAGGGGGGGGCGGGTGTTTTGGAAGGGCTCCAGATAGGCGTCCATATCGCAGATCAAAAATTTTGACAATTGGCCGGAATGGAAGAACTTGCATAGCCCACGACAAACGGAAACCATGCTTTTACGCCTATTAAAATCCGTCCTGATCTTCTTTTTTCTTTGCTTCGCGGTATTTATTGTGATGTTTGGACCCGAAATTTTTGGGGGTGACCTTAAAGCCGCACTCGAAGGGTATAATTACAAGAAATTCATTATTCCCATTGTTGCATTCATCATTTTCACCTTCCTTGCCATATCACCTGATCTAAGGAAAATATTAACAGGTGGATGGAAAAGCGGTCCTACCCCCTTCAAAATTCCACCTTCCGAGTCCAACCGCCAACTCGTCAAAAACGCCAGAGCCGCCATCAGCAATGCAACACCAGACCTAGCTCTCCGGGAACTGAGCGAAATAGGCAACCCCCAATTAGACAACGAGGTATCTCTGCTGAGTGCTCAATGGGTCAATTACTCCAAATTTCGCCCTCAAGTAACACCTACTGACCCTGAATTCTCGAAGATCAATAAAGACATTCTCATCCTTATTTCTGCACTCGAAAAGGAATTAGGCCGTACCGCCGATCTAGATAAAAAACTGAGGGAGCACCTAAAAAAACGCTATCAGAAAAGACTTGAACAAAAAATGGCAGGACGGCAACCCGTCAATATCCGGCGTTTACCAACCACCGTTGGCACTTCGCCCGATACTGCCATGACCTTTGTCTCTAATCAGGAAGGAGAGATTCAAGGGGAAATGTCAAAAATTTTTAAGGAAGCCAAGGGTCGCCTGCTGATTGTTGGAATACCCGGTTCCGGAAAAACCACCTTATTGTTGCGCTGGATAGCTGAACTGTTAGACAGTGAAAAAGAATATCTGCCTGTCCTTGTAAATTTGGCTACCTGGAACAGTAGGTTCGTCGATTTCAAGGCCTGGCTGCTGGAGGTGCTGCCCGCAGAATTGAGCATCAACAAATCATTCGCAAAAGAATTGCTTGTACAAGACAGGCTGTTGCTCCTTTGTGACGGGCTGGACGAGGTCAGGAAAGACGAGCGGGAAAGTTTGCTGGACGCCATTTGGAAATACGGCGCAAACCGGGCACGCAAATTTGTCATCTCATCTCGCATCGAGGAATACAAGGAAGTAGCGAAAGATGCACCCGTTTGGCAAGAGATTGAGGTCTGTCCTTTGAGCATTGAACAACTGGAGCTTGAACTGAAAAATGAGATATACGATCCGGAAGGAGCGCACCTTATAGTGGCAATGAAAAAAGACCAGCATTTGCGCCAGGCTATCCAAACCCCCTTCTATTTCAATGCCCTTCAAGTGCTTTTTGCCAATGGAGTCCGGTTGAATGATCTCGAATTTAAAGCCAGGAGCAAAAAAGGCAGGGAGGAGGAGATCAATCGCCAGTTCATCGCTTTTGCATTAAACCAAGGAGAACCCGAAAGTAAAAAGTACTTTCGCTGGCTTTCCTTCCTTGCTTCTCGTATTAATCAGGAAAACCTGGTTTCATTTGAATTGACCGACTTCCAATACAATTGGTGGAATTGGCAAAAGGATGAATTGAAAATGGGAAATTTTATTGAAGGTCTGGTCTACGGTCTGGTCTACGGTCTGGTCTACGGTCTGGTCTTAGGTCTGGTCGCAGGTCTGGTCTTAGGTCTGGTCGCAGGTCTGGGCGGAGGGCTAATCGCAGGCCTAGTCGAAGGTCTGGTCGCAGGTCTGGGCATAAGTCTGGTTGGAGGCCTGGTTGGAGGCCTGGTTGGAGGTCTGGGCATAGGGAGGCAATATGATAATCCTTATATCTTTCCTACTATTATGACTAGGGGTAATTATTATTTTTTATGGAAATCTTTATTTATCATCCATGTGAAAAATAATTTGGTCTTCGGTCTGGGCGGAGGTCTGGTCTTCGGCCTAGTCATAGGGCTGGTCACAGGCTTGGGCGGAGGGCTGGCCTTCGGCCTGGGCGTAGGTCTGGTCGCAGGCCTGGGCGGAGGGCTAATCGCAGGCCTAGTCGAAGGTCTGGTCGAAATGATGGTAAATGAAATATCCAGTATTATACAAATCAGTCACCCATACCAGCGTTTTATAGGCTCGGCCAGAGCACTTTATTTTTCCATCTTCCAGCATTGGCATCTTTTTCATCTTTTTAACAAGCACGGGCTCCTTCCCAAAAAAATCGTTCCTTTTTTGAATGAAATGACCAAACTTTATATCCTCGAATCCGATGGTGCTTCCTGGCGTTTCCGCCACCGCATCCTGCAGGATTATTTTGCGGAGCAATGGGTGGAGCCAGACCCGGTCATCCCATAAACGCCCTCTAGGTAATCTCAAAATTTTCCCCGATATTGCAGGTGATATATGAGCCAAAAGAGGGTTCATTCCGGGCAAAATTGGGTGATTCTGTCCCCCAGAGTGTCCCCCGCAGAAAAGCGAATCGCTGAAAGGCTTGAAAATACAAGAGGTTTGGATGCTGATTCACATCCGCTCTCGACCTCAGCTGTAAAAGCCCGCTCTGGAAGGAGTGGGCTTTTTTGTTGCGAACATCTGGCAAGCTTTAATACCCTCCTCTTCCAGTCCAGTGAACCCTACCAAGTATTCCAGAATACCCTACTGCCTGACTACCTTCTTAAAATACCGCCTGGCTTCGTCTTTTATTTCAATGAAATAGATCCCCGCAGGCAATTCAGCTTCCAGGGAGAAGGTGAACGCATTGGCGCCTTCCCGCAGCCGTCCCTGGTACAATTCCCGGGATACTTTTCCGGATGTATCTATCAGCTGGATCGTGGCCTGGCTGCTGCGGGTGTTCCAAAACTCTAGCCTCAACTCATTGGTCAAGGGGTTGGGATAGGCATTGATGTTCCTGATATGGGAAAGGGGATCGCTGATACTGCCGCTGCTCCCTTCAAAGTCAAAGTAGTTGATGTTGAATGCACCGGATTGCGCCAATGCCTGCATGGTATATAAGCCCTCTCTCAGGTAGACAGACGAGGTGAAGTCTTGCCAGTTTTGCCATCCGTTAGTGGAGCTGTAGTTGACTGCGGTCTGTATGGTATCGTTAAATTTGAGGAGTAAGGTACCTCCCGCATTGCCCGATATTCTGCAGGTGACCTGATACAAGTCGGCCTGGGTTACTTCTACATGGTATTTCATCCAGTCGCCGCCGTCGATCCACCCCACGTTCAAGCCTCCGCCTGTATCCGAACAAGGCTCCGTTTGTATGCCGCTCATTTCATAAAAATGTTCGGCCTCAATTCTTCCGGGTATGAGGTGGGTGCTGGCAGAACTGCTCACCGCATTGTATACGTAAAAATCTATCAGGGTGTCCAGGGCCAAACCGGAGGATGAAATGCCGGTTCCTGCGTAAGAAATGCGCACTTCTTCCTCGTACTGGATGGCCGTGTTCAGGGAAAACACGAGGATGCTCTCGTCAAAATCGGCGATGCCCACGGCTTGGATGATGTCCGGATGGACTATCCCGTCGATCTTTATTTCAAAGTCGCTGTTGTCGGCGTCCATGCTGCTTATCTTATCCGAAAGCGCCAGGAGGATGGTGTTGCCGTCCTGGCTGGTGGCGCCGGCATAGGGCAGGAGCGCTTCATAGGTGGTATCCGTTGGAAAGGCCTGCAAGCCGTGTTTGTACGGAAATAGTGGCGCATAATCGCCATCCCCCAGGTTGATGGGGATCTGCTCCATGTCTCTCGGCCAGGAATGCGTGAGCTGCCCCGAAGGTTGATAATCGCCGAACAGCACTTCGGCTATGCCTTCGCCTTCGGTGCCCGGATACCAGACGGCTACGGTGGCATCCGTATAGGGCAGGATTTCGCTGATGATCATCGGCCTGCCGGAAACCAGCAGGGCAATGGTGGGTATGCCCGCTTCTTTCAGGTTTTTCACCAAATTGACATCCGCTGCGTCCAGATGCAGGCTGTTGCGGTCGCCTGCCCCTTCCGCATACGGCGTTTTTTCGCCGACAACGACCACGGCCACATCTACGGGACCGCTGTAATTGCCATTGGGTGAATAGACGACCTGGCTGGTTTCAACGGTATTTTGTATGCCGGTAAGGATATTGGTTCCAAGGGTAATGTTGCCATTGCCGCCTTGCCAGGAAATCGTCCATCCACCGCACTGGGCGCCCAGATCGGCTGCCAGCGTGCCCGCCACCAGGATGGTCTGGTCATTCTTTTGAAGGGGCAGAACCTCGTTTTTGGCATTTAACAGAACCATGGATTCCCGGACGACCTGCCGGGCTACGTCCCGGTGTGCGGGAGAGCCCACGGAAGCGGCCAGGGAAGGATCGGTATAGGGCTCTTCAAACAAGTTCAACAGGAACTTTTGCTTTAATATTCTTCTGACCGCGTCGTCTATTCGCTCCTGGCTCACTTCGCCATCATTCACAAGACTGATCAAATGGGGGATAAAAACCTCGTACCGGTCGGGCACCATAACCATGTCAATTCCCGCATTGATGGCTCTTTTGATGGCCGTCCGGTAATTCCCGTCGATTTGGTCTACGCCTTTCCAGTCGGAAATGATAAAGCCCTCAAACCCCAATTCGTTTTTCAGCACATCGGTGAGCAGGTAATCGTGTCCGTGCAGTTTTTCTCCGTTCCAGCTGTTGAAGGAGGCCATGATGGTGCCCACGCCGGCCTCAATGGCATCAATGTATCCTTCCATGTGGATGTTGCGGAGCACTTCCTCGGTCACTTCCGTGTTGCCCTGGTCGATGCCATTGGTTGTGCCTCCATCGCCCACGAAATGTTTGGCACAGGCCAGAATGGTTTCACCGGCGCTCAGATCGTCGCCCTGCAAGCCCAGGACGGATGCTTCAGCCATGATCTTCTGGATCTCGGGCGTTTCGCCGAAGCCCTCGTAGGTTCTGCCCCATCGCTCGTTTCGCGCCACGGCGATGCAAGGCGCGAAGGTCCAGTCGATGCCGGTTGCGGCGACCTCTTTGGCAACGACCTGATTGGCCGTTCGAATGAGGTCGGGATTCCAGGTACATCCCATTCCAATATTGTGCGGAAAGATGACCGCTCCATGCACGTTGTTGTGTCCGTGCACGGCATCGATGCCATAGATGAGCGGGATGCCCAGGTTAGATTGCAGGGCGATGCTTTGGAAATTGTCATACATATCGGCCCAGCTGGCGACCGTGTTAGGGGAAGGCGCCGAGCCGCCTCCGCTCAAGATGGAACCAATGCCATAAGAAGCGATGTCCTGGATGCTATTCAATTCACCCCTTTCTACCTGGGTCATTTGCCCCACCTTTTCTTCCAGGGTCATGAGTTGGAGGATACTGTCTACCTTCTCATCGATCGTCTGGCCGATCGCGCTTATGCAGAAAAGGAGTTGAATGAAAATGGTCGTGGCGTATTTCATTGACCGGTCTTTTTGTCTCTGGTGAAGGTAAAATTTATTTCCGGAACAATCCTGAGCCCCCCCCTTCACCACACCCCCGGCACCACCGCCCTCCGCTCCGCCGGATAATCCGCAAATTGCGCCTGGTACCAGCGGTGGTGCGCCACGGCGCGCGGTATCAGATTGGCCGCCGTCCACACCGCGAAGCTGAGCGCGGGCAAATTCCAGGCCATCAGCGCAAAGCCAAACCATTGCACGATCTCTCCCAGGTGATTGGGGCAACTCACCCACCGGAACAACCAGCCCTGCGGGATGCGGTAGCCGGTCTCGCCCGGACGCCGCAGCGCGATGAGCAGCGCGTCCGACCGGTGATTGACGAAAGCGCCCGCCGCAAAAAGCACGGCGCCCAGGATAAACCGCGGATCGCGCAGCCAATCGTCCGGATAGGGCCCGGCCAGATAAGCCCACCAATAGCCGTTGAAAAATCCGTTGAAGAGGTTGAACATAGCCGCCGACAACACGATCGCCACGGGTATGCGCTTGCCGCGCGTGCGCAGGCGCAGGGGGAAAACCACGCTCCTGTTGGCATAATGCAGCACCCACAGCCCGGCCAGCACATACAAGGCTGGAGTTGCGGCCGGACTACCCCTCCACATCCAATACATCAGCGCCACCGGCGATACGATCTCCATCAGCATCCAGCCCAGCCGGTTGTCGATCGCGGGACCCCAGGAGGATTTGACGTGCCGGCCGTATGGCGCCGCGATCCGCAGCTGCACCGGCGCAAGAATCAGCGCCAGGAGGGTCCAGGCGCCCAGAAGGAGATAGAATGTGGTGAGATTCATACCAGAAAGATAAAAAGACTATGCGATGGAACAAAAGGCGCATCACCCAAAACCAGGAGGGACCTGCCGGGGCTTTCCCCCAACAGATCCCTCCTGTCCTGTTATCTGCCAAAAACGACTACTCTCCTCCCAACCTCAAATTCAACCCAAGCGCCACTGCCGTGATGCTGTTGTTGATCTTCACATCATAGGTGGGGTCGGGAAGCGGGGCGGGGAAGGTCATCTCCACCACGTCGTCCTTTTTCCAGAAAGTCTGCGACACGGCCAGGTTGATGTCAAGCCGGTCGCCGAGGCTGAGCTTGCCGCCCAGGCCGAGGGTCCAGTTGCTGGACTTGACGGTTTCGAAAACGCCCAGTTTGTTGTAGTAGGCGGGCCTGTCCTCGTACTGGTACAGGGTATAACCCCACCAGCCGTTCAGGGTCAGCAGGTCGCCGATGCCGTAGCCCAGGCCAAGGCCAAAGCGGCCCACATCGCCGGCCAGTTCCGACCATTCCTGGTCTTTCGGGTTGACATCCCAGTCAGCTTGTTTCTGGAAATACCAGCCAAAGTCCAGCAGGGCCGACAGGTTGTCCGTGAGGTTAAAGCTGGCCCCTGCCGACAGGGAAGCGGGCAGATCGCGCCGTGCAAGGTCGCCATCCCGGATAATGCCAAAGTCGTCCTGAATGGAGTCGGTTTCAAATTCGAGCGCGGACTTGGTCTCGTAGCGCACCGCCAGGTTGAAGTTCTCGCTGAAGCGGTAGTTGAGACTGCCTGTGAAACCAATGCCGCTGGCCTTGTCGGTCGATTCCAGGCGGAACTCCGTGGGCAACTGGATGGGCGGCGGCGAAATCTGCTGGGTGAATTTCACCTCCGCTTCCTGCTTGTTGGTAGCCATCAGGTACCTGAACCCTACCGCGGCCGACAACTTGTCGGTAATCCCATAAGAAACGCCGGCCATAGGAGTGATGTAGAATGAGGAGGCCAGGATCGAACCCTCACCACCGCCGTAAAACAACCCATAGGTGACGTTAGGGGGAATAAGAACCATATTCTGGATCTGCAAGATGATCAAATCCGTGTTGATCGACCCCTCCGGGTAGTCCAGGCTGCCGCCGCCACCGGAGATGTAAACACCTCCAAAAAGGGCAAGCCTGTTCTTTTTGTACGCCATGTAGAGATTGGGCAGAAGCAGGTCAGGGCTGGCTTGTTCGTACGTTACTTCAGGGGTTCCAATGGGAAATGCAAAAGTGTGGCTGGGGCTCCGGAAAACGCTCTGGTTGGCCAGGTTGATGTGGAACCCGTCTTCCAGGTGCACCAATCCTGCCGGATTGTACACCGCGATGTCGGCTGCGTCGAGGGCAGCAGTGCGTCCGCCAGTGCGCATGAATTCGGCGCTGACGTTTACAAGGTTGTCGTGCTGGGCAAACATGCTCGTTACCCAGAGCATACTCCCCGCTGAGAGGAGTAACAAAAGCCGATGTTTTTTCATGATGAGCTGTTTTAATAGGGTTTTGAATTTTTAAATTTTCTCCCGGTGAGCATGACAGAACAAATAACGGTTTGGTCTTCCGGGGTGGGAGTTTTGTTGGTTAATCGTGAAAAGTTTTGAAAACAAATTGCTTATTTCCAATGACTTTTGTCATTATAGCTGCTCCGTTTTCCCTGCGAATACCTATCTTCACTTATTCGTCTTACCCATTAAACCCATTTTCCATGTTGCGTTTTTTACTTTTGTCTTCATTTTTGATCTTTTCCACAGTGGCCGCCACGGCCCAAGCCCCCCAACTGTTAAAAGACATCTTCCCCGGCGCCGCCTCCTCCAATCCCTATTTTTTCACCCCCAGCGATGACTCCCTGCTCTGGTTCACGGCCGACGACGGCGTCTACGGCACCGAGATATGGCGCAGTAACGGTACGGAAAGCGGCACCTTTATGGTCAAAGACATCGTTCAGGGCTTCAGCTTCCCTACCCACCTTACCGCCGCCTCTGGAAGGTTGTACTTCAATCTCAACTTCAGCGGCCTGGGCGAAGAGCTCTGGACTTCCGACGGCACCGAAGCCGGTACAGACATCGTACTGGACATCTGGCCCGGAAGCGCCAGTTCCAACCCCAATTTTCATTGCAACCTGGGCTCCACCCTGCTTTTCAGCGCCAACGCCCTCTTTCTGGGCCACGAACTCTGGAAAACCGACGGTACGCCGGGAGGAACGTCTATCGTCAAGGATATCAATCCCGATAGTGGCGACTCCTACCCCTCTTACATGACCAACGTCAACGGTACGGTCTTCTTCTGGGCCGATGACGGTACGCACGGCAGTGAACTCTGGAAATCCGACGGTACCACTGCCGGAACAGTGCTCGTCAAGGATATCAACCCCGGACCTCAAGGGTCCATCCCACTCAACATTAACAACCTGGCCAGCTTCAAAGGAAAATTGTACTTCAACGCCAACGACGGCGCCAAAGGCCCCGAACTATGGGTCAGCGACGGCACCGAAGCAGGCACGATGCTGGTGAGCGATATCAACCCCGGCGCCAATGGTTCAGACCCAAGCATGTTCACCCCCTTCGATGACTCCCTGCTCTGGTTCCGCGCCAACAACGGCGCTACCGGCACTGAATTGTTCATCTCCGACGGCACTGGCGGAGGCACCAAACTGGTCAAAGACATCCGCCCGGGCGCCACAGGCTCCGACCTCGGTCATTTCACCCTGGTCAACGGCACGCTCTTCTTCAGCGCCTTCGACGCCGATGTTTCCTTCGCAGGCAACGAATTGTGGAAAAGCGATGGCACTGCCGCAGGCACCGTGCTGGTCAAAGATATCTATCCCGGCATTCTCGACTCCGACATCGATTGGCTCACCAACGCCAACGGCGCCCTTTATTTTGCGGCCAAAGATGACGTACACGGAGTGGAACTGTGGAAAAGCGACGGCACCGCAACAGGCACAGTACTGGTCGCCGACCTGTGGCCGGGCAGCCAATCCTCCGCGCCCACCCAACTAGCCATGCTCAACGGCAGCCTGTTCTTCGCCGCCGGCGATGGCCAATCGGGTTATGAACTATGGACGATCCAAAACGTACCTTCCTCAACAGTAGAAAGGCTTCCGGCCGCCGCACCCCGCCTCTTCCCCAACCCCGCCTCCGAGGTCGTCACCGTACAACTCCCCGCTGATTTCTCCGGAAATGTACAACTCTTCGACGCCCTCGGCAGAATGGTGCGCACCATAGCTGTGCAAAATACCGGCCAGGTTCAATTCGAGCTGCATGGCCTGCAAAACGGCCTCTACCTCGTCCGGGCCGCCGGCAGCCTGCCCGCGAAGTTGTTGATTATGAAGTAAAAACAAGCAGGCCCGACGCACTGCATCGGGCCTGCTCCCTCTCAATAATCCTGACGATCCGAAAAAATCCTGTCCAATCCTGTCTACACGTTAATTATCTTATTCTTCCTCAAAAACGCCAGGATACCCTTTACCGTCTCCTCCAGTGAAGGATCGGGCACGCCGTGCGGCGAAGCGTTGCGGGAAGCCTGGAAGTTGCTGCTGTCGTAGAGCTTGAACTCCATGGAGGAGATATTGTCTACCGAGCGAACGAGGAAGTCGAGCAGCGGGAAGAGCAGGTCGTCCTTGTGGCAGCGGTCGATTACCTCGGGCACGAACTCCTTGAGCTTGAAGATCTTGAACTCGCGGCCCGTCTGCTGGGTGATGATGTCCGTGATGTCCATCATGTTGGAGTACTTGTCGCGCACCACGTGGAAGGTCTTGTTCATCGAATCGGGCTGGTTGGAGATGGCCACGATGTTGTTGGCCGCCACGTCGGCGGGCGTAAAGCTCACCTGGTTGTGCGTGTCGACGCCGATGCCGTTGTTGATCATGAAGGCCAGCAAGCGGATCGAGATATCGAAGTTGTGGCCGCCGCCATCGATCGAAGGCGTGATCAGGGCCGGACGGAAGATCCGCCCCTGCAGGCCCTTGTCGAGGGCGTCTTTCACGATCTGCTCCGACACCCATTTGGTCTGGCTGTAACCGAAGTCGAGCAGGTCGAGGTCGTCGTTGGAGTCGGTCTCGTACAGCACGTCCTTCACAGCCCAGCCGAAGATGAAGGTGGTAGAGACGTGGTTGAAGATCTTGGGCTCTCCCTCAAAAGCCAGCTTCAGAATTTCGTTGGTGCCAATGACGTTGATGTTGCGCATCTTGTCGTAGTTGAACAGGTAGTTCACTACGGCGCCGTTGTTGTAGATCTCCTGGGTGTTATCCGCCAGGAATTTCCACATATCCTGCGTAAGGCCAAGATGGTGCTGGCCCAGGTCGCCGCAGACCGGCACAACGCGCTTGTTGAACTTTTCCCAGAATGCCGCAGGCATTTCGCCGAGCGATTCCATAGCCGAAACCAGGCGCTGCATACCCTGCTCTTCGTTGGTCGCCCTGACCAGCACGTAGATCTGGTGGGGCGTCTGCTCCAGCAGGCCCTTCAGGATGAACGGACCGAAGAAGCCGGTGCCGCCGGTCAGAAGTACGTTGGTAGTCTTCCTCGCCGGGTCGTATTGCACCTTGGGCGGATCGAAGGTGAGCTTCACGTCGCTCAGCATCATCTTGCGCTCAAACTCCTGGTGCTCTTGCTGCAACCTCGCCAGCATGTTCTTCAGGCGGATGATGGCCAGGGCGGAGGAATTCTCGAACTGGTCGACCAGCTCAAACAGCTCCAGAATGCTGATCTCCTGGATGAGGCGGATGTCGATCTGGTTGGCCAGCTGCGCGGCGCCCTTGTCCTTGAGCAGGTCTTTGATGTCGTGCATCAGTACGACGAGGTCGACGGATTCGAGGCCAGCCTTGCCGAGGGAATAGGTTTCCGTACCCTGGAGGCCGTATTTGCGCTTGAGTTCTTCAAAGGGCGAGTTGCTCTCTCCGCTTTCCGCGGCCAGCTCAGCTTCCCTGGCGCCGGAGAAGGATTCGAGGATAGTGAACTTACCGGTTTCATACATTTCTTTCGCCTTGTGGCGCATGATCTTGCCGGAGCTGGTTTTCGGTATCTCCTTGGCGGAGACGAAGACCAGGTCGTGCGTCTGCACGTTGAGGTTGCGGCGGATCGCGTCGATGATCTTCACCGGATCGGGCAGCGACTTGATGTTTTTCACCCCCACGACCACCACCAGGCGCTCCTCCTCGTCGAATACGTCGAAGGCGGCTACAAAGCCGTGGCGCACATGGCTGGGCGCGTTTTCCTCCACGATCTTCTCGATGTCCTGCGGGTAGTAGTTGAGGCCCCGGATGATGATCATGTCCTTGGCGCGGCCGCATATGTAGAGCTCGTCGTTGTACATAAAGCCGATATCGCCGGTGCGCAGGTAGTTGTTGGCGTTCTGGTTTTCGCCCACGATGGTAGCCTGGAAGACGTCTTTCGACAGATCCGGCTTGTTCCAGTAACCGATGCACTTGCTGTGTCCCGACAGCCATACCTCGCCGATCTGTTCGTCCTTGAGGCCATAGCGCGTTTCGGGGTCTACGATCCTGACGCCGATATCGCCCAGGGGTTTGCCGCAGCTCATGATCTCGGAGTAGGGCGTTTCTCCGTTGGCGTGCGGCAACACCTTCAGCTTGTTTTGCTTGAAGGCTACCTGGTCTACCGCCACCGAAGTGCGGCCGTAGTTGGTCACAGCCAGGGTATTTTCAGCGAGTCCGAAGGCGGCGAAATAAGACTCGGGGTTCAGGCCATAGGGCTTGAAGAACTCCAGAAAGCGCCTGTAGGTTTCCGGAATGACCGGCTCGGCAGCCGTCATAAGGTACTGAAGGGAGCTCAGGTCCAGATTCTCCAGTGTTTTCTCGGTGATCCTGCCCGGGCGCAGGCAGTAATCGTAGGCGAAGTTAGGCGCCGAGGAGGCCGTCGCCTTGTACTTGGAGATACTCTCCAGCCACAGAGCAGGGCGCTGAATGAAATCAATGGAGGAGAAACCGTAGGTGTTACCGCCCTTCAGGGCAGTGAAGAGATAGTAGCCGATCAGGCCCATATCGTGGTACTGTGGGAGCCAGGTCACGGCGTTGGGCACGTGATCGGCCGCCAGGTCGCAGTTGTGGATGATGTTCTTGTGGGTCACCATCACCCCCTTGGGGTCGCTCGTCGAGCCGGAGGTGTACTGGAGGAAGAGGATATCTGAATGGCCCGTGGGGAAACCCTCAC
>JBAQQB010000017.1:0-55372 GCA_049306275.1 Saprospiraceae bacterium | reverse complement strand
GTAGCCCCGTTAGGGGCGATATCTTTGTAGCCCGGGGCGTGAGCCCCGGGTTGAGAAAGAAAAAACAACCGAGCCCCGGAGGGGCGGCATGTTTTTGTGCCGCCCCTCCGGGGCTCGGGGAATGGTTAATTCCTACCCCGGGGTTAGCACCCCGGGCTACAAACATTTCGCCCCTGACGGGGCTGGGTTCAATCACCCCTACAAGATTAGCCCTCAAACAGGGAGGGGAGCTTTTTGAGCTTGGAATAATGCGTTATCAAACACATAAGCCTTTGCAAGATATTGTGTTAATGTATTCATTTTCAGCGCATAGCGCTCCCCTCCCTTTGAAAGGGAGGGGCCGGGGGTGGGTCGGCAGCGCCGGGCTTGCAGCGACAATTTGGTTTGCGCTCGAATCAAGGGAATCAGATTAATCAGACGAATCACAGTTCTGATTATCACTCCTCCAAAACCCCAAACTTCCCCGCATTCAAATCTTCATACGCCTGGATGATCTCCTGCCGGGTATTCATCACAAAAGGCCCGTAGGGCACGATGGGCTCGTTGATCGGCTCGCCGCTAAGCACGAGGAAAATGGCGTCTTCCGCGGCTTCCAGCGCGATATCCGTGCCGTCGTTTTTGAAGAGGGCGAAATGGTCGGTGGGCGCCACCTCTTGCCCGTTGATGCGCAAGCTGCCTTCGGCGATGAGGATGCCGGTGTTGAAGTTGGCGGGAAGGGAAAGCTCTACTTTTGCTCCGGCTTTGATCCTGCCGTTAAGTACATGCATGGGCGTAAAGGTCGAAGCAGGGCCTTTGACGCCCTGGTATTCGCCGGCGATCACTTCGATCAGGCCCATATCTCCTGGCAGGTAGTATTTGCCCATCATGGCATTTTCGATGGCCTGGTATTTGGGAGACGTCATTTTATCCTTCGCGGGCAGGTTGACCCAAAGCTGCACCATCTGAAAGGGTCCGCCCTTGCGGCTGTATTCCATATCGTGGTATTCCTTGTGCAACAGGCCGCTCCCCGCAGTCATCCACTGCACGTCGCCCTCGCCGATGACGCCGCTGTTGCCCGAACTGTCGTGGTGGGCCACGCGGCCGTGGTAGGCGATGGTTACTGTCTCAAAGCCTCTGTGCGGATGCACCCCGACGCCCCGCTGCTTTTCACTCGGCGGGAACTCGATCTTAGAGCCATAGTCCATCAGGAAAAACGGGCTCATGCGGTGCATGCCCATATCGTAGCCGCCTGGGAAAAAGTTGTGCACACGGAAGCCGTCGCCCACCATGTGCGGTGCGGGCGGGGGGAGGATTTGCTGGAGGGAGCGGGGTTGGGACATTGGAAATTGCGTTGATGTGAGTCTATAAACAAGAAAACCGGACGTTTAGTTTATCTCGCATATCCCACAAACCCATTCTCCCCAAACACCTCCCTCAACTCCGGATACTGCCTGAGCCTGTCCGCCTTATGTATCTTCGTAACCAAATACACCTCCCGGTCTACAGCCCCCTTCGCCAGCCACTCCAGGTCATTTTGCTCAGGAGCGCCGCCCGGCTTTTTCTGCGAATAGAATAAATGCGCATAGCTCTTGAACCCAACGGTCTTGACATACACCTCCTTGCCCTGCAAAGTCTTATAAAATTCGATCGCCGCCCGCTGTGAATATCCCTCCACGCGCCCTACAAAGAAAAAGAGGCCCAATTGAAGGAAAATCGCCGTCCCCACAAAAAGTAAGGATATTCCCTTGTCAGAAATGATCCTTTTCCCAAAAACCAACAACCCAACCACCCAACCACCTAACACCCCGCCAGGGATGAGTTCCCACCCCGTCCACCTCACATCCGCCTCCAGATTCGCCAGGGCGAAAGGATCTTTGGCCAGCAGTGGCTTGATCCATTCGATGTTGTTGCCGATCACGGCGGCGCCAATTGCTGCCAGGGAAATGAGGGTTCCGATGGAAACCAGACCCCATTTCAGTCCGCCGGGTAGCGGCTTTTCTTCTCTGATCAATTTAAAAATAGTAGTAGCCCCCAGGTAAGTCAGCGGGAAATACGCCATGGAAGAGTAGTGGATAATCTTGCTCTGCACGATGGAAAACAGGATCAGCACCACCCAAAACAGGGCCGCCATCCACCAGCGAAGGTCGCGGTCTTTGTCGCCTTCAAGCTGCGGACGGAGCAGCGCGGGTATGGCGAATACCGATGCAGGAAAACACCCGAACAACAGCACTACCACGTGATATCCCGGAAACCCGCCGTGCCCCGCATCCTGCGTGCTGAACAGCCTGATCTGGTAGGTGATGAACTGCTCCACGAACCAGGGCCCGTTTTGCAGGATCTCATAGCCGAACCATAACCCCGTCACGATCAACGAACTAAGGCCCACGATGATAAAGTCGAGCGGCTTGACGTACCATTTCAGCCGCATCTTTACCCAATAAGCGATCATGACCAAGCCGGGAATCAGCAGGCCCACAGGCCCCTTGGTCAGAATGGCCATGCCCAGCACGGCGCCGGAAGCGAAGAACAACCATCTTTTTTGGGACCAAAACGCCTCGATGAAGAGGTAAAAGCCCAGGAAAATAAACAGGTTGAACCAGGGATCGATGATGCCGGATTTGAAGTAGAGATGGGGGAGGAGCGAGCCGAAATACGCGATACTCCAGATCCAGCCAAAAGGCTTGCCGTGCAGGCGGTTGCCGATGCGGTAAAGCAACAGGAGGGTGATGATGCCGCAGATGGCATTCGGAAAACGGGCGGCATACTCGCCCACGCCGAAGATTTGCATGGAGAGCGCCTGCATCCAGATGAACAGGGGCGGCTTTTCCCAGAAAGGCTCGAAATTGATCTGCACCTGACCGTAATTGCCCGTCAGCAACATCTCCCGCGCGCACTCGGCGAAGTTGATCTCGTCCCAGTCGAACAGGTGTACTCCGCCCAGGAAGGGCAGAAAAAAGACAGCGGCCAGTATGATTATCGCACGGCCGCCCATTTGCGCAGTTGGTTGAGGAGGGCGGCGAAATCCTTGGGCAGCTCAGACTGGATGTCCATCATCTCGCCGCTCTCCGGGTGGCGGAATTGCAGGCGCCAGGCGTGGAGGGTGGTGCGGGTCATCAAGGGCCGCTCCTCCTGGAATTTGCCCAGCTGGAACTTTTTCCCCTTGATCTCCGACAGAAAAAACGCCTCCCGCTGCCCATACAGCGAATCGACCGTCAGCGGGTGGCCGATGGCGGCGAAATGCACGCGGATCTGATGCGTGCGGCCGGTCTGGATGTCGGCTTCCACCAGGGTGTATCCCTTGAAGCGCTCCAGCACCTTGTATAATGTCAGCGAGGGCTTGCCCCTTTTCGTGATCTCCATTTTGCCCGGATGGCTCTGGCTTTCGCCAATCGGCTGCTCGATACGTCCTTCCTCATCCATGACGGCGCCATCTACCAGGGCCAGGTATTTTTTGCTCACTTCCCGTTTTTCGAATTGCAGCGACAGGTCGCGGTGCGCCTCCCGGGTTTTGGCGAAAAGAATAATGCCCGATGTCTCCCGGTCGAGCCGGTGCACGGTGTAGACCTCCTCCCGGCCCTCCCTGAGCAAATCCAGCAGATTCTCCTTCTCCGGGCTAAACCGGTCGGGAATGCTCAGCATGAAGGCCGGCTTCTCTGCCACGAGAAGACTCTCATCTTCATAAATCAATATCCCTTTCACCATTTCACTTTTTCACCTTTTCACTCTTCAGTTCCCTAAAGCTTTTCCTTCCTTTCAAAAAGTATTCCCATACCACACTTCCTCTAAAAATGCCCGCACCTGTATCTCCCTCCTGAATCGTGACTTTTTCAATCAATGCATCATATCGCTTTCTGTCTTTCCAGATAGCCCGCATATGGGGGAAAAAGTCCCAATGCGCCTGAATGATCGAGATGATGTGATGCCTTTGCCCCTGCACGAAAAACAGCAGGCCCGCCAGTCCGTCCATGACCAGGCGGAGCGGCAGGAGCCAGAGCAGTTTGCCGACAGGCTCGTTTTTGAAAATGGTAATGAGGCTGTTGCGGAAGTTGAGGTAGGTCTTTTTCGGCGACATATACGCCAGGGTGCCGCCTCCCATGTGGTAGACTATTGCTTGTGGCACGGCCAGTACTTCATAGCCCGCCCGGTTCAGCCGCCAGCACAGGTCGATCTCTTCCAGGTGGGCGAAATAGCGGGGGTCGAAGCCGCCCAGTTCGCGGAACAGGTGGGCGCGGATGCAAAAAGCGGCGCCGGATGCCCAAAATACCTGATGCAAATCGTCGTACTGCCCTTCGTCTTTCTCCACCGTGCCGAAAATGCGCCCCCGGCAGAAAGGGTAGCCCAGCGAATCGATCCAGCCGCCGGAAGCGCCGGCGTATTCGAAATGGTCGCGTCGGTTGTAGTCCAGCAACTTGGGCTGCACTGCTGCTACCCTGGGGTTGCGCTCCATCTCCTCGATGAGCAGGCTGAGCCAGTCGGGTGCGACCTCCACATCGGTGTTGAGCAGGACGAAATAGTCGGCTTCCACCTTCCCAAGCGCCCGATTGTAGCCTTCGGCGAAGCCGTAGTTTTGGGGCAGGGAGATCGTTTTTACCAAGGGAAACCGTTCGGCGACCAGTTGCAGCGATCCGTCGGATGAACCGTTGTCGGCTACGTAGACCGTGGTGTTTGGATAAGTCGTGGCCAGCACGGAGGGAAGCAGCTTTTCGAGCAGGGAGCGCGTGTTGAAGTTGAGCAAAACGATGGCGGCAAGGGGCTTGCCGGTCATCCTGGCAAATTCGGGCGCCGCTTGCAGGGCTTGCCTGCTGGCGCCTTCGTCGCGCCTCAGTTGCGCTTTCAGCTCTTCCAGGTTCTCAAATGTCTGGTCGCCGCGGATATGGGCCACCAGCTCCACCCGCAAGGTATCGCCGTATATCTTTTCGTCGAAATGAAAAATGTTGACCTCGATGCTGCGGTTTTTCTTCCCGGGCAGGGTAGGGCGGTGGCCGATGTACAGCATCCCCCCGTATTGTCTTTCCCGGTGAAAAACCCGCACTGCATACACCCCATCGGGAGGGATGAGCTTGTCGGGGTTGCCCAGGTCGAGGTTGGCAGTCGGAAAGCCCAGGTCAGAGCCGATCCGGTTGCCTGCCACCACCGTGCCGGTGAGGGGGTAGAAATGGTTGAGGAAACGGGCGGCGAGCGCTACATCCCCTGCAATCAGGGCATTTCGTATCTTGGTGGAACTGACCGCCAGGTTGTCGATTTCCTGTTTTTCGATCTCCCTGACTTCAAACCCCAGCCTTGCGCTGTACCAGCGCAGGTAGTTGATGTCGCCCTGCCTGTTCAACCCGAATCGGTGGTCGTAGCCGATCACCACACAACGCGGGCGAAAGCGGCCGTAGAGAAATTTTTCGACGTATTCGTCGGCGTTGAGCTGCGAAAATTCGACGGTGAAGGGCACTACCACCAGATGGTCGACGCCCAGACGGCCGAGCAGGGCGATCTTTTCTTCCAGCGTTGTCAGCAGCTGGATGCCCGAATCTTTGGGGTAAATAACCTGCCGGGGATGTGGGTGAAAGGTCACCACCACGCTCTCGCCCCCGTATTCCGAAGCCAGCGCCATCACTTGCTCGATAATCCGTTGATGCCCCGCGTGGACCCCGTCGAAAGATCCGATGGTGACCACCGCGTGGCGAAAGGCAGGCAAATCATTCAGGTCGTGGTGTACTTGCATAACGGTGCAAATCTAGAAAAATGCAGCGATTGATTATATTTGCTTTTCCCAAAACCCATCCCAACAACCCAACAACCCAACAACCCAAGTACCTTGTCCAGTAAAAAGCAACATACCGCCGAGCCTGAAGATCCCACCACCACCCCCTTGATGCAGCAGTACCTCAAGGTCAAGGCCAAATACCCGGATGCTATCCTGCTGTTCCGGGTGGGCGATTTTTATGAAACATTCGGACAGGATGCCGTCAAGACCTCCCAGGTGCTGGGTATCATCCTGACCAATCGCAACAACGGGGGCAGCAAGGTCGAGCTGGCGGGCTTTCCGCACCATTCGCTCGATATGTACCTCCCGCGACTGGTCAGAGCGGGCTTCAGGGTGGCCATCTGCGACCAGCTGGAAAAACCCAGCCCACAGAAAAAAATCGTCAAACGTGGCGTCACCGAGATCGTAACCCCCGGCGTGGCCGTCGACGAGCAGTTGCTCGACGTTAAAAAGAACAACTACCTGGCTTCCATTGCCACAGGAAAAGGCGATGTCCTGGGCATTTCCTTCCTCGATATTTCTACTGGCGAATTTTTGGTCAGCGAAGGCGACTGGACGACCATTGAAAAACTTCTCCAAAGCTTTCAACCTGCCGAGCTTTTATTCGCCAAATCCAAACAGAAGACATTTGAACAACGCTTTGGCGACAAATATTATTCCTTCCCGCTGGAAGACTGGGTGTTTACCCTCGACTTCGGCAGGGAAAAACTGATCTCCCACTTCGACGTCGCCTCGCTCAAAGGCTTTGGCGTGGAGGAAATGGAATGGGCGCAGATCGCGGCCGGCGCCGCCCTGCACTACCTGGCTACCACGGAGAACAAAAACCTCCAGCACGTCAACACGCTTTCCCGCATTCAGGCTGATAAATACGTCTGGCTCGACCGTTTCACCATCCGCAACCTCGAATTGCTCTACCCGCAGTTTGAGTCGGGCATGCCGCTCATTCAGGTCCTCGACCACACGATCTCTCCCATGGGCGCCCGCCTGCTGAAAAAATGGGTCGTGCTGCCCCTCACCTCTATCCCCGACATCGAAGCCAGACTGGAAGTGGTGGACTATTTGCTGAAAAAAGAGCATTTGATCGCCGAAGCTGAAGGACATATCCGCCCCATGGGCGACCTGGAACGCCTCATCTCCAAAGTGCCGCTGGCAAAGGTCAATCCACGCGAGGTGGTCCAGCTCCGAAAAGCGCTTGAGGCAGTGGCGCCCCTGAAGCAAATGCTGGCGGCAACCGGCTTGCCCTACCTGCAGAAAATGGCCGATGGCCTCAATCCCTGCACCGGTCTGCAAAAGATCATCCGCGAACAATTGGTGGATGATCCGCCCGTCAACCTCGCAAAAGGCGGCGTCTTCGCCAAAGGCTTCCACGCCGAACTCGACGACCTGCGCCACGTGATCGCCAACAGTAAGGAATTGCTGCTCGAAATCCAGGTCAAGGAAGCCAAACGCACCGGCATCGACAACCTCAAGATCGGCTACAATACCGTCTTTGGTTACTTCCTGGAGGTCACCAACAAATACAAGGACAAAAACCTCATCCCGCCCGAGTGGACCCGCAAACAAACCCTGACCAACGCGGAACGCTATATCACGGACGATCTTAAAACCCTGGAAAACAAGATACTAGGCGCCGAAGAGCGCATCCTGGAACTGGAACAACGCCTTTTCGAAGAGCTCGTCCGCTCCCTGGTCGACTATATCCAGCCCATACAGCACAACGCCAGCTGGGTGGCGAGGCTCGACTGCCTGATGTCGTTCGCCAAGGTAGCGCGCAAATACCGCTACGTCCGCCCCATCATCGACGAAGGCCTGACCATCGACATCAAGGGCGGCCGGCACCCTGTGATCGAGCAGCGGCTGGAACTGGGGGAGGATTACATCCCCAACGATGTCTTCCTCGACAGCGAAGAGCAGCAGCTCCTCATGATCACCGGCCCCAACATGTCGGGTAAGTCGGCCCTGCTGCGGCAGACCGCCCTGATCTGCATAATGGCGCAAATGGGATCTTTCGTGCCCGCTACCGCCGCCCGCATCGGTTGGGTCGACAAGGTCTTCACCCGCGTAGGCGCCTCCGACAACATCTCCTCCGGCGAGTCGACCTTCATGGTGGAGATGAACGAGACGGCCACCATCATGAACAACATCTCCGACCGCAGCCTCATCCTGCTCGACGAGATCGGACGCGGCACCAGTACATACGACGGCATCTCCATCGCCTGGTCGATCGCCGAATTCCTGCACGACAACGGCTGGGCGCGGCCCAAGACCCTCTTCGCCACCCACTACCACGAGCTCAACGACCTGACGCACCAGTTTCCGCGCATCAAAAACTTCCACGTCTCGACCAAGGAGGTGGAAAACAAGGTGCTCTTCCTGCGCAAGCTCACACCCGGCGGCAGCCAGCACAGCTTCGGCATCCACGTAGCCCGCATGGCCGGCATGCCCAAAACCATCGTCGAGCGCGCCAACGACATTCTGGAACAACTGGAACAAAAACACCTGGGAGACGAAGAAAAAATGGAGGAAAAGGGCGTCGTCAAAGCCCGAAAGCCTAGAACAGACCAGCTTTCCCGCACCCTCCAGCTCAGCATCTTCGAAACCGCCGACCCCCTGGCCGGCAAACTCCGCGAAGCCCTGCTCTCCCTCGACCTCAACGGTATGACGCCGATTGATTGTTTGATCAAGTTGCAGGAGTGGAAGAAGTGGATTGAGGAGAAAAGTTAGTTTTCAGTTTTCAATGTTAAGTTTTTAGTTAGTCATCAACTGAAAACTGAACATTGAAAACTGAAAACTAACTCTATTCCACCACCCACCGGATTACCTGTATACCTGCTCCCCTGGCCCACAGCCTCAGGAAATATACCCCCTGGTGCTTCGGAAGCTCAATTTGCAGATTAGAGCTTCCGTCCGTGATATTCCAGGTTTTTGTGCTGATTTCTTGTCCCAGAACAGACGTCAGCTGCCCATAAAGCTCCAGTGTCCGGTCGCTTTCTACCACAAGCTGTGCGCATTGTCCGGACATGGCAGGATTAGGGGCTGCACTGACCCGGAAAGCAGATGGGGAAATCACTTCATGCGAGGATGAAATAACCGGGTCTTGCACCAGCCTGGATTGCTGGGCCACCACCTGAAAGGGAATGCCCGATGAGGCGGTTTTTATGGCTACCGGGCCGGAGGGATTGAGCACGGTAAAATCAAAAGACAGTATTTCCTGGCCGTCTGGGAGCGTTAGTTGACCTAGTGCGTTGAAATACATCAGGTTTAACTTGCCGGGCGACTCCAGGTTGAAATTGAAATCGTCAAAACCTGGAAGGATATCGGAACTTACCCCGTTGAAGGCCAGAACATCGGGGTCCCAGCTAAGGCTCATCTGAAAGCCTTCAATTTCTGAAAAACCGGACACCGACATGCCGGCTACCACTGGCCCGACTGCGTTGGCCAGAACCGGAGGTATCGAAAAAACAGGATGGACGCTTGCAGGTGGAACCTCGTCTTCCCGAATCACATCGCCCATTTTGACCCCCATAAACCAGGCATCTTCCTGGTTCACAGGCTCGTCGTCGAAAGTGCGGCTGCCGGGCAGAAAAATCCAGGAGTCAAGCGGAAACTGGTCGCTGACGCCTATGATCACCCGGTGGATTAGCACCAGGTCAAAGGTGGTAATTCCGCCGCTTCCATTCACATCGGCCGCCAATAGCCTGGTAGGGTTGGCCATTGGTTCACCCAAAATAATGTATTCCCTGATCCGGATCATGTCTAAAACGGTTACGCCCTCGCTGACACCATCCGTCTTTTTTGGGGTAAGGGTATAAGAGGCGCCAGCGCTGAGGCCCTCGAAGGTGTAGCCACCGTCCGGACCGGTCAATACACTGCCTGGTACGCAGTTGGGACAAAGGACTTCCACTCCTTCAATCCCCAGGGTGTCATCCCTGTGGACAAGACCTGACAGGTCGTACTCGTTTTGGGCGGTCAACGCTGTGACAGCAAGGAGGAATGGGATAAAAAACAGGTACTTCTTTTCCATGATTTATCATTGTGGTTAAAAGAAAATCAATCGCAATGAGGCTGAATGCCCCTTTTCCGGCGTCACAAATACGGTGTAGAGGCCGGCTGGCAAATCCTTCCGTTCGATCCTGAAATGCGGCCCCACGAACCGTTCCGTGCGCAGCAACCGGCCCATCGCATCCCTGATCTCCAGGGCGAAAGCGCCTCCTTCCGGCTGAGGCCCCAGCAGCAGGCTGTATGCGCCGGCAGGGTTGGGAAAAAGCCGCCAGGGAGATGGCAAGGGAGCGCTTGCCGCTTGCAGCGGGATGCTCTCCACAAATCCGCTGCCGATGGTATGGTAGGAGGTGATGACGGTGGCAGCGGGCTGCTGGTCCAGGTAAATTTCCGCGGGATTGCGGATAAGCGTTCCATTGGGCAGGTCCTCGCGCGTGCGGATCCGGAAATGGATGAATCCCCCATCGCCAGGAGCCAGGCTGGCCTGGTCCATCAGAAAAACGGCGCCTGTGCCGGGAATCAGCTTCACGTTGCAAGGGGAGCTGCATGGACCAGGTGCAAAAGTGGTCCAGTCCAGGTGGGCGGAAAGGGAATCGATAACCGCGATCCGCGGCAAGGTATCTGTGCCGGTGTTTTGGAAGCGGATCTGGTAGTCCAGAAAATCGCCTGCCTCTATCAGGCGCTTGAACCTGTATCCTTTCGGGTACCCGTCTTTGTAAAATGGGTTGACGGCATCCAGGCTCTCCAGCGCTGAGACGGAGACAAAGTCGTCGGCTTCGTCTTCAGCGAAAACTGTCGTAAAGCCTGTGCTGAAGTTCCCATTTCCGCCGGTTCCGCAGGCTTCCACCGCCAGGCTGGGGTGTCCCAGGCCGGGATGCCCCGTACTTTGGGCAAATTCCACCCGGTAGGTGGCCCCTGTGCCTTCCCAGACGAGCGGAAGGTTTTCGCCAGGACCCAGCTGAAAAGGTTCCTGCCGCATGATCATATCGTCTTCTATAACAATAAATTGCATCGACTCCTGCATGCCGGCGCCGTCGTTGATCAGTTCGAAACGCAGGCTGTCCTGCTCGCACCGTCCTTCCAGCCGCAGGGAGGAACCGTCCCAGGCAGGGTTGGAGGGCAGGCAGGACAGGTAATCGGGCTCTATGCGCGCCTCCAGCCGGTGCGCCTGCCCAGGCAGCGCGTCGCAGCTCAGGAAAACCCTGACGGAGAATCGGCCGGAGACGCCGGTATCCAGATCGCCGAGGTTGAAGAAGTAATGTGTGCCGTCGGGGCTCTCCCAGGGAATATCTGCGGTCTCAAATGCCATCCAGGGATCGAGAGCCAGCTCGATCTGAGCGGATACTGCCTGCGTGGTACCGATGTTTTCGTACTCGATATGGTATGTTGCCGGCTGGCAGGGTTCCAGCACCGCTGCGGAAAGCTCCACACGGAGCCAGGGACAGAGGATCGCGGCAATAAGTCCGGCGTCCTGGGTTGCCGCTGCGCCTGCTTCCAGGCTTACCTGTTCCGCCGGGCAGGATGCCCATACCTCCTGGCCTGCCACGGCGTTCACTTCGTACGAACCCTCCGGTAGCGCGATCCTGTAGCGCCCGCCGGCCTGGGTGCGCGTGATCCAGTCCGTGCCGTTTCCGCTGATGCGGATGATCCGTCCTTCCAGCGGTAGCTCTCCTGCATCGAACAGGCAATTTTCATCGGCGTCGAAAAATGCCCGGCCACTGAGGACAGCCCAGGCGGGACCGCATTCACCGCCGGGGGGAGGCAATGCGTCTTCCTGGATATCGCCGGTTTTTAAAATGTAAAAATCAGCGCCGATTATATCTGTATCTGCCTGAAAAGTCAGGGATTCCGGGAAAGCGGGGTCGAAAGGATTTTCCGGATCCGGGAAGGAATAAGCCGTGGGAATGAAGCGCCAGGGGGTATTGCGGGGGAAAACCTGGCTGCTCCCCATGATCAGGTTGCGAAGATCGGCCAGGTCAATCAGGTCAATGCCGCCGTCGTTGTTGATGTCGGCCCGGATCATCGCGTAGGGATCCGGAAGCGGTTGTATGCCGAGGATATGCTGGCGGACCAGCACCAGGTCAAGGGTCGTTACTCCGGTGAGCAAGCCTTCTCCCGCACAGGGCCTGATCCGGTAGGCGCCGCCTGCCGTGGCAAGAAAGGTGTATTGCCCGTCGGCGTTGGTTTGCGTCTCAGACTGTTCATCTCCTTCCAGCATTACTCTGACGCCTTGAACCGGTTCGCCGTCGGGCCGGGTGATGGTCCCGCTGATGGAAACCGTCCCCAGGCCGCCCGCTGGGTAGTGCCGGGCTTGCAGCGGCAGAAAGCCGGGCAGCAGCAGGCAGATCCAGAAAAGGCACGCGTTTCTCATTCCATTGTAGCTTTGATGCAAACAAAAATGAAGGAAACCGCCTGAGCCTGCAAAAACAAATTTCGGGGTTTGTAGGAATTTTTTTTAATTAGTGGCTTGGGTGTTGATGAATTACACGGCTTTTTTCATGAGGTTGAATTTGAAAGTCTTGATTTTTTGTAGAAAATATCTTAAAAATCATAATGAAAAATACTCACTTGCTGAACCTTCTGAAAACTTTCAGCAAAAAGGAGTGGCGGGAAATGGACCGATTTGTTCGTTCCGAATACTACAACCGCAATGGGGATGTGGTGCGGCTGTGGGCGCTTTTGCGCGAGTATTTGCTGGAGTTGAATGTGACGCCTGAAAAACGCTTGTTGTATCGCCGTTTATTTCCCGGCAAGCCATACGAGGATCAGCAATTGCGCTTGTTGATGAGCTATTTGGTAAAACTGGCGGAGTCCTTTTTGGTGCAACAGGCGGAGTCTCGCGACAAGGTTCGCTTTCATACAACCCTTGCGGCTATTTACCGGAAGCGTCAATTGCCCCGTCATTTTGTCAAGTCCGACCAGCAGGCGCGCGAGGTATTGGACGCTTATCCCTACAGAAACGCGGATTATTTTCAGGATGCCTACCACCTGGATACGGAGCGCTACCGTTTTCAAGCGAGCGTCAACCGCATTCAGGAGTTCAACCTGCAGGGCATCGCCGACAGTCTGGATGCCGTTTTTATTTCACAAAAGCTGAGGCAGGCATGCTCCATGTTGTCGCATCAGGCCGTTTACAAGACCGACTACCATTTTGGACTATTGCACGCCGTGATCGAATATGTAGAGGCCAGCGATTTGCTGAACCTGCCGGCGATATCCGTTTATTATCATGCTTTTCAAGCGCTGACCAACCCGGAGGAACCCCGTTTTTTTCAACAGTTCAAGTCCGGCATTTTTGCATGGGCAAGCCTATTCCCCCCAGATGAAACCCGCGACCTGTTTATTCTTGGAATAAACTACTGCATCAAACGCTACAATGAAGGGGCGGCCACTTACCTGGATGATGAATTTGAGATCTACCAGAAAGGCTTGAGCGAGGGGTATCTGCTCACCGAAGGGCAATTGTCGCGATTTACCTACCGGAATGCGGTGGCCCTTGGCTTGGTGCTCAGGGAATATGACTGGGTAGAACGTTTTTTAAAGGATTATACAAGAGCCCTGCCACCCGAGCACCGCGAATCCATGTCTAGCTTCTGCATGGCCTTGCTGGCTTACAGCAAAAAGGATTATGCCCAAGCGCTTGAACTCCTTCAAAAATCGGAGTACGAAGACCTGCTGCTCAACCTGGCCGCGAAAACGGTTCAAATCAAACTATTTTACGAGTGGGGCGAAATAGATTTGCTGCACGACCACCTAAAGGCCATGCGTATGTTTGTTTTACGCAAAAAAGTGATGGGTTATCATCGGGAGAATTACCTCAATGCGATCCAAATGACGTTTCGTCTCCTGGAGACAAATCCATTTGACCGCCATGCCCTTCATGAACTTCGCGAAGCCATTGAACAGACCAAACCACTGGCAGAAAAAACATGGCTGCTGGAGCAGGCCGAGCGGTTGATAAAAGGGCAGAGGTAGTTTTCAGTGTTCAGTTTTCAGTGTTCAGTTTTCAGTTGGAGATTAACTGAAAACTGAACACTGAAAACTGAAAACTATCTCAAAACGGTTTCTTCCCACCCCCTTTCATCCCCGGCATATTCATCACATTGCTGGTGCTCATCTTGTGCATCATCTTGCGCATTTGATCGAACTGCTTGATGAACATGTTGATCTCGTGGATGTCGCGGCCGCAGCCTTTGGCGATACGGGTCTTGCGGCTCATGTTGAGCAGGTCGGGGTCGGCCCGCTCTGCGGGGGTCATGGAGAAGATGATGGATTCTATTTTGGCGAAAGCCTTGTCGTCGATATCCAGATCGCGGGTCATTTTGCTCATGCCGGGGATCATGTTCATGAGGCTCTTGAGGTCGCCCATGCGCTTGATCTGGTTGATCTGGCTGAGGAAGTCGTTGAAGTCGAACTTGTTCTTCTTGATCTTTTTCTCCAGGCGTTTGGCCTCCTGTTCGTCGAATTGCGACTGGGCGCGTTCTACAAACGATACGATGTCGCCCATGCCGAGGATGCGCTGGGCCATACGGTCGGGGTAGAACACGTCGAGGGTGTCCATCTTTTCGCCTTCGCTGACAAACTTGATAGGTTTGCCTACGGTGTATTTGATGGAAAGGGCTGCGCCACCCCGGGTGTCGCCGTCGAGCTTGGTGAGCACCACGCCGTCGTAGTTGAGGCGGTCGTGGAATGCCTTGGCCGTGTTGACGGCATCCTGACCGGTCATGGAGTCGACAACGAACAGGGTCTCGTTGGGCGAAATGGAGTCTTTGATCTTCGCGATCTCCGCCATCATCTCCTCGTCGATAGACAGGCGGCCGGCGGTGTCGACGATCACGACATCGTAGCCATGGTCCTGGGCGTGCTTGATCGACTTGAGGGCGATCTCTACCGGGTTTTTATTCTCCACCTCCTTGTACACCGGCACGCCGATCTGCTCGCCCAGCACGCTCAGCTGGTCGATAGCCGCGGGGCGGTAAACGTCGCAGGCCACCAGCAGGGGCTTTTTCTTGCGCTGGGTCTTGAGAAAATTGGCCAGTTTTCCGGAGAAGGTCGTCTTACCAGAGCCTTGAAGGCCAGAGATGAGCACCACCGCAGGGCTGCCTTTCAGGTTGAAGTCGGCGGCCTGGCCGCCCATCAACTGCACCAGCTCGTCCATGACGATCTTGACCATCAGCTCGCCGGGACGCACCGCGCGCAGCACGTTCTCGGTACCCAGGGCCTTGTCCTTGATGGCGTCGGTAAAGTCTTTCGCAATTTTATAGTTGACGTCGGCTGCCACCAGTGCCCGGCGGATCTCCTTGATGGATTCCGCAATGTTCAGTTCGGTCAGCTTGTGTTCGCCCTTCAGGGTCTTTAACGCGCCTTCCAGGCGGTCGCTTAAACTTTCAAACATAGTGCAGGCTTAATTTTTCAGGGTGCAAATATAAGCAGTGTTAAACGATAAACGCTCAACGATAAACGATTTAAGTAGATTAAATGCATTTTGAAGGTAAAGTTCCCCGAGATTTAGTTAATTTTATAGCGATGTGTCAGATAGCCGCCAAAGATTTTTACGCCAACGCGATTTTTTAACCAACTTTATCAATATGAGTACCCTTACCAAGTTGCTCCTGTGGTTGATCCCAACGGTCCTGCTGGCGTGGCTCTGGTTTGGTCCATGGTATCCTTCCTGGGAACACGTCTTCTGCCCGCAGTGTTTTGTGCATGGCGGAGAAGAAGGTGACGCCGCAGCAGCAGAAGACGTGCTGCGCATGCCCCTGGGCTTCAAATGGACCGACCCGACCCCATACACCTCTGATGAATTTCCTGGCTTCAAGAAGAAATTGCTGGCTGACAAAAACGAGGACAATATCCTCGAAATCACCGGCTATTACTACGAAGAAGAGCCCAAGCCAGAGAATGCCGACAACCTGGGCTTCGCCCGCGCCGAACTGGTCAAAGGCCTCCTGGCCGGCGGCATGCCTGCCGAACGGATACAGGTCAGGGCCCGCGTAATGGACGAGACAGAAGGCGTGCGCACCAAATACTTCAAAGGCGCCGATTTTCGATGGATAGAGGTGGAGAAAAAAGACGAAGTCGTGGCCGTCGACACGTTCCCCGACCGCACCATCATCCGCTTCCCCTACAAATCGACTCAGCGGATCAAAAATCCGCAGATCGAAAAATACCTCAAGGAAGTGGCTGCACGGGTCAAGACTTCCGGCGAGCAGATCAGGCTTACCGGACATACCGACAACATCGGCGATGACGCTTATAACCTGGATCTGGGGCGGCAACGCGCCGAGGCCATCCGCGACCTGCTGGTGTCCAACGGGGTGCCTTCCAATCAGGTATCCGTGGATTCGAAGGGGCGCTCGCAGCCCGAAGCCTCCAACGACACCGAGGCAGGCAAGGAGCAAAACCGCCGCGTCGAACTGCGTTTGATCAAAAAGAATTAAAGAATAAAAACCAACTTCTATGTTCTCAGATTTCCTTTTACTCCACGTCGAGGCATGCCCCAGCTGCCTGACCAAGGCCATCCTGATGTTCATCGCGGCCATCCTCCTGGGCCTGCTCCTGGGATGGATCCTCTGGGGGCGCTTCCTCAACCGCATGAAAACTGCCGAAAAGGAACGCGATGACTACCACAACCGCTTTACCAATCTGGAAAAAGACTACGCCAGCCTGAAATATAGCCACGACGAACTGACCCGGGAAGCCGGCACTTTCCGCTCGCAAATCGGAAAACTGGAAGCCGACAAGGCCGTACTCGATGCACAGCTCCACCGCCTGAGAGAACAATTGGGCATTGAGCACCACCACGAAGAGGTCGTGACCACCAAAAAAGCCGCTCCCATGAAAGCCGGCGCAACGCCTGGCGGCGACGACCTGAAGAAGATCGAAGGGATTGGTCCCAAAATCGAAACGTTGCTCAAAGAAGCAGGCATTCATACCTTCGCCGACCTGGAAAATACCCCTGCTGCAAAAGTGCGGGAAATTCTGGACGCCGCAGGCCCCACCTTCAACCTTGCCGACCCCGATACCTGGGGCAAACAGGCAGGTCTGGCGGCGGCTGGCAAATGGGATGAACTCAAGGAACTTCAAGACAAACTGAAAGGCGGCCGGGAGTAATCCCCTCTGTCCTCAGTTTATTCGTTTTTTCCAAGAAAGCCCGGAGGGAGATCACTCCCCCGGGCTGTTTTTTTCATTCCCAAATAACGCGGCCATCTCGCTTGTACCACTCCTGGTAGCGGCTGGCATGTATCTTCTCCACCTCGTTGCGCTTGATTTTCATGGTGGGCGTCAGCAACTCGTTATCTACCGTCCAGGGCTCTTTCATCACCACCATCTTGGCTACTACCTCGTGCTGGTCGAGCTTGCCGTTGACGATGTCGAGGGTTTCCTCCAGGCTGGCGACGAGCTCTTCCTTCGGCTTGGCTTTGCCAAGGTCGGAGAGCACCACCAGGGCGATAGGCTGGGGAAGGTGGTCGCCCACGACACAGACCTGCTCCAGGTCGGTGTTGAAGACGAGCTTCATCTCGATGGGGTTGGGCGCGACGTATTTGCCCTTGTTGGTCTTGAACAGGTCCTTGACCCGCCCGGTGATCTTGAGGAAGCCATCTTTGTCGATCTCTCCTTCGTCGCCCGTGCGCAGGTAGCCGTCTATGAACGATTCGGCTGTCATCTCTGGCTCCTTGTAGTAGCCGTCCATCAAACCTTCGTGCCTGACCAGGATCTCCTTGTCTGGACCGAGTTTGACGTCGACGTGCGGAAACGCCGGGCCCACGTAACCGATCTTGATCTTATCGGGAAGGGTGGCGTGGGAATAACAGCAGTTTTCGGTCATGGCGTAAGCCTCCTGGATGTTGATACCCAGGCGTTTAAACCAGCGGAGCAGCGGGGCAGGGGAGGGGGCGGCGCCGGCAAACACCAGCCGGCCGCGGCTGAGCCCCAGCGACTGCTTGACCTTCTTGCGGATCACGTTGTTGATGATCGGAATCGCCAGCAGGATATTCAACTTGCGCTGCGGCAGCTTGTTGAGGATGCCCTGCTGGAACTTCGTCCAGATGCGGGGCACGGCCAGGAAAACCGTGGGCTGTGAATCCGACAGGTTTTTCGCGAAAGTGTCGATCGATTCGGCAAACGACACCTGGCCTCCCGAATAGATTACGCCCATCTCCACGAGCAGACGCTCGGCGATGTGGCACAAGGGGAGGTAGGAGAAAAAGCTGTCGCGAGTGTCGACCCTCAAGGTGTCGACCGCATATTTCATCACAAAGGAGAAGTTGTGGAACTTGTGCATCACCCCCTTGGGTTGGCCCGTAGTACCAGAGGTATAGATAATCGTCGCGAGTTCTTCCGGTTTGCGAATGACGTCCTCCCTGACTGGCTCAACGCCTTCTACCACCTCCATCCAGGTCTGGTAGCCCGGCTCTGTGTAGAAGGGAAAAGCGATGCACTTGATGCCGTCGGGCACGCCGCTGCGCATGGAAGCCCAGTCGTCGAGCTTACCGACGAAGAGCACTTTCGACTCCGAGTGTTCGAGTATCTGGCGGATGGTCTCGGCGTGGAGGTTTGGATACATCGGCACAGAAACATGGCCCGACATCATGATGGCCAGGTCGGCGATGATCCAGTGGGCGCAGTTTTTGGAGATCAGGGCTATCTTACTGCCGGCAGGCAGGTCCATGGCCCGCAGGGCGGCCGCCATCTGGCGCACTTCCTGCCCGGCTTGCTTCCAGGTCCACTCGCGCCACGCGCCGTTGATGGGCTGGCGCATGAACAGTGCGTCGGGACGCTCCTTTTCCCAGCGGTAGAGCATCTCGAGGGGAGAGGGGTAATGGGTACTTTGCATAATGTTGGTGAAGTTGGTTTAAGCTGAAAATATAGTTCTAATTTTTCAATTCTCCTTAGACAATCTTATTGCAGGTAAGTTCATCAAGCCGTTTTTACAAAAAAAATATTTGCGCAAGCCGGCCCGGCATTCCCCAGAGAATGGCGTGCTGGCCGAAACGCCGTCCCAATTCAAGCGCGTCAGCAAGGGGAATCCCTGCGACCAGGAAACTCTCCTCGGGCAGCCAGTCACTATCCTCAGGTACACCGGCTCCCGGAAAGTACCTCCAACCGCCCTTCCTGAGCGCATCCTCCAACTCACTTTGCCTGTGGCGGTTTTCTTCCTCAGAAAGGGGCTGAGACCCTGGATTCCAGGCCGTGATGAAGGCCCAGCTCCGATCGCCAAGCCAGGCGTCGAGAGCCGGATGCCGCTCGCCGGTCCGTATCGTAAAACGGGGCGCCCAGACCTCATACCGGGTGCGTAGGTAGGCTGAAATCATTCCTTCGTCTATTCCCATAAAAGAATCATCCGTTCGTTTGTCAGAGACCCGCGATAATGTTTTACCTTTGCCAAAATTTTGAGAAAAGCGGCCTCTTTTCAGGCCATCAATAATACAAAATGGATAGGAATGCCATCATAGGTTTCGTGCTGATCTTTGGTATTTTGCTGGTTTGGCAACAGTTTATGCCCAAGCCGCAGAAAACCCAACAGGACGTGCCCTCCATCACTGATAGCACCGGCCAGCTTCCGCCCGCCGATACTGCGCTTATTCCCGACTCCCTGCAGGAGGCCGCTACTGCTGATCAGCAAGCCGCCGATTCCCTCGCCATGGTGCAGCGCAGCGGCCAGTACGGCATTTTCGCCCCCGCCGCCTCCGGTGAGGAAGCACTGCTGACCCTTGAAAACGATTTGCTTCGTGTGACCTTCTCCACCAAAGGCGGCCGGATCGTAGAAGCCGAGGTCAAAAATTATAAGAAAATTTCGGAAGGGGAGAAGAATAAAGAGGTCGAATCGCCCCTGCGCTTGCTGGAAGACGCCAAAGACCGCTTTGAATACCTCATCCCGCTGGCAGGTACGCCCGCCCGTGTGATCAGCACCCAGGACTTGTTCTTTCAGGCAGAAACGACCGAAAACGCCATCGTCTTTCGCGCGCCGGCAGGGGAGGGGCGCTTTTTTGAGCAGCGCTACACCCTCAAGCCCGATAGCTACCACCTCGACTATTCCGTCAGTTGGACAGGGCTAGAATCCTTCATCGACCCCAATTCGAAATTGACGCTCAACTGGGTCAACTACCTCGACAAACTGGAGAAAAACGTCAGCTACGAGCGCAACTACTCCACCATTTACTACAAACCGGCAGAGGATTCTCCCGACCACTGCTCTTGCACCCGCACCGACGAAGACGAGGTGACCGATACGCCCATCAAGTGGATTTCCAGCGCCAACCAGTTCTTCAACAGCTCGCTGATCGCTTCCGATAAATTCGCTTCCGGCACTTTCCAAACCGAAATGCCCGCCGACGAAAAAGCGGAAGACCTCAAAAAGGTGGCTGCCCGCGTCGCCATCCCAACAGCCGACCGCGCCTCCTTCGACATGGCCTGGTATATCGGCCCCAATGAATTCCCCCGGCTCAAGGCCTATGATATGGAGCTGGAGGATGTCATTCCCTTCGGCAGCAGCATCTTCGGTACCATCAACCGCTGGGTCATCCGCCCGATTTTCACCTTCCTGTCCGGTTTTATCGGCTCCATGGGGGTGGTGATCCTGGTGCTGACCTTCATCGTGAAAATGGTGCTCTACCCCCTGACGTACAAGATGATCTATTCGCAGTCGAAAATGGGCGCCCTCAAACCGCATATCGCCAACCTGCGCGAAAAGTTCAAGGACGACCCGCAGAAGCTGCAAATGGAGACCATGAAGGTCTATAATGAGTTTGGCGTCAACCCGCTCGGCGGCTGCCTGCCCACCCTGCTCCAGATGCCGATCTGGTTTGCCCTCTACCGCTTCTTCCCGGCTGCCATCGAGTTCCGGCAGGTGCCCTTCCTCTGGGCTACCGACCTGTCGTCCTACGACGTGGCTTTCAGCCTGCCCTTCGTCATTCCGTTCTACGGCGATCACGTGAGCTTGTTCACCCTCCTCTGGGCAGCGACGACCGTACTCTACACATACTACAACGCGCAGAACATGGACTTCTCCATGAACCCTGCCATGAAGTGGATGCAATACCTCATGCCGGTCATGTTCCTTTTCTTCTTCAACACCTTCGCAGCGGGTCTGACCTGCTACCTGCTTTTCAGCAACCTGATCAACGTTGGCCAAACCATCGTTACCAAAAACTACATCATCGATGAAGAGAAGATCAAGGAGGAGATGGAAGCCCACAAGAAGAAACCCAAGAAAAAAGAAGGTTTCCAGGCCAGGCTCCAGAATGCCCTGAAAGAACAACAACAGCGGCAAGCGGAAATCGAGGCGAAGCGCAAAGGGAAAAAATAGGCCAGGATGAAAACAGCGGTTTTTCTCCTCATTGTATCTGCCGCGCTGACCGCCTGCCATCCAAGGCCAGGACTACCCGGCATCGATGAACCGCTTCCGGAACTGTTTTCCGAAAAAATTGCCGACTCCCTGAAGATGCAATACCCCGCCGCTGTGCCTCCAGCCTGCATCCTGCAAGTTGAGCGCACTGGCTGTGGCGGCCCCTGCCCCGAATGGGAGGCCCGTTTCCATGCCAACGGAGTCGCTACCCTGATCAGGTGGGATGACGGCGCCTTCAGCGCCGGTTTTGATCCCGACAGCCTGCAATGGGCATTCGAGGCAGCCCGGGCCGCCGGTTTCTTCCAACTTCCGGATACCCTTGGTTTTTTACCTCAACTTCCGGCATGGAAGATCACCATGCAGCAGCATTCCGTTCTTCATAATCACGACGGCCCCCAGGCTCTACTCCGGCTTGAACGCCAGCTCGAAGAATGGATCCTCGCCCGCCCCTGGAAAAGGATCGATCGCTAATCCTTCCCCCCAACCCGGCGCCTCTACCCGGATGCGCTCATAGGTAGGCACAAAGCTCCCTTCCCGCCACCCACGCAACCTCAACTCACCCTCCGCAACTGAACACTGAAAACTGAAAACCGAAAACTCCCCTGAAGCATACCCATACCCCTCTCCCGCATCTTCATACAACCGCGACACAAGTTCCTTTTCTTCAGCAGGATACACCCTCAAAACGAGCTCTTTGACTGGCTCGGATGTGGATTGCCGGACGGGATGATGAGGCAAAACTGCGCCTGCCCTTACCATAATCGGTATATAACTGAGATCCAAGCTGAGTTTGTGTTTTTTACCACCGGCAAAGGCCTTGCCTGTCCGGTAATCCCGCCATTCGCCTTTGGGCAGGTAAATGGTTTTTGTTTTTTGACCGGGTTGCCAGATGGGGTAGATCAGCACATCCGGCCCTACGCAGACCGCGTCTTCGTAATTGATGAGGTTGGGATCTTCCTGGTCCAGGAAAATGGGACTTCTCAGTATGGGCGTTCCGGTTTCGACCCATTGCCGGAAGCAGGTGTACAGATAGGGCAGCCACTGGTATCGGCTTTCGATGGCCTTCCGGTTGAGCGCTTCCCAGGCCGGTCCGAAGGCCCAGGGCTCCTGATCGAGCCGGTTGAGCGCTTCCTGGGCATGTACCCAGTCCGGGTCGGTGATGCCTGCTCCTTCGAGGTTGTTGCCCATGGAGTGGATGCGGTAGAAGGGATGAAAAACGCCCATCTGCAGCCAGCGCAGCAGCAGTTCGGGGTCCGGCTGCTCCGCGAAACCGCCTATATCGGAACCGCAAAAGCCGTACCCGCTGATGCTGAGTCGCTGCACATGAATGTGGGCCAGCCGGAGATGCACCCAGGATGCCCGGTTGTCGCCTGTCCAGGTGGCCGCGTGGCGCTGCCCGCCCGCGAAGCTGGCGCGGGTGAGCACGAAAGGCCTGCGCTCCGGGTCGAGCGCTTTGAGCCCTTCAAAGGTGGCGCGGGCCATTTGCTGGCCGTAAATATTATGCGCTTTGCGGTGGTTGGAAGGGTGGCCATCGTGGTCGTGGCGCACCTCGTCGGGAAAAGTCAACCGCCTGGTCTTGAAGACCGCGGGCTCGTTCATGTCGTTCCAAAAACCGGCTACGCCCTGCCCTTTGTATAGCGTATGGTATAGCGGTCCCCACCACTGCCGGACCCTAGAGGCGGTAAAGTCGGGGAAAACGCATTCCCCCGGCCAAACGGGCGCCTTGAGCAGGTGGCCGTCGGTGCGGTAGCAGAAGACGTCTTTTTCCATGCCATCGCGGTAAATCTCATAGCCAGGGTCTGCTTTTATCCCCGGGTCGATCATGACCACTGTTCTGAATCCCTCTTTCTTTAAATCGCTTATCAGACCGCCTGGATCAGGGAAATGCGCTTTGTCCCAGGTGAAGCACCTGAATCCATCCATGTAATCGATGTCGAGATAAATGGCGTCGCAGGGTATTCGTTTTTTGCGGAATAGGCTCGCCACTTCCCTGACCCTGGCGTCGGGGAAATAGCTCCAGCGGCTTTGGTGAAAGCCCAGGGCCCAGAGCGGCGGCAACTCCGGCACGCCGGTCAGGCGGGCGTACTGGGCAGCCACCTCGCTGAGTTGCGGCCCGAAGATGAAGTAGTAGCGAAGCTCTCCACCCGCCGCTTCGATCAGGGTTTCGGAAGTCTTACTTTTTCCGAAATCGAACCTGCTGCGGTAGGTGTTGTCGAGAAAAATGCCATAGGCTTGGCCTTCCCGGAGTCCGTAGAAAAATGGCATGGTCTTGTATAGCGGGTCTGTATCCGGTCCGTAGTTGTAGGCGTCGGTGTTCCAGTTTTCAAGGACCCGCCCGTTGAGGCGCAGTTTTCCGCCCTTGTCGCCCATGCCGTAGTAGTGGTCCTGCGCCGTGTGTTCTTTTGAAATGGCCACCCGGATTTTGCCTCTGAGAATGGTCCTCCTGGTGAAAAAGCCCCGCTGATCCCTGCATAGCATTCGTCCACCGGCGTCTGAGAGCTGCACTCTCAGGTCTTGCTTTTCGATGCGGCATCGCAGGAGCCGGGAGGAAAGGAGGTAGTGGTGAGGGGATTCCTTTACCACGATACCCACTTGCTCTTGCGGTTGGAAAGCGGGATCGACGGCATAGGAAAAGCCGGGTTCGAATGGTTCCTCCGCCGCATACCGAAAGCGGAGCATGCTGTCGCTCAGCCAGGCGATCTCCATTTGCAGCCCGTTGTGACAAAGGAAGATGAAGCGGTTGCCGGTTTGGGAAAAAGAGGCGATCGAATCCGGAGCGAAGTCGTAATGAGCATCCGCTTCCCGGTCGTTGACCGTGATCAGTTCCTGCGGAACGGTGCCGTCTGCGGAGACGGGGAATTTGTTTTTCTTCGATACCTTGGCCATTTCCTGGTTTTGAACAGGCCAAGGTAAGGCTTTGCCGCTTTTTTGCCAACGGCCTCAGATGCCCAGCGCTTTGGCGGCGTGTTCGTAGTCCTCGGGTTTGACGTAGATCAGGTAGCCGAAATTATCCTTGTCTGAAGTTACACCGTAGGACGCAAAGATATTGACTCTGGAGCGGTACAGTGCGTCGTGCACTTCAACCAGGGCGCCGAGTTTATCGTCGCCGTGGACGAGAAAGGCGGGGTGGGGGCCGAGGTAATGCAAGCCGGCGAGTTTGGCTTTTTGTTGGAAATTCATTGAGCTCTCCGGGAAAAGGGTCAGCTGCGAAGAATTAGGACCGGTGGGGATGGCGGTGAATGCCAGGAGGTTGATGCCCAGCTCAACCAATTGGGATAGAAATTCATAGGCTACACCCGGCTCATCTTTTACCGTGACGTAGTAATAATCTACACGTCGGATTGCGTATGCCATAGCTAATGTTTTTTGTGATAGTTCAGTGCTTAAGTTAAGTCTTTTCCCTTAGAAATAAAAAAGCCGTGACCCTGGGGCCACGGCTTTTTTATTCAAGCAAATCGCACCTTATCGCTGGATCACGATTTTTTTGGTGACCAAATGCTTGTCGAGGGTCAAATGAACCTGGTAAACACCTGCGGGCAGGTGGGAAGCTTCAAGCGGGAAGACCAGATCGCCGCTCAGCTGGCCATAGTCGCGGAATGCCACCTCGGCGCCGGTTGCGCTGAAGATCCGGAGGCTGACACTGCTGGGCTGTTCGAGCGTCAGGCGCAGGGAAGCGTTGCCGGAAGACGGGTTGGGGAACACTTCGGCATAATCGTTGCGGAATACTTCGCGGGTACTGACGATCTCGTTGTCGAGCAATTCCTGGAAGGTTTGGCTCTGGGCATTGCGGATGCTGTTGTTGGGACCCAGCAGCAGGGTCACAGCAAGCAGATCTTCCGTTTTGATATTGGCCGGGATGTTGATGGTGGCGAACTGGTAGGTCACTTTCTCCCCGCTCGATACGGAAGCAGGCACGCTGCCTGCTGCGCCCTGGAAGCCGCCGACCAGGATGCGGCCGACATGGTCGTAGACCATCTGGCTCGCGGGTACCGGGTTGGGCAGGCTTTCATAGCCACCCATGGGGCCATTGGCGCCGCCTGCATAGTAGTTGGCCTGTGCATAGGAGGAAGAAGTTCCGGTTACGTTATCTTCGACCAGGACCACTGCCAGGCGGTGGTTGCCCGAGACGTTCTGGCTGAAGTCGGCCTGCGAAATGATATCCAGATCGCGGGTGGTCTCATTGAAGACGCCCGCACTTTGCAGGGTAGCCGGGGGCGCCTGCACGATGCGCTGGAAGAAACGGCTCTCGATATCGCCGATGACGCCGAAACCAAAGGTTTCCTCGCGCATGATCTTCATGGTGGGGAAAGCGGTGAGGCCCAGGCCGTCATCGTATTCGGCAACCGTCATGGGATCGCCGTTGTGCACGGCGATGGGGATGAAATAATCGGGATAGTCGGCATACATCTGGTCCATGAACACGGTACCGCGGGGGCACCATCCGCACCAGGTGCCGGTGCCTTCTTCCACCACGACTTTCTTGCCGGGAGCCGGGGTATAGCCAGTGACCGTAGCGGGAAGTTCGTCATTGTCGGGGTTTTGATCCGTACCGGCGTTGGGGTTAGAGACCCAAACCGTAATTTCGTTATCTCCGTCCGTAACACTATAAGGTGTGGAGTGCGTGAACTGGTAAAATTCAAGGGTTGGGATGTTGAGTCCGGTAAGGTTATCGGTATAGGTATTGGTACCGTCAGACCAATTGATGTCGAGGCTGGTGATGGTGGTATTGCCCGTATTGCGTAAGGTTCCATTTATGAGCACTTCGCCGCCGGTCAGTTGGCCGGCCTTGATGTCGAGCGTATTCATGGCGATATCCAGGTCGGGGAGGACGGGCGGAATGTACTCGAAAGCTACGTCGTCGACGTAGAACTGCGAAGTGCCGGATGCGTAGATGGGGAAGAGGTCGAGCGAGGCCACGGCATTAACGGTGTTCGCGAAGCTGCCGTGGAGCACGTCGTTGACGTAGATCTCCCAGATGTTGCCTGTCAGGTCGATCTCGAGGGCGAACTTGAACCATTCGCCGAGCGGGAAGGTCCCGTCTGCTACGGGCAGTTGGACGCCGTTATCACCCGTAAATTTCACGACGCCATCGGGGGTGAAAGTGGCCTGGAAAGCCCAGGTAGTGCCGATGGCTTCTTCGGCCTGGAAATTGAAATAGGCGCCGGTATTTGCCACAACGTACATGTACATCGAGTAGGTAAAAGTCCCAACGTCGTACTTGTCGCCGAAGGGCAACACCACGTCGTCGGGCCCGCCGCCGGTGGAGGTGCTGTAGAGTTTGAGCGAGTTGGCGCCGCTAAAAGCTTGTTCCGTGGATACGGGAGCGTCTTCCGGCCCACCGGGCGCGTTGCTCCATGTGGTCCAGTTGGAGGAAGCCTGGGCAATAAACTGCCCGTCACTGTATGATTCGAAATCTTCGAAAAAGGTGACCTGGGCGTTGACAGTACCCAGAAACAGGACGAGAGTAAATGGGATGAGTAAAATGTTCTTCATGTGAAAACTTTGGTTGGTGAATGATAGATGCAAGCGTTTGAAGCGCCTAATCTACCAAAATTAACCAAAATTTTACTTTTGGAAGGGGGGGGAATAAAAAAGTAGGTTGCGGAGGAGGAGGGATTCGAACCCCCGGTACGCTCATCACGTACGCCTGTTTTCAAGACAGGTGCAATCAACCGCTCTGCCACTCCTCCGTGAGTGGGGGAAAACGAAGTGCAAAAGTATAACACCCTGGCGGATTGCGAAATTCCCGGCGAACTTTTTTTCATTTTGCGGGAGAGGTACTTTTCCACAGCCCAACGGCATTATTTTCCGGAATGTGGAAAAGTATGGATTTTTATTTCCATTTTAGTTAAAATGTGGCGTTTTGTTTGGCATGTGAAAAATTTGTATAGGTAGTGGGAAATATTATTCGGAAAAAGGGGAACTTGTGTGCCAATAAAAAATGCCGATTTAATATTGGCTTAACCTTGGCGAGGTAGTATTGCATCCGGATTAGCAACCTATTTAATCACCAAATACATTGCCGATGAGACTCATTACTTCGCGGCTCATTTTTGCCCTCTTTGCAGTGGCATTCAGTTTCTCCATGTCTTTTGCACAGGGTGTGACCACCTCTTCAATGAACGGTCGCATTCTCGACAAGGAATCCGGAGAGCCTTTGATTGGCGCCAACGTGGTGGCGGTGCACGTACCGACCGGTTCGGTTTACGGTAACAGCACCAACCTGGATGGCATCTACCGCATTGCCAACATGCGCGTTGGCGGCCCTTATACCGTCACTATCTCCTACACGGGTTACAGTGATATGGTATACGAAAACGTTTACCTCCGCTTGGGGGAATCGAAACAGCTGGATATCAATCTGGAAGGTTCCGCTGTTGAACTTTCAGTCATCCAGGTTACGGCCCGCGCTGGCACAGCAGGCGCTAACTCGGGTACCAGTACGCAAATTACCAGCGAAGCCATCGATGTGATGCCCACGCTGAACCGCGACCTGAGCGACTTCGTGCGCCTCACCCCACAATCGGCAGGCTATGGTGGCGGCACCACGTTTGGCGGCGTCAACAACCGCTACAACGCCATTTACATCGATGGCGCGGTCAACAACGACGTGTTCGGTCTCTCTTCCTCCGGCACCAACGGCGGCCAGACGGGTATCGCACCTTTCTCGATCGACATCATCGATCAGTTCCAGGTGGTCCTTTCTCCTTACGACGTGACCCTCGGCGGTTTCGCCGGCGGCGGTATCAACGCCGTTACCAAATCGGGTACCAACCAACTGAAAGGAACGGCTTACTACTTCATGCAGAACCAGGACCTTGTTGGCAAAACCAATAAGACGCTGACAGACATGACCGGCTCCGAGCCGTCCAAAGTAGCTGATTTCACTCAGCGCACCTACGGTGCATCAATTGGCGGCCCTATCGTCAAAGACAAAGTTTTCTTCTTCGCCAACGCTGAAATTCGCCGGGACGAAACGCCGGTTCCGTTCGACTTCGGAACTTACGATGGGAACTCATCACAGGCCGATCTTGACAACCTGTCCAGCTTCCTCCGCGAGACTTACAACTACGATCCGGGCACCTATGGCGACATTGCCGACGAACTGAAAGGCCTGACTTTCTTCGGAAAACTCGACTTCAACCTGTCCGACAACCATCGCCTGACGCTGCGCCACAACTACACCAAGGCAGAGCAGCTGAACCTTAACGGCTCCGCGGCACGTACCATTAACTTCTCCAACAACGGTATCTACTTCCCGAGTATCACCAACTCGAGTGCCATTGAATTGAAATCTTCCTTTGGCGCCAATTACAGCAACAACCTTATCCTGGGTTACACCTCGGTGCGCGACGACCGCGACCCGATCGGAGGCGATTTCCCTTACCTGATCATTGGTGACGGCGACGGAACCATCCGCCTTGGCTCTGAAGAATTCTCCACCGCCAACGCGCTGAACCAGGATATCTTCACGATTACCGACAACTTCAAGATCTACAAGAAAAAGCACACGATCACCATCGGTACCCACAACGAAATTTACAGCATTTACAACCTGTTCCTTGGCCAGAACTATGGCACCTATGGCTACGACAGCCTCAGCCAGTTCCTCAATGGCTTGACGCCCACCAGTTACGACAGGGGATACTCCCTCGTCGATAACATTACGGGCGACGGCTCCGCAGCAGCTGCCGATTTCGATGCCATGCAACTCGGCTTCTATGCTCAGGACGAGTGGAATATCAACAGCCGTTTTACCCTGACCTACGGTTTGCGTCTGGACGTGCCCATTCTGTCTACCGACCCCGCTATTGATACTGGCTTCAATAGCACGACCCTGCCCCTGCTCCAGGAACATTACGAGATCGCGAAAGAGATTGAAGGCGGTCAGGCTCCCGACGGCCAGCTGATGTTTTCACCCCGCGCCGGTTTTGAATACGACCTTTCCAACGACCGCTCTACCGTCCTGCGTGGTGGTATTGGTATTTTCACCAGCCGTATTCCGTTCGTTTGGCCGGGCGCCATGTACAACAACAACGGCCTGACCAACGGCCGGGTCGACGAAACCCAGATCGAAGAAGACCTCGTATTCAGACCTGGTATCAACGACCAGTACACGAACCCGAAGTTCACCGTTCCTTCCGGCGACATCAACATCTTCGTCAAGGATTTCAAATTCCCGCAAGTGCTGCGTGGCAACCTGGCACTGGATACCCGCCTCCCGGGCAATATTACCGCTACCCTGGAAGGTATCTACACCAAGACGCTCAACAACGTACTCTATACCAACGTGAACTCCGACCCGGAAGTAGCCTTTAACTGGACCAATACCGGCGAAGATGACCGCCCGGTTTACCGCAGAAAGACGATAGATCCGACATACGGCGCCATCTACGTAGGCCACAACACCAGCGAGGGCTATACTTATAACCTCACCGCCGCATTGGCTAAAAACTTCGGTTTCGGCCTGAATGCCACCCTGGCTTACACCTATGGCGATGCCACAGCCCTCAGTGAAGGTACCTCCTCGCAAAACTCTTCTCAATGGAGAGGCCAAATCAATACCGATGGCCGGAATGCGGCGCTCTTCGGCCGCTCCGATTTTGCACTCGGTCACCGCATCGTTTCCTCGCTCTCTTACTCTATCGACTGGAACAAGGGCAAGAACGTTTCGACCACCATCTCGCTTTTCTATGATGGACAGGCTGGTTCTCCCTATTCATACGTAATTGGCGGTAGTTCCGCGGCTGCGCGCAACATCAACAACGAACAAGGCAGTACCAGCGCCAACCGTAGCCTGGTCTGGATACCGGCCAGCCAATCGGAGATCAATCTGATCGACAAAACGGTTGGTGGCGTTACCATCACCGCTCAGGAACAGTGGGAAAACCTGAACGCATTTATCGAAAATGACCCCTACCTGAGCCAGAATCGCGGCAGCTACGCGGAGAAAAACGCCAGCTGGTCGCCGTTCACCAGCTTCCTCGACCTCGCTGTCCGTCAAGACTTTGGGGTTCAAGCCGGTGGAAGAATGCACAAACTTCAGGTGAGCCTCGACGTGTTCAACCTGCTCAACCTGCTCAACCCGTCCTGGGGTGTTCGCTACTCCATCCCTGGCGACTTCAACAACTACTTCCTGTATACCTTCGAAAAATACGATACCGACGGTACTACGCCGTTGTTCTCCTTCCTCGAGGATCAGACAGGTAAAGAAGCACTTAACATCAGCGACTTCAGCTCCCGCTGGAGGATGCGCCTGGGCCTGCGCTATATCTTTGATTAATCGCAGCCAGACCTGAAATAAAAATCCCCTCCGGGTTGTCCGGAGGGGATTTTTTTTACACCAGATCCTCGATCTTCTCCGCAATCCACTGCGAACTGGCCACGCCTTTGGTGTTGTTCAACTCCTCCCGCAGAGCCTCGATCCGCTTCAGATCGCCCGGCATGGTCTTGGTGAGTTTTTTGACGAAACGGATGAACTGCAGGAAGCTCCGCCGCCGGCGCGATGAGATGTCCTTGTGGCGGTTAAGGTAAGCCCGGAAACTCTCCATCAGCGAATAGAGCGGCTCGATCTCGTCGATCTCGTAGTAGGTGGTGAGCAGCAGCGTCTTGGCGTTGAGGTTGGTGATCACGTCTTCGTATTCCACATGGCGCAGCGTCTCGATTACCTTGTCGTAGTCGCGCTTGTAGAAATATAGCTGGGAAAGGTTGAACGACACCGTGTTTTCGCGCTGCGCTTCGGGCAGGAAACGCTGGTAATCGTGGATGAATTGCTCCGTCCAGGCCATTTCGCCCAGACGCAGCCCCACCACCACGATGTTCCGGAACAAGCCCGGCTCCATCTCGTCGTCGACGATGAGGATGTCCTTTTTCAGCAAGTCCTTGTACAGATCGAAATACTCCCTGAGGAAGGCCTGGTTGCCCTTGTTGATCTTGCGGGTGCAGTAGTTGATGGCAAAGGTATAGATCTCCTGCGCTTCTTCTTTGGGGAACTCCAGGCCGTATTTCTCCAGCAAATCCTTCAACTTGAAATAGTGCGCCTCGTTGTCGCCATCGGTATAGGCCAGGTATATTTGGAAATAAACGGCGATAGGGGGGACCTCCTCGTAGCGGTGGCGGTACTTTTCAATGTGCGCGATGATCTCCTCGAGAAAAAGGATCTTGTACTCAAAAGAAACGGCGTACTGCTGGCTGAGCACGTCGCAGTAATATTTCAGCTTTTCCGCCAGGTAAAACCGGTCGAGGTTGTTGGCGATCTCCTCCACGTTGGTCTGGATGTCGCGTTTCCCTAGCGAGCGGTTCAGGCGGTAGTAGTTCTTCTCGATCTGGTACTGGTGGTAGAAATAGTTTGCCGGACGGTACTGCTGCTGGTCCGACAACCGCCGGGCCGATTTGAGGGTGTTGTTGTAGAGCTTGGCCATTTTTCGCTGTATGACCGCGTCCATCAAATAGGTGGCCTGGTGCAGGGGGTTCTCCTGAAATGTCTCCTGGGCGACATAACCCTCTAATAATTTGAGCAGGTCGGAGAAGTACTTCCGCATGCGCACATCGTCATAGGGTTTGCCGGGATTGAGCCGGGCCCATAGCTCCTCTTTCTCCTGCTCTTCCCCCTGGCCATTGCCGTTCATACCGGCCATCATCATGTCGTACAGGTCGATAAGATCCTGATTGGCATTGAAATAAGGAGAACAGAGGTACTTGCGGAACCTGTTCTGCTCAATTTTGGAAAACTGTTGAAGGACCGAGTAGATCTTTAAATTTTGCATGCCGTCTCCAGCGTTTTTAACTTGCCAAAATAACCATTTCCGTCGAAAAATCCGCCCATTATCCTCCGGGAAGTGACCGTCGGCCGGTTTTGGCGTCCAGACAACAAAATCTTTTTTCCCGGCTTGTTGGCGCGTAAGTAGAATTAACCGTATATTAGTGGCGCGAATGTAAATGAAAAATCCACGGTCCATGAATGTATCTCGACTCGGTCTCAAACTCGTGCCGTTCTTCCTGTGGGGTCTCCTGACCCTGCTGCTGGGAAGTCATACGGCCCGTGCCCAGGGGGATTTGGAATTCAAGACCTTCGATGTGCTCATCGGAGATACCCTGCTTTATTCCTTCTACTCGAACCCTCCCTATCTTCCCGAGATTGACCAACATCTCGAATATCCGGTTTTCGGTACCGCAGACCTTCCCGGCCCCGGCCATTTGGGCGTTCCGGGCAATAACCTCCTGACATACATTCCTACCGCTACTTCCCCCGCAGTCGATACCATCTTTGTCAAATACTGGCGTTTTGTAAACGGCATGTACCGCAACATCACGCTGGTCATCAATGTCAATATCGTTCCTTCTATCGTTACCGCTGTAGACGACTTCGCCCAAACAGACCAGGAAACTCCCGTCGAGATCGATGTGCTGTTCAACGACTTCTGGAACGGCAACCAACTGCAAATCGCCGATGTTCCCCTCGTGAACAACGGCACGTTCTCGCTCAACGCAGACAGTACCCTCATCACCTTTACGCCTGCACCCGGCTTCTACGGCATCGCCCACTTCAACTATACCATCTGCGACGATATGGGAACCTGCGACATGGCAACCGTGTCCATCTCCGTCATGGCCTTCGATCTCCCCTTGCTGGATACGGTCTCGGTCATCGCCCGCAAAAACGTTCCCCGCGAACTGCTTTTCGCCCTCGATGGGTATGATCTGGTCAGCGGGCCATCCCACGGTACCGTTGACTTTACCACTCAGGACTATCCCATCTACCTCCCCGCTCTCAACTATTTCGGTCCTGACCAGATCCTCTTTGAAAAGAACTTCAATAACACGACCTACCAGAAACTGGTGCTGATCGACGTGCTCAACGTCAACGTTCCCAATACCTTTGTCTTCGACGACTATGCAGCCACCGTTGAAAACCAGGCGCTTGAGATCAACGCCGTAGCCAACGACATCGGCGGCGACTACCTGACGGGGATCGCCGTGATGACCCAACCGGCTAACGGTACTGTGATCCACCTCGGCGACGGCGTCTTCGAATATACGCCCGATCCCGGCTTCAAGGATGGCGTCGACCACTTCATCTATCGTGCTTTTAAACCGAACTACTCTGGCGTGGAATACGGCGATGTGTATGTGACGGTCAGCAATTTCATACCCGCCCAAAATACCTTCCAGCTCTCCACACCAAAGAATGTTCCCCTGGTCCTGAGTTACAACATCCCGGTCGCGGAATTCGACCTGACCGTTTCCGTTGACCCTACCTATGGTGAAATTCAGTATTTCCCAGGCCAGCAAACGGTCACACTCTATGGTCAGACCTTCGAAGGGTATAACCTCCTGGTCTACGTACCCGATCCCGACGTCTTTGGCATCGTAGATGATTTTGAATTTGAATATTGCATCTCCACTGCCCAAAACTGCCCTTCCAAAATCGTCAAGGTCGAGGTCGATGTGCTCAATATTGAAGTCGATCCCGACCAATTCTGCCTCGGCAACAACTGCGTCTGGGCCGGTGATACCAACTCCGACGGCGTAGTCAATATGGAAGACATTCTACCGCTCGGACTTTGCATGGGCGATGTGGGCCTCGCGCGCGCCAATCCCAACCTGACCGAGTGGTTCGGCCAATATGGCGATAACTGGAACAATATTTTCTTCGATTTCCCGGTCGACCAAAAACACATCGACGCAGATGGCAACGGGATCGTCGGCGGAGCTGATACGGTAGCTATCTCCAACTTCTACCTCAAGCAACACTCCTACGTGCCGCAGGCAACCCCTCCCGCCATCGACGTGCCGCTCTACTTTTTTGAGCAAAGCGTCACCCCGGTAGAAGGAGGCGACCGTGTGATCCTCGATATCTGGCTCGGCAACCCCAACGAAGAACTAGCCAAGGATATCTACGGCTTCACCTTCTCCATGGCCTATGAGGCTGAACTGGTGGATCCCGCAAGCGTTCAAATCGATTTCCTGCCCCAAAGCTGGATGTCGTACAACTCAGCTGTACTAAACCTGACCAAAAAACCGTTTGACGGACGTATCGACGCGGGTATGACCCGCACCAGCGGATTTTCCGAAACGGGATACGGCATTGTAGCTACGCTCGATTTCGTGATCGTCGAAGATATCGAAGGCATCCGCCTGAAAGATAACTTTATCGATCTCAAGCTGGAGAACATCAGGGCCATGAACAGCGCAGGCGATGTCGTCAGCCTGCCGGAGAGTTCCCTCCGCATCCCGCTGCGCAATTCCGGCGATCCTGTTACACCTGTCAACCCCTTGCTGGTTTACCCCAATCCGGCCGACCAGTACGTCCAGGTGCATATCAACGGTAAGGAAAACCTGATACAAGACCTGAGGTTGTTCACTTCGACAGGCAGCCTGGTGAGTGAACATACCAATGTCAACAACAAAGACTTCGTGCTGCCTGCCTACGACCTGACCCCGGGTTCCTACCTCGTTCAGGTACGCTCAGTGACGGGCGAAGTCTTTACCAGCAAACTTCAGGTGGTTCGCTAAAACCCCTGACCCGGCAAGCGTTCGAGATTATTCATTTATATTCGTGGAATTTTTTGCTAGAAGTCGCACCGCAACGTGCGACTTTTTTTTTCTCTCTGTGTGGAAAGTTTCCCTTTCCCGCTCTATTAGTAGAATTCAATGCGGAAGTAAGTAAGCTATCTCCACGAAATAATTTGGTTAGGATTTGGTTAAATTTCAAATCCTGGAAACTTCGTATCAATATCTTGCGTATTTCTATATGGAAGGTGGTAAATGAAATGTGGTAGAAGGTACGCCTAAAGTGACTTAAGAGTGTTCATGGGATTATAATTTGTTAGCAGGGGCTGTCTTGAAAAAGACAGCCCTTTTTGCTTAAAAAAGAAAAGCCGGCTGCAGGGCAACCGGCTTTGCATTCATGGGATTATATCTTGTTCGGCTTTCAAGATGGTCAAATGTACGAACTTTAAATATATCCCGATGCTTTGTTGAAAAAATTTTATGTATTTTTTTTAGATTTGTCTACAGCCTGCTTTTGTCTATCAGCTCCTGTAGCTCGTCTCGGTAGTTTTTGCCGATGGGCAGGTGCTTGGGCTGTCCTTTCTCCAGCACTTCCACCATATTCCCGATGATGGCGTGGATCTTATCGATATTGACGATAAAGGAGCGGTGAATGCGCTTGAATTTGCTGGCAGGCAGCTTGTCCTCCAGGCTCTTCATGGTTTGAAGGGTAATCACCCGTGTCTGTTCCAGGCGGATGATGACATAGTCCTTGAGGCCTTCGATGTAGATGATCTCTGAATAATTGACCTTGACCAGTTTTTTATCGGCCTTGACGAAGAAAAAGTCGTCGCCTTCCGGAGTATGCTCACTGCTGGCTTTGTGCAGATTGACCTGTTCCGTGGCGCGATTTACAGCTTTGAGGAAGCGGTCGAAGGAAATGGGCTTGAGCAGGTAGTCCAGGGCGTCGAGCTCAAAACCTTCCAGGGCAAAATTGGGGTAGGCCGTGGTGAAGATGACAAGCGGCGGGTCGCTCAGGGTTTTAAGAAAATCGATCCCCGTGATCTGGGGCATCTGAATGTCGAGAAACATCAGGTCGATATGGTGATGCTGCAGGGCCTCGCGGGCCTCCAGCGCGTTGGTGCAGCGCTTGACCAGTTTCAGATCGGGGATTTTTTCAATATAGGTCTCCAGCACATCAAGGGCCAGGGGTTCATCGTCGACAATAATAGTTTGGATCATGATGCAGATAGTTTTCCGAAGTTAAGAATTTTTTAGCGAGATGGTGAGGTGGACGCCGTAAGTTTTCGGCGCGTCCTGAATCCGCAACTCATATTGCCCCGGGTAGAGCAGATCCAGGCGTCTTCTGACGTTGACCAGGCCGATGCCCCCGCTTTTGCGGCTGTGGTTCTGGTGGGGCAACGAATCGGGCTTGCTGTTCTCGATATAGAGGTGTACCGTGTCTTCATCCACATCCAGGCTGATATTGACGAAGCCCTTGTTGATGTGGTGACTCAGGCCATGCTTGAAACTGTTTTCAATGAAAGGGATAAACATTAGTGGGGCGATCTTCTTGTCGCCCACATCCCCATTTACCTTGAAGTTGATCTCCACGTTTTTCCCCTGGCGAAGCGCCTCCAGGTCAAGGTAGTTCTGCAGGTAATTGACTTCTTTGCTGAGTAAAACCTGCTTTTCATTGCACTCGTATAACATGTAGCGCATCATTTCCGACAGTTTCAGCACGATCTCCGGCGCCAGGTCCGATTTTTTCAAGGTCAATGCATACAGATTGTTCAGGGTGTTGAACAGGAAATGCGGGTTGATCTGCGATTTGAGAAACCGTAGCTCTGACTGCATGGTCTGGGTTTCCAACTCCTGCATTTCCCGAAGGTGGCGCAACCAGTCGATGACGATCTTGAAGAGGGTGGAAGAGCCCGCCAGCAGGAAAGTGGGGAGGAAATAGTAGTTCATTTCATCGACCAGCAGCGCCTGCGCATCTGGGATACCAGAAAATTTAAAATAGAAGATCACGACCTTGATCGGCGTTACCGTGAGCACGACCAGGATAAAGAGGCCAAAATAAGTGAGGAATCGTTTTCGCTCCAGGTAGTTGGGAATCAGGTACAGCAGATTGAAATACACAACTCCTGCGTAAATGACCACATTGATCAGTTGGTTGCTAAGTGAGAAGCCGAATGACTGGCTACTTGAAGACAACAGATCGGTGGCAATGAGCAAGGCCAGAAACAATACCCAGAACAGGCTGTGATAGACAAGCCGCTGGGAAAGGACGGAAAAAACCCGGCTCCTCAAAAACTGGCCAACCAATGTACTCATATCGCGCCTCCGAAATTTCTGTGCAAATGTGCTAAATTGACCTCAAATACAGAAGCATATTAGATGAATGCACACCACGGGCAGACTAAAGTAATCGTGGCTCGGGGCCTCCGATTGGCTCTTTATTCGTACTTTTGGCACCAGGCTTTTCAAATCTTGTGATCATGAGTTATCAACGCCTTGAGGAATACAACACCGGGACTACCCGTGAGCTGGAAGGGCGCTACCGGGAGATCATCGATCTCATCGGCGAGGACCTTTCCCGCGATGGCCTCAGCAAGACGCCCGAGCGGGCGGCAAAAGCCCTGCAGTTCCTGACCCAGGGTTATGAGATGGATGCGGAGGAAATCCTTCGCTCCGCGATGTTCAAAGAGGAATACAGCGAGATGGTGATCGTGAAAGATATTGAACTCTATTCCCTGTGCGAGCACCACCTGCTTCCGTTCTTTGGAAAAGCGCATGTGGCCTATATCCCAAATGGCTATATCGTGGGTCTGAGCAAGATTCCCCGCGTGATCGACGTCTTTGCGCGGCGCTTGCAGGTACAGGAACGCCTTACCGGACAGATACTGCATGCCATTCACAATACCCTCAACCCGCTTGGCGTGGCGGTTGTCATCGAGGCAGCCCACATGTGTATGATGATGCGGGGCGTGCAGAAACAAAACTCCCTGACCACCACTTCCGCATTCACGGGCGAGTTTCAACGGGTGGAAACCAGGAATGAATTCTTAAACCTCATCAGTGCAAAACTTCATTAAATCGTTCTAGCATGAAGGCATATGTTTTCCCCGGACAGGGGGCCCAATTCGAAGGTATGGGTAAGGACTTGTATGAAAATTCCGCCCTTGCCAGGGAGCTGTTTGAAGAAGCCAATGAAATCCTGGGGTTCCGCCTCTCCGACGTCATGTTCGAAGGCTCGTCTGAAGACCTCAAGCAGACCAAAGTCACCCAACCGGCCGTTTTCCTGCATTCGGTGGTCAAAGCGGCAATGGCGGGCGACGATTTTCAACCTGCCATGGTGGCAGGCCATTCGCTGGGTGAGCTTTCAGCCCTGGTGGCGAATAAGTCCCTGACCTTTAAGGACGGCCTGAGGCTCGTCTATCAGCGAGCCATGGCTATGCAAAAGGCTTGTGAAATGCAGGAGAGCACCATGGCCGCCGTGCTTGGCCTCGATGACGCCCTGGTAGAACAGGCATGCAGGGAAATCGATGATATTGTCGTGCCGGCCAACTACAACTGTCCCGGGCAATTGGTCATTTCCGGCTCCGTGCCGGGCATTGAGAAGGCTGTTGCGCGCCTTCAGGAACTGGGGGCTTCAAAAGCCATCGTCTTGCAGGTTGGCGGGGCATTCCATTCTCCGCTGATGCAACCCGCCAAAGAGGAACTGGCCGCGGCCATCGCATCGGCGCCCTTCGGCCAGCCGATCTGCCCGATCTATCAAAACGTCGACGCCAACCCAACCTCCGATCCCGATACCATCCGCCGCAACCTCATCGACCAACTGACCGCGCCGGTACGCTGGACCCAAACCATGCTGCACATGATCCGCGATGGTGTGACCGAATTTATCGAGGTAGGCGGAACGGGAAAGGTGCTCCGGGGCTTTGTAGCCCGGGTAGACAGGCGGTTCCCGACTTCCAGCCTGTAAAAAAGAGTGTTGCGAATGTCAAATATCTGCTTGATATTTGAATTATGGAATCAACGCAAGTAAATACCGGGCAAATCCTCATTGCTGAACCCTTTATGTGGGACAGCAACTTCAAGCGTTCCGTGGTGTTGCTTTGCGACCACAGCGCAGAGGAGGGTACTGTGGGTTTTATCCTCAACAAGCCCCTGGAAATGAGGGTGGATGAACTGATAACAGACTTTCCCGAGTTCGATGCTCCCGTATTTTTCGGCGGTCCCGTGCAAACCGATACCATTCACTACATCCATGCGGTGGGCGATTTGCTGGAGGAAAGCACGAAGATCATCCCTGGCGTATACTGGGGAGGCGATTTTGAAAAGCTGAAGGTCCTGATCCGCTCGCAGCTGATCCAACCCAAAGACATCCGCTTCTTTGTAGGGTACTCCGGCTGGAGCGAAGGGCAGCTGATTGACGAACTTACGGACGGATCCTGGATGGTTTCCGAATTGTACCCCAATTACGTTTTCAACTCCGACCCCGACAACCTGTGGCAGCAGGCACTGGCCAATCTGGGCGATACCTACACCGTCATTGCCCAAATGCCGGATACGGTGAATTGGAACTGATAGCAAGTTGATAAAAAAAGAGGCTGCTTCGCGAAGCAGCCTCTTTTTTTTTAGAGTGCCGGACTTGAAGCATTGCTTGCTTCCTCCGGCGCCTTGTCACCGGAAACCACCGTGGCTTCCTGAATTTTCAGCATTTGGAGGTACTGATCGCGCACCTTTCCGAAGGCCTCCATTTCGGAAGCGGGAAGGGGAGCGGGCGGCGGGAAGTTGAGGTTGAGGTGGTTAACCTGCTTGCCGTTCTTCCAGAAGCGGAAACAGACATGGGGACCCGTCGCTAAACCAGTGGAGCCCACATAACCGATCACCTGGCCTTGCTGCACATGGACGCCTTTGCGTATGCCATTGGCGAATTTTTGCATGTGCAGGTATTGGGTCTGGTAGGTATCGTTGTGCTTGATTTTTACGTAATTGCCATTGCCGCTGCCATAGCCTGCTTCGACGACGTACCCGTCGCCTACGGCGTAAATAGGCGTGCCATAAGGCGCGGCATAGTCGGTGCCGAGATGCGGGCGGTTGCGCTTGAGCACCGGATGGAAACGGTTGAGGTTGTAGTAGGAGGAAATGCGGGAATACTTGACCGGGGCCTTGAGGAAGGACTTTTTCATCGGGCGGCCTTCGAGGTCGTAGTAGCCTGCAATATCGCCGTGCTCATACCAGAGGGCATAGTATTCGTTGCCGGAGGTCTTGTAGTAAGCGGCATGCACATTACCTACGCCGACGGCTTCGCCTTCAATGCTGTTCTCCTCGAATACCAGGCGGAACTCATCGCCCTTTTGCAGGTGGTGGAAGTCGATCGACCACTGCAGGGCGTCTTCCATCTTTGCGGTCAGTTCATAGCTCAGGCCATTGTCGACCATCGTCTGCCAAAGAGAGCTTTCCAGCACGCCGCTGGCGGTGCGGATTTCCTTGGATACCGGCCTTTCGACCCGTTCCACCTTCAGATCGCCTTTCAGGTGGAAGACGATATATTCGTAGACATTGGGTTCGTAAATGAAATGGTCAGGACCTTCTCCTTCATGTCTGGTCAGGACCATAAACGGCTTTCCGCTTTGCATCTTGCGCAGGTCAAATACCCCGCTGGCGTTGGCTACCAACTTTTCGATAGTAGGGTAGGACACGCCGTTTTCCACCAGCAGGTCGCTGAAGACCTTGTTGGGCTTGATCGTGCCTTCGACCACCTGAAAGGTGTCGAGCGCGAAGCCGTATTTCATGTTGGGAACGACGATGGGGAAGGCGCTCAGCTGAAGGTTGTCCGCCCCGGAGAGCGATGCCTGCAAATTGCGTTGGTTGGTCTGGAGAAGCACGGCGCCAATGCCGGCGAAGAGGAGGCCAGTAACGGCCACTGCAAGCGTTCTCTTGTTGAGAAGCTTTTTAGACTGGTTTTTTAAGTCCACTTTTCCCGTTTTTTTTAGCAATGCTCGCCCTTTTTGAGGGCAATCCTCATAAGTGTGCGAATTAACGTAGTGCAAATATAGAATTCGATTCCAATCCTGCATAAACAAAAATGTTAAATATCAATTCCTTACCAACAAAACTGAGCTACCTTTGCGAAAACTGCTATAAATGACGCATCCCTCCAAGTACGACCAGCGCGGCGTTTCCGCTACAAAATCCGAGGTTCACGCAGCGATCAAAGACCTTGACAAGGGTTTGTTTCCCAATGCGTTTTGTAAAATATTGCCCGATGTCGCAGGTATGGACCCCGATTACTGCAACATCATGCACGCCGATACAGCGGGCACGAAAACCAGCCTGGCATATATGTACTGGAAAGAAACGGGCGACCTGAATGTCTGGAAAGGCATCGCCCAGGACGCCATCGTCATGAACCTCGACGATATGGCCTGTGTAGGCTGCGTTGACCAGATCATCCTCTCCTCGACCATTGGCAGAAACAAAAACATCATCCCCGGCGATGTGATCAAGGCGGCCATCGGCGGTACAACGGAATTGATTGCGGAGCTGGCCTCCCTCGGCATACAGATCCATCTGGCAGGCGGCGAAACCGCCGATGTCGGCGATATCGTGCGCACGATCGACGTAGGCTATACCGCCTTCGCCCGCATGAAACGCTCGGATCTGATCATCAACAACATTCAGGCCGGCGATGTGATCGTAGCCTGGAGTTCCAGCGGGCAGGCTTCCTATGAGCAGGCCTACAACAGCGGCATCGGAAGCAACGGGCTCACTTCGGCCCGCCACGACCTGCTCTCGGCTTACCACGCCAGCGCTTATCCCGACAGCTTCGACAGCAATACGCCCAGGGAAGTCGTGTATACCGGGTCCAAAAAACTGACCGACACACTGCAGATCGATGGCAAGTCTTATACCATCGGCCAGTTGGTGTTGTCGCCTACAAGGACATATATTCCGCCTTTGGCCAAACTGCTGGCCAGCCATCGGGGGCATATTCACGGACTGATCCACTGCACCGGCGGCGGTCAGACCAAGGTCGTCAAGTTTGTCGATCAGAAAAAGGTGGTGAAAAACAACCTCTTCCCCGTTCCGCCTCTCTTCCAACTCATGCAGGCCGAATCAGGCACCAGTTGGAAGGAGATGTACCAGGTCTTCAACATGGGCCACCGCATGGAAGTCTACCTGCCCGAAGCACACGCTGCTGCCGCTATTGAGGCCGCGCAGGCCTTCGGTATCGAGGCCCGCATCGCTGGATACGTAGAGGATGCTACGCGCTCCTCCGTGCGGCTGGAGACAGCCTACGGAATTTTTGATTATGAATAAGGCTTTGGGAACTCATTTTCCGCTTTTTTTGTCTCTTAAGCATTATGGGAAAATCAAAAATTCGCGGAAAAGAACTGGAGAAGATGGGTTACCCCAAAAACCGTTCCATGGGGCTGGCCATCCAGCAGGTGCTTCTGCAATACAAGCGGGAGGAAAAAGACCGGCTCATGCAACTTTTCCAGGAAGTGCTCGACTATCCTGAGCGCTTCGAATCGCATCCGGTGCTGGGTATTCTCGTGCAGGAGCTGAAGGGGGAGGGAGAGCGCAATTCCGGCGAATACGCGCTTCGTGCCCAAAGCCTGTATTTCCCTATTTACGGAAAAGAAGGTATCGAAAAAGGGGCTATCGCGCAGATGAGCACAGCCATGTCCCTGCCCATCACGCGCCAGGGCGCCCTGATGGCCGACGCGCACCAGGGCTACGGACTTCCGATAGGAGGGGTTTTGGCCACCGAAAATGCGGTCATTCCCTACGGCGTCGGCGTTGACATCGGCTGCCGGATGTGCCTGAGCGTTTTTCCCATTCCCGTGTCCGAATTTTCCCGCAAAGCCGGCCGCCTGACAAAGATGCTGGAGGAAAATACCCGCTTTGGCATCGATGAATTTGACCGGCCGATGGACGATGAGGTGCTTCACCTGCCGGAGTTCAGCGAGGTGAAACTGCTCCGGGAGATGAGGAAAAAGGCGGCAGATCAGATCGGTACCTCGGGCTCCGGCAACCACTTCGTAGAGTTCGGTCCCGTGTATATTTCCGACCCGGGCAATGAATGGAATCTTCCGGTAGGAGATTACTTCGGACTGCTGTCGCATTCGGGCTCCCGCAACCTGGGCGCCAACATCGCCCGCCATTACACAAAAATCGCCATGGATACCTGCCAGCTGCCCAAAAGCGCCAAACACCTGGCATGGCTGGATCTGGATAAAGAAGAAGGTATCGAGTACTGGAAAGCCATGACGGTAGCCGGGCTCTACGCTTCCGCCAATCACGCGCATATCCACCACCGGATGGCGAAAGCTTTGGGAGAAGACCCCTTATTCCGGGTCGAAAACCACCACAATTTCGCCTGGAAAGAACGCCTGCCCGACGGCACGGAGGCCATCGTGCACCGCAAAGGCGCTACCCCGGCCCACAAGGGCGCATTAGGCATCATTCCCGGGTCCATGACCCTGCCCGGGTTTATCGTGAGGGGGAAAGGAAACCCCGAATCGATCAACTCCGCTTCGCATGGCGCCGGCCGCCTGATGTCGCGCACCGAGGCCAGGAACCAGATCACCCAACGCCAGCTCAACAAGATACTGGAAGACGCAGGCGTCACCCTGATCGGCGGCGGACTCGACGAGGCGCCCATCGCCTACAAGAATATCTGGGATGTCATGGATGCTCAAAGAGAATTGGTCGACGTAGTGGGGACCTTCCAGCCCAAGATCGTCAGAATGGACCGCTGACCAGGTAGCTGTGGCTGATGGCGAGGTTCGCTTCTCCCATCCCTGTAAATTCGCTGTGCACCGGTACCGACCGCAGGGCTGCAAGATCGCCTGGGCGGTTTTCCTCTTTGTGGACAGGTATGCCCAGCTTTTCGTACAATGCCCGGTATTGGGCTAACCGCCACCTGTTCTGAGGCTGGATAGTGTTGTCGATCAACGACCATTGTCTTTTGGAGAAGCGCAGGAAATTGTAGATGGTGATCGATTGGTCGAGGTGGGCAAAGTGGTCTGACATGTCGATGAAGTGGCTCATCATGCCGCCCGGGCGCAGCAACCTTTTGAACTCCAGCAGGATGTCCTCCAGAATTTCAGGGTAAATATGCTCAAAAGTATTGTTGGAGCTAATCAGGTCGATAGAATCGGCTTCCAGCGGTAAATTGCGGGCGTCGGCTACCAGGTAGCGGATACGGAGGCGCTCCAGGAGGGCAGGAAGATTCAGGTCTTTCTCATCGCATAGTTCCTCCAGCACTTCCCAACGACTTGTTAAGGGGGCCACGTATTGTTTCAGCCGGCCTTCTTCCTTCAATCTGACAAAAGCCCCAAGGGCTTGTCTCACTTTTTCAGCGCTCAGAAAAGGTACTATATCAACAGTGATGATGCGCTCTGCGCCTTCGAGAAAAAAGCAGACCGGAACGATGGGGTACCAGCCGGCGCCGAGTTCAAGGATGGTTTTTCCCTCGGCAGGCATTTTCCCTTCGGCAAAAAAGCGGCGGTGGTGGCTGAAATGGATCAGCTTGTCCTCCAGGTATTCATCTGTCAGCCTTACGCCTTTGGTGACATACTGTTGAAAGAGGTAGTTGATCCGGTGTCCGTTGGGCAGCCAGGAGATGGCCTTTTGGATCAGGGCCTTCAGTATCCATTTCTTCATGGCTTTCCGACGTAGTTATGTGGCGTGATGGCTTTGAGCTCAGCTTTGACGGCGTCGGAAACGCCAAGTGTATCGATAAAGGCATGGATTTGCACCTGCCCGATAGCTGCCTGTCCCCGGGTCAAGGCCTTCAGCTTTTCATAGGGTTGGTCGACGCCTTCTCTGCGCAGGATGTTCTGGATTGCTTCCGCTACGACCATCCAGTTTTTCTCCAGGTCGGCGTGCAGCTGCGCTTCGTTGAGGATGAGCTTGCCCAGTCCTTTGAGAATGGAGCGGAACGCCAGTATGGTATGTCCCACCGGCACGCCGATGTTGCGCAGCACGGTGCTGTCGGTCAGGTCGCGTTGCAGGCGGCTGATGGGGAGCTTTGAGGCGAGGTGGTCGAACAGGGCGTTGGCCAGCCCAAGGTTGCCTTCCGCGTTTTCGAAGTCGATGGGGTTGACTTTATGGGGCATGGCCGAGGAGCCCACCTCTTTGGCGATGGTTTTTTGCTTGAAATAGTCCAACGAAATGTAGGTCCACACATCCCGGCAAAAATCGGTCAGGATGGTGTTAATGCGCATCAGGGCGTGGAAGGTGGCAGCAAGGTTGTCGTAGTGTTCGATCTGGGTGGTCGGGTAGGCCCTGCTCATGCCCAAGGTTTCGCCGGCGAAGGTCTCCGCGAACCCATGCCAGTCAATTCCTGGGTAGGTGACGTAGTGGGCGTTCATATTCCCCGTGGCGCCGCCGAATTTGGCTTTGGCCGGTATGGCTTCCAGTTGCCGGAGCTGTTCGCGCAGTCGTGCGGTGAAGACCTTCCATTCTTTCCCCAACAGGGTGGGGGAGGCAGGCTGGCCGTGGGTTCTGGCTAGCATAGGAACATCCGCCCACTGAGCGGCCATCTGCTCCAGTTCGCCAATCAATTGGTCCAGCAGCGGGAAATAGACGTTGGCAAGCGCGTGTTTTAGCAGCAGGGGCGTCGCGGTATTGTTGATGTCCTGCGAAGTGAGGCCGAAGTGGATGAACTCCTTGAAAGGGCCGAGACCGAGGCGGTCGAATTGTTCTTTGAGGAAATACTCGACGGCCTTGACGTCGTGGTTGGTCTCTTTCTCAATGGATTTGATGCGTTCGGCATCATCGAGCGAGAAGGCGTTGACCAAGCGGGTGAGTTCTTCTTCGGTCCGTGCGGGAAGGTTTTCCAGTCCGGGCAGTGGAATAGTAGCCAGGGCTTTAAAGTATTCCACCTCGATGAGCACCCGGTACCGGATGAGGGCATATTCGGAAAAATAATCTGCCAGTACTTTGGTTTGGGCGGCATAACGCCCGTCTATGGGAGAAATAGCTGTAAGCATGGTCGCGTCGTTTCAGACGCAAAGTTAAGTTGAGAAGTTGAGCCTCCACTTCTCAACTTCTCAACTTCTCAACTTTTTTTTACCACCATCTCCTGATCACCACCACCTTCGTCGTTCCATCAGGGCGTGTGAGGGTGGCGAATTTGTCGCATTCCCCGTCGCCGTAGTCAAGCGTAATGGTGTGGTCGTTGACCGTTACCTCGCGGACGCCGCTCACGATCCAGGGGCAGGCGAAGGGCTTGATCAGCGGGGTAGTGATGTTAGAGGTGAAGGCTTGGCCATTGCGGTTGACGCCAGAAGAGCCTCCTTCGATCTGCCAGACATCGTCAATGCGCAGGAAAGTGTCGAACCCCTCGATGAGAGTGATTACTTGCTCACCACTCCATTCGGCCACATCGCCATTGGGGAAGGTAAGGCTGGCTTCAATCACCTCGCGGGTAAAGGTAGGCTGGCCTTCACCGTTAGGCCCGGTGTTGGTCTTGACCCGGGTACCTCCGACCAGCACGTCGTCAACGGAGAAGCCGATGAAAGTTACGGTGCGGGAGGCGCCGACATTGATCATGGTATCGGTCACTACCACCTGGATGATGCCTTTGCGCACGTGGCCGTTGGGGCCTTCGCATCCTTCCGTGCCGTAGTCGATGGTGATGGTGCGCGGGTAGGTTCCGTCATTTGGGGTTACTGTTACGGTGGGGCAGTCCTCGCCCAATCCGCGGGTTTCGAGTTGGTAGTCAATTTCTTCTTCGGTGTTCTGGATCAGGTCGTCGGCAGTCAGTACGTCGTCAGTAGTCGTGGTTTCCATGTTGTCGAGCGATTGGTCTTCCTTGTTGCATGCGATGAACAGGAAGGGGAGGGCAAACAGGAGTGCGGGCAATAAGAGGTTCTTTTTCATGATTTCGGTTGCTTTTTGGTTAAAAACACCCCATAGACTGTGGGGGACGGAAAACGTTTAAACGGGTGGAGGGAAATTTTTTTCGGGAGAGAAAGGAATGCTTATATTTGTCCGGACCTATGGAAGAAGGCAGGATCATACTGAACCACGAGCAGTTTCAACTCACCATTGAAAGGCTCTGCCACCAGCTCATCGAGGAATTCAATTCCTTTGAGAACACCTGCCTCATTGGCATCCAGCCACGCGGGGTCTTTTTGGCCGACCGTCTTTACGACCGGCTCCTATCCATCCTGCATATTCCCTCCATCGAATACGGCAAGCTCGATATTACCTTTTACCGCGACGATTTCCGCATTCGCGCCAAGCCGCTCAAGGCCAGCGTTACGGATATGCCTTTTTTGGTAGAAGGAAAAAACGTGTTGCTGGTTGACGACGTGCTCTATTCGGGCCGCACGGTGCAGGCGGCGCTGACCGCGCTCCAGCACTATGGCCGCCCTCAGCGGGTGGAACTGGTGGCCCTGGTCGACCGCAGGTTCAACCGCCACCTGCCCATTCAGCCCGACTACTCCGGGCTCAGGGTAGACGCGTTGGACGAGGCTTATGTCAAGGTGGAATGGAAGGAACGCGACAGGGAAGACCGCGTGTTGTTATTTGCCCATAAAACGGATTCCGAATCGTAGCATGGTGGAAAAAGCACAACTGGGAACCGATCATTTGCTGGGGATCAAAGACCTCTCCGCCGATGACATTCACCTCATTTTCGAAACGGCGGATGAATTCAAGGAGGTGATCAACCGGCCGATCAAGAAAGTCCCTTCGCTACGCGATATCACTATCGCCAATATTTTCTTCGAAAACTCCACCCGCACCCGGATTTCCTTCGAGCTGGCGGAAAAAAGGCTTTCAGCCGATATCGTCAACTTTTCAGCTTCCTCTTCCTCCGTCAGCAAGGGCGAAACCCTGCTCGATACCGTTAATAACATCCTGGCCATGAAGGTCGATATGGTGGTGATGCGGCATCCGGCGCCAGGAGCGCCCCATTTCCTGGCCCGGCATATTACTGCCAACATCATTAACGCCGGCGACGGAACTCATGAACACCCTACGCAGGCCTTGCTCGACGCCTACTCCATCCGGGAGCGGCTTGGCGGGCTGGAGGGGAAAAAAGTCGCCATTTTCGGCGATATCCTTCACTCACGCGTCGCCTTGAGCAATATTTTCTGCCTGCAAAAGCTCGGCGCGGAGGTGAAGGTCTGCGGTCCGCCTACCCTTATTCCGAAATATATCCATCAACTCGGTGTCGGCGTTGCCCACGATGTGCGGGAAACGCTCCACTGGTGCGACGTTGCCAACATCCTGCGCATTCAACTCGAGCGGCAAAACATCAAATACTTCCCATCCCTGAGGGAATACGCCTTGTATTTCGGCATCAACAAAACGCTTTTGGACAGTCTGGACAAGGAGATACTCATCATGCACCCCGGCCCGATCAACCGGGGAGTAGAAGTGACCAGCGATGTGGCGGATTCCGACCACTCCATCATCCTCGACCAGGTGGAGAACGGCGTGGCGATTCGCATGGCCGTGTTATTCCTGCTCGCCGCCAGAAGAAAGTGAACATCAGGATTGAAACAAAAATTATTATCTTGCTCCATAAAACCTTCGGGCATGAAATATCTGGCATACCTTCTTTTTTGGGGGATTCTCCTTCTCCCGGCAATTCTCCCCGGACAATCCTGTTCGGAATTTATAGCAGAAGACAAAACAATCGGCGGATTGCACTACGTGCGGACCACCTCACAGACCCTGGTGATCAGGGGGACCTATGAATACAGTATCGAACTGTTTTCTGACAGCAAAGGTATCCTGGGAAGATTGCGCTCAAAAGGGGGAGTCGATTTCAATCAGGGCGACGAGCTGATCCTGGTCGATAGCAACAATGTGCGCAGAACCTACCGTTTTGTGGAGATGGGCCAAATGACCACAGAAGGTGGGGCGCCTGTTCACCAAAACGTGGTGCAGCTGGATATGGCTGCTGTAGAGTGGCTTGCCAATTCCTATATTTCCATTCTGTATTTCAAGAACAACATCAGCAATGAGGTCCGCAAATTCACCCTTATCGCCAACAGGCAGCTGGCTTTGTACAATACGGCTAATTGCTTCCTGGGTACGCTCGACCCTTCAAAGGTCAAGGACGTAGTATTGGCTACCGCGCCGCCCCCCAGACCGAATACCGGCGCGTCGGGCGGACAACAACCGGCCAGACCCGTCGATATCAACTCCCTGAATGATCAGGAGTTGGCCGATCTCTACAAAACGCTTCGCGAAACCAAAGAAAAGGTCCGGGCCGAGATCCGCCAGGAGGAACAAAAAGGCCAGGAGGAAAAGATCCGCCTCCAGCAGGAATTGGCGCTGGCCCGGGAACAAGCCATCCAGAAAAAAGCGGAATATGCAAATGAGGTACTCGATGCCCGCACCAAGTCGCAGGGGGAGATCGACAAGACCAGACAGGAAATCGCCGCCATGGTGGCTGATGCCCGCAAAAAAGCAGATACCGAAATCGAACGCATCAATCTCGGGGTGATAGAAGCCCGTCAGCAGGCGGCGGAAGAGGTGCAGAAAGCACGGCTGGCAGCAGCGCAGGAAGTGGCGGCAGCCAGGGATGCTGCCGCAAAGGAAATGGCCGAGGTAAAACAGCGGCTCGAAACCGCCAAACTGGAATACTCCGACGAAGTAGCGACCGCCCGGGAGAACTCCGCTGCCGAAATCAACCGAATCCGGAGTGAAACCACCAAGCTGATAGAAGACGCCCGCACCAAGGCCGAACAGGAGAAGGGACGCACTTCGGAAGAAGTGGTCACTTCCAAAAAAACTGCGGCAGAACAAATCCTCCAGGCCCAGGAAACCGCTGCGTCCGAGATTGCCAAAGTGCGTGAAAACGCCGTGCTTGAAAAGCAGAAATACGCCTATGAAGTCGCCGAAGCCAAGCGCCGCTCTGCTGAAGAAATTGCGTTGACCCAACAAAATACCGCCGCCCAGATCGCAGAGATCAGGGAAGTTGTAGCGAAGGAGAAAGAGGCCTCAGCGTTGGAAGTATCCGAGGCAAAAAAACGCGCTACCCTGGAAGTAAGCCAGATCGCCAAACAGGTGGCAGAAGAAAAAGACCGCGCCAATAAAGAGGTGGCTGAAACCCAGCAGAAATCAGCCCAGGAAATCGCTCTTTCCCGCGAAAATGCTGAAAAGGAAAAAGCCGCCATAGCTCAGGAAGTAAAAGCAGCCCGTGAGAAGGCGACCCAAAACATCGATCAGATCAACAAGGAACAGGCTCTAGCCGTTCAGCAAGCCACCGAGAAGGCCAGTGCTGAAAAACAAAAAATTGCCCAGGAAGTACAACTTGCCCGGGAAAATGCAGCCAAAGAAATTGCCAGAGTACAGGCTGAAGCCCAGGCTAATATCCAGACTATCAAGGCCAACGAGGAGGCGACTAAAAAACAGCTCGCCGCCGATGTCGCCGCTGCCCGGGAACGCGCCAATGCGGAGATATTCAAAGCTCAGCAAGACGCCGCTACGGCAGTACAGGATGCGCAGAAAAAAGCAGAGAGCGCCCGCAGCCAGTACACCACGGAACTGGCACTTGCTCAGGAAACCGCTCAATCCAAGATCAAAGCCATTCAGGACGAGGCCAACGCCAAGGTCGCAGAAGCCCGCAGGCAAGAGGCAAATGTAAAGGAACTGTCGGCATCTGAAGTTGGCACCGCCCGTGAAAAAGCAGCGGCTGAAGTCCGCATCGCCCAGGAAAATGCCGCCAGAGAGGTCGCCAAGGCCAAAGAAAGCGCCGCCCTTGCCCAGCAACAGTCCGCCAACGAGATCGCCGAAAGCCGCAAAGTCGCGGCCGAGGTGGTTGCGCGCGTCCGCCAGGAGGAGGCCGAACAGGTAAAAATTGCCCGTGAAAGCGGCGCCCGCGAGAAACAAACGCTCGCTGCCGACGTCGCCGCTGCTCGCGAAAAAGCCAACCAGGAAATTTCAACTATCAACAGCCAACTTGCCACCGATATCCAGGCTTCAAAAGAGGCCGCCGCCCGCGAAAAGGAACGCATCGCGCTCGAAGTGCTCCAGCAACGCCAGGCAGCGGCTGAAAGCGTAGCCAAAGCCCAGGAAACCGCCGCCAGCGAGATCGCAACCGTGAAAAAACAGGCAGCAGAAGCCGTAGCTCAGGCTCAACGGGAGTCGGAGGCCAGAAAAGCCGAACTCGCGAAAGAGGTAAACGACGCCCGGCAAGCCTCCGCCGCCGAAGTCGCCGCAGCCCGCAAACAGGCTGAAGACCAAAAAGCCGCGTTCGCGGCAGAAGTAGCGGCAGCCGAAGGTCAGAGCCGTAAAGCCATCAGCGATGCCCGCCAGGCTTCGCTGGATGAATTAAAAAAGGTCCAGGACGAGACTGCCGTTAAAAGAACACAATACCTGAAAGACGCAGAGGAAGCGCGCAAAAAGTCAATGGAGGAAATCACCGCTGCACAGAAGGAATCCAACGACGCCGTTTACCAAACCCGCCAGCAGGCAACCGAACAAATTACCCGCATCAAAGAGGAAACCGCCCGCGTCATCGCTGAAGAACAGGCAAAAGCCGAAGCCGCCCGCAAGTCCTCGCTGGAAGAACGCAACAAACAAGCGGATCTCAGCTCCAAAACCGCTGGCATGCAAAAAACCATCGAAGAAAAACAAGCCAAACTCGACCAACTCGAAACCGATATCCAAAAAGCACAGGAAGAATTGCGCAGGATCCAGGCGGAGATCAAGAAAGCACAGGGGGGATGATTTGTGAGTGAAGGGTGAAGGGATTTTTTTCACCCTTCACCCTTCACCCGAAATTTTTCATCTTTGCCTTCGTTAATACGACAGAAATAAATGACTGTTATCATGAACCGATTTTTGTGGACTTTACTCCTTTTTTCCACACTTTCACCCATTTTCGCTCAAAAAGGCCACGAAATCCGCATCAAGATCGACGGATTTGACCAGAAGGAACTGTATTTGGGATACTATCTCCAGGATAAACAATACCTGTTGGATACCACCCAGGCCGGCCGCGACGGCTATTTCACCTTTTCGGGCGACGGCATTGCGCCGGGCGGGATGTATCTGGTGGTGATGCCTCCCGACAACCAGTATTTCCAAATTCTCATCGACGAGGACAATCAGCGCTTCAGCATGCATTGCAAGAACAAGGCCAACCCAACAGATGGGATGGAGGTGAAGGGCTCGGAAGACAATAAACTGTTTTACGACTACCTCGACTACCTGGCCCTCAAACGCCCTGAAGCGGCGAGCCTGCAGGAAGTACTCGATAACCCGGAGACGCCGGAAACCAAAAAGACTGAGGTGCAGAAAAAACTGGATGCGGTCAACCAGGAGGTGATGGATTATCAAAACAACCTGGTCAAAAAGTATCCGAAATCTCTGACCGCCATGATCATCAAATCCAACCTGCCACTGGATTTGCCTGAGTTCGAAGGAGAGACGAAAGACGTGGAAGTCAAAAAATGGCAATACGCCAAACAGCACTATTTCGATAATCTCGACCTCGCAGACCCGCGTCTGCTCCGCACGCCCTTCCTCTTCCAGCGTCTCGACCACTTCGTCAACAAAATGACGGTCCAGCACCCCGACTCCATCAGCCAGTCTGTCTATTATATCCTGGAAAAGATGAAACCGGCGGAGGAGAGCTTCAAATATTACCTCATTCATTTCCTCAATACCTACGCCAAGTCGCAGATCGTGGGCTTCGACGCCGTGTACGTTTTTATCGCCAAAACTTACTACGCCGCAGGGCAGGCGCCCTGGACCGACGAGGAACAGCTCGTCAAGATCATCGACAACGCCAACAAGCTCGAGCCGCTGCTCATCGGCAAAGTCGCCCCCAACATCAAAATGACCACGCGCGATGAAAAGGAGATGTGGCTGCACGACTTCCAGTCGCCCTACACGGTACTGTTCATATGGGATCCCGATTGCGGGCATTGCAAAAAGTCCATGCCCAAGATGATCGAGTTTTACAACCAGTTCAAGGATCGTGGCGTATCGGTCTTCGCCATCTGCACCAAGCTTTACGACGAGGTTAACGAATGCTGGGAAACCATAGACTCACTCGGCATGGGCGTCTGGTTCAATACCATCGACCCCTACAACCGCTCCAAGTTCCGCAACTATTACGATGTCAAGACGACACCCCAGATCTACATCCTGGATGAGAAGAAGGTAATCCTCTCCAAACGCATCGGGGCGGAGCAATTGGCGGAAGTAATGGAACAGATACTGAAAGTGAAAGAGTGAAAGGGGTTAGGTCAGTTTCGCCTTGCGCAGCACCCTGGTCAGCAGCCGGGGGAAGAACCGCTTTAAATAGACGCCCATCATTTCCCGGAATCCGCCGATGAGGATTTCCTCTTTGCGGCTGTCGAGGGCGCGGATGAGTTTCTCCGCGAAAACCTCGACGGGCATAGCATTGGTTTGGCCATCGCCCATGTAGCCCATGAGGCTTCCATCGGGATTCAGGCCGTTGAGGGTGATGGGGGTTTTGACGTAGCCGGGTATGACCATCACCACGCGAATGTTGTGTTTCCAAAGCTCCCCGCGCAGGGCGTCGAAGAAGCCGTGCAGGGCGTGTTTCGAGGCTGAATAGTTGGATCGAAGAGCCGTTCCGAACTTGCCGATCACGCTGCTGATGACGACGATTGAACCTTTATTCTGCTCCATGAAATTGGGGAGGAGAGCCTGGGTCATGGCGACGGTGCCGAAGAAGTTGATGTTCATCATCTGCTTGTAGACCTCCAGTTTGGTATCCTTCACCTTTCCCCGCCCGGTGATGCCTGCGTTGTTGATCAGCATATCGACCGGCCCCAATTGTTTGATCACGTGGTCTGCAAGGGGCTGCATGCGGTCGTGATCGTTCATATCGAGGGGAAAAATCCAGACCTTTTCAGGGTCGGCGCAACGCTGCCGCACGCGTGCAAGCTCCTCCATGCGGCGGGCTGTGAGCACCAGGCGGGCGCCGCGGCGCGAAAAAGCTACCGCCAGCGCCTCCCCGATACCGGAAGAGGCGCCTGTGATCCAGATCAGTTGGTCGTTGTAGTTCATTTTGTTGGTTTGTAAACTAGGAGAATAATTGTCGATTGCTGAAAATACGCACTCACCCCCGGCCCCTCTCTCCCAAGAGAGGGGAGCTCTTGGCACTAAAAGGAATTTTAAATATACCGGGTATTTTGCAAAAACATTGCATTTTAGTAGTGTCGAACATTTAGCTCAAAAAGCTCCCCTCTCTTTGAAGAGAGGGGCCGGGGGTGAGTTGTCTTTAGTCGTCAGGAAACTTGATTTGCATTTAATTGTTTAGATTTGTACCAATTAAACTTTCCAATCACCAATCACCAATCACTAAAATGCACGAATCTTCTATTAGACAGGCCCTCTCCGCCGTGCGCGACCCGAAGACCGGGCAGGATCTGCTCACGGTGCGGATGATAGAGGACTTGAAAATAGAGGGCAACCGGGTCAATTTTACGCTGGTTTTGCCCTCCTTGAGCGTCGATTACAAATTCGATCTGCACAATGCCATCCTGCAAGCCATACAGGCCGTGCACCCGGAGGCAGACGTCAACATCCACATGACGGCGCGGGCGGCCGGGGCGAACGACCCTTCCAGCACCGTGCCGCATATCCGCAACATCATCGCGGTGGCTTCGGGGAAAGGCGGCGTGGGCAAATCCACTGTATCAGCTAACCTTGCCCTGGGCCTGAAGGAGCTCGGCGCCAGGGTAGGCTTGCTCGACGCCGACCTCTACGGTCCCTCGATGCCCACCATGATGGGACTCAACGGGCAGCGCCCGCAAATTCAGGACATCGGTGGCCGGCCCAAGATATTGCCGCTACATGCCTACGGCATGCCCGTCATGTCGATCGGCTTCATCATCGAGCCCGAGCAGGCCGTGGTGCTGCGCGGACCGCGCCTGGCGGCCATCATCCAGCAGTTCTTCAACGACGTGCTCTGGGAGCCGCTCGACTACCTGGTGGTCGACCTGCCACCCGGCACAGGCGATATCCAGCTCACCCTGGTGCAAACCGTTCCCGTCACCGGCGCCGTAATGGTGACGACCCCGCAGGACGTAGCGGTGGCCGACGCGATCAAAGCGATGAACATGTTCCGCTTGCCCAACGTCGATGTGCCGATATTGGGCGTGGTGGAGAACATGTCCTGGTTCACTCCCGCAGAATTGCCCAACAACAAGTATTACCTGTTCGGTCAGGGCGGCGGCAAGAAGCTGGCTCAGATGGCAGAATCGATGCTTCTCGGCCAGATACCCCTGGTGCAGAGCATCCGCGAAGCCGGCGACGAAGGCATGCCCATCGTCCTGCGCGACGAGCCCATCGCAAAAAAGGCCTTCCTGCAGGTAGCCGAAAACGTAGCCCGGCAAACCGCGATCAGGAATGAGATGATGGAACCAACCAGAGTGGTGAAAATTACTACTGGATAGGTTATTAGGTTGTTAGGTTTTACTTCGAAACCTAATAACCTTAAAACCTAAAGACCTGAAAGTTCATATTTAATTGAAAATTAATTTATTATGCCAACTCCTTCTCCCCAGGACTTACAATTGCTGGCACGTATCAACGATGCCCTCGAAACCATCCGCCCCCACCTGGCAGTGGATGGGGGAGATGTGGAGGTAGTGGAAGTGACTCCCGATAAAAGAGTGAAGATCCGCTGGATCGGCAACTGCGTCAACTGCTCCATGTCGGCGATGACTTTGAAAGCGGGGATTGAGCAGGCGATTAAGGGGAAGGTGCCGGAAGTGGCCGGAGTGGAAGCGGTTAATTGAAGATCGGGTTGTTGGGTTTTTGGGTTGTTA
>JBAQQB010000016.1:0-1616 GCA_049306275.1 Saprospiraceae bacterium | reverse complement strand
GTTTTGAACTCGTGGGTCATGTTGTTGATAAAGTCCTTCTGCATCTCCGAGAGTTGCTTCTGCCGCAGGATGACGAAGATGGAGTAGAGGAAGAAGAGGACAGACAGCAGCAGGACCGCCGTAAAGGTGATCGTAAGCCCCATGGAGTTGAGGATCTGGTTGGTGCGGTTGGGGAAGCGCACGCCGAAGTAGTAGGTGAATTTATCGTAGATGGGCAGGTCGGTATGGCGCACATAGACCGTGTCGCCGGCCGTATTGGAAAGATAGTCGCCGTAGACCATCTGGTTGGTAGCGCAATCGTAGATGCCGTATTCGAAGCCTTCGGTAAGGCCCACGGCTTCCAGTTCCCTTCTGAGAAAGAACTCCAGGTTGTTGGCGTTGATGACGTCGTTGATATTGACCACGTAGTAGTTGGAGGTAACCTGGGTGATGAGGTCGTAGGCGGGAAGTTGGTTGCCGAGTTTTTCAAATTCCTTGGCCACGTTGAGCAGGGCCACCACCACCCGCTCGTGGAATTCATTGGCTTTGACGTCCCAGGTTTTCATCACCCACCAGGTTTGCACGCCGATGATGCTGATGATGGCGAGAGCGCCGACCAATACGACCCGGATGATGGTGGAATTTTTCAAGGGGTGAAAATTTTGTCAAATCGGGGACAAATTGCAAAAAAAATGAAAATCGCGGGCCCTATCGGTAAAACAGTACGGGAGTATGCCCGGAATCCTTATTTTTGCTTGTATGAAAGGTAGAACAATTCCCGCTATCGCTTGGTTTTGTCTCGCCGCGCTGCAAATGGCCGGGGGCTGGCTGTATGCCCAGCCTGACGGCAATCCTTTCGAGTTGAAGCCTCGCCTGCCTAAGGAGGCTGTGGAGCAGGCCGCTCCTGCTTCTGATAATCCTTTCGACATCGTTGCGCCTCCTGCGGGGGAAGCGGTGGTCGTCGTGCCGGTTTCGCCCGGCGAGCCTTCCGGAGCCGTTGCGGTTCCGAAAAGTTCGCCCCTTGAAGCCAGATACAGCCGGTTTTTGTTTACGGTGGTCATTTTGTTGTTCCTCCTGCTCGTCATTCTGGTGACCTTGTTCAGGTCGATACCGGGCCGGGTTTACCGGGGTTTTTTGAATGACAACATGCTGTCGCAGCTACACCGGGAGCAGGGCAGCATTGTGTCGCCGCCCTACTTGTTGTTCTACCTGTTCTTCTTTTTCAATGCGGGTTTTTTCCTGTATCTACTGGCCTGGCACTACCAGATTCCCGTGGTCGGCGGGCACTGGCCTTCCTTTCTCGCGCTGACGGGCGGCCTGGCTGTCCTGTTTGCGGGCAAGCACCTGCTGATGAAGATTCTGGAGGCCGTGTTGCCTGCCAAAAAAGAGCTCCGGTTATATAGCTTTACCATCATTATTTTCAGCATTGCCCTTGGCATTCTCTTGATTCCGTTCAATTTGCTGATCGCATATGGCCCCACTGAGGCCGTGCCCGGCGTCATCACCCTGTCGCTGGTTGCGCTGGGACTTGTGCTGGTTTTCCGGTTCGTTCGCGGCATCTTTATCGGAGGTCGCGTACTGGCTGCTAATCTATTTCACTTTTTGTTGTATATTTGCACCGTCGAAATTGCTCCTGC
>JBAQQB010000015.1:0-4151 GCA_049306275.1 Saprospiraceae bacterium | reverse complement strand
CCAATAAACTATAAACGATCGACGATAAACGTTAAAAAAATAATTTTCAGCAAAAAAGCCACATCTCATATGCCTCTCCCCACCCGCCCCGAAGCCCAGGCCCTCCTGGAGCAGCACGTCAAGGACGAATACCAGCGCTACCACGCCCGCATGGTGGCAACAGCCATGGAGGGCTATGCCCGCCATTTCGGCGAGGACGAAGACCTTTGGTACCTGGCCGGCTTACTGCACGACCTCGATTTCGAGGAATACCCCGAGGAGCATCCGGGCGTGTCGCTGGGCTGGTTTCGCGAATGGGGCTACCCGGAAGACTTCATCCACGCCGTGGAGGCGCACGCCTATGGGTACCACGAGTTCCAGACCCTGCCCCGCACCCGCCTGGCCGCCGCGCTGCTGGCCTGCGACGAGATAAGCGGCATCTTTTTCGCCTACCGGAAGGTCAACCCCATACCCTACTCGCAAATGCAGGTGAAGTCGATCAAGAGCAGGCTGAAAGAAAAGGCCTTCGCCGCGAAGATCGACCGCACGACCATCTACCTGGGCTGCGAGCACCTGGGCGTGACGGTAGATGAGCATGTGGGGAATTTGGTGCGGTTTTTTTATGGATTGGGGTGATTTTTTTCTCTAAATTGCATTCACCAAAAAACACCGCCATGAAAAAACAAACCCTTGTTCTGGCGCTGGCCCTGCTTGCCAATGCCTTTCCCCTTTTCGCTCAAAAAGCACCTTTTCGATTTGGCGACGTCTCCATTGAAGAATTGACGATGGCATCCTGCTCATTTTACCCCGAGGCGAGCGCTATGATTCTCGGCGAAATGGGCGAAATTTATTTCCGATACGACGACGAAAAGGGCTGGCAGTACACCCTGGAGGTCACCGTGCGCAAAAAGGTCTTCCGCCAGGCCGGCAGGGACGAAGCCAACATTACCCTCCGGCTCTACGAACCCGTCAATTCCAACAACCGGGAGAAACTGGAGGAAATAAGCGGTTTTACCTACAACCGGGTCGATGGAAAAACGACAAAAGAAAAATTGAAAAACACCGACAAATACGAAACCAGAATTAATGATTACCTGAAAGAATTGACCTTCACCTTCCCGGGCATACAGGATGGATCGGTGATCGAATACCAATATAAAATCGTTTCCGACTTTCTCGGTAATTTGCAGACCTGGCATTTTCAACACGATATCCCCACCAAATTCAGCCAGCTATACTATGCCATCCCCGAGCGCTTCAATTACCAAATCAACCAGCTTGGTTATGTGATCAGCCTCCAGGACAAACCCGAACGCATCATGCAAACCTACCGCTACAAGTGGGAACGCAATGTTCCGGGCACGATCGGGCAGTCGGGCGATGACAAGATCGACACCTACTGCAACGCGCGGCTGCTGACAGCCGAAAACGTGCCGCCACTGGAGGAAGAACCCTACCAGGCAAACCGCGTCGATTTACCAAGCAGGCTTGAATTTCAACTGGTTTCTTATGAGGTCCCCGGCCAGGTAGCTCAATCCTTTGCCGGTAATTATGAGACCTTTAACCGCGAATTGCTCAAACACGATTTTTTCGGAAAAAAGCTCTCCCAAGGCAAATTTGCGGAGCAATTGGTCAACCCTTCTGGCAAGTCGCAACTGGAAACGGCATCCGAGCTGCTCTCCAGCTTGCAAAACCACTTCGCCTGGAACGGAATCAACAATTACTGGGGAAGCAATGCGGGGGCCAAAGTATTCAGGGAAAAAACCGGCACATCGGGCGATATCAATCTGTCTCTGGTTGCGGCTTTCAGGGAATACGGGCTGGAGGCCTATCCCGTGGTGCTGAACACCCGCGGGAATGGGGCCGTACACCCCGTCTACCCCAACTACAGAGGTTTTAACTACGTCCTGGCCCTGGTAGTGATCGACGGCAAGTCCTATTTCGCCGATGCCGCCAGCTCCCTTCCCTTGGGCGCGCTGCCGTTCCGCTGCCTCAACGACAAGGGCTGGCTCGTGTCGGAAGATGGGGGCCGTTGGGTAGACCTCAAACCGGCCGGACAGTCCGGTTCAATCGCTTCGATCCACCTGAGCCCGGGTAAAGGGGAGTGGACCGGAAGTATCCAGTTTTTCGAAAAAGGTTATCCCGCCTACGACTCCCAAAATCGCTATCGCGAAAAAGGAGAGGATGAATTTCTCAAAAACCTCAGCCAGGATATGGATGAGTGGACGGCCGTTCATCTGCAATTCGAGGGAATGAATGCGAAAGGCGGCGTCAAATATGCGGTGGATATTAAAAAGGAAATAGTTGACGAAGATATCATCTACCTCTCCCCAATGCTTGCCGGCGCTTTGGTAGAAAATCCCTTCACCCGGCCTTCCCGCAATACTTCAGTCGAATTTCCCTATGCGTTTACCAAAAAGGTCACCTTTAAACTCGACATACCCGAAGGCTATGCACTCGAATTCCCGCCTTCGGAGAAGGTCACGCTCTTCGAAGATGCCGCTGTTTTCTCCTACCATTCCGTGTATGATCCTGTCACGCGCATTTTGAGCATAGTGCAGGATTTTTCCCTGAAAGAAACCATCTTCACCCCAGACCAGTACGAGTTCCTGCGGGAATTTTACAGCCGCATGGAACAAAAAAACGTAACTACTCAGGGTAATCAATATTGACCAAATTCAAATAAAATACAGGCTGGGGTGAAAAGACATCCTTCAAAGCCTCTAAAACATTGACAGATTGTTTTTGTGCTGTAAGTAGAAAAGAGCGAATACGGGCAAAAGCCTGTGCAGCTTCGAAGCTTCGGAAGCAACCTGATATTTTCATTTTGACCTTGTTCATGCGTAAATCCCGCTCGGCCTGATTATTATCGAAGAAGGCATCGGGATCGTACATGAAGCGCAGGTAATCATTTTCACGTTTTTGGAGCCGCTCCAAAAGGTTGCGCGGAAAGGTTTTAGCCATCTTCCCTCTTTTGCCAGGTATTTTTTCAGGTGGCGGGTTTGCTTCCAGCCCTTGGCTAAGGAGTTGCCGGTATTCTTTGCGAAAACGTCCTTGCCAGCGGATATCCACGCAGCCGTTGTCAGAGGCATCCGCACTGGACTTTATGCGGCATAGCAATGATTTTAGTTCCCCGGCCCAGCTTTGTTTGTATTGTTCTTCCACAAAAGTCAGGTCGCGAAGGGAATGGGCATTGCACAGGCTATGACGGCAGCGCTTAAAGGCAAAGTAGGAAGAATAGGCATCATGATGAGCGACCCCCTCATACTGAGCCAGCAATCCTATCTCTTCCATCGCCTTGCCTCCCCGCCGGGCATGGACCTGAAAAAGAGCGTGCTTCAAAGTGCTGGCCGTATGCATCCAATAGTTCTTTTTCAAAAGCCGCAAGCCTGTCTCATCGAAAAAGGCGCTTTTGCTCCTTAGAATGCAGCCGCGCAGCCCTTGCTCGAAAGCGCTCAGGCGCTCATACGCACTGTGTGTGAAATTGGCCAGGCTGCCTTGGCTGATTGGTAAGCCAAACAGATCGGACATCACCTGGCATGCCCGCTCCATGGGCAAATGGTGATGGCACTGCAAGTAAACGCCCAGCGCTTTTATGCCCTCACCATATTCCACTTCGTGCCGGATGTGCTCAGGCAGGCCGCCTGCTTGCCAGGTATTGCCGCAACAGCCGCAGGTCTTGACCTCTATTTGGTGCTCTACCACGTGGATGTTGATCGGGGGAATATCCCAGATCTGTTTGCGGATCACCTCTGCCAAAGGTTGATCTGCCAAGGATGCTCCACAATCCGGGCAAGTGCTCAAGCGATGAACGATCAGATCATCCACCCGGGCGCTTAGTTCCAGCTTGTGGCCTTTGTGCCCTGGCTGGCCGCCTGGGTTGTTTTTGCTCTTGGTTCTCAGACTCTTGGTCCGTTTTGCTTTTGGCGGATCACTACTCGGAGGCTTGGACGAATTGTGGCTGTCTTTCGCTAACTGGTTCTCAAGCGTTTGGATACGCTTTTCCAGTTGCTCATTCAGCGCGATCATGCTGTCAAATAAAAACTGCACCTCAGGCGCCAAGCCCGGCCGGTATACTTCAAATGCAGCTTTTATCTGGTCAATGTTCATGCATCAAATTTAAAAAATTTATCCTCTTCTGGAAATTTTTCCGGAGGATACTGAGTAGTTAC
>JBAQQB010000014.1:0-8047 GCA_049306275.1 Saprospiraceae bacterium | reverse complement strand
AATCTCCACTTCTCACCTCCTCAACTTCTCACCTCTTCCTGATGGCTTTCTGCTTCACTCCCCCCTGGTCCAGCACCAGTCCGGTCACTTTGCCTGAGGCATCGCTTTCAAAGATAATGCTGGCTTTTACCACCTTGAGAAAATACTCCGTATCCGATTTTGAGAACATCTCGAAGGGGGGCTGGCCTGTCGCCTGAATATAACAACGGCTTCCTTCGCGGCTGATAGTGATAACCACGGGACCGAGCTCGTAGTCGCCGACGTAGTTATCGAAGACGGCGGGGTCGATCTCCTTGCTTTTTTCAGTTTCGATGCGGGGCGCTTTGATGGTCTGACCGCCCTGGGTGTGGATGGCGTGGGTGACGGCGCCGCTCTCGTCGCGCACAAACTCGATCTGGGCCTCGACAGCTTTCCAGAAAAACTTCGTTTCCGTTTGGGGGAAGATCTCAAAGGCAGGCTGCGTTGCCAGTTTGGCGAAAAGCTGGCCGTTTTCTACGGTAATAACCATGATGGCGCCGCCGGGGTATTCGTACTGGCCGGCGTAGTCGTTGAAGAGTGCGGGATCGATGCCTTTCTGTACGGAGAAAGAGCTTTGCTCCGCGAGCGCGGGCCAGTCAAAGATCTCGATCAGCTCGTAGGTGTATTCGGTGGGATTTTTATCTATTCCGGGCAGGCAGTTGGTCAGCACCACGACCGTCAGGTTTTCTTCGGGCAAGCGGCTGAGGTTGGTGATGAAGCCATGGAGGCCGCCGCTGTGCGAGATTTCATGAACGCCCCTGAACTCGCCAATAGCCCAGCCGTAGCCGTACCCGGCGGTGCCCAATGCGGAAGGCAGGCTCCCATCGTCGAGTTTTGCGGCGGTATGGGCTTCCTCCAGGGTTTCAGGCTTTAATACTTTGCCATTGAAAATGGCCTCGTTCCAGCGGTACAGGTCGCCTACCGTCGAGTAAAGGTTGCCGGCGCCGCCTGCCCACGACATATCCCAGTCGAGGGCCAGCGCAACGCTGTCGTTTTCAAAGCTATACCCCTTTGCCTCGTTCTTGTATTTTTTCCCGTTGGCATACACGCCCGTGTTTTTCATGCCCAGCGGGTTGAAAAAGGTCTTTTTCAGGTAATTGCCAAACGGCATACCGGAGACCTGCTCGACGATATAGCCAAGGATGAAATAGCCGGAGTTGTTATAGGCCCAGTTGGTACCCGGCTCAAAGTCGTAGTCGTATTTTTTGATCTCGTCAATCAGGTCCTTTGGAGCGATGGGTTTGGTGACCCTTTCCATAAAACGGGGATCGCCCGTGTAGCTGTGAATACCCGAGGTGTGGGTGAGCAGGTGCCGTATGGTCACCTCTTTTCCCTTCGGAAAATCGGGGATGTATTTGATCAGGGGATCGCTGAGTATGAGCTTGCCCTGCTCTGCCAACTTCAGGATCGCAGCGGCAGTAAACTGCTTGCTGATGGACCCAATCCGGAATTTGGTCTCGCTGCTGACCTGCACATTATTTTCAATATCGGCATAGCCGAATCCGGTTTCGAATAAAACCTGGCCATCCTGGGCGACGAGCACTGCGGCGCCGGGCAGTTTACCTTCCCCCAAGGGATTGAACAGCATTTTGGCTATTTCCGTGTTGGCAGGAAAGGGGAGATCGGAGGTGGCCCCGCGTTTTTCCAGTAGCTCGCACATTTCGGTGCGGCCCTTCATGCGGGCAGCTTGCCAGGGCGTGAGGTCATAGTGGCCGGGTTTGTTGGGATCAGCCTTGTTGTCGAGCAGGAGATTGGCCTCATCCATCTGGCCGTCGCGGGCCGCCTCGTAGAGCAGGCGGTTCAAATCGCTCAATTGCAGGAATTGCAGACTGAAGCCCCAGTCGTACCGGTCGTCCAGCACCTTGACGAGCAGTTGGTTTTTTCCTTTTTTGAATGACAATTCGATCACATCATCGTTGGCCTTGTGCGGTCGCAGCGCGAAATTGTCATGCACCAGCTCGCCGTTGAGCCAAATCCTGATGGCGTCGTCGCTGCCGATGCCCACCAGGCGCTTCGAGTCCTCGGGCATGTCGAACTCGGCAAAGGCGTAGGCGTAGACATGGTCGGGTTTGTCGTAAAACTTGTCGAGGTCGAGATAGCCCTCGTCCAGCCCGGCTTTCTGCCATAGGAAGGAACGGCCCTTGTGCATGAAGCCCAAGCCTTCCTTGACCGCTGACAGACTTTCAGGACTCAGCAGATCTTGCTGGAATTCAGCTTTTTGGGCTTGCTCGTCCGCGCCTTCCTCAAGGGAAAAGGGGCCGATGATGAGATAGCTGGGCGCCAGGGGCTGGGCAGTGGCGGTGAAAAAGTGGAAAAGTGCAAGGGTGAAAGAGATGAGAATGGTTCGCATGGCAATTGGGTGTTTGGTACCGGATAAAGGTCGCCAAGCGCACAGAAAGGGTCAACTTTTTTCTACCAATTAGCAGATCAGCGGCACTTTCACCACAAACTCCTCTCCCGACACCCCGGCCCAAACAGGCCGGTCGGCGAGCAGGGCATAGCTGTTGCGGATGTTATCAAGGCCCATGCCGGTGGAAGGTGGGGCAGTCATCCGGGTCTGCATACGGTTTTTGACCAGCAGCATGGAGTCTTCGCAATCTACGTTAATGACCAGCGGTTCCCGTTTCGACATCCGGTTGTGCTTGACAGCGTTTTCGATGAGCAGTTGGAGGGTGAGAGGGGCGACTTTGTACCGCATGGCCGTTTCCTCGGGAAGGTTGTAGCGGATGTCAAATTTATCCTCGAAGCGGATTTTCAGCAGGAAAGTATAGGCCTTGATGAATTCCAGCTCCGTGGCCAGGCTGACCAAAGACTGGTCGCGCTGGTCCAGGATGTAGCGGTAGGATTTGGACAACTGCTGGATGAACTTTTCCGAAAGATCGGCGTCGTGATGTACCAGCGACGACAAAATACTCAGACTATTGAACAGGAAATGGGGGTTGATCTGGGTTTTGAGCAAGGCGATCTCGGTAATGAGCTGTTGTTTTTCCAATTCCTGCGCCTTGTCCTGGAAGCGTTGGGAGCTTTTCTGGAAATAGTTCATGCGGCTGAGGAAGGCCAGGGCGAAGAGTAGCAGAACCAGCGCCGCCAGCAAGATGAGCGTGCTGCCCATACTTTTGCGGCGCAGCTCGGTCTGGTGGGCCAGCTCCGTCTTCAGCCGCAATTCTTCGTTGGCCAGGCTGTCGGCCAGCACCTTGCGGCCAAACTCCAGGCTGGCGAGTTGGATCTCCAGTTCTTCCTGCTGCAGGCTGTCGGTCAGGAGTTTGTATTCCTCGTGGTAGGCCAGGGCCTTGGCTGTTTGCCCCATCGATTTGTGTGCCCGGTAAAGGCAGTAACAGGCCCTTCGCTCCAGCGGGGGGGAGGCGAGTTGCCGGGAGAGTTCCAGCGATTGGTTGCACCACTTTACGGCGCCCGGGTGGTCCTGTTTTTCGTTGGCTAAATCGCCCAGCACGTACCAGGCAGTGGCGATGCCGCTCTTTTCCCTGAGTTTTTCATTGAATTCGATGCTGCTGAGCAGGTATTTTTCGGCTTTCTCATAATCGCCGAGCTTGGCATATAGCTGCCCGATGTTGTTGAGGTTGACGGCGATGCCGATGTTGTCTTTGTTTTCTTCGCGAATGGCCAGGCTTTTTTCGTAGTAATCCAGTGCCTGCAGATAGTATTCTTCCCCCATTCTCGAGTAAACGGCGCCCATGTTGTTGTAGACCAGGGAAAGGTCTTCATTGTTGTTTTTCTTGATCTCCAGGCTTTTCTCGTAATACTCCAGCGCTTTGTTGTAAGCTTCCTGTTCGAGATAAATATTGGCCAGGTTGACATAGTCGCTGGCCAACCCCAGTGAATCTTTGAGTTGTTCGTTGATGGCCAGCGATTGCTGGATGTACTCCAGGGCCCTGAGGTAATTGCCTTGTTCCTTGAAGATCAGGCCGATATTGCTGTTCAGGTTTGACACCTTTTTCAGATCGCCGAATTCGATAAAAAGAGATAAACTTCGCCTGAACCAGGTGTATGCCTCGGCATAGTCGCCTTTTGTGTAGTAATATACGCCGATCAGGTTAAAAGCCCTTGCTTCCCAGAATTTGTTGCCGGTGCTTTGAGCAAATCCCAGTTCCTTTCTTGCAAGGGTATAGAATGAATCGGGTTCCTCGAATTTGAGGTCCCAGGCCCAGTAGTGAATGGCTTCCAGGCGGTTGGTGTCGGGTTGCGTCTCGTCGGCCCAGACCCGGCTGAGGCTATCGCGGTTGACCTGTGCGGGGAGGAACTGTGCAAGGGTGAGCAGGATAAGCAGGGAGGCGAATGGTTTCATACGATCAACGGCACTTTTACGATGAATTCACCTTCCCTTTCTCCGGCCCAAACGGGGCGGTCCGACAGCAGGGCGTAGCTGTTGCGGATGTTCTCCAGGCCAAGGCCCGTGGATGGGGTGCTGGCGCTGCGGGCTTGCATCCGGTTTTTCACCTGGAGCATGCCGTCCTGTAAATTCACACGTATGATGAGGGGTTCCTTGACAGACATGCGGTTGTGTTTGACCGCGTTTTCGATCAGCAACTGAAGGGTCAGCGGGGCGATCTTGTATTGGTCGAGGGCGTGTTCGGGCAGTTCGTACTTGATGTCGAACTTGTTTTCAAACCTGATCTTGAGCAGGAAGGAATACGCTTCGATGAACTCCAGTTCGGTCCGCAATGACACCAGCGACTGGTCGCGCTGTTCCAGGATGTAGCGATAGGAACGGGAGAGTTGCTGGATAAATTTTTCCGAAAGGTCGGCATCGAAGTGAACCAGCGAAGACAGGATGCTCAGGCTGTTGAACAGGAAATGCGGGTTGATCTGGGTCTTCAGCAGGGTTACTTCATTGATCAGCTGCTGCTTTTCCAGCTGCTGGGCCATGATCTGGTACTTTTCCGACCTGCGCTGGAAATAAGTCATGCGGGCAAGGAAGGCCAGGGTGACGAGCAGCAGGCACAGGGCGATGAGCAGTACGATGCGCACGCCGCGGTTTTTTTTGCGCAATTCGGCCTGGTAGCTCAGCTCTGTCTTCAGCTTTTCCTCCTCCATCGCCAGGCTGTCGGCCAGGATGGCGCGGCTGAATTCCATCTGGCTCAGCCGCAGGTCGAGTTCTTCCCGCTGCAGGCTATCGGTAAGCAGCTTGTATTGTTCGTGGAATTCCAGGGCCCTGGCCGTTTGGCCGCTGGCCTTATAGGCCTGGTAGAGGCAATTGCAGGCGTCGCGCTGCTTGAGCAATCCGCTGGATTCCCGCGCCGCTTCGAGGGCCTTTCGGCACCAGGTCATCGCTCCGGCATGGTCGCCCTTGGCAAGACGGTAATATCCCATGTCGTACCACACGTTTGCCAGTCCGTTTTTGTCGCCGAGTGAGGTATATATTTCCAGGGCTTTATCCAGGCTTTTCATGGCCTCCTCCGGTCTGCCCATCTGATTGAGGATTTCCCAGAGGTTGTGATGGGTCATCGCCTGTGCGACTTTATCGCCCCTTTCCTCGCGCAGGGCCAGGCTTTTGCGAAAGTATTCGAGGGCCTTGGGGTTGTCGGGCGGCGACATGGAGGCGTAGGCGGCGCCGATGTTGTTGTAGATTTGCGCCAGGTCGATTTTGGATCCTGGCGTATAGAGGTCGAGGCTTTTTTGGAAATATTCCAGGGCTTTGGGGTAGTCGCCCTGGTCCTGGAACAGGATGCCCAGGTTCAGGTAGTCGGGGCTCAGGTTGGCGCTGTAGCCATATTGCTGGTCAATGGCGAGGGCTTTTTGGAAGAAATCCAACGCGGCGAGGTTGTTGCCCTGATTTCTCAAAACAAGGCCGATATTGCCGCTCAGGGTGGAGGCCATGGGCCAGTCTTCGAGCTCGCTGAAGATGTCGAGGGCTTTTTTGAAATGGGAATAGGATTTGGCAAAGTCGCCCTTGATGTAGTAGTAAACGCCTGCCGAATTGATGGCGCGGGCCTCCCAAAAACGAAGCCCCCTGCTTTGGGCAAACGCCAGTTGCGTATTCGTCAGGGAAAAAAGGGAGTCAGGGTCTTTAAACCGCATATCCCATGCCCATTCGTGGATGGCTTTCAGCCGCAAGGTGTCGTGCAGGCTTTCATTCTCCCATATTTGCCGAAGGCTGTCCCTGTTCACCTGCGCGTGCAGGAGAACAGGGAGGCCGGAGGCGAGAAGCAGCAGGGTGGTAATCAGTATGCGCATTTGCTTCTTGTGGGAGTTTGGTCGTTTATCGCCGATCGTTTATCGTTTACAGTAAGCGATAAACGATCGGCGATAAACGTTTCAATATGCGGCTACAACTTTCCTCGATCCCAGCAACCTGCCGTTTTCGCTGACCGTCAGCACGAAGTGGCCGGAGCCGGGCAGGGCGGGCAGTTGCCAGGAATTACCGCCGAGGCGCTGGCTGTACACGGGTTGACCCCATGCGTTGTAGACAGCTACCTCGTAAGTCTTGCCCGCTTCCAGCCCCGGCGCGTTGATCGTGCCGCCGGGGAAGGGATTGGCCATCTCCAGGTTCGCCAGCTCCAGGGGCTTCGTTACTACGCCGCTGGGTATGCCGCTGCTGTAAAAGTAGTTACATCTCAGGTAAATAACCCATTCACCGGCCCAAAAGAAATTTTCCGAGTAAATGAGCTTGTCTTCGTCGTCGTACAGGAAGGTCTCCAGATCGGTTTCGTAGAAATTGGAGCTTGCCTCATCGTAGTAGTCCGTGCGCTTGGATGCCAGCAGCCCGTTTTCGTAGGTGTAAAAAGTGCGGAAAAAGTTGATCCAGTCGCCTCCTCCGATAAAGGATATCTGGAACAGGTCGGTCACGAGCAGCCCGTTTTCATAGCCGAGGAACATACGGGCGAAGGGCGTGAAGCTGAAACCGTCGTAGAAATAGCCGATGCGCTGGATGACCTGCCCCTGCACGTCGTAAACCAGGGAATCGACGAAATCGGATACCCACACGCCGGTACCCGAATTATAGGTTTCCGACCAGACGGCCACCAGACGGCCATCGTCGTATACGTTGCGGATGCGGAAGGTGTCGGGTAGCCATTCGTTGTTGAGGGTGTCATAGGTGACGATGCGCTGGGTTTCCAATTCATCTGCCGAGGTGTAGCCGTACAGTTGGATCGTCACCGGGTCCCAGCCGTTTTCCGGCGACCATTGCACAGTGCTGTCAAAAACCAGCAAATCCTGGTCGTCGTAGCGGAAGTAGGTATTTTCGTATGGATACCAGTCGCTCCCGTCGAAAGATTCGCAGACGACGGAGTCGAGAAGCGCTTCTTCGCCGCGGGTATCAAGCTTCATCAGGGATTCGGGCGTTTTGGTCATTTGCTCAATGGCCCGCTGGTAGATCGGATCGAGACTCATTTGCCCAAAAGCGGCGCCCGCCGCGATGGTCAGCATCAATGTCAGTAAAAAATGGATTGCTTTCATGGTGGTTGATTGTAGATTGGGTATGGAAAAATTGGTTTTCATGCCACAAATATGTCCTCTCTTCCTGAATAACGCCAAATCAGACCATACCGGCAGCCATTTTGTAGTGGATGAATGCCCGAAAACGCCAGATGAATTGTCAGCCGCTTTTCGTACCTTCAGCTTCATAAAATATACAGCCATGCTGGAACAAGTGCACAAACACATCACCGAAGAGTTGGGGCAGAATACCCGCACCGACATCATCTTCATCCTCACGGCCATCGCCCTCAACCTGCTGACCCTGGCCATCAACTCCGGCTTTGCCGTCGATTCCCGGGAAGAATCTTCCCATCTGATCGTCATGTTCCTGTTCGTAGCCCTCATCGTGCTGGTCAATATCGTGGCCATCTTCGGCCTGCTCAAGGGCAAACAGACGCGGTCCCAGCTCCTGAACGGCTTGCTGAATATGTACCGCGACCAGCAGGTCGACAAATACTACGATCCCGCCCTGCTGGGCAATTACAACACCCGCTACAACCTCTTCATCCTGGTCGTCGTTTTTACAGGGGTGATCTCGATTGTGGTGCCTTTTGTAATCCGGTAATAAGCGTTTATCGTCGATCGTTTATCG
>JBAQQB010000013.1:0-63980 GCA_049306275.1 Saprospiraceae bacterium | reverse complement strand
GGTAGTCGCGCTTCAGTTTGGGGAACAACTCGTGAGTGATGAAATGAGCATATTCCGTGGCCTTGTCGCCCCGCCCCATGTAGTCCGGGTGGTGTATCACCCCGTATTCGCGGATGCGGTCGCCCGCGTGCACGCCGATGGCGATGAGGGGTTCGATCTGCTTGCGCAGGGTCATTTTCCGCAAAGTGGCCTTGAAGCGCATGGACCGCAAGTCCTGCCCGTCGTTGAAAACGACCACAGGGTAGCTGCGGCCGGGCTCCATGAAAGGCAAATAGAAATCGACCCGCACCTTGCGGCGCAGGACAGCCGAACGCGCCATCCAGACGCGGTTGGGCGCCATTGGGTCTTTCACCAATCCCGCCTGGCGCAGGTAGCCTCTGATTGTGTCCTTGACCTTCATTGAGGCCGCAAGATAGGTGCTTGGAAAAAACTCTTGTTCATGTGCAGGCCGAAAATGTATCTTTGTGCCGGAAAATCGTACTCACCCCCAACCCCTCTCTCCTGAGAGAGGGGAGCGCATGGCACTAAAAGAAATCAATTTCTTCCTTCAGATAAGGAAAGTCCTGTTTCTTTTGCGTCATTCCTCCTTGAGCTTATAGAGCTCCCCTCTTTTTGAAAGAGAGGGGTTGGGGGTGAGTTGGAAAAAAATAAAAACCCAATTCCTTTGAAAGAGCAATACTTCCGGTGGTACTCCCCCAATCTGAGCGGCGATATCGAGATGCTCGTGTACGGCGACCGCGGCTACCCGGTCATCATCTTCCCCACTACGATGGGCAGGTATTACGAGAGCAAGGACTTCGGCCTAATCGAAGCCGTGCGGTGGTTCGTGGAGCAAGGGCTGGTGCAGATCTACTGCCCCGACAGCATCGACAAACACAGCTGGTACAATAAGAAAGTACATCCCGCCCAGCGCGTGCGCAACCACATGTGGTACGACAAGATGGTCAGGGAAGAGATCGTGGAAAAGGTCCGCTGGAACACAGGCTCTGGACGGGTCTGCGTGACGGGCGCCAGCTTCGGCGGTTTTCACGCGGCCAACTACGCCTTCAAGCACCCTGAAACGGTGAGCCACCTGTTCTCCATGAGCGGTTCATTCGACATCAAATCCTTCCTCGACGGCTACTACGACGATAACGTCTATTTCAATAACCCCGTAGATTTCCTGCCCGGCCTCAACCACCCCGACCTCTGGAAGATGAAGATCATCCTCGGCACCTCGGAGTGGGATATTTGCCTGGAAGGCAACAAGCGGCTTTCGGAAATCCTCAACAGCAAAGGCATCAACCACTGGCTCGACGTCAGGGGCTGGAAACCGCATGACTGGCCGCTGTGGAAGGAGATGTATCCGCATTATCTTTCTTTGATTTAAGTTTATAAGTTTAAAAGGGTATAAGTTTAAAATCTGGTTCATGAAAAAAATAGGTATCCTCTTCGGCCAGGAGCGCACGTTTCCGCAGGCCTTCGTCGACAGGGTCAACAGCAAGAATGTCAAGGGCGTGCACGCCGAATTGCTGAAGGCGGAAGAACTGATGCAGAACCACGGCACGGGCTACGCCGTTATCTTCGACCGCATTTCGCAGGACGTGCCCTACTACCGGGCTTACCTGAAAAATGCGGCAGCCACCGGCACGGCGGTGATCAACAACCCCTTCTGGTGGAGTGCCGACGAGAAGTTCTTCAACAACGTGCTGGCCGAGCAGATCGGGGTGCCGGTGCCCAAAACGGTGCTGCTGCCTTCGAAAGACCATCCCACGGATACCAACGCCGATTCTTTCTCCAACCTGAAATACCCGCTCGACTGGGACGCCATTTTCCACTATCTCGGCGGTTTCCCGCTCTTCTTCAAACCCCACGCGGGCGGCGGCTGGAAAAACGTGTACAAGGTGCACAACCCCGACGAGTTCTTCCGCGCCTACAACGAAACCGGGCAGCTGGTCATGATGCTGCAGGAAGCCGTCGAGTTCGACTCCTACTTCCGCTGCTACAGCATCGGTCGCAAGCACGTGCGCATCATGCACTACGAGCCGCGCAACCCGCACCACCTGCGCTACGCGGCCCAGCACAAGGTGTCCGCCGCCCTGATCAAGAAGATGGAGCAATACGTCATCGACCTCAACGAGGCCCTCGGCTATGACTTCAATACCGTGGAATTCGCCGTGCGCAAGGGCGTGCCCCTCGCCATCGACTTCTGCAACCCCGCCCCCGACGCCGACCGCAACTCCGTCGGCGAAGAGAACTTCGAGTGGGTGGTCGAACACGCCGCCAGCTACGCCATCGAACGCGCCCTGGCACATAAGGACGGCCAGAATAACCTGACCTGGGGCACGTTTGTGCGGAATTCGGTAGGGGATTTAGCTAAGAAAACAACTTCACGGGGGAAGAAATAGAGATGAGAAGGTGAGTAGTGGACTCCACTTCTCACCTTCTCACCTTAAAAAGAACTATGAGAATGATCAGACTAGCCTTACTGGACCTCTACAACGGCGAACCCAACCTGGGCATCGCGGCTATTGAAGAGATCCTGGCCAAATACAGCCATCAGATCGAATGGGAGCGCTTCGACGTGCGGCAGGAGGCCGCCGTGCCTTCGGTGGCCGATTTCGACCTCTTCATCTCTTCGGGCGGCCCCGGCAGCCCGATGGAGGGCGATGGAGTGTGGGACAAGAAATGGAATGACTGGGTGGATGAGCTGTGGGACCACAACCTGGAGCATCCCGATGAGAAGAAATATGCTTTCTTCATCTGCCATTCATTTCAGCTGCTCTGCCTGCACTTTCAGCTTGGCGAGGTGTGCATGCGCGACAGCAAGAGCTTCGGCACCTTTCCCGTGCACCTGACCGATGCGGCGTTGTCCGATCCGGTGTTCGGCAAACTGCCCAATCCGTTCTATGCTGCTGATTTTCGCGATTATCAGGTAGTGCGTCCCGATCTGATCCAACTGCAGGCTATGGGCGGAGAGATATTGGCCATGGAGCGGGTGAGGCCGCAGTTTCCCAACGACCGCGCCATGATGGCCCTGCGGTTTGGGGAAGAGGTGCTGGCCGTGCAGTTCCATCCCGAGGCGCACGTGCGGGGCATGCTCCAGCATTTTCAGCAGGAGAGCCGCATGGTGCACGTGATCAATAATTTCGGGAAAAAGAAATACGAAGAGATGATCAAGGACCTGAGCGATCCGGGAAAGATACAGTTGACGCACGACGTCATCCTGCCCTCTTTCCTCGATCAATCGCTCACCGCCCTTTCCGAACGCCTGATTCCCGCTTAACCTCCCTATATGTTATCTCAACTGCGAAAAACCTACAACGAGGCTTTTACCCAGAAGAAATACGAGGCGATGCTCGACTGGATCGCCCGCCAGCACAACCACCGTGCGGTGTTCCGCATCGCAGAGACGCCTGTGTTCCTCCCCGATGACATTCTCCAAAAGGCAAAAGAAGCCTGCGACCACGTCATCGACACCATCCTGGAGCCCGACTTCAAAACCCGCACCCAGGGCTCGCTGGTGGCCGACAGGGTGGTGCCGGGCGAACCGGCCCACACCACTTTTCTGCAGATGGACTTCGGTATCTGCGAGGACGGCAAGGGCGGCTACGAGCCCCAGCTTATCGAACTGCAGGGCTTTCCCTCGCTCTATTGCTACCAGGATCTGGCCGCAAGAGCCTACAAGAAATTTTTCCCCATCCCCGATAACTACACCCACCTGTTCAACGGTCTGACCTCCGAGACTTACATCGAGCTGCTGCGGGAGATCATCGTGGGCGACGCGCCCACTGAGCAGGTCATCTTGCTGGAAGTGGAGCCGGAGAAGCAGGTGACCCAGATCGACTTCTGGGCGACCCGCGACCTGCTGGGCATCCCGGTAGTGTGCATCACCGACCTCAAAGTGTCGGGCCGCGATGTGTACTACGAAAAGAAAGGCCGCAAAATACCCGTGCGCAAGATTTACAACCGCGTCATCTTCGACGAGCTGTGGCAGCGCACCGACCTGACGCGCGAGTTCTTCTTCCCCGAAGAGCACGACGTGGAGTACGTCGGCCACCCCAACTGGTTTTTCCGCATCAGCAAATACACCCTGCCGCTGCTCAACCACCCCTACGTGCCCAAGACCTGGTACCTGGATGAGCTCAACACCCTTCCCGACAAGCTCTCCGACTACGTCCTCAAGCCCCTGTTCTCCTTCGCCGGCCAGGGCGTCGTCATCAACCCCACGAAGGCGGACATTGACGCCATCGAGAACCCCGAGCAGTTCATCCTGCAGAAAAAAGTGCATTACGCCCCCGTGGTCGAGACTCCCAACGAGCCCGCCAAATTCGAGTTGCGCATGATGTACGTCTGGAAAGCAGGCGATCCGCGCCCCACGCTGGTCAACAACCTCATCCGCCTGAGCAAGGCGGAGATGGTGGGGGTGAGGTATAATAAGGACAAGGATTGGGTTGGGGGGAGTGTTGGTTTTGCCAGTTTATGAGTTTATGGGGTTAGGAGTTTAGGCGCCCTAAACTTCTAACCCCATAAACTCATAAACTATCATTAAGCAGTTTTTTCCGACCCCACCGACGCCCCGAGATAATCCCGGTTCATTTTGGCAATATTCTCGATAGAGATGCCTTTGGGGCATTCCGCTTCGCAGGCCGTGATGTTGGAGCAGCGGCCGAAGCCTTCGATATCCATTTGTTTGATCATGTTGAGCACGCGCTGCTGGGCTTCTACCTTGCCCTGGGGCAGCATGTTGAGGTGCGCTACCTTGGCGGAGGTGAAGAGCATGGCGGAGGCGTTGGGGCAGGCGGCCACGCAGGCGCCGCAGCCGATGCAGGTGGCGGCGTCGAAAGCTTTGGAGGCCACGTCGTGGTCGACGGGCGTGGCGTTGGCGTCCTGGGCTTGGCCGGTGTTGACGGAGATGAAGCCGCCGGCCTGGATGATGCGGTCAAAGGCCGAGCGATCGACCACCAGGTCTTTGACCACGGGGAAGGCCTGGGCGCGGAAAGGCTCCACGACGATGGTATCGCCGTCCTTGTACTCGCGCATGTGCAGCTGGCAGGTCGTGGTCTTGGCCCATGGCCCGTGCGGCTGCCCGTTGATGACGAGGCTGCAGGCGCCGCAAATGCCTTCGCGGCAGTCGTGTTCGAACGCTACGGGCTCTTTTTTCTCCCTGACGAGGCTTTCATTAAGCACGTCGAGCATTTCGAGAAAAGACATATGGGAATTGGCTTCTACCGTGTAGGTCTCAAAGCGCCCTTTCGCTTTGGCGCCTTTTTGTCTCCATACCTTGAGTGTCAGCTTCATGTTATTTTAATTTATAACTTGGTAAATTAAGTTTTAAAATACTGTTCGCGGCTGGAGGCCGCGAACAGTATTTTAAGATAGGGATGTTTATTCGTAGCTGCGGGTTTTCAGTTCCACTGCTTCGAAATCGAGGTCTTCCTTGTGCAGGATGGGGTCGTTGGAAAGATCGGTCCATTGCCATGCTGCCACGTAGCGGTAGTCGTCGTCGTTGCGTTTGGCTTCGCCTTTGTCGTCCTGATACTCCTCGCGGAAGTGTCCGCCGCAGCTTTCGTTGCGGTTGAGGGCGTCGATGATCATGAGCTCGCCCATTTCGAGGAAGTCGGCCACGCGGTAGGCTTTTTCCAGTTCGGGGTTGAACTCGTTCATATCGCCGGGCACGAAGAGATCGCGGTAGAATTCCTCGCGCAGATCGCGCACCATTTGGCGGGCTTTGGTGAGGCCTTCGGCGGTGCGGGCCATGCCGCAGTAGTCCCACATGATCTTGCCCAGGCGGCGGTGGAAGCTTTCGGCCGACTGGTTGCCCTTGATGTTCATCAGGCGGCTGAGGCGGTCCTGCACCTCGGCTTCCGCTTTGCGGAATTCCGGTCCGTCGGGGTCCATCTTCGGGGTGCGGATCTCCTTGCTGAGGAAGGGGCCGATGGTGTAGGGGATGACGAAATAGCCGTCGGCGAGGCCTTGCATGAGGGCGGAAGCGCCGAGGCGGTTGGCGCCGTGGTCGGAGAAGTTGGCTTCGCCGAGGGCGAAGAGGCCGGGGATATTGGTTTCGAGGTTGTAGTCGACCCACACGCCGCCCATGGTGTAATGCACGGCGGGGTAGATCTTCATCGGCAGCTTGTAGGGGTTCTCGCCGGTGATCTTTTCGTACATCTCGAAGAGGTTGCCGTATTTATCTTCCACCACCTTCTCGCCGAGCTGCCGGATGGTCGCCGCGTCGGGGTTGTGGATACCCTTGATGTTGGCGGCCGATTTGCCGTAGCGCTCGATGGCTGCGGAGAAATCGAGGAACACGGCCAGTCCGGTGGGCGCTACGCCGAGGCCTTCGTCGCAGGCCGTTTTGGCGGCTCGGGATGCCACGTCGCGGGGCACCAGGTTGCCGAAGGCCGGGTAGCGGCGCTCGAGGAAGTAGTCGCGGTCGATTTCCGGGATATCGGTCGCCTTCTTGCGCCCTTCGCGGATGGCCTGGGCGTCTTCCTGCTTTTTGGGCACCCAGATGCGGCCGTCGTTGCGCAAACTCTCCGACATGAGGGTGAGTTTGGACTGGTATTCGCCCGACTGCGGGATGCAGGTGGGGTGGATTTGGGTAAAGCAGGGGTTGGCCATGAGGGCGCCGCGGCGCACCGCGCGCCAGGCGGCGGATACGTTGCAGTTCATGGCGTTGGTCGACAGGTAGAACACGTTGCCGTAGCCGCCGGTGCACAGCAGCACGGCGTGGGCGCCGTGGCGCTCCAGTTCGCCGGTCACCAGGTTGCGCGCGATGATGCCCCGGGCTTTGCCGTCGATGGTCACCACGTCGAGCATTTCGTGGCGGTTGTACATCTTGACCGAGCCTTTGGCGATCTGCCGCGAGAGGGCCTGGTAGGCCCCGATGAGCAGCTGCTGGCCGGTCTGGCCCTTGGCGTAGAAGGTGCGGCTCACCTGCACCCCGCCGAAGGAGCGGTTTTCCAGCAATCCGCCGTATTCGCGGGCGAAGGGCACGCCCTGCGCCACGGCCTGGTCGATGATATTGGCGCTCACCTCAGCCAGGCGGTACACGTTGCCCTCGCGGGCCCGGTAGTCGCCGCCCTTGATGGTGTCGTAAAAGAGGCGGAAGACGCTGTCGCCGTCGTTGGAGTAGTTCTTCGCGGCGTTGATACCGCCCTGCGCGGCGATGGAGTGCGCCCTGCGCGGGCTATCGTGGAAGGTAAAGCATTTGACGTTGTAGCCCAGCTCACCCAAACTGGCGGCTGCGGCGGCGCCGGCCAGGCCGGAGCCTACGACGATGATTTCCAGGCGCATTTTGTTGGCGGGAGAAACCAGCGGCATGGTGCTGCGGTACTGCGTCCACTTTTCTGCGAGGGGCCCGGGAGGTACTTTTCCGTCGAGTTTCATATCAGGAGGTGGTTGTTTGTGATGGAAATGGTGAAGGGTGAAGGGTGAAGGGTGAAGGGGCTCTTCACCCTTCACCCTTCACTCTTCACTTAAAAAAAAAGTAATAGATCGGGATAATGGCAAACCCCAGCGGCACGATAATGGAATACACCAAGCCGATGAAGCGGATGGCGGGGGTGTATTTCTTGTGGTTGATGCCCAGGGTCTGGAAGGCGCTCTGGAAGCCGTGCAGCAGGTGGAAGAACAGGCCTGCCATCGAGATGACGTACACGATCACGATCCAGAGCTGGCGGAAGGAAGTATCGACCAGGGTAAACAGGTCCTTGTACTCCTGGCCTTCGATCATGACCACGGGCGTGACCCCGAATTTCATTTTCCACCAGAAATCGCCCATGTGGATGCCCAGGAATACCAGGATGAGCAGGCCCAGGTAGGCCATATTTCGCGAAGCGAAGGAACTGGTGTTGGTGGTGCGCGTCACCTTCACCGCATAACCGACCGGGCCGCGGGCCTTGCGGTTCTGCAGCCAGAGCGCGATGCCCTGCACGGCGTGCAGCAGGATGAAGAGGTAGAGGCCGTAGGAAACGGTCTTGATCAGCGGGTTGTGCGTCATGAAGTACGTGTAGATATTGAACGCCTGCCCGCCGTCGTCCTTGAGCAACTGCAGGTTGCCCGCCAGGTGCACCGCCAGGAAGAGGATCAGAAAGAGCCCCGTAAGGCTCATCACGAGCTTCTGTCCGAGGGAAGAGGTAATGAATTTGGTAAACCAACTCATGTGTTCCGATTTATTTGTTTGCCTGACAAATGTTATAAAGTATTGAATGAACAAGCGCGGCTGCAGGCCGCGCTTGTTCATTCACAACCTTTCGCGCCTCCGGCGCGAAAGGTTGTTGAAGATTTTTTATGATAATGAACTTATTTTTGCACGAATAGGGCAAAAGTATCTAAATAAAGGAATTTGCCCAATATCGGTTCATGTTTGGGGAGAAGGGTTTGGTTATTTAGAATGTGTCTAAAGTGAAAGAGTGAAGGGTGAAGGGTGAAGAGTGAAAGGCGCGAAACTTAGTGGCTGTTTATAACATTTTATTATAAATCAACTCGAATGTCAGAGCATTCTCACGACCATCACCACCATTCCCACAAGCGCGAAATCCGCATTTCCCTGGAAGAATTTCTGGAATTATTTCCCGTGACGCGCCTGCCCGTCACCCTCTCGGAGGAGGCGGCGCATGAATTCAGCAAGGAAAACGACGTCATGCCGGGGCTCGTGATCGAGCAGTATATGGTACCGCTGGAAGGGGAGATCGACGAGTGGACGGAATTCGTGCCCTGTTTCCGATTTCCGGATACCAAAGACTTCCACGCCATCGTCTACTGGAAAGCGGGCCTGATGCAGTATTACTTCGTGCTCGTCACCCTCACGCTGCAAGGGCAGGTGATCGATAAAAGGGTGCTGGCGGGAACTTACGTGGCCGGCGAAGTTGTTACGCAGTCAGTCGCCACCATCGACCCCGACTGGATCATCACGGTGGTGACGGGACAAAACCGCTCCGGAAAAGACGCTTTTTACGACGCCTCTACCAGCAAGGCTTCCGGCATGGAAGTGATGCCCAACGGCACGATCATCGATGAAGAATGAACCCGGCGGCGGCCTGAAAAAGAAAAACCAATTATGGCGAAAAAGAAAATCAAAAGACAAGACAATAAACTGTCTGCCAAAGACTTGCAAAGGGAGATCCTGAAACTCTTCCGGCAGAGCCCCAAAAAGCGGCTCAACCCCAAACAGGTGGCCAAAAAACTGCAGATAGACAACAACCGCGACAGCGTCCAATACGCCCTCGACGAGCTCGTCGCTGCCAAATACCTCGAGAACCTGGGCGATTTCAAGTACAAGATCAGCGCCGCCGGCATGCCCGCGCCCCTGAAAAAGACCGCCGAAGGCATTGTCGACATCACCCGCACCGGCGCCGGCTTCATCCTGGTGGAAGGCATGGAGGAAGACATCTTCGTGCCCGCCAAGGCCATGGGCTCGGCCCTGCACGGCGACCGCGTCAAGATCGCCTACTGGCGCGCCCGCGGCCGCCGCAAGATGGAAGGCGAGGTCATCGAGATCGTCGAGCGCGCCACCGAACACTTCGTGGGCGTCATCCGCATCTCGGAGCGCTACGCCTTCGTCATTCCCGACAAATTCAAAATGCCGGTCGACATCTTCGTCGCCCTGGAACACACCAACGGCGCCCGCGACGGCGAAAAGGTCGTGGTGCGCATCGCCGAATGGCACAACGAAAAGCGCCGCAGCCCCATCGGCGTCATCACCGCCGTGCTCGGCGCCCCCGGCACGAGCGACATCGAGATGAAGGCCATCCTGATCAACAGCGGCTTCCAGCTGAGTTTCCCCGAAAACGTGCTCGAGGAGTCGGAAACCCTCAAGGGCGAGATCACCGAGGAAGAGGTGGCCAAACGCCGCGACTTCCGCGAGGTGACCACCTTCACCATCGACCCCGCCGACGCCAAGGACTTCGACGACGCGCTTTCGTTCCGGCGCCTCGACAACGGCCGCCTCGAAGTGGGCGTGCACATCGCCGACGTCACGCATTTCCTCACGCCCGGCAGCGCCCTCGACAAGGAGGGCTTCAAGCGCTCCACCTCGGTCTACCTCGTCGACCGCGTGCTGCCCATGCTGCCGGAGAAGCTCTCCAACGAGTTGTGCTCCCTGCGTCCCAACGAAGACAAATACACCTTCTCCGCCGTTTTCGAATTTGATGAAAACGACCGGCTGCTGAGCCGCTGGTTCGGCAAGACCCTCATCCACTCCGACCGCCGCTTCGCCTACGAAGAGGCGCAGGAGGTGCTCGACAAGGGCGAGGGCGACTTCGCCGAAGAGCTGGTCACGCTCAACCGCATCGCCAAGAAGCTGCGCAAGGAGCGCTTCGACAAAGGCTCGATCGACTTCGACGCCGACGAGGTGCGCTTCCGCCTCGACGAGCACGGGGTGCCCATTGAGGTGTTCATCAAGGAGCGCAAGGACTCGCACATGCTCATCGAAGACTTCATGCTGCTCGCCAACCGCGAGGTAGCCCTGTATATCCACGAAAAAGGGCAGGCGGAGGAAATCCCCTTCGTCTACCGCATCCACGACGAGCCCGATCCCTCGCGGGTGGCCGAGCTGGCCGCTTTCGCCCGCGAGATGGGCTTCGAGATGAAGGTCAACTCGCCCCGCGAGATCGCCGCCTCCTTCAACAAGCTGGCCGAGGCCTCCAAGCTCGACCCCGGGCTGCGGCTGCTGGAGCCCATCGCCATCCGCACCATGGCCAAGGCCGCCTATTCGACCGACAACATCGGCCACTACGGCCTCGGGTTCTCCTACTACACCCACTTCACCTCGCCCATCCGCCGCTACTCCGACGTGCTGGTGCACCGCGTCCTGTTCGACAACCTGGGTCCCGAGCCCAGCCGCGTCAACAAGGTGCACCTGGAAGAGCGCTGCAAGCACATCTCCATGCAGGAGCGCAAGGCCATGGAAGCCGAGCGCGAGTCGATCAAATACAAGCAGGTCGAGTACATGAGCAAGCACATCGGCCAGACCTTCGAAGGGCGCGTCTCCGGCATCATCGACCGCGGCCTCTTCATCGAATTGATCGAGACCAAATGCGAAGGTATGGTCGGCTTCGAAACCATGCCCGAACCCTTCGACATCGACGACAGCCGTCTGCGCGCCCGCGGCCTGCGCACCAAAAAGGTCATCAAAATGGGCGATTTGGTGCAGGTGATGATTATTGGGGCGGATATTTCGAGAAGGCAGATAGAGATGGAGCTGGTTTAGTTTTCAGTTTTTAGTTTTCAATTTTCAGTTTTAACTGAGCACTGAAAACTGAAAACTGAGCACTATATTTACCCTATGGCTGCCATTCAACCCTTTCTGAACCACATTCGTGAGCTCATCGCCCATGACCGGCTGGATGAGGCGCTGCAGAAACTACGTACCTTTCTCGAAAACAGTCCCCTGCTCGATGAGGCCATACAGCAGTCTGGGCGCTGGGCGGCTATACGGAAGCAGGTGAGGCTGGGCACGGTGGGGCATGAGGATGCCGCCGTGACGGAGAATCAGATACGGCAGGGATTGATCGAGTTTGTGAATGAGATCGAGGAGCAGGGACAAAATCCCCGATTCCGCGAGGAGGTGGCGCGGGCGGCGATCCCGCACGCGCTGACGGCGCCCCCCTTCCTCTCCGAAGTCTTCATAGGCCGGGAGGACGACCTGCAGACCGTGCACGATCACTTGTTTTCGGGCGACAACCTGCTGATGCTGATCAACGGCGAGGGCGGCGTAGGCAAGACGACGCTGGCGGCGCGGTATTACCACCGCTATCAGAACGAGTACGAGCACGTGGCCTGGGTGCTGAGCGAGAAGAGCATCGCCAATGCATTGCTCAACCTCAAGGAACCGCTGGGACTGTTCTTTGAGCCGGATTGGCAGATACCGCAAAAGCTCGAGGTTCTGTTTTCGACCCTTTTCAACCTTCGCAGGCCCTGCTTGCTGGTAATCGACAACGCCAACGAGCTCGAGGACCTGGAGGCTAATTACCTATACCTGCGGCGCTGCAGCAACTTCCACCTGCTGCTCACCTCCCGCATCCAGCAGTTCGAGCGCGCGCAGACTTACCGCATCGAGGGCCTGCCCGAGCCGGAGGTCCTGCAGTTGTTCCGGGAGTACTACCCCAAGCTGCAGTCCGGAGAGGCGGAGATCGTGAAGGAGATACGCCGGGCCGTGGGCGCCAACACCCTCGTGCTCGAGCTGCTCGCCAAAAACCTGGCGGTGCTCAACCGCCTTCGCCCCCGTTACACCCTTGACGACCTGCTTGCCGACCTGCGCGGCAAAGGCCTGCTTCAGCTCGCCCAGACCGCCGAGGTGCGCACCGGCTACCAGTCGCGCGAAGGCCAGCTGCGCCGCGCCAACCCGCATGACATCATCGCCGCCATGTACGACCTGGGCGAGCTGCCGCGGGAAGAGGTCGCCCTGCTCTCCGTCTTCTCCGTCCTGCCCGCCGAAGGCCTCCCCTTCGAGATACTGGAATCCCTCCTTCCCGACACACCCGAGTTGGAAGACCGTCTCTTCTCCCTCGCCCAAAAAGGCTGGATCGAATACAATGAAGGAGAGGTCAGGTTCAAATGCAGCCCCGTGGTGCAGGAGGTGACCCGAGTGAAAAATGAGCAGCTGGAGGAAGATTGTGCGGGGTTGGTGAAAAAATTGATTGCGGGATTGGATTCAGAAGTTGCCTATGCCGAAAACTACCGGCATTCCGCCCCTTTAGCCCGTTTGGCAGAGGCCGTCATCCAATCAGCGCCCTGGCAAAATGACGATTTGGGTGATTTATGCCACAACCTTGGAGGCTTCCATACCGACACAGGCGATTTGACCAAGGCTATGGATGCCTATCAAAAAATGGAAGGAGTGCAGTCGGCTCTTTATTCCAACAACCCGGAAAATTCCAATTTAAAAAACGGCTTGGCGATCTCGTACTTGAAACTGGGCAAGACGCACGGTGCGCTTGGCAATTTGGAAAAGGCGTTTAGCTATTATGAGGGCTTCAACAAATTAGAGAAAGAGCTGTACGATTCGTATCCCCAAAATGTGTCGTTCAAAAACGGCTTGGCGATCTCATTCCAATTTCTTGGAAATACGCACAGTGAGCTGGACAATCGGGGAAAGGCGTTGAGCTATTATGAAGACTTCAACAAATTGGAGAAAGAGCTGTGCGATTTGGATCCGCAAAATGTGGAGTACAAGAATAACTTGGCGATCTCGTACGAGAAACTGGGCGAGACGCACAGTGAGCTGGACAATCTGGAAAAGGCGTTGAGCTATTATGAAGACTTCAACAAATTGGAGAAAGAGCTGTACGATTTGGATCCGCAAAATGTGGAGTACAAGAATAACTTGGCAATCTCGTACGAGAAACTGGGCGAGATGCACCGTAAGTTGGGCAATTTGGATAAGGCGTTGAGCTATTATGAGGGCTTCAACAAATTAGAGAAAGAGCTGTACGACTCGTATCCCCAAAATGTGTCGTTTAAAAACCTCTTGGCGATCTCGTTCCAATTTCTTGGCAATACGCACAGTAAGCTGGACAATCTGGAAAAGGCGTTGAGCTATTATGAAGACTTCAACAAATTGGAGAAAGAGCTGTACGATTCGTATCCCCAAAATGTGGAATACAAGAATAACCTGGCGATCTCGTACGCGCAGTTAGGCAGGTTTTACTGGGATAAAAAGGAAGATAAGGCCAAAGCCAGATCATATTTCGAACAATGCTACACGCTTCGGAAGGAATTGTCGGAAGCATACCCCGCATATGCCGAGTTCAAAAAGAACTACGAGTGGGCGCAAAAGGTGCTGGAAGGGTTGAAATAATAAACGGCTTGTAAATTAATGACATTCCTACCCCGGGGCTTACACCCCGGGCTATAAACAGGTCGCCCCTCCGGGGCTCTTCCCACCAATCACCCTTCACCCTTCACCCTTCACTCAATACAGCCGTTTCCCATCCATCCCCCTCCACTCCGCAAACAGCTTCAGCCCTTCTTCGCGCAAAAGCTGGAGCGAGGGTATCTTCCGCTCCTCATGCGGCAGCTTTAATTCATCGTAGATGAACTGGTCGTCGAACTGGGCGTATTGGGCGGCGTCGCGGTGGGAGGTGGCGTAGACGAGGCGGGAGGGGCGCGACCAGTAGATGGCGCCCATGCACATGGGGCAGGGCTCGCTGGAAGCATAGATCGTGCAGCTCTCCAGCTGAAAATCGCTCAGGTGGGCGCAGGCGCGGCGGATGGCCACCATCTCCGCGTGGGCGGTGGAGTCATTGCTGGCCAGCACCTCGTTGTGGCCCTCGCCGATGATGACGCCGTCTTTTACCACCACTGCGCCGAAGGGGCCGCCCGCGCCCTTGCGCATGCCCTCGTAGGCCAGGGCGATGGCCCTTTCGAGAAAAAAGCGGTCTTGCTGTGAAGCTTGCATAATCCAGTCTTTAAAGGCGTTTATCGTTGATCGTTTATCGTTTACGTAAACGATAAACGATAAACGATCAACGGGGAACAAATTTGGTGATTCTGTTTTACATTTAGCGTATGAAACCCATTTTCACCAACGACGCCATCGTATTGGGCGTACTGCTGGCCGTACTGGCTGCAATATACGTCACTTCGAACTCTGCGCATCGCTTCTGGCGCAGCTTTTACCGCTTCGTGCCCGCCCTGCTGCTGGCCTACCTCCTGCCTGCCCTGCTCAACTGGCCCTTCGGGCTCATTTCGGGAAAAGAATCAAACCTCTATTTCATCGCCTCCCGCTACCTGCTGCCGGCCAGCCTGGTGCTGCTCTGCCTGAGTATCGACTTCAAGGGCATCGTCAATCTCGGGCCCAAGGCGCTGCTGGTCTTTTTGGCGGGCACGCTTGGCGTGGTGCTCGGCGGACCCATCGCCGTGCTCGCCGTCGTGTACCTCATGCCGGGCGTGCTGCCGGTTGCGCCCGACGAGCTGTGGCGCGGGCTCTCCACCATCGCGGGCAGCTGGATCGGCGGCAGCGCCAACCAGACGGCCATGAAGGTGATCTTCAAAGTCGACGACAACCTATTCGGCACCATAGTGGTGGTCGACGTCATCGTGGCCTATGTGTGGATGGCGGCGCTGCTCTACGGCGCCAACATCACCGACCGCATCGACCGCTGGCTGAAGGCCGACACCTCGGCCATCGAGTCGCTGAAGGCCCGCGTGGCGGCCTTCCACGCGCAGGTGGAGAAAATACCGGACACCAAGGACATCATCGTGCTGCTGGCGGTGACCTTCGGCAGCGTAGGCTTGGCCCACTGGGCCGCCGAAACCATCGCGCCCCGGCTGGAGAACCTGGAACTCGGCACCCTCAACTGGCTGGCCGACGGCTATTTCTGGATCATCGTGGTGGCCACCACGCTCGGGCTGGCCCTCTCCTTCACCCGCTTCCGCAAACTGGAAGGGGTGGGCGCCTCGCGCTACGGCACCATCTTCATCTATTTCATGGTGATGACGATCGGTATGAAAATGAATGTGAAAGAGGTATTCGACAACCTGGGACTCTTCGCCGTAGGCGTGGTCTGGATGCTGGTGCACATCGCCGTGCTGCTCGTGGTGGCCAAACTCCTGAAAGCCCCCTTCTTCTTTGTGGCCGTGGGCAGCCAGGCCAACATCGGAGGGGCGGCCTCGGCGCCGGTGGTGGCCTCTGCCTTCAGTCCCGCCCTGGCGCCCGTCGGCGTGCTGCTGGCGGTGCTGGGTTACGCCCTGGGCACCTACGGCGCCCTGCTCTGCGCCTGGCTGATGGAGATAGCTGCAACTGGCGGGTAAAGATTGTCAGGAGAATAACCGAGGATTGTCAAAAGTAAAGGGATCAAAACCATCCGGCCTTAGCCGGTTTGCCGTCAAGAAATGTCTGAACTATGATTCGTTTGATTCATGTGATAGCTTTGATTTTCTTAATCAGCGTCATCATCAGAATCACAAAGATCACAGTTCAGACAGTTTAGCCAGCCCGGCGGAATGAAGGCCGGTTTTAGGCAAAGCGGCGACAGCCTTGTTTTTTTGGTACTTTTTCAACAAGGAAAAAGTACATAATCAAAGGCATTCAACCCCCAACAACCCCACCGGATCCGGACAAACGGCCTTGTAAAAAGGCACATTGTGCCGGCTCGACACCCCCGGGAAATCGCCCTGATGTCCCAGTAGGTTGGAGATGAGCTGCACGTGCACGTGCGGCACCCAGCCGCCGTTTTCTGCCGGCGGACCGATCTCCGCAAAGGCCTCGCCCGGCTCGAGCTCCTTGCCGAAGGGCAGGCGGCGGATGGAAGCCATGGAGAGGTGGCCGTAGAGGGAGAAAAAGGTATGACCGTCGTCATCGTGGCGCAGGATGACCGTAGCGCCGTAGTCGAGCACGCCGGGGTTGTAGTTGGCGTGCCACACGCGGGCGCGCAGGGGCGCGTAGAGGGGCGTGCCCACGGGCGCCCATACGTCCACGCCCAGGTGCACGCTGCGCGCGGGCAGGCTGCCGGTGAAGAGCGGGCTTTTGAGGTAGAGGCAGCGCTCTTCGAGGTAGCCTCCGTACAGGGCCGCGGCGCCCGTATCGCGGAAGCGGGCGGCCACATAGGCTTCCAGTCCTTCGAAATGGTGCAGCTCGCCGCTCTGGCAACCCGGGCTGTCGGCGCCGAGGTCGATGGGAGCGTAGGCGCTGTGCCCGAAGGCGGGGCCGAGCAGGGGGAAGGAGGCGGAGAGGTTCATGTGTCGCGCTTTTTGGCCGAAGGCCGCTTTTTGAGGGTGTGGAGGAATTCGACCACAAATTGCCACATTTTTTCGTAAGGGATGACCTCCATTTCGGTGATTTTGAGGGGGAGGGTTTCGGGGGGAACGGTCATTTTCTCCAGCTGGGTCCTTGCGCGCCAAGCGGCGCGCTCGGCGTCGTAACCTACGGCGGGGATGTGGGAGAGCATCTTGACCAGCATACCGCTTCGCGCCAACTCCGGGTACTTGCGAATATACCTTTGGATGTAGGCCTGCAGCGGAGGCAGCGACTCCTCAAACTCATCGTACCGCTTGCTCACCAGCAGGATCATCGCGTGCAGGATGCGGATGGAGAGGTTCTGGCCCGACTTGTCTTTGGCGTATTCCTGCAGTTCGTTCAATAATTTGCCCAATCTCAGCTTCGGCTTGACCTTGTTCAGGCTCTCCGATGGCGGTATTTTGTCCAGCTGGATCAAGAAGAGGAGGAGGAGGCCGTATTGGTGCCAGGATTCTTGGGCGATTTGAGATAAAGAGGGAAAGAAAACATTGGAAGTAGCATTCTGATATATTTTTGCAGCATTCCCAAAGTCCGATGATCGGATATAAATAAGGAATTTTAATTCAAAGAATTGGAATCTATTGTGCCCTCTTTTTCTATCGTTTTTTTCTGCAGCCTTAATGTTTTCGAGAGCTTTTTGGTAGTGATTTAAATGAATATGACATTGAGTTTTTAATAGATGAAGAATTTGAGCAGAAGGAATTTGTGTGTTGTTTGTCTTTTTTAAACCTTGTTCACAAGTTTTTATTGCGTTATCGAAATTCGTTTTGTGTATTTCTAATACAGCAATAGAAAAATAATAGCGTAACAGCTTGTTGTTACTAACTCCATTAAGCTTGGTTTCAAGGTTTTTCAGATTTTTGTTGACTAGTTCAATTTCTTTTTTGTTGAAGTCGCCTCCTTTTTTCATGTTTTGGATTATCGTTCCATAGCTGCTATTTATCTCGCTTTCTATCATGAGGTTGTGGCGAAATGATTTTGAAATATTATCATACTCATTTAACTCCCGTGTAATTCTTTTTTCTGGATTCTCCCATATGATAATCTTTAATATATTGCAAGCAAGAAATCCGATTTCAGGTTGGTTGTTTTCCCGAGCGTATTTTACAATTCTTTTTGATATTTTTTTCGCAAGGGTGAAATTTCCCATTCCTATGAGGATTTGCGCAGCAAGGAGGTTTGTTGTGTTTTTATAGTATTTCTGGCTCTCTAATGAGAATTTACTCCCCTCAAAATTGATTAAGAATAACTGTTGAAGTAGTTTGCTAAAAAGTCGATCCTTTAACCTAATGAATGAAGATGAACTTGTATTTGTGCCATATAGATCTTTGGCTGCTTCTTCATCAGTTTTATATTCTCCATTTGCTATTCCTTGGAAAAACTTCTCAACCAAGCTTCTTGGAGGTAGGTTTAGGGAAAGAGGAAGATCCCTTGGAAAGGTCTGACCTTTTAGAAAATTTACTAGGGTAGATAGTTCAGAAAAGTCGTGCATTTGATTTTGTTTATTTAATTGATAATCATTTATTTATTTTTGTTGTGCCTGTGATAAGCTGCCTTCCACTTTGTGTTTTTCGCCTTAACTTTTGACTAGCAAGGCTTCTCTTTGTCCGGTAACTTTGTAATATGAAATTTGATTTAGAATTCAAAGATAAGCGCTATGGGCTATTTTGAACGTTTGGAACGAGCCAGGCGGCTGGACGCCCTTATCCGAAAAGGAGCGACAGGTACGCCGGAGAACCTAGCCAGTAAATTGGGTGTTTCCTCTGCCACCGTATACCGGTGGCTGCAGGAGTTGAAAGCCTTTGGTCTTCCTATCAAGTACTGTAAGAAACAGCAGACTTACTTATACGACCGAAAGCCTACTTCACCCAAGTAGGGGCAAAATCGGGATTTACACTCTCATTTTTTGAGAGTTTGGAAAAAAGTAAAAAAAAATAAGCTATGAAAACCTCAATTTCCCTTTTTACGGGCCAATGACAAGGCACTACGGGCTCTTGTCCTTGTGGGGAATCCCGGCCAAGTCAGGCCGGGTATTCATAGGCAGGTGCTCCCCGTTCCGGACCTGGCTGGCTTAATAATCCATTCATTGTTAACCGCCGTGCATCATCATATCCCATTCTTTCTCTTTGGTTCGGAGGGGAGCGCCCTTTTTATCCCGGCGCAATCCGCCTGGCGGCGGGCTTTAGATCTATTGATTGCAGGGCAAAACGCCAAAGCGTCTCATACGGGATGATCTCGATCTCCCCGCTTTGCCTGGCGGCCTCAATGGGTACTTCCTTGAGTTGGTCCATGAATTTTTGGGCCCGCCTGACCGCCGCGATCCGGTTGAAATTGGCGGCGGGGAGCTGGAGCAGCATCTGGATGAAGCAATTGCTCCGGAAGGTATCGTCGCGGCGGAGGTAGCGGTGCCGGTACATGTTGAGGGCCTCCACCCGGTCGATTACCTGGCCGAACTCCCGTTTATACAGCAGGAAGAGGATCTGGATGATGATGATAGAGATATTGACTCCCCGCTTGTCCTTGGAAAATGTCGGCACCTCGTTCAGGAATTTCCCGATCCGGAAACTTTGTACCTGTTCCCTTCCCTGACTGTTAATCTTCCCGATGCTGATGAAGTATTGGACGTAGGCTTTGTAAATTGCCCATTGCTCCCGCACCGACTCGGGGAGTTTTTTATGCCCGGGGTGCTGAAGGGCTGTCCGAAGCACTTCGTAGGCCTTTTGAAACTTGTTGGTGTGGAAGGCGAGCATGAGGTGGAGTTCCAGCACGAAGTACCAGTTGCTGTATCCCTCCGGCACCAGTTTCATGCATTTTTGGGCGGCCTGTTCTCCTTCCTCGAATCGCCTCAGCTGTATGCAGCTTTGCAAGATGTTGAAGTAGAAGATGAGCAATGCCGTCTGGGTATTGAGCGTGGGGTCGTTTTCAATCACTTCCAGGGCCTTTTTTGAAACGAGAATGGTATTCTCGTAATCGTTCTCGATCTGGTGGCGCATGGCCAATACGCGGTAACCGTTCAGGATGAGGCGGTAGGTGCGGAATTTTTTGAGGTATTGTTCTACCTCTGACGCATATTTTATGGCCGTTTTGACCATTTCGGGTTTCGAGGACCGGGAATGGGAGAAGTGTACGGCAAGTTCCTGGAAATAGGCTTCCGTGGTGATTTCTGCCCGGTATAACTCGAACTGTTGGAACATAAGATCTTGATAGTAGCGAGTTTGGCTTTCCTTTGTTCCTGCAAGTCCATGTTGGATCATTAGGTTCCTCGCGAGTTCCATCGTAAGGTACGGGAACCCATATTTAAGAGATCTTTGTAGTACTTCTTCACCTAAAGAAAGGGAGGGGCCGATAATGTTATTGCCCATTAGAATTTTGTAGATGGCATAGTCTTTATGACATTGGTAATAGGCTTGTTGAATATCGTTGTATTTTGGTTGGTTAAGGTCTATGAAGAAAACAGTGTGCAGTAACCTGTTCTTAAGTTTTTGTATCAGACGTCTAGTGTATTGATAACTTCTTGGTGAATGCTCAAAAAAATGCTGTCTTACATCTTCCTCCGTTAAGAATCTCCCTCTTGTTATTCCGTCATATAGCTGCCTGATTTGGTTGAAATCTATTCCATTTGACTTTCCTGCCCCTAGCCATTCCAATTGCTTGATTTTATTTCTAGAGATGAGTTGAATGAGTTCAAGGAGTTCTTCCATGGTTGTCAAAGTGTTGATATACAGTAATATGATTTTTTTTTTCTTTTAAAAAGTAAAAATGTGCCGTGTTAAGATAAGGTTTGCGTGTTAATCTTTAGTTCCATCCATCGCCATAGTTTTAAACAAAATTTAAAATGTTTAAAACTATGGCATTGATCATTGCTCTGCTCATTTCAATTGGAATCATCACTTCTTCCGACCAAGCAACGGGTCAGTTGATTCAGCAGTATGAATGTGAAATCATAATCTTGGATGGAACGACTATGTGAGATTGGCTTAGAAAGTTCATTTGGGGTAAAAAGATGGGTTGTTTTAAGGTTTAAAATATTTGACAATCAATATTTTGGTTGTTTGTTTTTTGATTTATTATAGAATCTGATATGTTGGATTGGTGTGTTTTCGTAATAGTATAGCTGACTCAAACCATCTTTCTTTGTATCAAGAATTCATTCCTTCTTCATTACTACTACTTCCGCCAAAAACGCTCCGAGGGGGCACTGAACACCCAAATTCAGTGCCCCTTTCTTTTTAGGGAAAGAAAAAACCAGCTTCTGCGGGAGGATAGAAGCGAATGACAATGAGGTAGATGCGTGATAATGGGTAGAAGGTGTGCTAAGTAAAGGGGGGCAAACAAAGATAACAGGTTTACCGGATATTTCTTCAGCCTTTCCCTGGCATTGCCCGGCCATTGTTTTTCAATGAGATAAGCACCTGGGTTTTCTTCTCCGCCCTTCGTTGTATAGCGGAGCGTGTAAAATAGCGGTGCCTGGTCAGAAAGTCGATCTGTATGGCTTCCCACTCGTCCTGGCTCATCGTCCAGCCGCCGGTAGCCCACTCCTGGCGGAGGCTTTCGGCGATGGGCGTATAGCCGTCGCGGCCCAGGTAGTCGAGGTCGGCGTCGCAGAGGATGGATTCGAGGTGGTTGGCGGGGCTTTGCGGCAGCCTGGTGGCCATTATCATGCCGCAAATCCTTTCAATTGATTCATTATCAAAGCCATAACCTGGAAGATGCCTGCGCGCGATCGCACAGCTCTCCTCCTCGTGGTTTTTGGAGTTGACAATGAACCCAGTGTCGTGGAAGAGGGCTGCGGTTTTCAGCAACAGGGTGTGGAAGGGGTCAACGCCTTCCAGGCGGCACAGCTCTTCGGTCACGCTCAGCACGTCGGCCGTGTGTTCGGGGGTGTGGTAGCTGAGCCGGGACGGCAACTCGCTCCTGAGCTTGTCCATGACAAATGCGTGGAGGGCCGGCCAGTCGACCTGGTCGGCGAAGGCCTGCCGGGCAGGGGTGATATGGTATTGAGGGCCTTCTACGAAAAACATTTCTACTTCGCCTTTATTTTTGGCTTGTACCTTTCCTCTGGATATACAACGGAACTGGGCCTTCACGTGTTCATACGTGGCGGCGGAAATATTGATCCGCCCCGGCTCGCCGCTCGATTCCATGCGGGAGGCGAGGTTGACAGTGTCGCCCCAGATGTCGTAGGCGAACTTGCGGCTGCCCACGATTCCCGCCACCACCGGCCCGGTGTGGATGCCGATGCGGACCTCGAACACAGGCAATCCCCGAGCCCGGCGGCGGGCGGCGTAGTACTCCATGAAGGACAGCATTTCCATGGCCACCTGCACCACGTCGAGGGGGTGGGTCTGGTTGACGCGGGGCAAGCCTCCCGCACACATGTAAGCGTCGCCAATGGTCTTGATCTTCTCCACCCCATGCCTTTCCGTGATGCGGTCGAACTCCCGGAAACACTCGTCGAGCTCGGCGACTAGGTCTTCGGGCTCCATGTGCTCGGCGATTTGGGTGAAAGATTTGAAGTCGGTAAACAATACCGTGGCGCTCTCGTAGCGCTGCGCTTTGGCCTTGCCGTGGGTCTTGAGTTCCTCGGCCGTGGCCTCGGGAAGGATGTTGAGCAGGAGGCTGTCGGAGCGCTGCCGCTCGGCCTCGATGATCTGGTTCTTCTCGGCCAGCTCCCGGTTGGCTTTGTTCTTCAGGCGGTAGCGGTTGTAGAGCAGGAAGGCCAGCAGGATAAGCCCGCCGGCGCCTCCTGCGAGGGAGTATTGCAAAATGCGGCCCTGCCGCAGCTCCGATTCCTGCAGCATGATCTCCGCCTGCTGCCGTTCGATTTCGTATTGCTTCTTGCGGTCGCCGTAGAGCACCTCCCGGCGGGCATTCTCCCTGACCCGGTCTGCGTTGTAGCGGTCGCCTTTGATGGTTTCGAATGAATCCACATAAGCGAAAGCCCGCTCGTAATCGCGCAGGGCGTAGTACAACTTGTAGAGGTCCTCATACGCTTCCTGGATGTATTTGAGGTCGCCGATCTGCCTGGCCAGGCGAAGGGATTGCTGCGCATACATCACAGAGCGCTTGTGCTGGCCCATCTGCCGGTACACGTCGCCATAACCTTCATAAATTTCAAGTAAACCCTTGATATTCATAGTGGTGTCTGTCAACATCAGGGCTGTGTCGAGGTGGTGGATGGCCTCGGTCCAGATGAGGGCGGCTTTGTCTTTCCTGCCGCTTTTTTCCCAAAACTTGCCCTGGTCTTTAAGCGAGACGCCCATGTTGTGGTACAATTCGGCCATGGACTCGCGGTCGTCGATGCCGGCGACGATAGCGAGGGCCTGCCGGTAGAGGTCCATGGCTTTTTCGGCTTGCATGAGGGCGCCTTCCTCCAGGCCTTCGTTGTGGAGGATTTGCGCTTGCATATCCTTGAAGTTGGCGAGGTTGTTGAGGATGGTCGACACCTCGCGGCTGTTGCCCAGTTCCCGGTGCATGGCCAGCGATTTGAGGTAGGAGGCCCTGGCGTCCTCAAAGCGGTTGACCTCGAACTGAATGTTGCCCAGCACGTTGTAGGCGTTGGCCACGCCATCGGTGACGCCCCTGGGCTCCATATTCTCCAGATAGCGGAGCAGGAAGTCCTGCGCTTCCGGGTAGTTGCCCATTCGCTCGTAGAGGTCGCCGATGTTGTAATATAAGCGGTAAATGCGCAAGGAGTCTTCGAGTTCCTCCCGGATGCGGAGGCTGCGGTGGTAGTTTTCCAGCGCGCTTTCGTACCGTCCCAACTCGTCAAAGGCGTTGCCGATGTTGTTGTAGAGGTTGGCCACGCCCGCCTGGTCGCCCAGTTCTTCCCGGATAGGGATGGCGGCCTGGTAGTAATGAATGGCCGAATCGATCAGCCCTGCCTTGTTTTCCAGCACGCCCCTGTAGTTCAGCGCGTTGCCCTGGCCTTTGAGATAGTGGATGGAGCGGGCCAGGCGGAAGGTGCTGTCGAGGAGCTTCCTGGCCCTGTCGGGATTGCCGTCGGTCAGCTCCCAGGCGATCTCGTTGAGGATGTCGATGCGCTGGGTGTCTTGCCTGACTTTGGGCAGCAGCCGCTGCAGGCTGTCGAGCACCTGCGCGTGCCCGCTCAACGGCAACAACATTAGCAGCCCTCCAGCGAGGAGTGCGGGGCGTAAAAACGACCGTATGGTGAACCCTTCAGACAAGCTGGAACGTTTTGAAAAGTTCAAGATATGAAAATGGCGCCTTTTGTGCAAAGGCGCCATTTCGATCAGCAGCATATTTGCGGTCTGGCGCTTACTGCTGGCCCTCGTTTTCGCCGAGCAATATCACGCCCGAAGCCAGGAATTTGATCTCTTCCTGCGGTTCCGTAATTTTTTCGATTTCTTCTTTCGGCAGGCCTTCGTCTTCTGCGTAATGGCGCAGTTCTTCCACCGTGGTGACGGAGCGGTAGGCGTAGCCTTCCATGATCACCTTGCGGCCCGAGATGTCCTTGGGCATGAAGAAGCCGTAATCTTTGAAAGAAACGCGCATGGGACCGTTCTCTTCCGAATTGGAAACCATGTCCATCCAGCAACCTTTGACCTGGCACACAGCCCCCACGGCGCCCATGACCTTAGCCGGAATAGAGTCGGTCGTGGCCATTTTAGCTAGTAGTTCTTCATAGGTGATGGCGCCTTCTTCGGTGATGGTTTCTCCGAAATGTTTCCCGTCGCCGGCGCTCAGCGAATCGGCGGCAGCATGGTCGTGATCGTGGTCATGCCCCGAACCCTGGTTGCAGGCAATCCCCCAAACGGCAAGCAAGCAAGCGAATAACAAACTTTTCCACATACGCGATGGCATTTTTTGGTGATAAATCAGGCGCAAAGATAATATTTTCCGAAAATGCGCCGCCAGTTTTGGGGCTGTGGCTGCCACATATCCCTTTTTTCCGGCCATTCCCGAAAAAAGTGCCTGGCAGGGCACTAGCGGCGGGCGGTGCAAACGTTATCATGGTTATACAAATCAAAAAAGTCCTGCTTATTGCCGATCGCTACATTTCCTGACATTCTTTTCAAGCAATTGAGGTATGCGTAAAGTTATGGGATTGGTAGCAACGGCATTGTTGATGATGCCTCATTTCGTCCTCGCAGGTTGCGTCAAGGGCGATTGTATGAATGGGTACGGAGTGTTCATCTACGACGACGGGGCGCGCTACGAGGGCGATTTCCTCGCCGGCAAGCCCCATGGCAGGGGTATCCTCCAGTTTGCAAACGGCAATAAATACCTGGGACACTGGGTCGACAGCTTTCGCGAGGGCGAAGGCCGCCTCATCTTTGCCGAAGGGCACGAATACCGCGGCTCCTTCCTGCGCAACGCTTTCCATGGCTTCGGCATCATGACCTACGCCAATGGCGACCGCTATGAGGGCGAGTTCCAGAACGGCCGTTTCCACGGGCAGGGCACGATGTTCTACGCCGACGGCTCCCGCCTGGAATGCCGCTGGGAGCAGGGTGTGCCCATGCAAGGCGATGTCAGGAGCCAGCAGGCTGTCTCTGGCGCTTTTGATCGCAACTGCAACCTCGAGTTCTGCCAGGACGGCACCGGCAACTACACCTATGCCGACGGCTCCCGCTACCTGGGCGAGTTTTTCAAGGGGCTGCCGGAAGGGCAGGGCACTACGTATTATATTAATGGAGACAGGTACTCCGGTGGATGGAAGCAACATGCGCCTCACGGAGCCGGCACTATGTATTACAAGAGCGGCAGGGTGCTGGCAGCCGAATGGGAACTGGGACGCCCACTGCGCGAACTGCCGGCCACGCCACCCGTTTCCGAAACCAACTCCACCCCGCCGCCCACAACCCAGGAGGTCAGGATCTGGGCCGTGGTCGTTGGCGTGGCGCAATACCAGCACATGCCTGTGCTGCGGTATACCGACGACGACGCCTACCAGGTCTTCGCTTTCCTCAAAAGCCCGGAAGGCGGCGCACTGCCCGAAGAGCAGGTCCGCCTGCTGGTCGACGAAGACGCAACGCGGCACAACATCCTGAACGCCATGCGCGACATCCTGCTGCGCGCCGACGAAAACGACGTCGTGCTCTTCTACTTCTCCGGCCACGGACTGGAGGGCTGTTTCCTGCCTTTCGACTACGACGGACTCAACAACAAGCTCATGCACGAGGATATCACAGGACTGATCTCCCAAAGCCGCGCCAGGCACAAGCTCGTCATTGCCGACGCCTGCCACTCCGGCAGCCTGCTGGCCATGCGATCCGGGCCCATCGACGCCTCCCTGGCCAAACTCTACCAGGCTTTTGAAAATTCCAATGGCGGCCTCGCGCTCATGCTTTCGTCGAAAGGAGAGGAGTACTCCCTCGAAGACGGCGGCCTCCGTTCGGGCGTTTTCAGCCACTACCTCATCAGGGGCCTGAAGGGAACGGCCGATTTCGACAACAACAAAATCATCACCATCGGCGAGCTGTTCGGTTATGTGCAGCAGAAAGTACAGACGTACACGGCAAGGGCTCAGAACCCCATTCTCAAAGGCGAGTTCGACTACAACATGCCAGTGGGCATGATCCGGTAAGTTGGAAATGTGGCATGAAAATCCGACATTCGGCAAACAAATGAAGGATTGCTAAAATTATAAGTGATAAACCCCCAGGTTATTTTAACCATAACATTATGATGATAAAACGAATTGCAGCCACCTTTGTATTCCTGATCTTCGCCCTTTCGCTTTCCTGGAGCCAGTGCGTCTCCGGCGATTGCATGAACGGCACGGGGATCTACCTTTTCCCCAGCGGCGCCAAATACATCGGGCAGTTCAAGAACGGCAAGATGGACGGCATCGGCTCCTGCTACTACACCGACGGGAGCAAATACCAGGGTGAATGGGTAGACAGCTACCCCCAGGGCAAAGGCATCAAAACCCTGGCCGGCGGCGACCAGCTGAAAGGCCAGTTTGTGAAAGGCGAATACCAGGCCCCCCCGCCTCCGCCGGCCCCAGAACCGCCTGTCGACAAGGCCAACGCCTTCGCAGCGGCCGAACCTGAACAGGAACCTCAAAAAGAAGAGCAGCAACGAGGCTGTATCTCCGGCGATTGTAAGAATGGAAAGGGTATTTACATCTACCCCAGCGGCGCCATCTACATCGGCGAATTCAAGGACGGAGAAATCCACGGCATCGGCGCCTGCCATTACTCCGACGGGAGCAAATACCAGGGAGAATGGGTGTTCCGCTACCCCGAAGGCCGCGGCACCAAGACCTTCCCCGACGGCACGAAGTGGACCGGTCGCTGGAAGAAAGGCCAGCCCGTCGATGAAAACGGAAATCTGGTGACCAACATGTTCCCCGGCAAAGACATCGCCGGCCAGGAGGACCAGGGAAATATCCAGTCGGGTTGCGTATCGGGCGACTGCGTCAACGGAACGGGCTCCTTCGCCTACGCCGACGGCAGTAAGTATGAAGGGGAGTTTCGCAATGGCAAACCCCATGGGAAAGGCATCTTCCAGCATTTCGACGGCGACCGATACGAAGGTGAGTTCAAAAACGGCTTCGAAGATGGCAACGGCACCCTCCACGCCAAAGACGGCAAGGTGTATACCGGCATCTGGAAGGAAGGCGAGTTCGTCCTGGCCGAATCCCTCCTCGCCCAGCAGCAAACCGGCTGCATTCAGGGCGACTGCCAGAACGGGCGCGGCACCTTCGTCAAAAAAGAAGACGGCTCCAAATACGTCGGCGCCTTCCGCAGCGGGCTGCCCCACGGAGAGGGCGTCATGTATTTCGCCAACGGCGAGCAATTCTCCGGACAATGGGCCGACGGCGAAATGGATGGCCAGGGAACCATGCGCATGCTGACCGGCGCAGAAGTGAAAGGCTACTGGCAGGCCGGCGCCTACGTCGGCGCCACCCTGCCCGAAGAACAACCCGCTGCTCCGCCCGCCGAGCCGAAACGGGTGCGGCCCATCAAGGTATGGGCCGTCGTGGTGGGCGTCTCCTCCTACAACCACATGCCGACCCTGCGCTACACCGACGACGATGCCTACCGCATGTACGCATTTCTCAAAAGCCCCGAGGGCGGCGGCTTGCCCGACGATCAGATCCGCATCCTCATCGATGAAGACGCTACCAAGGACGAGATCAAGATGGCTATGGAGAACGTCTTCGCCAAGGCGGGCCCCAACGACCTGGCCCTGCTCTACTTCTCCGGCCACGGCCTCAAAGGCGCCTTCCTGCCCATCGATTTCGACGGCTACAACAACAAGATCGAGCACGACGAGGTCAACGCCATCCTGGCCAACAGCCCGGCCAAGTACAAGCTGCTCATCGCCGACGCCTGCCACTCGGGCAGCCTCCTGGCCATGAAGAGCGGTGAAGTCAAAGGCATCCTCGACAGCTACTACAGCACCCTGGCCCAGGCCGACCCTGGCACCGCCCTCATCATGTCGTCCAAATCGGAAGAAACCTCCCTCGAATCCAGCGGCTTGCGGCAGGGTGTGTTCAGCCACTTCCTCATCCGCGGCCTCAAAGGCGAAGCCGACCTCAACCGCGACCGCGTGGTCAGCGTCCAGGAACTGTTTGACTACATTACCCAAAACGTGAAAAAATATACCGGCAACCGCCAGTCGCCCGTCATCAAAGGCGACTACGACCCGGATATGACGGTCAGCGTGATCAGGGAATAATTTTTTATAGTTTAGAAGTTTATGGGGTTAGGAGTTTAGAGATAAACTTATACCCTCATAAACTTTTAAACTAAAAAAATATTCTTACCTTTGCAGGCGCTTTGGAAAAGACCAGAGCGCTTGTTATTTTTTTACTAACCACTATGTCTGATTTATGAATCATTATGAAGTAACTTTCATCGTAGACCCAGTGCTGTCGGGCGATGAAATCAAGGCGACAGCTCAGACATATGTCGATCACCTCACCACTGAGGGGTGTACGATCGTACATGTGGATGAAATGGGGTTGCGTCCGCTGGCCTTTCCGATCAACAGGAGGTCTTCAGGCGTTTATTACTGTGTTGAATTTTCTAACGAGAACGGCGCTTTCCTGGGCAACCTGGAACTCTCGCTGCGCCGCGACGAGCGCATCATGCGCTTCCTGACCGTCAAGCTTGACAAGTACGGCGTGAAGTACAACGAAGACAAGCGCAACGGCCTGATCGGGAAGAAGAAGAAAAAGGCCGAAGCGCCCAAGGAAGAAGCGCCTGTTGAGCGTCCGCAAGAGCGGAAAGCGCCCAAGGTTCAGGCCGTCGACCCGGACCTCGAGCCGGATACGCCGGAAACGCCGATTGTTGACATTCCTGCCGATGATGAAGGTGCAGAAAATTGATCCCTTTCATCCTTAAAACTTCCAGAAAATGGCTAATAAAGACGATATCAAGTTTCTCAGCAATCCCAACATCGGGCAGAAGCGCAAGAAATACTGCCGTTTCCGCAAGTTCGGTATCAAGTATATCGACTACAAGGATCCGGATTTCCTGCTCCAGTTTGTCAACGAACAAGGGAAGATCCTGCCGCGCCGCATCACGGGCAACTCGCTCAAGTACCAGCGCAAGGTGTCGACCGCTATCAAGCGCGCACGCCACCTGGCCATGCTGCCCTATGTGACCGACCTGCTGAAATAAGCATTCATTCCTGGTTTAAATTTTCTCATCATGGAAATCATCTTACTTCAAGATATCGACAAGGTTGGCGACAAGTACGAGATCGTCAAGGTAAAAGACGGCTATGGCCGCAATTACCTGATCCCGAGAGGCATGGCCATCATCGCCAACGCTACCAACCGCAAGAAGCTCGACGACATCAAGGCCGGTGAGGCTTCCCGCATGGCTGAAATGCTGTCCGTGTTCCAGGCCGTAGCCGACAAGCTGAAGGACAAAGTCCTCAAAATCGGCGCCAAAGCCGGTACGAGCGGCAAGATCTTCGGCAGCGTGACCAACATCCAGATCGCCGCCGCGCTCAAGGAACAATTTGACGTCGAGGTAGACCGCAAAAAGGTCGAATTGCCTGAAGAAGTCAAGGAACTCGGCACCTACACCGCAAAGCTCAACCTGCACCCCGACGTGGATGCACGCGTGATCTTCGAGGTCGTAGCCGACTGATACCTGTCTGATTGAAAAGGAAAAGGGCTTATCCCGCTGCCGGGGTAAGCCCTTTTCCTTTTGCGTCGCCGAAGGCGGCGATTATTTATCAGTAGTTTTTCTGGAAAAACTCCGGATACCCGTCCACTACCTTGTTTTTGAGCATCTGCCGGTAGTTATTCTGGGAAATGGGGAATACCCGGTACTTGAAGTCTGCGCTGAGGAAATCCTGTTTGTTGGCTTCCGCGCTGCGCAGGTATTCCATGGCTTTTTGCTGGTTGTCCATGGTGCGCACCACGATCACCGGGGTGCGCGACTCGTTGTCGCCGAGATAGATATTGGACACGCGCAGCTTGTCGAGTTTGTGGTATTTGAGGTGGTAGTCGGAAATCTGCACCTTGGCTGTTTCCAGGTTGATATTCCCTTCAAACACGACGATGATGTAGTGCTTGTCGTCGGGTTCATAGACGTAGGTTTCCTCCTGCGTGGCCTTCAGGGTCGCGCCGCCGGGGCCGGAAGCGGTGTATTCGCCCAGCAGGCGGAGCAACTCGCGGGCGTGCTTCTGCTCGGGCACGTCGGGAAAGGTTTCGATAAACTCCTTGAGCGCGGCTACGTAGGAGTCCTTTCCCTCCAGATTGCCCAGGCACATGGCCTTCAGCAATTCGAAGCGGGGGGTATGGGAGTTTCTGCCGCCAAACATGGCCGGCACTTTCTGGATCTGGTCATAGGCTTCGCGGTAGCGCCCCTGCTGGAACACCGTCATGACCTGGTCGTAGTACTGGTTGATCTTCGCCTCCCTGTCGCGGGTCTTTTTCAGGTACTCCGGATCTGTCAGGAGCAGGGCATAGGGGGAGTCGGGATACTCGGTGGTGAGCAGGTCGTAGCAGCGCTTGGCGTCCGAGGTTCTGTTGGAATCGTTGTAGGCCAGGTAGAGCAGGTAGAGCGCTTCCGGCCTGAGGCTGGTCTGGGGGTAGCGGCGCAGCAACTCTTCGAGAGCGGCGATGGCCTTCTCCTCGTTTTCCAGTTTTTCCCTGAAAAGGCGGCCGAGGCCGAAGAGGGCGTCCTGGATCTTTTTATGGGCGGCCTCGATCTGCTCGGGCGTCTGGGGCACGTCGCGGAACATGGCCTTTACTTCTTCTTCCGTCAAAACGGAGGGTTTTGACTCTTGGGCCTCGGAGGCTTCTTCGCCCTGGGCGATGCCCGATTGGCTGGAGCTGCGGCGCCAGTTGTCTTCCAGCGGCCTTCCGCCCCAAACGCGCTGGAAGTCGCGCAGGCCGCGCTTCACGGCCCGGTCGTCGTAAGCGAAGAAGTCGCTCTTTTGCGCGCCTGCGCGAGGGGGGCCGGCGCCGGGAGACGAAACGGGCTGTTGGTTTTTACTGGCTTCGAGCAGGGCTTTTCTGCGGGCCTCGTCCTGTTGTTTCCTGATCTCGGAGGCCATGGCAAAGCGCTCTTCATTGCTGAGCTGGCTGAGAGCCAGCAGGCTGTCCTGCAACTGGATGATCTCCAGGTTGCGGGCGATATCGGTCAGGCTGGAGGCGAGGGCGCCAACGTCGCGGTAGCGCTCGTCGGTGGCGGGCATGAGGTTCAGGGTGCTGTCGAGGTACTTTTTGGTATCGACGTAATTTTCGGCTTCGTAGTAGAGGTTGGCCAGTTTGAGATAGGCTTCGGCTTTCTGTGGCGCATTGCTGGTGCTGGAAGCCAGCGAGTTGCGCAGGTTTTGGATCGCCGCCACCTTGTCGCCTTCAGCCAGGTCGATCTCTGCCATCACGTAGTAGATCTGGTCTTTGTAGTCGATATTTTTGAGGTCCTTGAGCATGCGGTCGAGCTCTTTGCGCACCTCTCCGGCTGAGGCGGATTTGGAAGCCCAGTTCATGCGGATGACGTTGAGGCGGGCGCTGAAGTCCATCTCGTAGCTGGGGCGCAGTTTGGACACGGTGGCGAAGGCCTTCAGCGCCTCGCCATTGCGGCCGATCCGCTGGTAGAGTTGGGCCAGGATGTAAGTATAGCGGGCCTTGAGCAGCTTGTTCTTTTCGAGTTCGACGGCCTTTTCGAGCGGGGCGATGGCCTCAGCATATTTTTTCTGGCGCAGGTAGTAGTAGGCTTCCACTACCGATAGCTCCCGCCTGACGTCCTTGAAGGTGCTGGCGCTTTTGGTGAGCTGGTAGATGATGCGGTCGGCTTCGAAGTAGTTTTGCCGCTCGATGTAGGTCTTTGCCAGCCAGACCAGCCCTTCCTGATAGGCAGGCCGGTGCCGCAGGAAATAGGATTCGGGCTTTCCTTCCTCGATTTCCACTCTGTTGGTGCCAATAGAGATGGTAGGCGCCTCCTTCGCTTCTTCTTCCTTTGGCGCATTAGGGTCGGTACGGGGCCTGGTTACAGGTTTGCGGGCGGAGCTTTTCTTTTTGGAACTGCTCTTGCGCTTTTTCTTCTTGGTGCTCTTTTTTTTCTTCTTCTTGTCGGGTTTTTTCTTCTTGACCTCCTTGGAATCGCTCTTCGCCTTATCGAGAGAACTGGGTTTGTAGTTGGCGATCATGTACTCAAGGGTCTCTTCGGCCGACTCGAAGTCTTGCTTCATATACTGGGCCTGGCCGACCAGGAGGTAGCAATCGTCGGTCCAATCGCTGTAGCGGTGCAGGGCTACGACGATGGATACTTTTTCGATGGCTTTGTCGAGGCTTTCAGCTACCCCCTTGGGGTTGGAGGCCTCGCGGTAGGGGTAGAGGGGAAGGAGCTGGTTGTAGTTGTCCAGATGCTGGGCCTCCAGCTGGAGCCGGGCTTCGTCCATCAGCAGTCCGGCATTGAAATAACCGTTGTATTCTGCCGTTGTATTGTGGTAGAATTTTCCAAGCGGGGAAAGGTCGCCTTTGCGCTTGGTCGTTTTACAACCTGCTGAAGCTACGGCAACCAATAAAAATCCGATGAGTATCCGGAAAAACGTATTCGTTCTCAATGATTCCTAAAATTTTGTTTTTGATCCGGGCTGTCTGGAAACAAAGTTTTGTTCAACTTTGCAGTGCGGTTTGCGGTTCTTTCAAAACAGGCCCAAAATTACACCTTATTAACTGGAAAACCTGATTTTTATTTTACGATTGCCCCCAATCAGAACCTTGATTTTCCAAACATACTCATAGATTCATGAGCGATCTGCCTACGCAAAAGAAAACTACCTGGTGGGAACGGCTCCAGCATACGTACAGGCTGGTGATCATGAACCACGAGACCTTTGAGGAGGTCGGCTCCTACCGCCTTTCCCTTCTGAACGTCTACGTGTTCCTCAGTACCCTAATGGTTTTAGTGGCATTCCTGGTGATCTCGCTGATCGTTTTCACCCCGCTGAAGCGCTATATTCCCGGCTATGGCTCCGCCAACGCGCAGCCCGAGCTCATCCGGCTCAACCGGGAGATCGATTCGCTGGAGGAACTGGTGGAAGCGCAGGATCTCTACAACAGGAATATCCGGAAAATGCTGTTGGGCGATGTGGAGACACTGGAAGATATGCCCAAGGAGCAATACGAAGCGGGCGACAGCGCCCTTCACATCGGCCGGATCGAGGAAGACGAGCTGCTGAGGCAGCAAGTGGAAATGGAGGAGATCCGGGCCATCAGCCAGTCGCCGGCTCCGGCCACTTCGCAACAGAAGACCGAAACGCCGCTGGAGCAACTCTTCTTCTCGCCTCCCATCACCGGGGAGATCAGCGCAGGGTTTATGCCCGATAAAAAACACTTCGGCATCGATATCCTGGCGCCCAAAAACACGCCGATCAAGGCGGTGATGGACGGCAGGGTGATCGCTTCTGACTGGACCCTGGAAACCGGCCATACCATCGGCATCCAGCACGACAACAACCTGATTTCCTTCTACAAACACAACTCGGCCCTGCTCAAAGAGGTGGGTAGTTTCGTCAGAGCGGGCGAGGCCGTGGCCATCATCGGCAATAGCGGCACGCTGTCCGATGGCCCCCACCTGCATTTCGAACTGTGGTACAAGGGCGTGCCGGTCGACCCGGTCCAGTACCTGAGCTTTAACTGAGCAGCAGGTTTTCCAGAGCCGGTTTCAATTGCGGGAAACGGAAGGAGAAGCCCGTAGCCTCTATTTTTCGCGATGAGACCTTGTTGCTGTTCAGGATCACGTCCGCCATCTCGCCCATCCCGGCGCGCAGCAGGAATGCAGGCACAGGGGCGATGAGGTTTGGACCGCCCACCACCTTCCCGATCGCCTCAACCAGCTCTTTGTTGGTCGCCGGATTCGGCGCCACAGCGTTGTAGATGCCCCTCACGTCCGGATTTTCCAGCGCATGGATGAACATCCGGCATACATCCTCGATGTGTATCCAGGAATACCATTGCCTGCCGTCGCCGAAGTAGCTGCCTATCCTGGCTTTGAAGGGCAGGAGTATCTTTCCCAGCGCCCCGCCCTCCGGGCTCAACACGATGCCGATGCGGAAAGCGGCAGCGCGTATGTTGAGTGATTCCACTTCGTGGAACGCCGACTCCCAGGCAGCGGTGCTTTCTGCCAGAAAGCCCTTTCCCGCTGGGGCTGCCTCTTCGAGGAGCGCATCGCCCGCATGCCCGTAATAGCCGATGGCAGAGGCCGAAAGATAGGTCTCTACCTGGTTGGAAGTGGAAGCAATGGCCTGCCGCAGCAAAGCCGTCGACTGGGTGCGGCTTTCAATGATCAGGCGCTTGCGGGCGGATGTCCATAGCCCGTCGGCGATGCCTGCCCCGGCGAGGTTGATCACGGCCGAAGCGCCCTCTATCGCCGCGTGGTCGATGGCGCCGCGCGCGGGGTCCCAGCGGAATGATTTCAGGACGCTTGAAGTGGTGTTGCGGCTGAGCAGGGCGGTTTCGTAGCCCTTTTCCACCAGCATCGTGACGAGTTTTGAGCCTACCAGCCCGGTACCGCCTGCGATCAGAATATGGCCCATTTCAGTTTTTTCATTAAACACGGTTTTCCTGTAAAGGTTCCGGGGGCTTTTCTCCGAAAAAGTCATAATTTGGTACATCCATTTAACTACAAATCCAAAAACGATGAGGCGCTGTCTACATTTCCTGCTTGTTTTCTCCCTCTTCTTCATTTTTACCGATTGTAAACCCGACCCCAAACCCGATTCCAACTGGAAGCGCACCTCCGGCGAACTCGTCATCAGGCTGCCAGCTGAGCCAAGCGGATTCAACCCCGTGGTCTCCATCGCCGACCAGTATTCCTCCCAGGTCATGCGCCATATCTTCCTCTACCTGATGAATATCGACCCAAAGACCAGGCAGCTGGAACCCAGCCTGGTAAAAGGCGAACCTTCCATCGAACCCATTTCCGATGGGCCCCTCAAGGGCGGCCTGCGCTATTCCTTTGAGATCCGGGAGGATGCGGTCTGGGACGATGGCTCTCCTGTCACAGGCAATGATTACGTCTTTTCGCTCAAGACCGTCTTCAACCCCAGGATTCCCGCGCAGCGCATCCGCCCCTACCTGGCTATGATCCAGGCGGTTGAAGTCGACCCGGCCAACCCGCGCAAATTTTCCGTGCTGACGAACGACACCTATATCCTGACCCTGGAAGCTATTGTCGCGACCGTGCCGGTGATGCCTGCCTACAACTACGACCCCCAGGGCTTCATGGCCGATATTCCGCTGGCTGACCTGATCGATCCGGAGCGCGCAAAGGCCCTGGAGAACGATCCCCGCCTTCAGCAATTTGCCGACCTTTTCACTTCCGAGCGCTACGGGCGCGACCCCGCCTCGGTGTCGGGCTGCGGCGCCTATGCCCTGGAAAGTATCGCGGAAGACCAGCGCATCACCCTCGTCAGAAAGGCCGGCTGGTGGGGCGATAAAATCAAGAACCCCTCGTCCTCCCTGCAAGCTTATCCGCAGAAACTCATCTACTGGCCCGTCCGCGACCAGGCGGCGACGGTTTCGCTGCTGAAATCCGAAGACCTCGACCTGGGCGTCGGGCTCGATCCGAAGGATTTCATCGATATGAAAGCCCTGCCGGATGTGGCAGCCGACTACGAGTTTTTCACCCCGCCGACCTATTCCTATTACTTCATTTACGTCAATACCAAAAATCCGAAACTCACCGACAGCAAGGTGCGTATGGCCCTGGCCCATTTGCTCAACGTCGATGAGATCATCGAGACGGTATTCTATGGCATGGGCGAACGGATCAACGGCCCCGTGTTGCCGATGAAGGATTACTACAGCAAAGACCTCCCGCTGATCCCCTTCAGCGTCGACAAGGCCAAAGTGCTGTTGTCGGAGGCCGGCTGGACCGACAGCAACAACAACGGCACCGTCGACAAGGTCGTCAACGGACAGCGCGTGGAGATGAAGCTGACTTACTTGATATCCAACGTGCCTGCTCAGGAGAAGATAGCGGCCATCTTCAAGGATGCGGCCAGCCAGGCCGGTATCGACCTGGAAATCCTGTCGAAAGAGTTCCAGGCCCAGCGCGCCGACCTGAATACCCGCAACTACGAACTGGCCAGCGGCGCCCTGGCTGCGCAACCGGTGCTCGATGATTTCTACCAGGTATGGCACACCGCCAGCGATACGCCCGACGGCACCAACCGCACCAGTTTCGGCAACGCACAGTCGGACGAGCTGATCGAGACAATCCGGCAGACGATCGACAAGAAGGAGCGCGACAAGCTGTACAAGACTTTCCAGAAAATGGTCTACGACGAGCAACCCATGCTGTTCCTGCTGACCCCGCAGTCCCGGATCATGATCCATAAGCGCTTCGAAGCCTTCGCTTCTCCGCTTACCCCGGGCTTCTTCCCGAATCAGTATGAATTGGTGGAGTCGCTCCGATAGCGAGGTATGGGAAAATACCTGGTCAAGCGCATATTGCTCTTCCTGCCCACCCTGGTGGTCATCTCCTGGATCGCCTACGGGCTGAGCCTCCTGGCGCCTGGCGATCCCGTCAGCGACCTGTGCGGCGATCAGGGCATTCTCATGGAAGGGGAGTACGAGCGCTGTGCCCGGCAGTACGGCTACGACCTGCCTGCCTTCTATTTCAGCCTCTCTCCGGCAGCCTTCCCCGACACCCTGCACCGGATACAACCCAAAAGCAGGCGCGACATGCTGAGCCGGCTCCTCGCCCAGACCGGCAACTGGAAGGAGGTCGAAGCCTACGACCAGGGTATTGAAGCGCTGCTGAAAAAAATTTCCCGTCTGCCCGACTCCCTGAACCGGCAGCAGAAGATCGACCTGACCCAACTGCTGAGGAACCAGATACGGGTGGAGCACAAGCCCCTGACCGCCGCTTCCCTGGTCAAGCGCCTCGACAGCCTGAGCCGCGAATCGGCCTATGCCCCTTCCATCGCTGAAGAGGCCTCGGGGCTGCGCAGGCAATGGGAGCGGGTGCTGGAAACAGCCACGCCGGGCCTGCTGCGGCGTCCGGATTTCAAGTGGTACGGCCTGGAGAACAGGTACCACCGCTGGATGGCCGGGCTGCTGACAGGCGATTTCGGAACCTCTTTCAAAGACAAGCGCCCGGTGGGCAGCAAACTGCGCCCGGCACTTTACTGGACCCTCGTGCTCAACCTAAGCGCCTTCGCTCTGGCCTTTGCCCTGGCAGTGCCCATCGGCGTGTATTCCGCACTGCGGAAAGGGAGCAGGATGGACCGCTTTTTCACCGTGTTCTTGTTTGGACTGTACTCCCTGCCCCGGTTTTGGGTGGCTACTATATTCGTCATCTTTTTTACTTCCAGCGTGTATTCGCCCTGGCTGGACTGGTTTCCCTCCGTCGGCCTGGGGCAGGTGGCAGCGGATGCGGGCTGGTGGGAGCGATTCAGCGTGCGGGCCAGCCATATGGTGTTGCCCGTGATTTGCCAGACATACGGCTTGCTGGCTTTTTTCGCCCGGCAGGTGAGGGGCGGCATGCTCGACGTCATCCGGCAGGATTATATCCGAACCGCCCGCGCCAAGGGCCTGGATGAACGGACGGTGGTGTGGAAGCACGCCTTCCGCAACGCCCTCTTCCCGGTGATCACCGTGCTGGCCTCGCTGTTTCCCGCGTCCATCGCCGGTTCGGTTGTGCTGGAGGTGATCTTCGCCATTCCCGGCATGGGCCTGCTGACCTTCGAGGCTATTTTCGCGGATGACTGGCCGGTAGTATTTTCCGTGCTGTTGCTGGGCGCCCTGCTGACCATGCTGGGTATCTGGGTGTCCGATCTATTGTATGGCATTGCCGACCCAAGGGTGCGACTGGGGCGGGATGAAAGAACGACATGAAGAACCTGAAGCAAAAAATACCCTCCCGGTGGCCTTTGCGGGTTCTGTACTTTCTGGTCGCCGTCGCATTGCTGGGCGATTTCCTGGCCAATGAGAAGCCCTTGTATTGCGTGATCAAGGGAGAGACGTATTTCCCGGTCGTTCATCAATACGCTGTGGACCTTGGCCTGGCCCAATGGCCCCCCGAGCTGGTGCGGGCGCGCTGGCAAGATCTGGCGTACGGCAAAGTCGTATTTCCCCCCATACCCTATTCCGCCACGACCATCGACATCCGCAACTCCCGGTCTGCCCACCCCTTCAAAGGGCAGCGCGTGGAGTCGATGAGGTATTGGCATTGGCTGGGTACCGATGAGCTGGGCCGCGATGTAGCGGCCGGGCTGATCTCCGGGACCCGGATAGCATTGATGGTGGGCCTGGGCGCCATGCTTCTGGCATCGCTGATCGGCATTGCCCTCGGCGCTGTGGCGGGCTATTGGGGCGACCGCGGGCTGCGCACCTCCTGGTTGCGCCTGTTGCTGGGCGGAGCAGGGTTGTATTTCGGCCTGTTCTACGGCTTCATCAGCCGCGGGTATGCGATCGGGGAGGCCAATGAGGAAGGCGTGGCGATCGGGGCCCTGCTCGGCGGGGTGCTGATCTTTGCGGCCATGGTGGCGGCTGCGACCTTTGTGGGGTGGGGAATGGAGAAAATATTGAAGCTGAGAAGAAATGTCCACGTGCCTGCCGACCTGCTCGTGATGCGCAGCCTGGAGGTATTCGAGTCTATTCCGGGCTTGCTGCTGATCCTCTCTCTCGCCGCGCTGATCCGCAAACCCTCGGTCTGGTACGTCATGCTGATCATCGGCTTGGTGGGCTGGACCTCGATCGCCCAGTTCGTGCGGGCGGAGATGCTGAAGGTACGGCAACAGACCTATATCGAGGCGGCCAGGGCGCTGGGCTTGCCGCCGTGGCGGATCATCCTGCGGCATGCCTTGCCCAACGCGCTCAACCCCGTGCTGATCCTCATCGCCTTCGGGGTGGCGCGGGCGATACTGTCGGAGGCAACCTTGTCATTTCTGGGAATAGGCCTGGGACCTGATGAGGTCACCTGGGGCAAACTGCTCAGCGATGCCAGGTCGAACTTCAACGCCTGGTGGCTGGCGATCTTCCCGGGGCTGGCGATATTTATTACGGTGATGACCTTCAACCTCCTGGGCGAGCGCCTGAGCGATGCACTGGATCCCCGGAGGGAGAATGGCCGGCAATGATTACCTGTTGCGGCGCATGTGTTTGGGGAAAAGGTTGGATTTGCCCCTCTTCGTGGACAGTTCACCCTTCCTGTTGGTGGGCGCCTGGGTGGATTCATAGACTTCGCACCCATATTTTGGGGCACAACCGGTGGAAGGGACCAGAAAAGCTGCAAATACTATTAAACAAAGGAAAAGGACTGCCTTGTTTTTCATAAATGATTGATTATCAGACAAAATTTTAACACAAAAATTTTGGAATTTTTAAAAAAACACCCAAAAGAGAAGCCCCCGAAGGGGTGAAAAGTTCAAAAACCCTTATAAAATATAGCCTTCCCGGCTATTTTTTAGATCAAAATACTTGTTTATACAATAGGCAGCAACTAAATTTGCTCTCGATTAAAATTTTTAATCATCATCAAAAGCCAAGAAAATGAATAAAGGAGATTTGGTTACCAAGGTTGCTGAAGCGTCCAAGATCACGAAAGCTCAAGCTACCACCGCTGTGAACACCGTTTTTGACGCTATCGCCGGCTCTCTGAAGGCTGGTGACAAGGCCACCCTGATCGGCTTCGGTACCTTCTCGGTATCCGAGCGGAAAGCACGCACGGGCCGCAACCCGCAGACGGGCGCTTCCATCAAGATCAGCGCCAAGAAAGTTGTCCGCTTCAAGCCGGGCAAAGAACTGAGCGACACGGTGAACAAGAAGAAGTAATTTCTTCTGATTCATTCTCACGAAAGATTTTCGGAAAGGGCCATTCAGGTTTAAACTTGGATGGCCCTTTTATCTTTTTTGCTACCTTTGCAGTGCTTTTTAAACGCACTTTGCCCGCCTTTTGGTTTGCGGGCCATTCAAAAATACGCTGGCCATGGCCGAATTGGACCAACTTCGCCGGATCGCCGCTCAGGTGCGCCGCGACATTATCCGACAGACCTTTTACGCGGCTTCCGGGCATCCGGGCGGGTCGCTGGGCTGTGCGGACTTTTTCACCGCTCTTTATTTTCATGTGCTCCGCAGGAAGAACCCCTTCTCGATGGAAGGAAAGGGTGAAGACCTCTTTTTCCTGTCGAACGGCCATATCTCCCCGGTCTGGTACAGCGTGCTGGCCCATTCCGGCTATTTCCCGGTAGAGGAGCTCTCCTCCTTCCGAAAGATCGATTCGCGATTGCAGGGCCACCCCGCTACCCATGAGGGATTGCCCGGCGTGCGCGTCGCTTCCGGTTCGCTGGGGCAGGGGCTGAGCGTGGCTTCCGGGGCGGCGCTTTCCAAGCGCCTGAACGGCGATCAGCACCTGGTGTACTGCCTGTGCGGCGACGGCGAGATGCAGGAAGGACAGATTTGGGAAGCGGCCATGTTCGCCGCCCACCACCGCATTGACAACCTCATCCTGACCGTCGACTGGAACGGCGTGCAGATCGATGGCCGCAACGACGACGTGATCACCCTGGGCGACCTGCCAGGTAAATGGGCCGCCTTCGGATGGGATGCACTCCACATGAGCGGCAACGACATCGCCGATGTGATCCGCGGCCTGGAGGAGGCAAAATCCCGCACCGGGAAAGGCAAACCCGTCGTGATCCTGATGAAGACCGAGATGGGCTACCCCGTCGACTTCATGATGGGCACCCACAAATGGCACGGCGTGGCCCCCAATGCCGAACAGGCGGAAAAGGCCCTTTCCCAGCTCGAAGAAACCCTGGGCGACTATCCTTATACAGAGGATTACCGCCCCGCTTGATCATTTTTCAAACCTGATGTTATGTTGGATCAGTTTGCAGTGAGCGGGAAAAAAGCGACCCGCGATGGTTTCGGCGACGGCCTCCTCGAAGCCGGCCGGCGCAACCCGGACGTGGTGGCGCTTTGCGCCGACCTGGTGGGTTCGCTCAAAATGGACGATTTTATTAAAGAATTCCCCGATCGCTTCTTTCAGGTCGGCATTGCGGAGGCCAACATGATGGGTATCGCCGCGGGCCTGGCCACAGGAGGGAAGATTCCCTATACCGGCACCTTCGCCAACTTCTCTACGGGGCGGGTCTACGACCAGCTGCGCCAAAGCATCGCCTATTCGGAGAAAAACGTGAAAGTCTGCGCCTCCCACGCCGGGGTGACCCTCGGCGAAGACGGCGCCACCCACCAGATACTCGAAGACATAGGCCTGATGAAGATGCTGCCCGGCTTTGTGGTCATCAACCCCTGCGACTACAACCAGACCAAAGCGGCTACTATCGCTATCGCTGAACACCGCGGCCCGGTATACCTGCGCTTCGGCCGTCCGGGCTGGCCGGTTTTCATTCCCGAAAATATGCCCTTTGAAATCGGGAAGGCCCTGCTGATGCAGGAAGGAACCGACGTGACCATCTTCGCCACCGGCCACCTGGTCTGGAAGGCGATGGAAGCCACCCGCCAACTGGCAGGGCAGGGCGTCAGCGTGGAGCTGATCAACATCCATACTATCAAGCCGCTCGACGAGGAGGCTATTCTGGATTCGGTGCGGAAGACCCGCTGCGTCGTCACCGCCGAAGAACACCAGATCGCCGGCGGCATGGGCGAAAGCATTGCCCAGTTGCTGGCCCGCCGCATGCCCGTGCCCATGGAATTCGTGGGCGTGAACGACCAGTTTGGCCAAAGCGGCAAACCCGAAGAACTTCTCGACAAATACGGCATGAGCGCCGCACATGTGGCAGATGCCGTACACCGCGTTCTCAGAAGAAAATAACAATAGCATCCAATGAAATTTGGCACAAAAGTCATCCACGGGGGGCTCGAACCCGATCCTCTCACCGGCGCCGTAATGACGCCCATTTACCAGACCTCTACCTACGCCCAGGAAGCCCCCGGCAAACACAAGGGTTACGAATACGCACGCACGCAGAACCCCACCCGCAGCGCCCTGGAGCGCAACCTGGCGGCGCTGGAGAACGGCACGCACGGCATCTGCTTCGCCAGCGGCCTCTCGGCCATGGACGCCATCATGCGCCTGCTCAACCCTGGCGACGAAGTTGTGGCCACCAACGACCTGTACGGCGGCTCCTACCGGCAGATACGCCGGGTGCACGAGCGCTACGGCGTGCATGGCCATTTCGTCGACATGAGCAACCCCGCTGAGGTGGAGAAAGCCCTCAGCGAAAAGACCAAACTGCTCTGGGTCGAAACGCCGACCAATCCCATGCTCAAAGTGGTCGATATCCGTAAAATGGTGGAGATCGCTCATGCCAAAGGCGTTCGCGTGGCAGTCGACAATACCTTCGCGTCGCCCTACCTCCAGAATCCCCTCGACCTGGGCGCCGACATCGTGCTGCATTCCGCAACCAAATACCTCGGCGGCCACTCCGACGTGGTAATGGGGGCCATCATCGTGAAAGATCCCGCTTTGGCAGAAACGCTCTATTTCCTCCAGAACGCCGTAGGCGCAGTGCCGGGACCCAACGACTGCTTCCTCGTGCTGCGCGGCATCAAAACCCTCCACCTGCGGGTGGAAAGGGCCTGTCAGAACGCCCGCCGCATCGCGGAATTCCTCCGGAACCATCCCAAAGTCTCAAAAGTGTATTACCCGGGTTTTGAAGACCACCCCCAGCACGGCATTGCCAAAGCGCAGATGCGCGACTTCGGGGCCATGGTGTCGTTCGACCTGCATCAGGATACCTTTGATGACGCGGTGAAGGTGCTGAGCAACACCCACTATTTCACCCTCGCCGAATCGCTCGGCGGCGTGGAATCGCTCATCGGCCACCCGGCTTCCATGACCCATGCCTCGATACCTAAGGAAGAACGCCTGAAGGTAGGGCTGACCGATTCGCTGATCCGCCTGAGCGTAGGGGTAGAAGACGCCGAGGACCTGATCGGCGATTTGGAAAAAGCCCTGGAGGCGCTGTAATATTCACCGCCGTACCTCGAAGCCCTGGTGTTGCTGAGGCTGTCCTTCCCTGACCTCCACGGAGCTGACCTCGGCGAGGGGAGGCCCTTGGCGGCACCAGCGGATCATCTCGCCGACCGCTTCAGCCGGGCCTTCAACCTCGGCATATACGCTGCCGTCGGGCCGGTTTTCCACGTAGCCTGAGAGGCCCAGCGACAAGGCTTTGCGCCGCGTATGGGCCCTGTAAGCAACCCCTTGCACGCGGCCGTGGATGTGGAGTTTGACGTGCTTCATCAATCCATCGGATGATCCGGCGCCGGAGCGCTGGCGTGATAATTCCTGTACACCTCTTCCGCATACTGGTCGAGCAGCGACAGCACGCGGGTTTTGTCGGCCGACTGCACGATCAGGCCCACGTGGTTTTTCTTGTTGAGCCGCCAGACGATCTCAGGCGCCTGGAAGGGCGACATGTCGGGGTGTTCGTGGTGGGAGAGGGAGATGAGGATGCCAGCGTAGTCCTTTCTGGCAGCGGGCAGCTTGTAGGGCTTGCCCTTGGCCATGGCGTCTTCCAGCCTGGCCCATTCGACCCAGAGGTTGATCCCGGAAGATTTTTCGACCATATCCGACAGGTTGGCGCCGCCGACGCGGGAGGAGGTTTCAAGGAAAAAGAACTCGCCGGTCTCGCGCGAGCGGATGAACTCGGTGTGGGAAGCGCTGGAGCGCATGCCGAAGGCCGACATCACTTGTTCGGTGAGTTTTTGCAGGGCCTTGTCCTCTTTCCCCCCGAAGTCGACCGTCATGGAGCGGAAAATGCCGCCGCCGTGGGCCACGTCGAAGGGTGGCGTGAGGTATTTGGACACCCGGCAGAAGAGCGCTTTGCCATCGAGGTAGAGGGCGTCGGCGTGGTAGACATCGCCGGGTTTGAAAGATTCGATGAGGAAGCGGTGGCGGTTTTCGCCCAGTTCGTCGAGCACGGGCCAGAGTTCTTCAGGGGTGTGCACCTTGCGGATACCGGTGGCGGAGGCTTCGCCCCGGGGTTTTACCAGCCAGGGCCCCGGAACCTCGCGGGTGAAGTGGCGGATGTCGTCGTCGTTGAACAGGGGCGAGAAGCCGGGCACGGGGATGCCCGCGTCGCGCGCCTGCACGCGCATGGCGAGCTTGTCGCGGAAATAGCGGGCGGTGGTAGAGCCCATGCCGGGAATGCGGAACTCCTCGCGCAGGTAGGCAGCCTTTTCGACGTCGAAATCGTCGAGCGCGACGATGCGGTCGATTTTGCGGCTGCGCATGAGGTGGGCGAGGCCAAGGCTCAGGTTGTGCAGGTTCTCCGGCGTATTGGCGTCGGAATCGAGGAAAAAGATGTCGTCGAGCGACTCCCGGGGCCAATCGGCGTGTTCCAGGGCTTTTTTCGTGACCAGAAAGACGGTGTTGCCTGCGGCCTTCAGTTCGCGGAGAAAAGCCTGCCCTTTAAGGAAGCAGGTGATACACAGGAATGAGCGTTGCTGTTCCATATTCAGTTGGCTTTTGCCTTTTTTGTAGCGATCCAGTCTTCGAAAAATTCGGCCATCAGGCGCACGCCGTAGGCGGTGGCGGATTTCTGAGAGGCGAATTCAGAGTCGGTGACGGCGACCCCGGCGATGTCGAGGTGCGCCCAGGAGGGGTGTTTGTCGATGAAGACCTCCAGAAATTTGGCCGCGTAAATAGCGCCGGCCGTGGGCTTGCTGCTCAGGTTCTTCACGTCGGCGATATCTGATTTGATGCCGTCTTTGTAATCGTCCCAGATGGGCAACGGCCAGAGGCGTTCTCCCGATGTTTCTCCCGCCCGCATGAGGCTCTCGGTGAGATGGGTGTTGTTGCAAAAAAGTCCGCCCGCGGCATAGCCCAGGGTCCGGATGGTACTTCCGGTGAGGGTAGCCATGTCGATGAGCACGTCTGACTGGTAGTTGCGCACAGCGTAACTGAGCCCGTCGGCCAGGATGAGGCGGCCTTCGGCGTCGGTATCGATGATTTCGATGGTCTTGCCGCTATAGGAGGAGATGATTTCGTTGGGTTTGAGCGAATGGGCGTCGACGCTGTTGTCGGTAGAAGGGATGAGCCCCAGGACCCGGATGGGCAGTTTCAGTTTGGCGGCCACTTCTACGGCGCCCATGACGGCTGCTGCCCCGCCCATATCCGATTTCATGTAGTGCATGTTGGCGGAGGGTTTGATCGACAGGCCTCCGGTGTCGAAGGTGACGCCTTTGCCCACCAGGCAGATGGTTCCAAGCGCTTGCTGGCTGGCGGGCTGATAGTCCATGACGATGAATACGGCGGGGTCTACGCTGCCGCGGTTGACGGCCAGCAAGGCGTGGAAGCCCTGGGCTTCGAGGGCGGGCTTGTCGAGCACGCGGACGTGGTAGTTTCTTGCGGCGCCCGATTGGACGGCCCAGGCGGCGAGGGCCTGCGGCGTGATAAGGTTGCTGGGTTTGTTTACCAGGTCGAATATCTCCAACTGGGTTTCGGCGATATGGCGGGTTCGGTCTGAAATAGCGGAGGCTTGTTGGTGCAGGCTTTCCGGTAGGAGGATATCCAGGGATGCACTTTCTTCGAAAAAGGGAGCGGAGGTTTTTTCCTCCGTTTTCATGCTGCCGATCTGGTAGCGGCCGAGCAGGATGCCGTTTAGGGCGCCTTCCAGCAGCCGCATGGGGAAGGATGGGCCTTCGCCGAGGTGCAGCAGGTAGAGTGCGGCTTTTGCGGGGAGTTTGGTCCGCTGCCGGTAGACGAAACTGCGCAGGGCAGCCTGGGCTTGGGGCAGTCCGGGGTCGTCGCCCAAGCCGACGAGGCAGATCTTTTTCCGCGTGCCGTTCAGGCGGAGGAAAAAGGTATGGACTTCCTTGAGGTCGGCTGAAAAATCTTCAGCGATGAGCGCTGAGGAGAGCCCTGCCGCTGACAGGCTTTCGGCCCATTCTGCGGGTAAGGGGGTATTTTTTGGGCACGGAACGATCAGGGTATCGGGGGTGTCGCTGGTCAGTTGGGTCTTTAATTCTACGCGCATGGCCAATCCATTTCCGGGTCAGGTAAGCTCAAAATCCAAAAGTACTGATATCAGGCTGCTTTTGGAAGGATTTGTACAGGATAAAAAATGGGAGGGTTCAGGAAAAGAACAGCCATTTCACCGCTTTGGGGAACTCCCTGCCCCAATGTTCTTCGTTATGGGTGCCATCGGGGTCGATGGCGATGCGGAAATCGATGGACGAGAGGTTCATGCCCTTGTGTTCAAGCGCTTCGCGGTAGCGGTATACGTTGGGGATCATATTACTGCCTTCCTGACCTCCTGCATAGATATAGATTTTAACGTCCTGCGGCGCTTCGAAGGGGAGGCTGACGTCGGGAATATTGGGCGCTACCCAGAGGCTGGGCGAGAATACCATGAGCCGTCCGTAGACTTCCGGATACATCATGCCGGCGTAGATGCTGATCAGCCCTCCCATGGAACTGCCCCCGATACCGGTGTGCACCCTGTCGGGCCGGGTGCGGAAGTGCTTGTCGACGTAAGGCTTGAGGGTGTCGGCCAGGAAGCGGACGTATTTTTTGCCCTCGCCCACGCCCAGGCGGGTGGGGATGGAGGGGGTGAATTCGGCGAGCCGCTCCTCTGCCGCGTGGTCGATGGAGATGATGATGATATCGGATAAGCCAAGCTCAGCCATGACGGCGAGCTTTTTGTCGACGGCCCAGTTGCCGAAAGGAGCGTAGTCGTCGAAGAGATTTTGGCCGTCCTGGAGGTAGAGCACGGGGTAGCGGCGGTCGCTGTCGAAGTAGTTGTGTGGCAGGAGGGCCGTGATCCGGCGGGTTTTGATGAGTTGGGGAATTTCAAAATGCTCCGAGATGACCTGAATATTGGGCAGCAGGGAAGGCTGGTAGCTGAGCCCCTTTTGCTTCCAGCGGGGTACGTGGTCGACTACTTTCGTCTCCTGGCGGAGGATTTTCCGGTTTTGGACGGTGCTCCCGAATTCATCCACCTCTTCGTCGTCCCAGCTGCCTTTGACGTATTTGTATTCGAGGGGAAAGGACGGCAGACGGTCATGCGGAAAGCGGAATTGGTAATGCCCCGTTCCCAGTTTTCCGAGCCGGTATTGGGCTGCGTCGATCTGCCAGTCGTTGAAGTTGCCGGTGATGCAGACGGGACGCTCGTCGTCGGCGGGGGTAAACACTTCAAGCACAAGAGCGCCTGGGGGCTCTCCGTGAGCGGGATCTGGTGCAAACCTCTTTTCGTGGTTCATCGCATGACGTTCATTCAATTGAAAGCGCGTAAAAATAGGATTTTATTCTTCAGTGGTTGGCCCTACATTTGCTTTTTTCCGTCCCAAATCCGTCACTATGCGAAATGCCCTTTTCTTTGCCCTGCTATTTATCCCGTTTCTGGCCTATGCCCAGACTTTTACTGGCAGTTTTATGCACGACGGCCTGCTGCGCGATTACCGGCTTTATGTTCCCGACGCTTACGATGGCTCGGCGCCCTGGCCCCTGGTGCTGAACCTGCACGGCTATACTTCCAATGCCCTGCAGCAACAGCTCTATTCGGAAATGGACATGGTGGCCGACACGGGGCATTTTCTCGTTTGTTATCCCAACGGGGTGGGCAACTCCTGGAATGTAGGTTTTGGCGGGCTGAACACCGACGACGCAGGGTTTATCAACGCCCTGCTCGACACCCTGATGGCTCATTACCAGATCGACCCTGCCCGGGTGTATTCATGCGGGATGTCGAACGGCGGCTTTATGAGTTACAAACTGGCCTGCGAGCTGACGGAGCGCTTTGCGGCGGTGGCTTCGGTTACCGGCAGCATGGTGCCCGATGAGGCCGCGCTTTGCATGCCTGCCATGCCGATGCCGGTACTCGAGATCCACGGCACCGCCGATCTGGTGGTGCCCTACAACGGACTTTTCAATTCGCTGAGCATCCCCGATCTGCTGGCTTTCTGGACTGGCGAGAATGGCTGCGCGGGAGATCCGCTCACCATTCCGGTGCCCAACACCGTCTTGCTGGACGGCTCGACGGCGGAACTCATACAGTACAACGATTGCGAGGGAGAGGCCGAGGTCTGGCACTACAAGGTCTACAACGGAGGGCACACCTGGCCGGGCGCTTCGATCATCGCGGGCATCACCAATCAGGACTTCCACGCCAGCGCGGCGATCTGGGAGTTTTTCCTGCGCCATCCGGGAGCAGGGCCGAGCGCGGTGGGTGAGGAGAAAGAAAAGAATGAGTTGCTTGCTTTTCCGAACCCCTTTTCCGGAACGCTAAACATCAGCAATGCCGGGAGCCGGGAAGAGGTGACGACCGTCTGGAACCAGTTGGGAGGAGTACAATGGAGAGGGCCGATCGGGCAGGAAGGTCATGTTGATACCCAAAACTGGCCCGCTGGCATCTATTGGCTGCAAGCAGGCAGCCAGGTCATTGCCCTGATTAAAAACTAGAGTTACTATTTAGCATGGGTATTGCGGCTGCGCCGCAATGAATGATTATTTTGGATTGGTATATTTTTGAGCGCTCTTGGCGCTCAAAAATATACCAATCCAAAATAAAATATCTTCGCTGCCGAAGGCGGCGAGGTATCCTGTCAAGCCTTGCGCACCGAGCTATTCGCGGAGGAGGTGAACAGCACCAGTTCCTGGCGGTAGTACAGGTTTTCGTCCTGGAGTTGGTTCCACTCCATGATCTCGTATTTGGTAACGCCGTGCAGTCTGGCGATCGATTCGATGGAGTCGCCTGCGTCGACCGTGACGGTGGTGCCGCCTTTGGCGCTGAGGTTTCCCTGGTACATCGCCGTGACGAGGTCGGTTTTGATCGAGTTGTTGCCCGACCAGCGGAGGTAGTCCTGGAAGGCCATGATGCCCAGTTCGGGCAGGGTCAGGAAGTGGCCTTTGCTGCTGGCGGGGATGATGCCTTGCGGGTAAGCGGGGTTGAGTTTCCGGATCACGCTGATGGAGATACCCGTGATGGAGGCCACCTTGTTGAGGGGCAGCTGGCTGTAGACTTTGATGGTGCGGGTAAAGCGCATGTCGTATTCCGGGAATTCCGGTTGCAGGTCGTGTTGGTTGTAGTATTCAGCCAGGTAGGCGGCGGCGATGAAGCGCGGCACATAGACCTGGGTCTGGGAGGGCAGGTGTTCGCGGATGGCCCAGAAGTCTTTGCTGCCCGCGGTGCGGATGGCTTTCTGCACGTTGCTGGCGCCGCAGTTGTAGGCGGCCAGGGCCAGTTCCCATGCGCCGAACTGCTTGTACAGGTCGGACAGGAAGCGTACGGCGGCTTCGGTGGAGCGGTAGGGGTCGCGGCGCTCGTCGACATAGGAGTTGACGTGCAGGCCATAGTGCTGGGCGGTAGCGGTCATCAGCTGCCACAGGCCGGCTGCGCCTGCTGCGGAGACGGCGGTGGGCGAGAGGTTGGATTCTACCATCGCCAGGTACTTCAGCTGTTCGGGAAGGCCGTACAGGTTGAGGTAGTATTCGAAGATGGAGAAATACAACACAGAGCGGCCGAGCATGGCTTCGGAGCCCTTCTTTCCGGTAGTGGTAAACTCGTTTACAAAGGATTCAACAGCGGGAGTCAGCCGAATAGAAATCGGCAAATCGAGGGCTTGGAGCCTCGTCTGTAGTACAGTTTCGTCGATGGCGACGTAACTGGCGGGGTTTGTTTTTTCGGCCGCGCTGTTGGTGACTGCAATAGCAGGCATAGCCAGCAGCAGCAGGCTCATTGTCCATGGGAATTTCATAATGTTCACTTTGTGTGGCGCGCCGCAACGGATTTTCTCCCCCAGCTCACTTGGTTCAACGCGTCAGCAAAACTGCCGCGCTGCCGTTAAAAGCTGGCCACATCGGTTTTTGTCAAGATGCCAAATACTACTGGGTGTGTGTGCAGAAATTGGGCAATAGCTGGTGGGAGTTTGTTAAGGGATAAAAAAGCTCGTTCGTTCGTTCGTAAAAAATTCGTCTTTGGATTATGATGCAAAGGTATTTGCTTTCCAAATACCAGGCAACTTTTCCTTTTGTTTATTTTCAAATTTGGAACATAATTGTGGAAATAATGCAAATTGTTCGCGGATTATTGTATAAAACCGATAAAAGATTGTCGTTTATTTGCCGGAAAAAGCCCCCCCCGGACCAGGTTCCTTTGCCCGCGCATTAGCCATGGTGGGATAATTTATTGATGTATCCGCTTGTTATTCAAGGTATTCGGATGTTTAGACGCAGTGAGAGGGAGGGAGTCACCATATTGTTAAAATTTTTTTATTTCATTTCAGTTTGTGGAAAATGTGGAAAAATGCCGCGAAATATCATTTTTTTGTTTAAAAATCGCTTTTTGTCAATGAATTGGTGACGGGTTGATTTTTGGGGAGCCGAATAGGTCATGTTTATTACCTTTACACTAAGTACGAAAATGCGAATATGCGCCAAAGGCTGATTACAGGGTTGCTTTTTGCGGTGCTGCTCATGGGGTTGAACCTGCATGCGCAGGACCTGGAGATGCGCGTCAGGGTACTCGGCTTTGAGGAAGGGCTTTCCCACCGGAATATTTTCAAGATCGAACAGGATACAACCGGATTTATCTGGCTGGCTACCTTTAACGGGGTGAACCGCTACGACGGCTACGAGTTCCTTTCCTTTCCTGTATCGGATACTATCGATGGCCGCCTCGCCGGTCCCCCGCAGGATCTATTCACCGGTCCGCACAACCGCCTTTGGCTGGCGCGGCCCAACTACATCTCCATCTTCGACCCCATGACCCTGGGCTTTCAACACTGGCGGATCAACGACGGGAACTTCGGAAGGGGGGAGGAGCAGACGCCCAATCACCTGTGTATCGGTGAGGAGGGCGATGCCTGGATGGTCGTTTTTTTGGAACAAACGGGGGCTTGTCACCTGCAATACTACGACAAGGCCGGCAAGCGCAAGTTCAGCATGCCGCTGCCGGGGAAATATGAAAACCGGCCCCTGCTTTGGGAAGGAGACGGCCTTTGGCTCGGCGGCAACGAAAACGAGCTCTGGCATCTCAATCGCCGCGGGGAGATCGTCGATAAGTTCAGCTTCGAATACTGGGGCCCCTCGCGGGATGTAGCCCGGATCGCCGATCTGAAGAAAGACCCCCATGGCGCCATGTTCGTGCTGCTCCAGAACGGACAGGTCTTCTTCCGGCAACCGGGGCAGAAAAGGTTTGTCAAACACCCCGTCTCTGACCTGTCGCCCCAAGGCCGGATCATGCAGGCCATGTGGATCGAACCCGCAGGACACGTCTGGCTGGCCGGCGATGAGACCCTGTTCTGCTACGACGCGCAGAAGCGGACCATCCGCGATTTTAATAAAGACGTCAGGGAAATCACCAAATACCAGCCCATCTACCGGCAGGTTATACAAGACAGGAGCGGCGTGGTATGGGTGGCTTCCGACTTCGGCGCCATCAAACTGGTGCGCACGGAGCGGCTTTTCTCCACCTACCTGAGCGGGGGCAGCAGCTTCTGCAGCAGCGGCTTTTGCAGCATGCGGGGCATTGCGGAGGACGAAAAAGGGCAGGTCTATTTTTCCTACTACAACTCCATACACCGGCTCGACCCCCGCACGGATGAGCTCAGACCGCTGTTTGTGCGCAATGACTTCGTCAACCCGCCCTTCGGGCTGGCCTACTACCGCGAGGCGCTGTTCACCGGCAACGGCATCCGCATCGATCTGGCGACGGGCAGAGCCGACTCCCTGCTCAAAGGCGCCAGAGAGGAAGGCGTGCCCCTGGCCGACAGCCACGGACAGCTCTGGCTGGGCAATGGCAGCAAGCTCTACCAATACGTGCCCTCCTCCCGCTCCTGGAGACCCTACCGCGATGCGGATGGACTGTTCGACTCTTTTCCCTACCGCATTTCCCACCTGCACGAAGGCCAGCGCAGCGATGCGCTCTGGATCAGCACGGTAGAGCACGGCCTTTTCCGGCTCGACCGCAACACCCGCAAGTTGAAGCCTTTCCCGGAACAGCTCTCCGACCTCAGGAATCCCAGGGTGCTGGCCTGTTATGAAGATCCCAACGGCATCCTGTGGGTAGCCACCGCCAAGGGGCTGCACCGCTTCGACCTGGTCAACCACAGCCTCCAGATCATCGGGGTGGAGGAAGGGCTGCGCAACGATTTTATCAACGGGCTGCTGCCGGAGGGCGATAGCATCATGTGGCTGAGCACCGACAACGGCCTGGCGCGGATACAGCTGAGGAAGCGCGAAATCGACCATTTTTTCGTCGAAGACGGCCTCCCCGCCAATGAGTTCAACCGGATCAGCTTCTTCAAATCCTCGAAAGGACGGTTTTATTTCGGAGGGCTGAACGGCGTAGTGGCGTTCACGCCCGGGCCGGTTTTTGAAAAGGAAGAAAAAAGGCAGGCAGGCAAACTGCTGCTCACCTATTTCTCCAAACTCGACGGCTGGAAAGACGAAATGGTGACCCAACTGCAAGGGGTATCCGTCAATGAAGGCATCCGACTGTCGTATAAAGACAAGTTGTTTACCCTGGGCTTCTCCCTGGCCGACTACGCCAACCCCAGAGAGCACCTGTACAGCTACATCCTGGAAGGATTCGAGAAAGAATGGTCGCCGGTCTCTTCGATCAACTACGCCCGCTACAATAACCTTCCTTCCGGGAAGTACACCTTCCGGGTGCGGGCGGCCAACGCCAACCGCGAATGGGTGTCGGATGATCTGGTCATACCGGTTGTCGTGGAACAGGCCTATTACAAAAGTCCCTGGTTCCTGCTGGCTTGCGCCCTTGCTCTGCTGGGTCTGGGCTATGGTTTCTTCCGCTATCGCATCTACACCCTGCACAAGCACGAGTTGTACCTGGAAGACCAGGTCAGGCTGCGCACCGCAGAGCTGGAGGCCGAGAAGCAAAAATCGGAAGACCTCCTGCTCAACATCCTGCCTGAAGAGACGGCCAAGGAACTCAAGGCCAACGGTTCCGCCAAAGCGCGCTTCTTCGACTCGGTGACCGTGATGTTCGTCGACTTCGAAGGCTTCACCCGCGTGGCCGAAGAGCTCACGCCCGAAGACCTGGTCGCCGAAATCGACTATTGCTTCCGCGCCTACGACGAGATCATGGAAAACTACGGGCTGGAGAAGATCAAGACCGTGGGCGACGCCTATCTCTGCGTGGGCGGCCTCCCGGGGCAGGAGGAGGAATCGGCCGTGCAGATCGTGCGCGCCGCCCTCGAAATCCAGGATTTTATGAAAAAGGTCAGGCAGGAGCGGATCCAGGCCGGGCATCCCTCCTTCCGCTGCCGCATCGGTATCCACACCGGGCCTATCGTGGCGGGTATCGTAGGGTTCAAAAAATTTGCCTACGACATCTGGGGCGACACCGTCAACACCGCCTCCCGCATGGAGTCGAACGGCGAGGTCGATCGCGTCAATATCAGCAAGTGTACCTACGACCTGATCCACCCCTATTTCGATTGCAGCGAAAGGGGAAAGATCGAGGTGAAGAACAAAGGAGAAATTGAGATGTATTTTGTGGAGAGTGAAAAGGTGAAAAGGATATGAAATTGAATGTATTGGCTTTTGGGATTACAAAGGATATTTTGGGGGGGGCGGAGTTGAAGATAGAGCTGCCGGATGGGGCAACGGTTTCTGATTTGAAACAGGAACTGGTGCGGCGTTACCCCGCTTTCGGGCGCTTGCGGGCACTGGCTATTGCCGTCAACAGCGAGTATGCGGAAGGTGATCAGGTCTTGCACGAGAGGGATGAAGTGGCCTTGATTCCGCCGGTAAGCGGGGGGTGAGAGGGTGAAAGAGTGAAAAGGTGAAAAGGTGAAAAAGTGGAAAGGATAGATATTCGGTTGCAAGATGGGGGTTTGGAGGTGCAAACCTGTATCGATCTGGTTTCGGGGCCGGAGATCGGGGGGATCAGTGTTTTTGTGGGTACGGTGCGCAACCAGACGAAGGGGAAGCGGGTGCTGCGGCTCGACTTTGAGGCGTATGCGCCCATGGCGCTGTCGGAGATGCGCAAGATCGCAGAGACGGCCATTTCGCGTTTTCATATCGACAGGATCGCGATCCATCACCGCACCGGGCGGCTGGAGATCGGGGAGATACCGGTGGTGATCGCCGTGGGAGCGCCGCACCGGGGCGCGGCGTTCGATGCCTGCCAGTATGCCATCGACACCCTGAAAGAAACCGTTCCCATCTGGAAAAAAGAGTATTTCGAAGACGGAGAAGTGTGGGTGGCGGCGCACCCCTAATGCCCGTGATACCTCAGGGCGAAAAGGGTATAGTCATCGTGCTGGGGGGCGTTTTTCACGAAGGCTTCCACGGCTGCCTGGAGCGACAGCACCAGGTCGTTCATCGTCTTGGGGTGGCTTCTGTTGAGGACGGAGCGCGTCCGCTCGGCGCCGAACATGAGGTGTTCGGGGTTTGTGGCCTCCGGGATGCCGTCGGTGTAGAGCACGAGGGAGTCGCCGGGCACCATCTTCAGTTCTGAGACGGGGAATCTGGATTGTTCCGAAATACCTACCAGGGCCGCTTTCGGCGGTTTTAGCAGTTTGAAGCCGTTGCCGCCCAATGCGGCGAAGGGCGGGTTGTGGCCGGCGTTGACATAGCGCAGGACGCCGGTCCGCACGTTGAGCACTCCGGCGAAGATGCTGACGAACATCATGTCGTCGTTGTTTCTGGCCAGCATGTTGTTGACGGAGGGCAGCATATCCTCGAAGCGCGTTTTGTTGCTGATCAGCACGCGCAGGGAGGTGAAAATGCGCATCATGAACAGGGCGGCAGGCATACCCTTTCCCGACACATCGCCGATGGCCATAAAAAGATGATCGTCGTCGAGGACCAGGGCGTCGTAGAAGTCGCCCCCCACCTCCCGCGCCTGGTTGATCAGGGCGCAAGCATCGACTTCCGGCCGTTCGGGAAAGAGATGATTGCCGTCGGGTACGATATTGGATTGTATCTTTCCTGCCGTTTCCAGTTCTTTTTCCAGCAATTGGTATTTCAGCTGCTCCTCCACTTTTTCGATCAACGCGTCGTTGTTGCGCTGGAGGCGCACCGCCATCATACCCAGCAGGTTGCGCACGCCGTCGCGGGTCGTGGCCAGCTGGGTCCAGAAAGTCTCCTCCGGAATGAACAGCACCTGGCTCAACTGGCTGGCAACCACCAGGGCGGAGGTCGGTGCGCCGACCACGAGCGACATCTCGCCCAGGCATTCTCCGGGAAGGATGGGAATGGAAACCTCCGCGTTTTCTTTCTCCAAAACGACTTTTAATTCGCCTTCTACCAACAGGAAAAGGGTGTCGTTGGAGGCGCCCGGCGTAATGAGGACATCACCCGGCTTCAGCTGGACGATCTTGCCGGAGGCGAGTATCTTCAGCACCTCTTCAGGTTTGAAACCATGGAAGAGGTTGAAGCGGGTCAGGGTATGTATGAGGGATGTCGTTGCCATTCGGGTCAAAATTAAGCAATTGGCCGGAGTTATCGCCATTGCTCGTAATCCTTCCGCTCATCCAGGTCCAGAAACCAGGCTTCGTCTTCTGACGGAAAACCAAAAAAGTGCCCGCGGTTTTGCTGTATCACTTCCCGGCAGCCCTCGCTTTCGCCGCAGGCTAGTATCGCAGGGATGTAATGGGCGTCGAACAGGACGGGATGCCCCTGCCCTTTACTGCCTGCTGGACGAAGGATCGGGGCGGGGTGTGTTTTTTTCTTTTCTTCGAAAAAATGAACAAGGGCAGCATAGTGTGCGCCGCTGAGCAAGGGCATATCCCCCAGGCAAACCATGAAAGCGGCACAGCCGGGGGAAAGCGCACAAACGCCGGCCTGAATACTGGAAGTCATGCCCAGGCAGTAATTTTCATTGAAAATAAGGCGCACCGGCAGGTCTTCAAGCGCTGCGCCGATCTGATGGGCTTCGTGCCCCAACACGACGAGCACCTCCTCAACCCCCGCTTCCAACAGCTGTTCCGCCACATGCCGGATCATGGGATGCCCCCGGAAGTGCAACAGAAGCTTATTCTCTTCTCCCATCCTGGAAGAAGTCCCCGCCGCCAGTAATATTCCAGTAATCCCCTTCACCCTTCACCCTTCACTCTTCACTCTTCACCCCTCCAACTCCTTCCCAAACGGAAACTTGTACAACCGTTTCCCGGTTGCCTTGTACACCGCGTTGGCGAAAGCTGGCGCTGCGGGTGGGAGAGGCGGCTCGCCCAGTCCGGTAGGGGCTATGTCGTTTTCCACGAAGTGGATGTCGATCTCCGGCGCCTCGGAGATGCGGATGAGGCGGTAGGTATCGAAGTTGTTGGAGGAGGGTTGGCCGCCGGAGAAAGTCAGCTCGGCGTACATGGCATGGCCGATGCCGTCGATAATGGCGCCTTCGGCCTGGTTGCGGGCGGCCAGGGGGTTGATCACGATGCCGCAGTCGATGGCGGCGTAGATCTTTTTCAGCACGGGTTTGCCGTCTTTCATAACCACTTCCGCCAGCTCTGCAACGTGGGAGTTGTGGCAGTAGTAGGCGGCGAAGCCCTGGAACACACCTTTCGGGGCTTTGCCCCAATTGCCCTTCTCGGCCGCCAGGCGGATGACGCCCTGCAGGCGTTCGGGCGAGTAGGGGATACGGTCGTCTTCCTCAGCGACGGTCTTTGCTTTTTCGAGCAGGTCGAGACGCATTTGCACGGGGTCTTGCCCAAGGACTTCGGCCAGCTCGTCGAAGAAAGTCTGGTCGGCGAAGGCGTGGAAGTTGGTATGGGGCGCCCGCCAGGCGCCGGTGGTGATGTTGCTTTCGATGGCATGGGCTTCGGCCAGGAAGCTGGGGAATACCCCTGCGGGGAAGTAGTGGGCTACCGAGTCGTAAAAATGGCTGTTGATCGCCGCCTCGGTAATGCGATAGCCAGTGACCTGCCCGTCCTTGATGGCGGCGCGCATTTTGTATTTGGTGGCCGGGCGGTAGGTGCCGGCGGTCATGTCGTCTTCACGTGAGAAGATGAGTTGGACGGGAAGTTTGGCCAGGCTGGAGATCTCTGCGGCTTCCAGGGCGAAGTCGTTGTACAGGCGGCGGCCGAAGCCCCCGCCCTGGCGGGTCATCATCAGGGTGATGTCGGTTTCCGGACGACCAAGCAGTTCTGCCACCTCTTCGCGTGCGGAAGATGGCGTTTGGGTAGGGCCGATTAACTCGATTTTGTCCTCCCGCACATCGGCGAAGAAGTTCATGGGCTCCATGGGGTTGTGCGGCATAAAGGGCGCTTCGTACACCCTTTCGATCACCTGATCGGCCTCTTTGAATGCCTTGTCTATATCGCCGTCTTTGCGAACAGGCTCTTTGGCCGGCTTGTCAAGGAGGGCGAGCAATTCCTTGTCGTGGCCCGTTGTGCTTTCCAATGGGGTGTCGACGGCCCATTGCGCTCTCAGTGCGCGTTTACCCTTCATGGCAGCCCAGGTGGAATTAGCCAGCACGGCGATCTTGTTGCCAAAGCGGATCACATCGGTCACGCCATTGACTTTGCGGGCTTCGGTGTCGTCGAAAGAGGTCAGTTTTTGGCCGAAGGCGGGTGGGCGGAGGGCCGCGGCATAGGCCATGCCATCGATTTTGGTGTCGATGCCGAAAAGCGGTTGCCCGGTAATGATCTTGTCGATATCAACATTGCCGCGATCGGTGCCGATGATCTTGTACCGGGAAGGTTCCTTGAGGGTGACTTCCTCGGGGATTTCCATGCTGGCGGCTTCGGTGGCGATTTCGCCGTAGCCGATCTTTTGGCCGTCTTTACCGGTGATCATGCCCAGGGAAGTGGTGCAGTCGGCCGGGGAGATGCCCCATTTGGCTGCCGCCGCGGCTACGAGCATGTGGCGGGCGGTGGCGCCGGCCTTGCGCAAGCCGTCCCATCCCTGCCGGATGGACTGGCTGCCACCGGCTACCTGCCGGGTAAAGGAGTCGGTATTGAGCGGCGCCTGTTCGACGATCACCAGGTTCCAGTCTACGTCGAGTTCTTCAGCCACGATCATGGGCATGGAGGTCTTGACGTTTTGCCCGATCTCGGGGTTGGGGGCCATGATGGTCACCACGCCGTTGTTACCGATTTTTATGAAAGCGTTGATATCAAACCAGTTATCCGGCAGGGTAAGCGCTTTGGCGGCGTCTTCTTCCCGCATGCAGGCGGTCAGCCAGTTGAAGCCGAGCAGCATGCCGCCTCCCGCGATGACGGTGGTTTTGAAGAAAGAGCGACGGGATATGTGGGTTTTTACAGAAGTCATTTCATTAAGATTTTGGTGAAGGGTGAAGGGTGAAGAAAGTCCCTTCACCCTTCACTCTTCACCTTTCACTCGAAGTTTACAATTTCGCAGCCGCCTTGACAGCCTTCCTGATCTGCGTATACGTTCCGCAGCGGCAGATGACGCTGTTCATAGCGGCGTCGATTTCCTCGTCAGTGGGCTTGGGGTTGTCTTTGAGAAAGGCGGCGGCGGTCATGATCTGGCCGGCTTGGCAGTAGCCGCATTGAGGCACGTCGTGTTCCTTCCAGGCTTTCTGCACGGGGTGGTCGCCATTTTCGGAGAGGCCTTCTATGGTCGTGATCTCGGCTACGCCGGCGCTGGAGACGGGGAAGCTGCAGGAGCGGACGGCTACACCGTTCATATGCACGGTGCAAACGCCGCATTGCGTGATGCCGCAGCCGTATTTGGTGCCCACCAGCCTCAGATCGTCGCGCAGTACCCAAAGCAGCGGAGTGTCGGGGTCGGCATCGACTTCCCGCTGTTCGCCATTGATGTTCAGAGTATATTTTGCCATGGAGGATGAGGATTATTTCGGGAAAAATAAGGAAAATTTGCCTGATTCTCACCCTTCACCCTTCACCCTTCACCTATGAAAGAATTAAAATCCATCCTCCAGTTCTACCACGCCCATAGCGACAGCGGCCTGAAGATGGCCCTGGCCACGGTCGTGCATGTCGAAGATTCCTCCTACAGACGCATCGGCGCCCGCATGCTCATTTTGGAGAACGGGCAGTGGGTTGGCGGAATCAGCGGGGGCTGTCTGGAGGGCGATGCGCTGCTTCAGGCAAAAAAGGTGATGTTGACCGGGAGGGGGAAGATCGTGACCTACGACACCCGCGGCCGCGATGCGCACCAGATCGGGGTAGGGCTGGGCTGCGAGGGGCGGATCGACGTGTATCTCCAGCCGGTGACACAGGCGTTGATGACTGTGTTGGAGGAATGTACGGGCATCCGGGAGAAAAAACTGTTAATAAGCCCCATCGCCGTTAAAGGAGCGTCAGTCCCGCCATTTTTCTCAACAGACCCTGCCGGACCGGAGCGGTCGGATCTGGTGGATTGGGGGGAGGAAAAGGCGCTATTCGAATGGGTTGTGCCCAACCTCCGGGTGGTGGTTTTAGGCGATAACTACGATGTATACCCCATGCTCGATCTATGCCGTGCAATGGGCTGGGACATTACCCTTGCCGGCAGGCAGCGCAAATTGCGGAGGGAGGGCCTGGAAGGCATATCCCAAATCCTGGGTGTTGAGGAGCTTGCATCCATACCCACCGATCATTATACCGCGGCACTCTGCATGTCGCACGACTATGCAACGGACTTGAAAGCGCTCCGGCATTTTCTGGCATCGCCTGTTGGCTACCTCGGCCTTCTAGGTCCCCGCAAGCGATTTGAGCGCCTGATAGCGGAGTTGGGCCTCGGGCAAGCGGCCATAGACCGTGTGCACAGCCCGATGGGGCTGCATTTGGGCGCCGTCACGCCGGAGGAGATTGCCGCTTCGGCCGTTGCGGAGATCATCAGGACATTCAGGGGGGGCGACGGGCGGCCGTTGAGGGAGAAGGAGGGGCCAATACACTTGTCAAATCCGAGGTGACACCTCGTTTGTGCTTGAAAATCAGTTGTATGGGAGGTGTCACCTCGTTTTGTCTTGAAAATCAGTTTATTAGGAGGTGTCACCTCGTTTTATCTTGATTATCAGTTTGTTAGGAGGTGTCACCTCGTTTTGTCTTGAAAATCAACCACATGCGAGGTGACACCTCGATAAACCTCGGTAATTTATTCCACTGGCCGGAAATAAATCGCAGTGCCGCCACCGGGGGCGAGCTTGATCTCAATGTTGTCGCCTTTTTTGAATTGTCTGTTTTCGATGAGGTAGGCGGTGGGGTTTTTATCCCAGTGCGCATCCGGTGCGTCGGCGTAGATGGTGGCTTCCCAGGTCTTGCCTTCGGGAAGGAAGTCGGCCGGGATGGTGAACTCGCGGGGGTTCTCATCGGTAATGCTGCCGAGGAACCAGCGGTCGGCGCCACGCTCTTTGCGCACCATGGTCAGGTACTCGCCGATCTCGGCGTTGAGCACATGGCTTTCATCCCAGTCGACAGCTACATCGCGGATGAACTGAAGGGCGGGGTGCCCTTCGTAGTGCTGGGGCAAGTCGGCCGCCATTTGTAGCGGGCCGTAGATGGTCACGTACAAGGCGAGCTGTTTGGCCAGGGTGGTGTTGACCTGGTTCTTGTCCTTGTATTCATCGAATTTGAGGTTGAAGATGCCGGGCGTGTAGTCGATCGGGCCGGCGAGCATGCGGGTGAAAGGCACGATAACGAGGTGCTCCGGCGGGTTCATGTCGTTGCTCCAGGCGTCGAACTCCTGCCCCCTCAAGCCTTCCCGGGCCATGAAGTTGGGCCAGGTGCGGCGGATGCCGGTGTCTTTGATAGGCTCGTGGGCGTCGACCATGACCTTGTGGCGGGCAGCCACCTCCGCCACGCGCTGGTAGTGGTTGACCATGTACTGCCCATGGTGGTATTGCCCCTTCGGGAAAATGGTGCCCACATACCCGGTCTTCACTGCGTGAATGCCCAGGTTTTCCAGGAATTGAAAAGCCGTGTCGAGCTGTCGTTCATACTGCTCCACGCCCGAAGCGGTTTCGTGGTGGGCGATGAGGGCCACGCCTTTTTCCTTGCCATACCTCACCACCTCCTCAATGTCGTAGTCGGCATAGGGGGTTACGAAGTCGAAGCAGGTCTCCCTTTCCGGACCCCACCATACTTCCCAGCCGGTATTCCAGCCTTCCACCAGGATGGCGGGGATGTTGTTGGCGGCGGCGAAGTCGATGTAGCGCTTGGCATTCTCCGTCGTCGCGCCGTGGTTCTTGCCGGCCATATCCCAACTGCTCATGCCCAGGTGCATTTCCCACCAGATGCCCGCGTATTTTGTAGGCTTGATCCAGTTGGTGTTCTCGATCTTGTTCGGTTCGTTGAGGTTGAGGATGAGCTTGGACTCGATGAGGTCGCCAGCTTTGTCTGCGATCTGAATGGTGCGCCAAGGGGTGTGGAAGGGGGTATTGACCTTCACTTTATACGTGTCGGGACCGCCCACCAGGCAACTGCTCCATTTCAGGTTTTCCTTGTCGGCCAGCAGGGTCATATCGGAGTAGTCGTACAGCGCCGCTTCGTGGAAACTGAGGTAAATGCCGTCGTCGGTCTTCATCGTCACCGGCGTATTGACGGCGTTGTTAGGAATGTAGGTCTGCGCCAGGTTGGGGTGGTTGCGCTTGGAAATGGCATCTATCTCCGAAAAGCGCGTCGTGTTGTAGAGGTGCTCGTAAATGTCCCAGTCGCCCGGTTGCCACCAGCACTGGTGGTCGCCGGTGAGCCGGAACTCGGTATTTTCTTCGAGGATGTGGACTTCCTTCAGCCCCTCCTGTTCGGGAAATTCATAGCGGAAGCCCAGCCCGTCGTTGTAGACGCGGAAGGCCAGCCGGAACACCCGGTTAGGCGCTTCTTTCTCCTCCAGATCGAGGATGATACCGTTGTAGTGGTCTTTAATCACTTTGTCTTCCCCCCACACGGTTTCCCACGTGCCTTCATAGGATGTCGTTTCCGCATCCTTTACCACCAGCCCGCCGGCCAGCGGCGTCTGGCCTTCGAAGGAAAAGCCCAGCAGCGAGCTGTCGATCACGGTTTTTTCACCGAAAAGAACCTGATAGGCTGCCTGCCCGGAAGCATCAAGGAAAATATTCGCGACCAATTTGCCGTCCGGCGATTTAACGGTAAAAGAATCGGGCAGCTGGCCGGATTTGCAGGTGAGAAAAAGGGAGGAAACGGCCAGAAGGAGTGTCAGACGAGGTAGCATGATTTCGGGAGTTTGGTTGTGAATCCCGAAAATACTGAAATGGTGAGAAGCTGAGAAGGTAAAAAAATGTACTTTGATTTCGCCTTCTCACCTTCTCAGCTTCTCACCTGGCATCAATTCGCCATGACAAATTTCCGGTTCTTCTTCTTCTTGTCGAGGGTGACGAAGAGCCGGGTGTCGGTCGCAAGGCCTGATTTCATTTTGATCTTGAAAGGCTTCTTCAGGTCTTTGGAGGTAAAGACCATGGCGGTGACCGCTGCGCCGTTCGACACTTTGAGGTTGTAAGTCCCTTTTTCATCGGTCATGGTGCCGTTGGTGGTGCCTTCGGCCACTACTTTAACGCCCTTCATCGGCGTGCCGTCGGCCGAAGTTACGGTGCCGAAGATGGTCTGGCTGAACGCCGCGACGGGGAAAGCGAATAATACTGCAAACAGAAGTGATTTCATATGATACAATTTTGATTTAGTGAAAAAGTGAAATAGTGAAACAGTGAAACAGTGGAAAAGACTTCTCTTTCACTTTTTCACTCTTTCACTATTAACCGCTCTAAATTCTTCCTCCGTATTTACATTCTTCAACCAGTCTCCCACTGGCGCTTGCAGCAGCTCGATATCGGAATTGATCAGCGCTTTGCGGGGGCAGGAGTAGCCCTGGGCCAGGAATTGCAGCAACGCCAGATAGCTCTTGGGCTCCCAGATGGTGAGCAGGGGGTCGGGAAAATCGCTCACCGGACTCTGAAACGCCGTGGCCATCTTCGAAGGATTGCGGTGGCGGATGAGGTAATCGAGGGCTGGTCTATCGGCCAGCGGCAGGTCGCAGGCCAGCACCAGCCAGGCTTTGTCCGGGTGGGCCTGGAAGGCGGAGAGGATAGCGCCGTAGGGCCCCAGTCCGAGCATGACGTCGGGAAGGGGTTTTAGAGCGGCAGGGATCTCTTCGGCCTGGTCGGGACGCACGGAGAGAAAGGTCTCCTTGCAGACTTGCGACAACAACCGGTAGGCGTATTCGCGCTGGGGCATGCCGTGGTAGTCGATCAGGCCCTTGTCGCGGCCCATGCGCTGGCTTTTGCCGCCGGCGAGCACCAGGCCGTAGAGGGGCGGAATGTCCTGCTGCAATTCCCGCTCCAGGAAAGCTGCCACCGATGCGGTGTCTTTGAGGGAAAATGCGGGCAGGGCAGCCAGTTGAGGCATTTGTTCGGCGAGAAAGGGGTGCAGCGCCTCTACGCCTTCGGCGTAAAGCACCAGGCGCACATCGGTGAGCCGGTCCATTTTCTTTTGCAGCGACTCGGCTTTCTTTGGGTCGATGACGAGTATTTGCTGCTCCGCAGTGAAATGGTTGCCGTTTACAAGGAGGAGGTCTTGTTCGTTGAACAGGGGGCGGTACTGGAAAGGACTCATGGTGCCCCTGAAGTCGAGCCGGTGGTATTGGATCTTGTCGGTGTATTGCAGCTGGGCGCCCTGCGGCATGCCCGTTTCGTCGTCGTGGTGGTCGGCGTCGATGTAGGCGATTTTCCAGCGTCCGCCCACTTCTTGCATGACGCCCCCGGCCAGGGTCTGGATATTCCCGCAGGTCGTGCCAATGATGGCCCATTCCCGGCGGCCGAAGCGGCCGGTGAAGGGACGGGGTAATTTATCGTGGTTGCTCATGTAACCGGTTCGTCTTTTTTCTGTGGCAAAAATAACGCATTTGGAGGGCAGATGCGAGACATGGCAGGTGTTAAGTATTTGCTAAAAACAGGCTGAGCAGGTGTTCGCCGCCCTTGAGGGAAGACCATTCCCCGTTAATCACCTTATGTTCGGTGATGG
>JBAQQB010000012.1:0-15160 GCA_049306275.1 Saprospiraceae bacterium | reverse complement strand
CGCTGGTGGCAGCCTTTTGTTTCCTGTTTTGGGGCTTGGGGAAAAGCCAGGTCTTTACCTATATCGATAGCTCGAATACGGTCAATTGCCGGTTTGCCCAATTCGACCTTCAGTCATGTATGCCAGTAGATACCATTCAGGAATGGGTGGGCTTGGAAGAGTTTTGGGATATTTCCTACCATCCTGCGTTTGACCGGCTTTATTATTTTGCAAAAATTTTTCCTAACCCCGGTGGCTGGTGGCCAGATCCTACAATTTGGAGCATGGACTACCCTAATGCACCTATTTCCAGTATTGTTAACCCCGGTGCACCTGACACCACCGTTCGTGGCATTATCGCATACTTCGACGACAAGATCTACATGGCCGGCAAGGGGCTTTCTACTTTTTTGCCTTTTATGAACCCTTTGCCCGACGGCACCTACGAATACCTGGGCGATCTGCCGGCGGGCATGGAATGTGCCGGAGGCCTTACCTTCCGGCACGACACGCTGTACCTCTCTACGGCCAACAATACCCTGGTGCGCGTCGATCTGGAAGACCTCTCCCAAAGCGAAGAGGTTTTTGCCTTTCCGCCCGGCGCCCTGCCCATTCTGGGCCTGTCCACCCTCTACTACGATTGCGACAGCCTGGAAACCTTCGCCATGGGCACCGATTTTGCCACGCAACAAAATGCCATTTACCGGGTCGATTTCGCAAACCAGAGCCTGGAGGAGATCTGTACGTCCAATATCCCCATGCGTGGCGGCATCGCTTCTCCGCTCAGCGTTACCCTGCCTCCCTGCGATCTGATCGCCGGCCTGGACTGGGACGGGAGTTCCGGCGCCGGAGGCTTCGATTTTCTGGCAGACACATTCTGCCTGGGCAGTAGCCCCATCGCCGATGCTGATCTGGAGATCCTCTCGGAAATGAACCGCATCGACTCCATCCACATCCGCCTGCTCGACGTGCAGGATGGCTTGCTGGAAAGCCTCGTGCCGGGCAGCCTGCCGGCCTCCATCCAGGTGGCCAGCCAGGGCCCTTTCCAGCTGATCCTCCGCAATACGGGCGCGGCCACCGTGGACGATTTTGTCCAGGCTATTCAAAACATCACTTACGAGCACCTGGGCGCCATGCCTGCTGCGGGCACGCGGCGGGTGCGGTTCCGGCTGTATTCCTGGTTTTACGAGAGCGAGCATTCCTTTGCCTATCTGCCGCTGTACAATACCACACTCCAACTGCCCGCCACCATCGATCCGGCGAGCTGCTGGGGTCAAAGCGACGGTTCGATCACCCTGGGCACGCCGGCGGGAGGCGCGCCGCCCTATGTGTTCGAATGGGCAAACGGATCGGCCGACACGGTGCTGAACAACCTCCCCGCCTGGATCTATACCCTCGAACTCAGCGACAGCGAGGGTTGTATGCGGACGTTTAACTACCAGATCCCCCAACCCGCCCCCCTGCTCCTCCAACTGCTGAACAACGGCCCGCCATGGGTATGCGATACCTTCGGGCTCATCAGCGCATCGGCCCAGGGCGGAAACGGCGGCTATAGTTATCTGTGGAATACGGGCGCCGCCGGCGCTCAGCAGACGGCCCTGCCCCCGGGCTTGTACGAAGCCACGGTCACCGACAGCAAGGGCTGCACGGCCGAAGCCTCGCTCAGCCTGGAAGAAATGAGCTACCAAACGGTAGATACCGCCGCCATCTGCCAGGGCGCAGCCTATCCTTTTGAGGGGCAGCTTTTCTTCTCCGACACCTCCTGGTGCCAGACCCTCCTGACGGCGGGAGGCTGCGACTCGCTGCGCTGCCTGGAGCTGACCGTGCGCGATACCTTCTATTCGCTGGAAACTGCGCATATCTGTGCGGGGCAGGCGTATGTGTTCCAGGGGCAGTCCTTCACGGCCGATACCTTTTTCTGCTCGGTATTTTCGAGCCAGCACGGCTGCGACTCCACTGCATGCCTGTCGCTGGAGGTGATCGATACCCCCAATGCCTGGACGGTTTTGGGCACGCTGTGCAACGGGCAGCCTGCCACGCTGTCGCCTTCGGCGGGGTTTGCGCAATACCAATGGTCCGGCGGCAGCGATCAGCCCCAGCTGCAGGTATTCGAAGGCGGCTGGTATTTCGTCACGCTCACCGATGGGGCCGGTTGTGTGAAAACCGATTCGGTGTGGGTGGAAGATGAGAGCTTCGAGGTGTTGCCGCAGAGCAGCGCGCCCTCCTGCCCTGGGCTTGCCGACGGCCTGATCGATGTGGGAACCATCACGGGAGGCACGGCGCCTTTTTCGTTTTCGGTGAATGGGGGCGCCTGGCAGGCGGAGAGCCAGTTCGTTTCCCTTCCGCCCGGCAGTTACACGGTGTCAGTGCGGGACGCCAAGGGCTGCCTGTGGATGGAGGATTTCCTCTTCCCCGCACCGCCGCCATTCTGGGTTTCACTGGGTCCCGACCAAAGCGTGGCCTTGGGCGAGCCGGTGACCATCGGGGTGACGGCCAGCGACCCGCTGGCCTTGCTGAGCTGGCTACCGCCGGCGCCCTGCGCGGATTGCTGGGAGCTGACCTACCAGCCCCTGGTTTCCGAAACCCTTTGGGTTGTGCTGATTTCCGCTTCGGGCTGCCAGGCAGCCGATACGGTGCAGATCGAAGTGCGGCAGCCGGATCAATGGCTCTACCTGCCCAATATCTTCTCCCCGAATGCCGACGGCGTCAACGATGTATGGGAGGCCCATGGCGGGCCCGCAGTGCGTCAGTTCCTGTCCCTGAAGGTTTTCTCCCGCTGGGGTGATCAGGTCTATACCCGGGAAGTTCCGGCCCCACGAGCTGTCTGGGACGGCACGGCGCAGGGCAAACCCGTCCCCGCCGGCGTATACGTATGCCTGCTCGAATACGAGCTCATCAGCGGCGAAAGGAGGAGGGAGGCGGTGCAGGTGATGGTGGTGCGGTGAGGTGGAAAAGGGGATATCGCACTTGCCCTTTCTCAAGAAAAAGAGTACATTGCGCCTGTAATTTACATAAAATGGCCAATAGCGCTCATTTTTCAAAGCCCGCGCTCGTTTTTCACGGCATGGAGCTTCCGGAGGAAGCCACAGTTGTTGGCTATGCCGCTATTATCCACCGGTTGGGGCTGGAGGCGCCCATGCCTGACCGGATCGCCTTGGTTTCCGATCAGCACAAAAAGTATGAGGCCAGGCCTTGGCTGGTCTTTCCTACGGTTTATTTGCCAGTCGATAGCCTTCAGATTCGGGAAATGGAAGCCCTTTACCGGCATCTGGTATTTGCCCTGAAATATGAAGGCGTAAACCTGCTGGCGTTCAAAAAGATCGCGGAACATTACAGCGATGACCAACTGACCGAGCTGGTGAGTATCGAGCCGACAGGACAGTACGCCCGGAGGATCTGGTTTTTGATAGAATGGCTTCTGGAAAAGAAGCTTCCCGGAAAGGAAAACCTTGCAAAGAAGAGCTATGTGAAGGCCCTGGATGAATCCCTTCAATACGGCGTGCCGGGTGAGAAATCGGCCAGGCATCTGGTGATCAATAACCTTCCGGGCAATCGGGATTTTTGCCCCCTGATCCACAAGACCCCGAAGCTGGAGCAATACATCCGGAGCAATCTGGCCGCCAGGAACCAACAATTCCTGGAAGGCGTTCGCAAAGACATCCTGCAAAGGGCATCGGCATTTTTAATGCTGAAGGACTCCCGCGCCTCATTTAGCATCGAAGGCGAAAGCCCCAAAAGCAAACGGGCGGTACGGTGGGGGCAAGCCATAGGCGCCGCCGGGCTGCGCGAGCTGTCAAGGGAAGAACTATACCGGCTGCAGCAGGCAGTCATTGAGAACCCGCGTTTTTTAAACCTGGGGTACCGCATGCAGGGAGGGTTTGTGGGCGAGCACGACCGCCTGTCGGGCGAGCCGGTACCGGATCACATTTCGGCCAAATGGCAGGACCTTGAAAGCCTGATGCAGGGATTGTTGAAGACGGAAAAACTACTGCTGAAAAAAGAAATAGACGCCGTATTGGCGACGGCATCGATCGCTTTTGGTTTTGTTTTTATCCATCCTTTTGAAGACGGAAACGGGCGCATCCATCGCTACCTCATCCACCATGTGCTGGCGAAAAAGCAATTCAACCAGCCGGGTATTATCTTCCCTGTTTCCGCTTCTATGCTGGACCGCATCGATGCATACAGAAAGGTCCTGGAGGCCTATTCTTTGCCTGTCCTGGATTTCATCCAATGGAAGGAGACTGCCGGCCACAACGTAGAGGTGCTCAACGAGACCATCGATTACTACCGGTATTTCGACGCTACTCCGCAAGCGGAGTTTTTGTACGATTGCGTCCAGGACACGATCGACCGGATCATCCCTCAGGAGGTGGACTATTTGCAGAAGTACGACGCTTTCAAGCGATTTATCGATGATGAATTTGAGATGCCAGACAGAACTGTTGCCCTGCTGCTGCGGTTTCTGGAACAAAACCGCGGCCAACTTTCCAAACGCGCCAGGGAAAAGGAATTTAGCCTTCTTTCCGAGCAGGAGGCAGAACGGATTGAGCAATATTATCAGGCTATCTGGGGTTGAATGTCGGCGTGCGCCTCTCCCCCCCGCCAGGGTAAACGCATCATAACCCCAGCATTTTAGAGCGGTAGTCATCGGATAGGGCACATTTATGTCGTTTTCGGTTCACGCTGATCTTCTCAGGATTGGCTTTGATCAGGTTGATTGCCATTTTCAGAATGGTGGAAAAATTCTGCGCCGCATTCCCGTTTCGCTTCCTGCTGGCATCCTCCCCAAAGAGCACGTCCAGTGCCCAATGCAACTGATTCTCTACAGTCCAATGCGAGCGGATTAATTTGTTGAAAGCGCTTGCATCAACATCAAGATTGCTGATGTAATACCGGATTTCTTGCTCTATACGGCCGGAAGCTATTATCTGGCGTTCAGCCTGTATTTCAATGATCGTCCTAAACCCAGGCCACTCGTCAGCTCCTGCCCATTGATCCAGGCTGTCTTTGGGTAATATCCTGCATACTCGTGTCTCTTTCCTGCCGTGATGATTTTTGGTACTTTCCTGTTCGTCTCTTCCGGCTTCGGCTTTTCCATCTTTATCTGATTCAAAGGCTTCAAATGCTCCCCTGCATAACTTTTCCTGGTTGTCTTTGAGCCCAAAAAGGTAATCGGCCTTTTGGTCCACGATCTGTTGGGCAATGGCTTTTTGGCATCCTATTGAATCTATGGTGACAGGCAACCTTCTATGTCCAGGAATTCCAATAACTCAGGAATAGCCTTGATCTCATTGGTCTTGCCATCCACTTCGTATTGGGCCAGGCACATCTGCAACTCATGGCACCAGGCATGCAACAGATGAATAGCACCTTTGCCTCCCTGATCACGGGGCAGTTGTTGCTGCTTCTTGGTCGCACTACCCCGTAGCCGCTTCCCATCTATACTGATCACCGTTCCTTTGGGAAGCGTCAGGCTCATGGTTGCCCAATCCATGAAGCATTGCTCGAATGCCCGCTGGTTGATGGTGGACAGAACCCTGCTAATTGTGTCGTGCGATGGTATTTCGTTCTCATAGGGTAAGTATTTGCGCAGCCATTCTATCTTCTCATGCCCAAAATCTTCTATTTCCTCCCAGCCTTCTATTCCGCTGATTACCGCACTGACGGTTAAAAATAGAATTTCTATGAGTGGGTGCCGTTTGCTTCTGTCTATCCTGGGGTCTTTGACTTGTCCAAATGCCTCAATCAGACTGGCGAACTTGTTCTGGGCCTTATCCATAGTAGTTTTTTATGGAAAGTTAACCCTCTTTTCCTTATTTTTTTGGGGTTATGATGCGTTTACCCTGAGGGGTTGGGGAGGAATATAGGTTTTTTGGAGAAGGGCTTGGATTATTTACCCTGATCATGTATTTTTGAAAAGGCTCTGAAGAAGACCTGTCTGCTTTCCAAGCTCACCCACAAGGAATTAGTGTCCGGCGCCAGCCGGGTTACTGGTTGTCTTTTTACAAACCCTAAAAAATGCCCGAATGCCCTACCCGCAAACAACCGAGCCTTGCTTCAAAACCCGGCATCGGATCGCTCAGGAATATGGGCTGAGCTATCCCACTTTTTGGCGCCGGTTGAAATACCACGGCATTGAGCTTCCTCCCGGTCTGATCAGTCTGAGGGGGCAGAAAGTGATTTACGAGAAAATGGGGTATCCGCCGGGAGTAGTGGCAGCCGATTACGCCGATCAGCCACGTGAATGAAATACCATGAAATACTTTGAAATGTTTTGAAATACTTTTGTGGTTGCGCGATTGGATGAAAGGGGGGAGATTTGTAGGATGAAGAATTGGATTTTTTTTCTCGTAGCTCTATTCCTTATCTCGGGATTTTCTCCCACGATCAAACCAGGGGAAAACCCTGAATCGATTACAAACATTCCCCGATGGAACTACTACAACCGTAGTCTTTCCAATAACTTTTTAAGGTGGTCAGGAAGTAAATTAGGATCTGATTGGTACAATAATAGTTTACTTGGCAATAGTGCGGAAACAGACAAAGCGCCTGACGCAGTGTTCTTCAATAATAAAATCTTCCTATTCTATAGGGGAAACACCTCCTCAAAAATCTATGTTTCATACTCCACGGATGGATCAAATTGGCTTGGCAATTTCAGTATTGGAGAGTCTCCCTCAACTACGGGGCCAGGGGCTGTAGTTTTTAATGGGCAAATCTTTGTATTTTTTGTTTATGGGAATTTAATAAACTATTATGTCTCTTCAAATGGCCTAGATTACTCAGGTCCATATTCCATCTCCCAAGACATCGCCATTCAAAGCCCCGGTATTGACTTTCCAGATAACCTTGAGCCGGCAGCAATTTCGGCTGAGGGGTATATTTTTCTATTTTTTGTACATGGGAGCGCTATCAGTGTATTGAGAACCGAGGATGGGATTGGTTGGACAGATTATTTCTACGGTCAGTTCCCAGGGGAACAGACTTTAGACGGCTTAACCGCCACTTATGTTAACGATGAAGTTATTTTATGCTTTTCAGGCAGGTATACAAAGAAGCTACGGGAAAAAAGGGCCTCCATATCAGACTATGGGGACCTTTTTTGGACAACTGGTACTGCGGAAGCTCCTCAAATTCTAGGAGCGTATACAGATGAGAAGCCTGATATAGCAGCCAGTATTAACGGAACGTCAGTGGTGGTTTACAAGGGGCTGAATAGCAACGAAATTTTCTATGCAATCTCCTATGGTAATGGGTGGTATGGAAATAATCCTGCTTACGGGGCAACAAACAAGGGGCTCGGAATCGTCAACACTGATGGGGGGTAGCCGATAAATAATATCCAAGTTGCACCAAAACAAAGTTTGAACCATGTCCAAAATAATAGATATGATCGCGAAGGCTCTTCTCTTTGCAATTTGCCTCATCTCTTCCGTGATGAGCCTTTATTCTCAGGCCGATTCAACATTTTTGAGAACTTTTGATGTCTATTTGGATATTGGGATATCTCAAAACTTCTATTCATACCCAATCAATGACACTACAATTCTTGAAATAATTGATGAACAATACGGTGTGAATAATTTCACCATCGGTTTTTCAAAAAGAAAGGAAGAAGCCTGGTATAAGGGGTTTTCAATACTCGTTGCTCGTGGAGGGTTTTCAAACTATGCAAGGACAATAGAGCTAACTACTCTTTCTAACAAAACGACTATAAGTGGTGAAAAAAACACTAGGTTTAATGTAGGCGGAATTTTTGAATATGGAAAATTTATTAAAAAACTGTCAAAGAATAAATTTCACACTTCTCTTGGTCTTGGCTTGGAACCATTTGTCGATTACTTTAAGATTGTTCCGAATGTCGCCGGTAGTTCATTGGAATTTTTTTCTATAGGTTGTGATTTTCATATTATTCCCACCTTTCAATGGTCCCTGAATAAAACCCTTGCGTTCACCATAAAGTTACCTGTCGAGATTGGGCGAGTCTGGTATTTTTGGCAATTATATCCGGGTATTACCTTCAATGACCGGTTTGAGATCAATGGTACTGATGCTTTGTTTGATCCTAATATTGCTGTGGTCAAATTAGGAGTTTCTGTTTGTTATTGATAGTGTCCCGCTTTCTAAAAAAACTTCTTCCTCACACCACCGCCGTTCTGGGTTTCGCTGGGTTCTGCCAGATCAATATGCCAAGGGCATCAATGTCCCTTCACCCTTCACTCTTCACCCTCCTCCGATTCCACCAAACCCCCACCCCAAACGACGAAATCAAATCCCAGATCCCCCACCAGGCCAGGATGAGGGCCATGCCGCCCAGGCCGCCGAAGAAGTTGAACACCAGAATGAGCCCTAACCCCGTGTTGTGAATGCCCGTCTCCATCGCCAGGGCGCGGGCGTCGGACTCCGGACGCCGGAAAAGACGGGCCAGGAAATAGCCCATGCCCATGGCCAGCGCGTTGTACACCAGTACCAGCAGGAATATCTTGGACAAGTGGTTGCGGATATTGTCCCAGTTGCCGTGGATCGCCGCGGCGATGAAAAGGATGAATATGGCCAGCGACAGGAAACGCGCGGGCTTGTACAGCCAAAGGGCCAGCTTCGGAAAATAATGCTTCGTGCCCATGCCCAGCACCACCGGCACGAAGATCAGCTGGAAAATGGTCTTGAACATCTGATGGGGCTCCACGAAGATCGTGGCCCGCAGCTCCTGTGCCTGCGGCACCAGCGACGACCACCACGAAAAGGTCAGCGGGGTAAGCACGATGGCGCCCAGGGTGGTGAAGGAAGTCATCGTCACCGATAGGGCGATGTTGCCCCGCGCCAGGTGGGTCATGAAGTTGGAAATGTTGCCCCCCGGGCACACCGCCACCAGGATCATGCCCAACGCCAGGCTGGGCGGCGCCTCGAAGAAGAAGATCATCGCCAGGGTGAGCAGGGGCAGCAGGATGTATTGCAGGAGAAAACCCAGCAACACCGACCTCGGCTCGGTGAATACCCGCCTGAAATCCTCCGGCTTCAGGTCGAGCGCCACCCCGAACAGGATGAACGCCAGCACGATGTTAAGCAGGGTCAGCTGGTCAGGACTGAAATTGATGCGGATGAGGTCGAGATCGGTCATTACCGGGCATTTGTTCCCGGTAAAAATAGAAAATTTAACGACTCCCGCTCTTCGCCTGCTGCACGATCTGCTGGAAGAGCTCTTCCGTGTTGACCGGAGTCATGGTCTCCTCGGGCTCGGGCTCCGACTCGTCGACCTTGAGGCGGGGGCTGATGTACTCGTAGTCGGTTTCGTCGTACTCGTAGAGGGTCCATTGCCCCCAGTGGTACTCCAGGGCGGTGAGGTTCTCCACCCAGTCGCCCGAGTTGAGGTAGGTCACTTGTTTTTTTGGGGTTTCCACCACCCGCATCTGGGGGCGGTGGATGTGGCCGCAGACCACGTAGTCATAGCCTTGCTCCGCGGCGAGGTTGATGGCGGTATCTTCGAAATCGCTGATGAACTTCACCGCCTCCTTCACCCGGTGCTTCACTTTTTTGGCAAACGACATCCGCGATTTGCCCATCGCCACCCGCAACACATTGATGAAGCGGTTGACGCGGATCAGCATATCGTAGCCCTTGCCGCCCATCCGGGCCATCCAGGGCGAATATTTAATGAAGAGGTCAAAAATGTCGCCGTGGAAAATCCAGTAGCTCTTCCCGTTGAGGTGCAGCACCACCTTGTCGCGCAGGCAGATGTTGCCCGCCGAGAAGTCGGAGTACCTGCGCAGCGCATCGTCGTGGTTGCCGGTGATGTAGTACACCTTCGTGCCTTGTCCCGACATCTTCAAAATGCGCTGTATGATCTGCAGGTGTTCTTTCGGGAAATACTTCTTCCGAAACTGCCACATGTCGATAAAGTCCCCATTGAGAATGAGGGTCTTGGGCTGTATGCTCTTCAAATAGTTGAGCAGCTCCTTTGCATGGCAGCCATACGTGCCCAAATGCACATCGGAAATGATGACGATATCGATCTCTCTCTTCACGAAGGGGTTTAATTTGCCTCAAAATTGCGGCGGCAATGTAAATAGGGTGTAAAGGACTGATTATGTTTTTATTAATTGAACCCACTGGGGCGCCAAATTTATTTGGCGCTTGGTTTGCCGAATTTATTCGGAACGAATGTCTAGGCTGCCATTCATTCACACCGAATAAATTCGGCGCACCGCTATCGCCAATAAATTGGCTCCACCCTGCGCCAAATAAATTTGGCGCCCCCGGTGAAAAAAGTTTTCCACACCCCTCCCGTCTCCCCGCCAAAAACACTATCTTGCTACCACTTTCCCGAAGCAAAACCACCAACTCCACAAGTCGTTAACCATAGACAAATGCAAGACTTCATACACCTGCATTGCCATACGCAGTATTCCCTGCTCGACGGCGCCAGCGACATCAGGGCCATGATGGAGAAGGCCGCGCGCGACGGACAGAAGGGCGTGGCCCTCACCGACCACGGCAATATGTTCGGGGCCTTCAAATTCGTGGCGGAAGCCAACAAGAAGGGCCTCAAACCGATCATCGGCTGCGAGTTTTACATGGTGGAAGACCGCCATAAAAAGACCTTCTCACGGGCCAAAGGCGAGCAGGATGTCCGCTACCACCAGCTGCTGCTGGCCAAGAACAAGACGGGCTACGAAAACCTCTCCAAGCTCTGCTCCCTGGGCTTTATCGAGGGCGCCTACGGCAAATACCCCCGCATCGACAAGGAACTGCTCCTGCAATACCACGAAGGCATCATCGCCACCAGCTGCTGCATCGGCGCGGAAATACCCCAGACTATCCTGCAGGGGAAAATCGACGAGGCCGAGGAAAAACTGCGCTGGTGGATCGACCTGTTCGGCGACGACTTCTACATCGAGCTCCAGCGCCACCGCAACATGGACAACATCGACGGCCTGGGCGTGAGCCAGGAAGATGTCAACCAGCAACTGCTCCGCTTCGCGGAGAAATACAACCTCAAGGTCATCTGCACCAACGACTCCCATTACGTCGACGAAGAAGACTCGGCGCCGCACGATATCCTCCTCTGCATCAACACCAACAGCCTGCTCGAAGAGAAGGACCGCTTCCGCTTCCCCTCTTCCGACTTCTATTTCAAAACCAAGGAGGAGATGAACCGCCTCTTCGCCGACGTGGAGAAGAGCCTCGACAATACCCTTGAGATCTTCGACAAGGTCGAGCCGCTTCAACTGGAGCGCGATGTGCTCCTGCCTGCCTTCCCCCTTCCCGCCAACTTCAGAAGCCAGGAGGACTACCTGCGCCACCTGACCTTCGAAGGCGCCAAACGCCGCTACGGCCTCAACCTCACGCCCAACGTGCGCGAACGCCTCGACTTCGAGCTCGGCGTCATCGTCAAATCCGGCTATTCGGGCTACTTCCTCATCGTGCAGGACTTTACCACCACCGCCCGGCAAATGGGCGTGTCGGTAGGGCCCGGCCGCGGCTCGGCCGCCGGCTCGGCGGTGGCCTACTGCCTCGGCATTACCAATATCGACCCCATCAAGTACGACCTGCTGTTCGAGCGCTTCCTCAACCCCGAGCGCGTGTCGATGCCCGATATCGACATCGACTTCGACGACGAAGGGCGCGACCGCGTCATCAACTACGTGGTCGACAAATACGGCCGCAACCAGGTGGCCCAGATCGTCACCTACGGCACCATGGCCGCCAAACTGTCGCTGCGTGACGTAGGCCGCGTCATGAACATCCCCCTCGGCGAGGTCGACAAGGTGGCCAAAACCTTTCCCAACAACCTCGCCGCCAGCCTCAAAAAAGTGCTGGCCAAAGACGACATCGCCCCCGACCTCAAAGAGAAACTCAACAGCGAGGAGATCGAAAAGGCCCACCTCTTCCGCGACCTGGCATTCCAGGACAACGAGATCGGCCAGATGATCAAAACGGCCATGAAGCTCGAAGGCTCCGTGCGCAACACGGGTATCCACGCCTGCGGCGTCGTCATCACCCCCGACGACATCACCAAATACGTGCCCGTCACCACCGCCAAAGACAACGACCTGCTCGTCACTCAGTTCGACAACAGCGTAGCCGAATCGGCGGGCCTGCTCAAGATGGACTTCCTGGGCCTCAAAACCCTCACCATCATCAAGGACGCCGTGCGGATGATCCAGGAAACCCACGGCATCGAGATCGACCCCGACGCCATTCCCCTCGATGACGAAAAGACCTACGAGCTCTTCCAGCGCGGCGAAACTGTGGCGATCTTCCAGTATGAAAGTTCGGGCATGCAGAAATACATGAAAGACCTCGTTCCCACCAAGTTCGAGGACCTCATCGCCATGAACGCCCTCTACCGGCCCGGCCCCCTGGCCTACATCCCCCAGTTCGTCAACCGCAAACACGGCCGCGAACCCATCACCTACGACCTTCCGGAAATGGAGGAGTACCTGGCCGAAACCTACGGTATCACCGTATACCAGGAGCAGGTGATGCTGCTTTCGCAGAAACTCGCCGGCTTCACCAAAGGCCAGGCCGACGCCCTGCGAAAGGGGATGGGGAAGAAGAAAAAGGACATCATCGACAAGATGTACACCATCTTTATCGATGGCGGTACGGCCAAAGGCCACCCCAAAGACATTCTCGACAAAATCTGGAAAGACTGGGAAGCCTTCGCCTCCTACGCCTTCAACAAGTCGCACTCCACCTGCTACGCCTTCGTGGCCTTCCAGACGGCTTTCCTCAAAGCCCACTACCCGGCCGAATTCATGGCCTCGGTGCTCACGCACAACAAGAGCGACATCTCCAAGGTCACCTTCTTCCTCAAAGAATGCCGCCGCATGGGCATCGATGTGCTCGGGCCCAACGTCAACGAGTCGGTTTCCGATTTTTCGGTGAATAAAAAAGGGCAGGTACGCTTCGGGCTCTCCGCACTCAAAGGGGTAGGAGAGGGGCCTGTCGACGAGATCATTAAAGAACGCGGCCAAAACGGGCCGTTTCTCAATATTTTCGACATGCTGCGCCGCCTCAACATGGGCGCCCTCAACAAAAAAGTGCTCGAAAGCCTCGCCCTGGGCGGCGGGCTAGACTGCTTCGAAGAGATCGACCGCGCACAGTACTTCGCCCCCAGCGACAAATACGAGTCTTTCCTCGAACACCTCCTCAAATACGCCCATGCCTACCACGGCCAAAAGGCAGATGCCGTGTCCTCGCTCTTCGGCGAAACCAGCGAGATCATGATCCCCGAACCCGAGCTGCCGGCCTTCCAGCCCTGGCCCCTCATGGAAAAACTCAACAGGGAGAAGGAGGTCACCGGCATTTACATCAGCGGCCACCCGCTCGACGACTACCGCGCCGAGGTCGAAGCCCATACCACCTGCACCCTCGAAGAAGTCGAGAACTACCTCGGCAAAGAGATCAAGATCGCCGGCATCGTGGTCAGGGCCCAGCACCGCATCAGCAAAAAAGGCACGGGCTACGGGCAGTTTACGATCCAGGACTTCACCGGCTCGCTCGACTTTCCGCTCTTCAGCGAGGATTACCAGAAGTACAAGAGCTTCCTGGAAGAAGGCCAGTGCGTCTTCATCCGCGGCAACTACCAGCAGCGCGCCTTCTCCGAAGAGCTGCAACTGCGCATCCTGGAGATCAACCTGCTCGAAGCGGTCAGCAGCAAGCTCACCCAGTCGGTCACCCTCCAGATACCCCTCGAAGCCATTTCGGAGGAGATGATCGAACAGGTCGAGACCATCTGCCAGATGCACAAAGGCCAGCACAAACTCAAGGTGACGATCGTCGACCGCACGAACCACCTCAGCCTGGCCCTGGCCTCCCGCACCCACAAAGTGCACGCCGACAACGATTTCATCCAGGAGATGGAGCGCCTAGGGATTGGGTATAAGCTCAATTGAGGATAAACTAAATTGACATGAGGATGTTTCGTTTATCGTTGAGCGTTTATCGTTTACGTAAACGATAAACGCTCAACGATAAACGATAATATCACTATGCGCATACTCATCATTCTGTTGATATTCGCCCAGTCCTGCCAGGCCCAGCAACAAGCTGCTCCGCCACCTCCCCCTCCCGCAGAAGCAGCCGCAGACATCCCCATCTACGACTCTTTCGACCAGCTGGCGCATATTTTCGAAAAACAGAACGACACCACCTACCTCATCAACTTCTGGGCCACCTGGTGCAAGCCCTGCGTGGAAGAACTCCCCTATATCGAGCAGTTGCACGACGATTTTTCCGGGAAAAAACTCTCTATCATACTGGTCAGCCTCGACTTCCCGGAGCAGATCGATACCAAACTCAAGCCTTTCGTGCGCGACCGCGCCCTGCGCTCGCAGGTCGTGGCCCTCACCGATGGCAACTACAACGCCTGGATCGACCGCGTGGAGCCCTCCTGGGGCGGCGCCATCCCGGTAACGCTGATCTACAATAGTGAAAAACGCGTATTCATCGACAAGCCGGTCAAACAGTATGAAGACCTCAAGTCGGTGGTCTCATCCTTTTTCTAAACCCAAAATTATTCGAACATGAAAAGATTCCTCCCCGTTCTCCTGCTGGCCGTGCTGGGCGCTTTCACCCTCGCATCCGTCGCCCAGAAGAAAGATATCGACGGCCTGAAGGTCGGCGACATCGCTCCCAACTTCAACCTCAAGGGTGTCGACGGCAAGATGTACTCCCTCGACAGCTACCCCGATGCGAAGGGCTTCATCGTGACCTTCACCTGCAACCACTGCCCCTTCTCGGTCATGTACGAAGACCGCCTCATCGCCCTCCACAACAAATACGCTGACCAGGGCTACCCGGTGATCGCCATCAACCCCAACGACCCCGAGGTACAACCCGAAGACAGCTTCGATAAAATGGTCGTGCGCGCGGAAGAAAAAGCTTTCCCCTTCGCCTACCTCTTCGACGAAGGCCAGAAGATATACCCGCAGTACGGCGCCGAGCGCACGCCCCACATCTTCCTGCTCGACAAATCCCGCAAGGTCCACTACATCGGCGCCATTGACGATAGCGCCCGCGACGCCTCAGCTGTGACCACCCCCTACGTGGAAAACGCCATCGCCGCCATGGAAATGGGCAAAGAACCCGATCCGAGCTTTACGAAAGCGGTGGGGTGTACGATAAAAACGAAGTGATTTTTTTCAGGTGAGAAGGTGAGGAGGTGAGAAGTGGA
>JBAQQB010000011.1:0-31018 GCA_049306275.1 Saprospiraceae bacterium | reverse complement strand
TGGTGCACAACCGCTCCTATAACCTCTTCCGCCTGCGCAACCTCAACGCCGCGGCGCCTTACCCGCTCGGCGACCCCAATAACGTCGCGGTGCGCAGCATCGCCGAGGCCGACGCTTCGCGTCCCATCCCCATTCTCAACGGAAACAGCGCCGTTATCGGCGGCGATACCCTGTACGGGGTAGCGCGCAACGTGGTGATGTCGGAAACGGAGGGTGAGTCGCGTTACTACGGCGCCAGCTTCAACCTGCAGCGCGACCGGGGCGCCGGTAATTTCGCCTGGCGGCTGAATTACACCCTTTCTTTCCTCGAAAACAACACGGAAGATATTAACTTCAGGGCTATGGACGCCAACGATTTCGAAGCAGAATGGGGTCCCTCGATCAACGACCGCCGGCATATCATCAGCGGCATCGGCAGCTACTACCCCTTGGGCGGACTGGGCATCACCCTGGCGGCCCTGGTGCAGAGCGGGCAGCCCGTCAACCGCATACCCGACGCCGCAATCTACGGTACCACCGACCTCAACGGCGACGGCGCTTCCTTCGGCGACGCCTACGTGGGCAACAGCGACCGCTACCCCGGCCAGGGCCGCAACAGCGACCGCCTGCCCTGGTCGCACGTGTTCGACCTGAGCGCCCACTACCAGTTCCAACTGGGCGAAAACGCCCTCGAGATCCGCGCCGACGTATTCAATATCCTCAACACCCAAAACATGAGCGGCTACAGCAACAACGCTACCCAAAGCAACCAGATACAGATCGGTGCGCCGGAAGCGGGCATCGTGCAGAAGAACGCTGGGGCGCCAAGGCAGTTTCAGTTTGGGATGAGGGTAATTTTTTAGGAGTGTTCAGTTGTCAATTTTCAGTGTTCAGTGATGTTGAAAGTTGAAAACTGAAAATTAAAAACTAAAAATTGAAAACTAATTTCACCCACTGCGAAAGCCTTTACTGGGTCTTCACCCAGCTGTGCAACGACGATTGCGATCACTGCTACAACCTCTCCGGTCCGAAGGGAGCGCGGATGAGCGAGGAGGAGTGCATGCGGATCATCGGCAACCTGCCCGAGCGGATTGACCGCCTGATTTTGTCCGGTGGGGAGCCGCTGGCGGAGAAGAAGCTGCTGTACGCCATTCTCGACCGGCTGCGCGAGCGCTACGGCGACCGCACGCAGATCATGTTGCAGACCAACGGCGACCTTCTTACCGGCAAGATATTGGATATTTTAATCGAAAAAGGGGTGACGCGCTTCGACATCGCCAGTATCGACAGGTATCACAAGCTGGCTGGTGAGCACCTCGACAAGTTGGCTGCGCTGTTTGAATCACGGGGCGTCAGCGGCGACCACAAGGACCCGCTGGTCGACAAGGAGAATTACCTGATCACACGTCCCCTGAGCTGGGGCTACTGGGGCGCCACGGAAGACATGTGGCTGGGCGGCAACTGGGCCAGAGGCCGCGCTATCGAGAAAGACATCTGGAAGCGCGACCCGGAGCACAACTTCTGTACCATCCTCTCCGGGGCCCGCAATTTCCTGGGCGGTTACGACGACATCCCGCAGGAGATCAGCATACAGCTCTGGCAGATCAACCCCTGCTGCCCCGGCACGAAGTACCCCATGGGCGATGCCCGTAAGGAAAAGGTGGCTGAGGTGCTGGATCGGGTCTCAAAATCGCCCGTCTTCCAGCGCCTCAACGAAGGCGACCCCTTGCGCATGGGCGAGCACCTGGGCGTCACGGAGGAGGAGGCGCGGGAGCGCACGCGGGAGCTGAAAAACGTGTGTTTGTATTGCGATGAGTTTTTTGGGAGGCATATGGGGTATTTGAGAAGCGGTACGTTCATTGAGTTGCCGGTGGTGTCGTGATCAGATTAGCTTTCAATTTGTCCCATACTTGGATTCCTGAAAAAAAACTCCCAATTTCGCTCTTTCACCAAAATGCATATTTGCCATGTTTGTAAACGAAAAAAACAAGCGCAATTTCTGGATGCTGGCCATTCTCCTGCTGGCTTTGCCTTTAGCCGTATGGTCCTGCCGCGGCGGTAGCCAGACTGAAGAACAGGATGCCGAAACGACAGAACAGCCGGCCGCCGATCAGCCCGCGGAGCAGCCCGCCGCTACCGAACACCCCGAAGGCGGGGAGCACCCCGAAGGTGGTGAACACCCCGAAGGCGGGGAGCATCCCGACAATAACTAATGAAAAAAGCAGCTTCAAGACCATGAAGCTGCTTTTTTTCTTTTAGCCCCGGCGAACTCAGCCGGCGTTTTTCTTGCGCTCGAAAGAAAAAGTCGTCCTGGCCACAGGCATCTCCACACCATTGACTTCCAGCACCGGATAGGCGAAAAAGGTCATGGGGCCTGAGACAGGGCCGGGCGAGAACGCGATATTCCGCCCTTTGCTCAATTCGATGCGGTTGGCGGGGTGGTGGCCGAAGTAATAAGTAGCAAGGTTCGAGTATTTATTGGCCTCGCTGATGTCGACGGGCCACCATTTGCCTTCGGCATAGAACTCGGCCCAGCAGTGGTAGCCATCGATGCCGCCGTCATTGCGCTCCGAGGGGATGGCCGCTCCGACCGCAAACCGGGCCGGAATGCCGGCGGTGCGGGCCAGGGAGATAAACAGGGAATGAAATTCCGTACAATTGCCCGATTTGGCGTCGCAGGCAAAGTTGGCGTCTGCGGTTCCGTACTTGCCCTGTTTAGCGTAGCGCACGTTGTCCACGACGTAGTCGTACAGCGCCCGGGCCTGCATCAGCGGGCCGGTGGCTTCCCGCTCCCGGATCACTTGTTGGGCAATCGTGTCAAAACGGCCTCCAATGGGCAGCAGGGGCGTTTCTTCCATGTACAGGCCCAGATTGGCTTCGTCTTCGAGGTAGGGCGATTTTTCCAGGCGGCTTACCTGGTATTCGATCTTTATGATTTGGCCGCTATGTTCGGGCCTCAGCTCCAGCACCAGGGCCTGGTTGCCGTATACTTCATCCCGGATCATCTGCTGCTTTCCCGGGGCTTCCAGCCTGAGCAGGCTAACTTCCTGAAAGCGAACGCTCTGCGCGATGGGAAGCCAGATCCTGGCTTCGCCTGCCAACTTGGGCAGTTCGACGGTATACTGGAAGATAAACTCGTCCTTCCCATGCAGCACGCCTAACAGTTCATTCGACGACTCTTTGACCGGCACCGTGTACCAGGTATTGTCGGCTGCCCGCTTCCAGGAGTAAAAGGGCCGCCCGTTGCGCTTGTGGATATCGGTGCGCGTCACCTTCATGTTTCCGGGTTCGCCGATCATGAAAAAATCGACGTCGAAGACATCGCCTTCGGCGGTCGCGAGGTCCACACAGGCGAAAAATTCGTTTGGTCCCAGCACGGAGAGGTATTCGGTGTGTACGCGCACCAGTTTGAGGTCCAGGTTGAGCGAATCATTTTCTATGTGAAAAAGGCCCCCGCGGGCGTTCGTTTCGCGGTCTATATATGCCCGGATGCCGGCTTCGACGTCGGCGATATCCGCTTTCGGCTGGAGCTGGGCAGGGGCTTCGGGCTGGCAACTGCCGGACAGGAGGGCTATGGAAAGGGCGATTAAGGCAAATGCAGTTAACCTCGGCATGGTCATTGTTTTTGATCCGCAAAGTTGGCAATGCGTATGGAACAAAACAAATGTACTGAGGGTTTATGGCCAGATATCACCGGGCTTCCTCCAATTTTTTAAACCCGCAAAAGACAAAGTTTTGGACCCCGCCGGATGGAGTTATATGGTCGCAAGAAACGGCGTTCAACTTTTCAAAATGTTGGGAAAAGCAATCGGCCAATGCGCTTTCTGAATAACGCCTGACGGGCAGCCCGCTGCATTTCTCAGGACCCTGGTCTGAAAACGTGCCGACGATCAGGAGACCGGCCTTGGAAAGGCAATTTTTTGCCGACCGCACATATTTGGAGGTTTCTTCTTCCCGAAACAGGAAATGGAAAGCTGCCCGGTCGTGCCAGACGTCGTACCGCTCCTCCGGCTCAAAGGCCGTGATATCGGCTGCTATCCAGTTCACATTTTTCGCCTGGCTTCCCAGCCTCTTTTTAGCCTTTTCCAGGGCGGCTTCCGAAATATCCAGCACCGTAATATCAGCGAAACCCTGTTCGAGCAGATGATCTACAAGCAGGCTATCGCCCCCGCCGATGTCAATGACCCTGGCAGTAGGTTGAACCCCTAATTTCCGCAGCATGTGGAGGGACGTCTCCGGTTTGGGCTGGTACCAGCTCGTCTCATGGACCGCTTTGGCCTGGTGGATTTTTTCCCAGTGAGATTTTCGATCGGTATTTTCCAAGGCAATTCAATTTTATCTCTTATTCAACCATCTATTCAACTATTTGTTTGAATAGTGAAATAATTTTTATGGAAAAACGCGCCTTCAAAGACCAATCATACGCCGCGATCGCAGAGATCGGCAAGTCGTTTGCCACAGGCAACCGTTTGGAGATCATTGACCTGTTAGCTAATGGTGAAAAAACGGTAGAGCAGATCGCCCGGCAGACCGGCATTTCGGTGGCCAATGCTTCCAGGCATCTGCACATTCTGAAAAAAGCCCATTTGGTGGAAAACCGCCGGGATGGCAACTTCATCTTTTACCGCCTGAACGGCCCGCTGGCCTATGCCGTCTGGCATGCCCTGCGCACCCTGGCGCTGGCCGAAGAACCCGGCGTACAGGTCCTGCTGCGCAATTTCCGGCAGGAGATGGACAGCCCGGGCAGCGTGAGCCACGACGACCTGCCCGACCTGCAGGCTTGCTGCCTGCTCGATGTGCGCCCGCGCGAGGAGTTCGATGCAGGCCACCTCGAAGGCGCCGTCTCCGTACCCCTGGACGAACTTCCCGGCCGCTTGGCCGACCTGCCGCGCGACAAACAGATCGTGACCTATTGCCGCGGCTCATTTTGCACCTATGCCGACGAGGCAGTTAAACTGCTGCGCGACCAGGGTTTCAAAGCTATCCGGCTGGAAGAGAACGTGTTGGATGTTGTCATCGCAAAAAATAAAGAAGTATGAATATTCTGATCATCATCAACGACCCTCCCTATGGCACGGAAAAGGCTTACAATGCTCTTCGCCTGGCTACCCAATTGTACCGTGACCATTCCGATCTGACCGTCAACCTCTTTCTCATGGCCGATGCGGTTACCTGCGGGTTGGCCAACCAGAATACGCCCAATGGTTACTACAATATCGGACGGATGTTGAAGAGCTTTCTCTCCAAAGGGGGCACGGTGAAGGCCTGCGGTACCTGCATGGACGCCAGGGGTATTCAGGATTCCATGCTCATGGAGGGCCTCAGCCGCAGTACCATGCAGGAATTGTCTCAATGGACCTTTGAGGCAGACAAAGTGATCACTTTCTAAGAAAATAGACATGGCACACGCCCCAACCCTCGGCCTCCGTGAAAACTGGCGCCAGTTCACCCTCCTGGTCATCATCAACGCCTTCGTGGGCGGCATGGTGGGACTGGAACGCACCATCCTGCCGGAGATCGCTGAAGCCGATTTCGGCATAGCGGCCCGCACGGCGATCCTCTCTTTCATCGTCGTGTTCGGCATCGTCAAGGCCATCACAAACTATTATACCGGCGCACTGGCCGACCGGGTAGGGCGAAAGAACCTGCTCGTGCTGGGCTGGCTGATCGGCCTGCCCGTTCCCCTGATCCTGATCTTCGCCCCTTCCTGGAGCTGGGTCATCCTGGCCAACGTGCTGCTGGGCATCAACCAGGGACTCACCTGGTCGAGCACCGTGGTGATGAAGATCGACCTGGTGGGCGAGAAAAACCGCGGCCTGGCCATGGGCCTCAACGAATCGGCCGGCTACCTGGCCGTGGGCGGGGTGGCTTTCCTCACCGGCTGGATCGCAGCCGAATACGGCCTTCGGCCTTATCCTTTCTACATGGGCATCGGCTTTGCCGTCATCGGCCTGCTGAGCAGCTGGTTTTTAGTGAAAGATACCGAACACCACGTGGCGGCGGAGACGGCTATCAAGAGCGATACGCCGAAGCTCAAAAACGTCTTTTGGGAAACCACCTGGAAAAACCGCAACCTGGGCGCCATCACCCAGGCCGGACTGGTCAATAACCTCAACGACGGCATGGTGTGGGGCCTGCTGCCCATCCTGCTGGCGACCAAGGGCTTCGACCTGGCGCAGACGGGCAAGATCGTGGCGCTTTACCCGGCTGTCTGGGGCATCGGGCAGCTGTTCACCGGCAAAATGGCCGACCATTTGCCCAAGAAATCCATGCTCTTCTGGGGCATGGCCGTCCAGGCAGTTGCCCTGTTGTTGATGGCGGTGGCCGGCAGTTTCATTCAGTTTGCCGTGCTGGCCTTCGTGCTGGGCCTGGGCACCGCCGCCGTATACCCCACTTTTCTGGCCGCCATCGCCGGCTATTCGCATCCGCAGCAGCGGGCGGGCAGCATCGGGGTGTTCAGGCTGTGGCGCGACCTGGGCTACGCCATCGGCGCCCTGCTCACCGGCGTGGTAGCCGATATTTTTGGGTTGGAGTGGGCCGTGGCGGTGATCGGGGGGATTACGCTGGTATCGGCGGGGGTGATTGGGGTGAGGATGGCAAAGTAATCGCAAATAAAAAAGGCCCCGCAACACCCCCCGGCATTGCAGAGCCTTCTTTTGTCAACAAAACAAACTTTTAAACAGGATTTTCTTGAGATTCTTTAGCACTGCGTGTCTTGCAGCAGGGCATCCCAGCAGTGCCAGTCGGTGTCGCCGAATTTTTCGAAGTCTTTCACGCGTCCGTAGCGGGCGGCGTCGTTCCAGTTGATTTCCAACAGGTTGTCGATCTCGATCTTGTAGACGTCGTAGGCGCGGTCGTACAGGCCTCCGTTGTAAGCGCCCTCGCGGTATTCGATGTAGCCGCCGTTGCCCACGTTGCCCGGGATGATGTTGGTGTAGCGGATCGATGCTACGCCGGCGCCGTTGTCTTTCTGATACTGGATGCCGATAAAGGGCTGCGGATTGTTGGGGTTGAAGTTGAGCGTCCAGTTAGCATACGACTGGTCCCAGGCTGTGATGCCGGTGTACCAGTGCACATTGGTGAAGCCGCCTGCCTGTGAGACGTACATATCCCACTTCACTTCTTCGGTGGCCAGCAGCTCGCCGTACAGTTTCGCGTGGTAGCCCACGCCGTTGGCGTCGGTTACGTTGTATTCCCACAACCACACACCATAGCCCTGGTACACGGCCGGGTGGTTGAACGACTCATAAAAAGCGGCGACGGGCACTACGAGGTTGGCGGTCAGGATGGTATTCCACACCAGCACGTTGGCGGCGGAGTGCACCCAGTTGCCTGCGCCCCGGTCATGGATCTGGTCTTCGGTAAATTCTTCAAAGTTGTCGTCCATCGGCATTACGAAGGTAGCCGGTGCGGGCAGTTGCGGCGCTTCTTTCCCCGCATAAGGATCATTGGCTTCGGGTACGCAGGATTGGAAAGTGAAAGCGGCTGCGATCAGGAGTGCGAACAAATAACCCAGATTTTTCATTGCTTCGGTTTTTTTAAGTGAATGAGTACGGTTTGTATCGTTTTCACCATTAATACACCGAAGGAAGGGGGTACCCTTAGTGGGGTAAGGAAAAAAGTTGAGAAGGTGAGAAGAATTATTCCGCAACCAGAGTGTCCCTAACCACCGCGCACACCCCAAAATACCCCTGCCCGCCGTTGCTGATATTCGTGGGCGGTGTGGCGGAGGACTCGTCGAAGAAGCCGCCCTGCCATTCGTTTTCCATGGCCAGGGCGCGGATGTAGGCGGCGAAGCCGGGGGCGAGGCTGTACTTGCTCTGCACCACCACGCTGCCGCGCGGGATGGGCACGGTTTCCTGCGGCGGACGAAACAGCTCGCTCACATCCACCGTGTTGAACGTGTAGTAGAAGAGCCTGGCCCGGGAAGATGCTCCCGGTATCAGGTGCGACCAGTCGATGTCGATTATATATAAGGCTTGTTCGTGGGGAGAAAACAAGTTTGGCACGTTGCCGATCACCACACTGTCGGTGGCGCCGTAGGAAGAAAAAGTAACCGGCTGGAAGGGCAGCACCTGCACCATCTGCGCTTCAGCCTCGTAGGTTTGGCCTTCCCATTCTATTTCGAGAGAATAGGGCGTGAACAACTGCCCGGCAAAAGCCTCCTGGCTCACATATCTTCCCGCTTTGTCAGGGTCTTCCGCGAAAAGATGCGTCTCGCCCGCGCCCCTCACGCGCACCTGCGCGCCCGTGGCCGGCTGCGGCTCGCCGTTGAGATCGTTGAAAGTCAGGCTCAACACCACCTCCTGGTTCTTCAACTCGTTGGTGAGTATAGCCTCTACTGCCAACTCTCCGTTCTCCTGCGGCTTGAAATCCCAATCCACCGCCGTTTCGCAGCCGAAAAATAAAAAAACCGCCAGCGCTAACAACGTTCCCCTGGCGTCTCCCGTAAGGGGGCGCCGGGGACTTGGAGCCACTTCTCTAAGCTGTCGCAGCGTCCTCTCCGAGAGACGCCGCTCAAACCATACATTTATCTCTTTCACCATTTCACTTTTTCACTTTTTCACCCTTCACCCCTTCACCCCCTCACCCCCTCACCCCTCACCTCACCACAAACTTATACGTAATCGAAGGCAAAAACCTGATCAAATCCGCTTGCGTCGCCACCAGGGCCTCCTCGGAAAGCCAATTGGCGCGCACGACAGGCGTGCCGTTGGCCTGGAGGGTCTTGTTGAAATTCACCGCCACGATGTTGCGGTGGGCCAGGGCGTTGTAGACGGAAACGGTCAGGCAGTGCTGGAAGCGGTTTTCGGGTCTTTTATTCAAAACGAACTTGAATGCGATATCGAGCCGCCGGTAGTCGGGCAGGCGGTCGTTGTGTTTTTCTCCGTAAATGGGCACGGTCTGCCCCATGAAATCGTACCAGCCGGTGGGAGAGGAAAAGGCCGATCCGGTGTACATGGTCCAGTACGCCGAGAAAATGGTGCGGCGGCTGAGGCTGTAGTTGAGCATGAGGGAAAGGTCGTGGGGCCGGTCCTGGAAAGCCGGATAGGCCCTGCCGCCGTTGACGCCCGGCGTTTGCCGGATGGCGCGCGAGTACGTGTACGCGATCCAGCCGTTGAGGCGGCCCTGGTCTTTTTTCAACATGAGTTCCAGCCCGTAGGCCTGCAATTTTCCCGGACGCAGCTCGCCCTCGATCAGGGGGTTGAGCAGGGTCTGGGCGTGCGATTCGTAGTCGATCTGGTTGCTCATGTGCTTGTAGTAGGCCTCGGCACTCAGTTCCAACCCCTGCTTGGGCAGGTATTTCACATAGCCCAAAGCCGCCTGGTGGGCCTGTTGGGGCCTGAGGTTGGGACTGCTCGGCAGCCACACCTCGAAAGAGGTGAAGGGCGAGGTGGAATTGGAGATGAGCTGGATGAACTGGTGGTATAAACCGTAGCTCAGCTTCAGCGAGGAGCTGCTGTCGGGGTTGTATTGCAGGCTCAGGCGCGGATCGGGGCGGAAGTAGCGGTTGTAGGCGCCCATGCCTGCCACCACCGTGTCGGTTACTTCGTAATTTTCGTCGAAGGTGTAGTATTGTGCCGGGCCCAGGTTGGTCCAGACCGACCAGCGGGCGCCGGCATTGAATCTCCATTTTTCGGAGATGCGCCAGTCGGCGTTAAAATACCAGGCGAGCTGGCTGGAATTGTCCTGGCTGATGGTGGGAAACAGGGGCAGCAATTGGCTGGCCAGCAACCTGCCGGGGTTGAAGTTGTAGCCGTGCGCCTCGATGCCCATGCGGGTGGTAAGCCGGGGGCTGGCGTAGAAAGTATAGTCCGATTTGAGGCTCAGGCTGGCGATGCCGGAGTGCCAGATGTCCTGGGGCGCGGAGAGGCGGTACTGGTAGTTGCCGGTGTAGAGGGTGGTGTTGGAGAAGAGTTTGGAGCTGTAAATACGGTTCCAGCGCAGGGTCATGGCGAAGTTGTTCCACAGGATGCCGGTACCTGCGTTGTTCAGCTCGTCGCGGCCATTGACGAGGGTGAAGTAAAGGCGGTTATTGTTGTTGATCTTGTAATTCCATTTGAAATGGAAATCGCCGAAAGCCAGATCCAACTCCGGGAATGGCGCCTGATAGATCCACTGGAATGCGCTTTGCCGCGTGGAGAGGAAGATGGAACTCTTATCTTTTTTCAGTGGTCCTTCCAGGGAGAGCTGGAACAGCAGGGGGTTGAAGGCCGCGCCAAACTCCCATTTCTGCAAATTGCCGTCGCGCGTGCGCACGTCGACGATGGAGGAGAGGCGGTCGCCGAGGTGCACGGGGATATCGCTCTTGTGTACCTTGATGTCTTTAGTGAAGTCGGGCACTACCATGGAGTAAAACCCGAAGAGGTGCGCCGGGTTGTACACCGGCGCATCGTCGATGATGAGCAGGTTTTGGTCGCGCTCGCCGCCCCTGACGTAGAAGAAGGCCGAGCCGTCGCTGTGGCTGGCGATGCCGGGCAGGGCTTCCAGGTTTTTGACCAACCCCGATTCGCCGCCGAATTCGGGCATTTTGGCCAGGTCGCCGGGCTTGAGCACGAGCTTGCCGGGCAGCTTTTTGTCGAGCAGGTCGCTGGCCTGGGTCTGCACCACCACATCGGGCAACTTGAGGGGCTGGATGTCGAGCCCGGCGTTGCGGTTTTCGTCCATTTTCAACTCGATCTCCACCCGCTGCGCGATGTAGCCCAGGTAGGAAAATTCCAGCACGTAGCGCCCTCTTGGCAGCCGCAGCGCATAAAACCCGAATCCGTTGGTGCTCGCGCCTGCCGCCGTGCCGACGGCGTAGGCCGTGGCGCCTATCAGGCTTTCGCCCGTGGTTTTGTCGGTGATAAATCCGCTGATGGAGAAGAATTCGGGCTCTTTGGGCGGTGCTTCTTCAACTTCCTCCTTCACCGGCTCCTTGCGCCGGTTGAGCACGATCTGGTTTTCGACGATGCTGTATTCGATGGGTATTTTTGTGGAAAGGACCCGGAGGGCATTTTCCACGCTGGCCTTCCTCACCCGGAAGGAGATCACCTGCTTCGCGTCGATGGCGCGGGGGTTGTAGGAAAACTGCATGCCGCTCTGCCTCGTGATCTCCTTCATCACCTCCTCTACGCTGATCCTCGATTGTTGAATGGTGATCTGGGACAGGGCTTGAAGAGCCGGGAGGAGGAGGAATGCTAGAATTATAGCTTTACGCATATTGGAGTATTGAGGTGAAGGGTGAATTTCACTCAAATACACCCTTTGCCTGAAAAAACGATTTCTTCTCCCTTCATTTCGGCTTTAATGCTCAATGTCTTTTCAATGATCTTCACAATGGCTTCGAGCGATTTGCCTTCGTAGGTGGCGGTGATCTCGCAGGTCTTCAGCCCGGGGTTGGCGATGGAGATGCGGGCGTGGAATTTGCGGTTGAGGTCGAAAACCACCCGTTCGAGGGTGGTTTGTTCAAAAATGAGGATATCAGTCTTCCAGGCCATGTAGTTCTGGTCTTCATTGGCTTGCTTGTTCAGTGCGCCAGAGGCCTTGTCGTAGATGCCGATCTCGCCGGCGTTCAGGATGACCCGGACTTCGCCTGCTTTTACTGACACCGTGCCCGATTGTACGATCACCTGCACCTCGGGCTGGTCTTCGCGGGCGTCGACATAAAACGCGGTGCCCAATACCTCGATCTCGAGCTCGTGGGCCTGGATCACAAAGGGCCGCGCCGTATCGCGTTCTACTTCGAAAAAGGCGTCGCCGGAGAGTTCCACCCGTCGGTATTGCTTGTCGCGCCGGGGCGCATAGACCACTGAAGAATATTGGTTCATGGAAATCTGCGAGCCGTCGGGCAGCAGGTTTTCCTCGACCTGGTTCTGGGTGGCCAGCTCCATGTATTCGCCCCCGCCGAGGTATTGCACGAGGAGGAAAACGGCGACGAGCAGCACGGCAACAGCAGCCGCGATGCGCAGCAAAAAATTGCGCCGGGGCCTCAGCGCGACGGTTTTTGTTTCGGGAAATAATTGTCCGGAAAGGGCCTGCCACTCCTGCCCGGCGTCTACCTGTATACTACCCGCTTTCATCCCCGATAAAATCCAGGCCTTCCTGAAAGCAATGAAGGTGGCTTTGTTCTCCTCTGAAGACAATACCCATTCCTCCAGCAGCTTCACCTCTGAATCGCTGGCGTTCCCACTCAGGTATCTGGGAATGAGTTCTATGTAATCTCCACTTTTCATCTTCTCACCTGCTCATCTAATTTTCCTTTCATTGGTACACTTCAAACGGACCTTACCCTTATTCTTCAATCAAAAAATCCAAAAATCAGGCAGAACAACGGCAAATACTCCTTCAACTGCTCCTTCAGCGTTTTCAGCGCCTTGGACATATGCGCCTCCACTGTTTTCTCAGAAATATCCAGTTCCTGGGCGATCTCCTTGTATTTTTTATCTTCAAAACGGCTCATTTCGAACACCTGCCTGCACTTTTCCGGCAGGCTTTCCAGCGCGGTTTTGATCTGCCGTTCGAGGTCGGAGAGGCCGGGATTGTCTTCTTCGAAGAAAAAAACGCCTTCCATCAGCTCGATGTCGAGCGTTTGGCTGCGGTATTTTTTGTTGTCGCGGATGTAGTTGAGGCAGCGGTTGCGCACCGAGGTATAGAGGTACGACTTCACCGGCTTGGCTGGATCTATGGTTTCCCTGGTTTCCCAGAGGTTGATAAATACTTTCTGGGCGATGTCCTTCGCAGCGTCGGGGTCTTGCACGAACTGCACGGCAAACTGGCACAAAGGGGCGAAGTGCTCCTTGAACAGTTGTTCGAACAATGGTTTGCCGAGGTTGGTATGTGCAGTTGGCATTGACATGTGCCTTGCAAAGCTAATAAACGGCCTTGTATTTTTGTCAGCGATGCAACCATTTACCTTCCCCAAACACCAATATTGATTAATGCTTATAGCCTTCCATGCCATGCCTTTTCTTCGGTCATTTCTGTTCATTCTCCTGTTTTCGGCTTCAACGCAGACCGCCGCCCAACCCTTGCCCTGCGGCCCGGAGCCCGATATGACCTCCTTCTGCGCTGAAGCCTGCGTCATTTGCGATATCGACGGCTACACCGGCATCAACAGCGACCCGGAGCAGGGACAGGCGCCCGATGGTTTCTGCACCACCACTGTGCATCATATGCAATGGATCGCCTTCATCGCAGGCAGCGTTGACCTCACCATCACCGTCACCGCTTCCAACTGCAACTCGGGATTCGGACTTGAAGTGGGCATTTATGAAAGCCTCGATTGTGATAATTTCCTTCTGGTGTCCAATTGCGACGGCGATATTGAGGAGGGACAAACGGGCGTTTTTACCAATACTGTCCCCCTGGTAATCGGTCAATATTACTATTTCGTTATGGACGGCAACCACGGCGATGTGTGCAACTATACCATCAATGTGACCGAGGGCAGTACCATGGTTCCGCCGCTTCCACCCGCCGGCCCGGTGGAGGGGCCCGCTGAAATATGCGTTTCCAGCCCGGCCTCGTATTCCATTCCCGAAATTACCGGCGCCAATTTTTATCGTTGGACAGTAGACGGGGCCTATGCAGGCAGCGGCAGCTCGGCGGAGATCACTTTTAACACCTTGGGAGAACATGAACTTTGTGTCACCGCCTACAATGTTTGCGACACGGTGGCGCCTTCCTGCATGACCGTTGAGGTATTCGGACCGGAGAATACCTTTCTGACTCCCGAAATCTGCAGCGGGGATGGCTTCGAAGTGGCGGACACTACCTTGTTCGAAGCAGGAGACTACTCCTTCCTCCTGAGTTCCATTCATGGCTGCGACAGCATCGTCGATGTTTTTATCACGGTACTGGAAACCGTACAATCTTTTGTAAGCGCCACCATTTGTTCAACCGACAGTATTTATGTGGGCGATACCTGGTATTCCCCTCCCGGAAATTTCCAGGAAGTGCAACTTTCCTACAATGGTTGCGACAGTATCATCAATCTTTCGCTGAACGCCATCATCTGCGAAATTACCGGTAGCGTGGCAACCCAGCCTGTCCTCTGCAACGGAGGGGCGACCGGCGTGCTGACATTCACCATTTCAGACGGCACTCCTCCCTTTTTATACCAATGGGAAAAACTTGGCGGGGCGCTGGCAGGCAGCGGCAACCTGGCCAATACCGGAACGCCGGAAACGATAGCAGGTTTGCCTGCCGGCGTCTACCTGATCACGGTTCAGGACCTCTACGGCAACGACGTGGTGCTGATCGGGCAGGTGGAGGAGCCGGCGATGTTAAGCCTGATCCTCGATTTTTCGCATGTTTCCTGCCATGGTGGGAAGGATGGAACTTTGGGTGCTTTCCCCCAGGGCGGCACGCTGCCCTACTCCTACGAATGGAGTACGGGCGCCACACAGCCTTCGCTGGATGGGCTGGAAGCGGGGAATTACTTCCTGACCGTTACGGATGCCAACGGTTGTATTACCCTGGCTTCGACAGCTTTGACGGAGCCTCCGGTGCTCGTATTCTCTGCCTCCTTTTCCAACCCGGGATGCGAAGGGTATGACACTGGCCTCATCGCGTTAGAGGCCGTGGAAGGAGGAACGCCACCCTACCAGTTTTCCCTTTCCGGCGCTCCCTTTACGGATAGCCTGGTCTTTGAAGGGCTGACGGCAGGCCAATACACCATCGCCGTGCTGGATGCCAACGGTTGCCTGGACGATACCACAGCTACGCTGGTGGCAGCCGTGATCCCGGCTGTAGAAGCAGGGGAGGACTTCAGTCTTTCCCTGGGTGAAACCCAGGTTCTGCATCCCAACATCGACCTGGTACCACAAGCCATTGAATGGTCGCCCGCTGTTTGGCTTTCCTGCAATACCTGCCTGGAGCCGGTTGCCGGACCTTATGAAACAACGGTTTACACCTTGACCGTCACCTCTGCCGATGGCTGTGTGCGCAGCGACAGCCTGACGATATTTGTGGAGAAAATCCGGGATGTTTTCGTACCCAATATTTTTACCCCCAACTTCGACGGCATCAATGACGATGTGACGGTTTTCGCAGGAAAAAGCGTGTTACAGGTAAAGAGTTTCCGCGTCTTTTCCCGATGGGGAGAACTGGTTTTCGAACAATACAACTTCCCCCCAAATTCCCCATCGCTGGGCTGGGATGGCCGTTTCAAAGACCTTGACCTTCCAGAAGGCGTCTTTGCCTGGGTGGCAGAGGTGGAATACCTCGACGGAGTAGTTTCGCTGGAAAAAGGAGATGTGGCGCTGGTAAGGTGATTGAAACGTTTATCGTTGAGCGTTTATCGTTTAAACGCTCAACGATAAACGATAAACGTTTCCTACAGCTGCGGCAGCGCCTTGATATGCGCCCTGATCCTGACCCCGTTGGCAGAGGCTTCACTCTCGGGTTCGATGCCTTTTACGTCGTATAGCTGTCCTTCCGGCGAGATGGCTTTGACGCCGTAGTTGCGTCCATCCGGACCGATGGCTTTGATATGGATGATATTGCCATCCTGTTCTACTCCCTTGACGTCGAGGATTTCCTTGTTGGCCGTAATGGCCTTGATGTCGTAGATCGTGCCATCGGGCCCGATGGCCTTGACCGGCGCCATCTTGTCGCCGCTGATCAGCACTTTGACGGGCAGTTTCTGGTTGCCGATGAAGGCCTTGACGTCCATCATGTGCAGGTTGCCGTTTTGCTCGATGGCTTTTACATCGTGCGGGAAGCCCGCCTTGTCGATGGCTTTTACGTCGAGCAGCTGCCCGTCGGGGTGTATGGCTTTGATGTGCCAGATAAAACTCCCCGGCACGCCCGGAGCCTGGGGAAGGGCTTTGACGTGCGCCCCGATGGTCACACCGTTGACCGAGCCTTCGATGTCGTCATCCACGAATTTGACGCCCTTCACGTCGCGCAAATGCCCTTCCGGCGAAACGGCTTTGATGGCGTAAAAAGCCCCATCCGGGTCAATAGCCTTGATGTGAAAAATACAACCCGACTGGCTGACGCCCTTGACGTCGAGCCGGCGCTTGTCAGCCGTAAGGGCTTTGATGTCGTAAATCGTGCCGTCCTCGCCGATGGCCTTGACGGGGGCGAATACGTCCTGGCTGAACAGGATCTTCACAGGGAGTTTCTTTCCGCCCCTGAGCGCTTTAATATCCATGAACTGGGAATTGCCGTCTTCCTCAAAGGCTTTTACATCATAGATGTTACCTTCCTTGTCGAGGGCTTTCACGTCGAGGAGTTTGCCGGTGGGGTGTACGGCTTTGACATGCCAGATCTTTTCGCCGGTTTGGGAGAAGGCAAAAAAAGGCAGGCAGAACAGGAGCAGGATGAGTCGATTTTTCATTGTTGGGATTGGTTTATGATGAATCAATCTTTACAAATGAAAAAGAAAAACAGGGGAAGGTCAATGATAAATGTCATCCCGGCGACCTTGCGGAATAGAGAAAAAGAATTAAATTGGATTCAATTTTTTACCAAATACTAAAGCTATGAAAAAAACGAACTTCATTCTTCTGTTGTTCCTGCCCCTGGCCTGGCTTCAGGCCCAGCCCTGTCCCAACGGTTTTTACGACCTGCACCACAACCGCATCCAGGCCCGCTTGAATGCGGGGGGCGACCTGTTTACCGATTTTGAAGACGGCTATTTTCTGCCTGACCCTGTGCAGGGGCAGAGTAATCCCTGGACCATTTTCGCGGCCAACCTTTGGGTGGGCGGTATTGACCCAGGGGGCAATGCGCAGGTATTTGTGCCAACGTACAACAATAATGGCGCCGCTTCCGCGGGTCCGGCCGACTTCTCTTCGGGCCTACCTGTCGCCGCTGATTGCGAAGACTGGGACAGGCTGTTTGCCGTCAAAGGCGCCGATATCGCCGCTTTTCTCGCTGATATTCCCGCCGATCTCACCACGGCCATTGATCTTTATCCCGGCATCCTGGGCTGGCCGGGAAGAGGTAATCCCCATTTCGAAACAGTATACGGATTCCCGCTGGTGGAGCCTTTGGGAGGTCTGGCCCCATTTTACGATGAAAATGGAGATGGTCTCTACAACCCCCTGGATGGGGATTACCCCGCTGTCATTGTCAAAAATTTGAATCCATTTGTCGCGGGAGAAATGGTATGGGGCGCCTTCAACACCCTTGATCAGGCCGGCAGCATCCCGCTCGAGGTGCACCTGACTGCCTGGGCTTTCGATTGCGAAGGGTTGGATGCGCTGAACAATACCGTCTTTACCTCCCACAAGATCATCTACCATGGCCAGGAGACATTTACTTCCACCTACATGGGGCTCTGGATCGATTTTGACATCGGCTGTTATGTCGACGACTATTTGGGCACGGCGCCTGATTTGCAGGCAGTGTTTGCCTATAACCGCGATCTGGAGGACGGGGATATCGGAACCAACTGTTCGGGCGGTATTCCTTCCTTCGGGGAAAACGCGCCGGTACAATCGGCTACCTTCCTCGGCGGCTCCATGGACAAAGCCATATACTACAACAATAGCTCTGTCAACAATCCGCCTCCGGGAACGGCAGACCCCAATACCCTGTTAGAGTACTACCGGGTATTGACCGGCAGCTGGAGCGACGGGACCCCGCTCACCTATGGAGGCAGCGGTTACAACCCCGGCAATCCGACGATGGCGGATCATTTTTGCCCCGACGATCCGGCCAACCCGCAGGGCTGGAGCATGTGCGCCAGTTTCCTGCCGGAAAACGACCGCAGGGTAGTAGCCTCCTCTGTGGTTGGCCCCTTGCAGCCTGGCCAGGTCGATGAGCTGGTCACGGCCTGGACCCACCACCCTGACCCCAACCTGCCCTGCGGGCTGGGAGATACCTATAGCGAAATAGAGGAGATTCGCTCTTTCTACGACAATAATTTCGAGGATGCCTGCCTGCCTTTCAGTGCGGTGCGGGAAATTGAAAAGGCAAGCTTCGGTTTATATCCCAACCCCGCAACCGGAGAAGTAGCCATTGATGCCGGTGACCGGCAGGTGGAAGAAATTTTCGTTTTCCGTGCAGACGGCAGGCCTGTTTTTTCCGAAAAAGCAGCCACCCTGCTGGATGTGACAGGCTGGAGCCCCGGCCTTTACCTGGTTCGATTGAAGACCAGCGCAGGCTGGATCACAGAAAAACTGGTGGTGCGGTAAAAAACAAGCCCCGGAGTAGATGCTCCGGGGCTTTCTTTTTTATAGTCCTTCAATCACTTCTTTCAGCATACCCTCCACATTCCCTGCGAGATCTTTGAGTTTGGCATTGCGGATCGCCGCCATTGACTCCGTTGGGTTGATCGCGGCTACCTCGACCTTGCCGTCTTCCAGTTCCTGCACGATCACGTTGCAGGGCAGCATGGTGGCGACCTTGTTCTCCACCTGAATGGCCTCATAGGCGTAGTTGGGATTGCAGGCCCCCAAAATGCGGTACGGCCTGATCTCCTTGCCCAGTTTGTTCTGAAAGGTCGTCTTCAGGTCGATCTCGGTGATGATGCCGAAGCCCTTCGTCTTCAGCCCCGCCACCGTGCGGTCGACTGCCGTCTGAAAATCCGTATCCAATACTTTGCTGAAATAGTAGCTCATTGTGATTTTTTCATGCAAAGATCGGGTCGGGGAGAACAAGAGTCAGTGATAATCATTACACTCCACACTCCACACTCAACACTCCACTATTTATTCCTCCTTCCAATCCTTCAGCAATATCCCCGCCACCCTGTCCAATTGGTCATCAAACTTCATGGCGTTGGAGAGGCCTGCCTGGTAGAGAGCCTGGAGGTTTTGGTCGGATACGTTGTCCATTTCCGAATCAGCGGTGCCCATATCGGGCATGATGCGGATATACTGGTCTTCGCGCTTGATGGAGTCGTAGAGTTTTTTGAGCTGGTAATCGACGGTTTCCGACACGGCGCTCATCATGATGTCGATGATGGGCGTCAGCCAGCCGGCGATGCCCCACTTTCGGGCTTTTTCGTGGTGGTACTGTTTTTCAACCGTACCGGTTCCTACCGACAGGATGAACATATCTGCCGGATTGAGCAGGGTGTCGTCACTGCCAAATAATTTGAGCGACTCGATGACGGCGCACATGGTGGGGTTGTTGGCGAAAAGGCCGCCGTCGATGGTGTGGTAGACCAGATCGGCTTTGGAGCGCGCCATGCCGGGAGGGAAGTAAGTGGGCGCGGCAGAAGTGGAGCGCGCCACGTCGCGGACCAGGAAATCATACATCGCTCCTTTCCGGTGGGCGTCGTGTTGGGTGAAAAACACGGCGCGTCGTTTTTCAATGTCGTAGCTGGTGATCAGGCAGGGTTTGATCAGCTCGCTCATCCGCAGGTCGCCGAAGTAATTTTTCAGGGTTGTCTCCATGTGGTCGCCCCGGTATTTGGCCCTGAAAAAAACAGTGCCCAACGGCCATTTTGCCGAAGGCGCCTTGGTGAAGATGTACTGTCCGTTTTTCATGTACAGATCGACCGCCTCTTTTGCCGAATACCTGGGGTATTTCGGGTCGTCGGGGTGGGGCGTCAGCAGGGCTACCGTCAGGATGCCGCCGGTGGAAGTGCCGGCCATCAGGTCGAAAAACTGGGCCAGGCGCAAGGGGCGCTTTGGCTCGCCGTGCTGTGCACGGTATTGGTCGTTGAGCTTGTCTTCAAGTGCAGCCAGGATAGATGCGGTAATGATGCCGCGGATGCCGCCACCGTCAAGGCTGAGCAGACGGGTATTCTTTTCTTTTGCCATAATTGGATTGAATGAAGGGGTTCATAACAAACCTTTAAATTAAAAATTTTTCTTCAAGTGTTACTTTTTTGAGTGCCTTGCGTCCAAAAATCGAAATACATGAGCTGACAACATACTATGAAAAAACAAGGCCTTTCCGGATTCCGGAAAGGCTTTGCGCTTTTTGGGGGGTATTTGTTATCTTGCCTCACAAAAATCGCTGCTATGCTGTATACCATTATCCAACACGCTCACTCCGGCCTGCGCTGGGTTGTTCTGCTTCTTCTGCTATGGACTATCTGGGGCGCTTTCCAGGGCCGTAGTAAAGGCGCCGTATTTGCAGATGCTGACCGCAAAAGGGGCCTCTTCACCATGATTTCGGCCCACGTGCAGCTCCTTTTGGGACTTTTGCTTTATTTCATCAGCCCTTATGTCAAGTTCGAAGGCGGCATTATGAAGGACTCGCTTCTTCGTTTTTATACGGTGGAGCACATCTCCATGATGCTCATCGCCATCGTGCTGATCACCCTGGGCTATTCAAGAGCCAACAAGAAAGCGGATGACCGGGCGAAATTCCAGACGCAACTGGTATTCTTCCTCATCGCCCTGCTGCTGATCCTGGCCGCTATTCCCTGGCCTTTCCGGCCCGGCCTGAACGGCAACTGGTTCTGATCATGGACGGCCTGTTCAAATGGCAGTGGGCGCTTGCGCTCTTCGGGTTGACCTTCTGCTTTTCTGGACTGGTCTTCCCCTGGGTGGCGGAGCAGATCGATGCCAGGGCCGGACAGGAAGTCACTGCCCTCGACATCACGCCCGGCTTCTCTCCAGATGAAGCTTATCAGGTGCTGGAGGCCATGGGCTCGGCGGGAAGGGCTTTTTACCAAATGGTGGAGCTGACCCTCGATGTGGTTTATCCTGTCACTTACGGGCTGTTTACGGTGATCCTGCTCGGGCTATTGCTCCGGAGCATTTTCCCCGGCTTAGTTGCCTGGCGAAAGCTCGCCGCGCTTGGTTTTCTGGGCGCCGCGTTCGATTTGCTGGAAAATTTTGGCATTGCCGCCTATATTTCCATTTTTCCCGAAAGAGCCGATGGCCTGGCCTGGGTAATATCGGTGGCAGGCGTGCTGAAATTCGCCCTCATCGGCCTGGGTTTTGCCATTGCAGCGGTCCTGCTCCTGGTTTGGGGCTTCCGGCTGCTACGTTCCCGGCTTTAGATAAACCCGCTCTGCTGTCAAATTGTCTGTCATCGCCCTGCCGGTGACAGACAATTTTTCCTTTTTTCCGGTTTGGCATTGCGCTTGATGGGGGAGGTTGGACTTCATCCAATTCTAAAAAACAATAGAACCATGAGTGCTAAAAATATCAAACCCATCAACGACAGGGTAGTGGTCAAGCCCGCGCCCGCCGAAGAAAAAACACAGGGCGGTATCATCATCCCCGATACAGCCAAGGAAAAGCCCCAACGTGGAGAAGTGGTGGCCGTCGGACCCGGCAAGGAAGGCAACCTGATGACGGTAAAAGCAGGCGACATCGTGCTGTACGGAAAATATTCCGGCCAGCAGGTGACGCTCGACGGCCAGGACTACCTGATCATGCGGGAAGATGATATCCTCGTCATTTTGGATTAATTAAAATAATAAGCATATGGCTAAGGAAATAGTATTTGACACCATTGCACAGGAAAAACTCAAGCGCGGCATCGACCAGCTTGCCGATGCGGTGCGCGTGACGCTCGGTCCCAAAGGCCGCAACGTGGTCATCCAGAAAAAATTTGGCTCGCCTCAGATCACCAAAGACGGCGTGACGGTCGCCAAGGAAATCGAACTGGATGACCCGGTAGAAAACATGGGCGCACAAATGATCCGCCAGGTGGCCTCCAAAACGGCCGATGCGGCGGGCGATGGCACCACGACCGCCACGGTGCTGGCTCAGGCCATGATCTCGACAGGACTGAAGAACGTGGTGGCAGGCGCCAACCCCATGGACCTCAAGCGCGGCATCGACAAGGCCGTGAAAGCCGCTATCGAGCATGTCAAAAAGCAGGCAGAAGTGGTGAGCCACGATCTGGAGAAAATCCGCCAGGTGGCAACCGTGTCGGCCAACAACGATGAAGAGATCGGCGGCCTGATCGCCGATGCAATGAAGCGCGTCACCAAAGACGGCGTCATCACCATCGAAGAAGCCAAGGGTACGGAAACCTATGTCGAAGAGGTGAGCGGCATGCAGTTCGACCGCGGCTACCTATCCCCCTACTTCGTCACCAATACCGAAAAAATGATCGTGGAATACGACCATCCCGTCATCCTCATCCACGACAAGAAGATCTCCAATATCAAAGACATCCTGCCTATCCTGGAGCGCGTGGCCCAGATGAACCGCCCGCTGCTCATCATTGCAGAAGAAGTCGATGGGCAGGCGCTGGGTACCCTGGTGGTTAACCGCCTTCGCTCGACCCTGCAGGTCGTAGCCGTCAAAGCACCGGCTTTCGGCGACCGCCGCAAGGCCATGCTCGAAGACATCGCTATTTTGACAGGCGGCACGGTCATCAGCGAGGAGCGCGGCTATCTGCTGGAGAATGCCACCGTCGACATGCTGGGTAAAGCTGAGAAGATCATCGTCGACAAGGACAATACGACGATCGTCAACGGTCAGGGCTCGGAAGAGCAAGTCAAGGCCCGCGTCAACCAGATCAAGCAACAGATCGAAAATACCAGCTCCGACTACGATCGCGAAAAGCTGCAGGAGCGCCTGGCTAAGCTTGCCGGCGGCGTAGCCGTGCTGCACGTGGGCGCTGCCACTGAAACGGAGATGAAGGAAAAGAAAGACCGCGTCGACGATGCCCTGCACGCCACCCGTGCCGCCGTGGAAGAAGGTATCGTGGCCGGCGGCGGGGTAGCCCTGGTGCGCGCAGTTGCAGCGCTCGACGGCATCAAGGGCGCAAACGAAGATGAGGCCATCGGCATCCAGATCGTGCGCAAGGCGCTGGAATCGCCCCTGCGCACCATCGCCCTCAACGCAGGCGAAGAAGGTTCCGTCGTGCTCCAGAAAGTAGCGGAAGGCAAAGAAGCCTACGGCTTCAACGCCCGCACCGGCGTGTACGAAGACCTCAAGAAGGCCGGCGTCATCGACCCTGTCAAAGTCACCCGCATCGCCCTTGAAAATGCGGCTTCCATCGCAGGGATGGTGCTGATGACCGACTGCGCCATCAACGACAAGCCGGAGAAGAAAAAACCGATGCCCCACCCCGGCGGCGGAGGTATGTACGACGATATGATGTAAGCGCGGTTTTACAATAGAAAATTTCGAAAAAAAGGCTTCCCATACAAGGGAGGCCTTTTTTATTTTACCTAATTTCGCGCCAAAATTTTTTACCCATGTTTACACTAATGATCGTAGTTTTCGTAGTAGGGTACCTGGCCATCGCCCTGGAACACCCGCTTCGAATCGATAAATCGGCTCCAGCTTTGCTGATTGGCGTCCTGACCTGGACCCTCCTCATGCTGGGGCACGAATCTTTCCATCCTGCCGGTCTGGAAGCCGGCGCGGAGGCCGCCGCTCACGGCAACGAGTGGGTCTTGCAAGCACTGGAACACCACCTCGGCGAAATCGCCGCCATCATCGTCTTCTTGCTAGGCGCCATGACTGTAGTCGAACTCATCGACGTGCATGGAGGTTTCTCCGTCATCACAGACAATATCAAGACGACGAAGAAGGTCTCCCTGCTCTGGCTGCTCAGTATCCTGACCTTCTTCATGTCAGCCGCTCTCGACAATATGACTACCGCCATCGTCATGTCTGCCCTGCTCCGGAAGCTGATTAAGGATAAACACGACATGTGGTTCTTCGCAGGCATGATCATCATCGCTGCCAACTCTGGCGGCGCCTGGTCGCCCATCGGCGATGTGACCACCATCATGCTCTGGATCGGCGGACAGGTGTCGGTCAATATCATCCAACATATCTTCCTGCCCAGTGCCGTATCTCTCATCGTACCGCTGATCATCGCCTCTTTCATGTTGAAAGGCAATATTGACCGTCCGGAGGTTGAACAAGACACCCTCGGCCACGGCTCTTTTGTCAGCGTTAGAAAGCGCAAGTTCATCCTCTTCCTCGGGGTAGGCCTGCTGCTTTTCGTGCCGGTGTTCAAAACCGTCACGCACCTGCCTCCTTACCTGGGTATTATCCTTGCGCTCGGCATCCTGTGGGTGGTCACTGAGATCATGCATAAAGGCAAGGCGGAAGAAGAGGAGTTTCCCCACCAGCTCACCGTGGCAGCTGTATTGCGCAGGGTCGACGTACCTAGTGTGCTCTTCTTTCTGGGCATCCTGCTGGCCGTTTCTAGCCTCCAGACCGCCGGTCACCTCGGCCTGCTCGCCGGGATCCTCGACCGCTCCATCGGCGATATTTATGTAATTAACACCATTATTGGGGTGCTGTCTTCTGTGGTTGACAACGTGCCCCTCGTAGCAGGCGCCATGGGTATGTACCCGCTGAGCACTTACCCGATGGATGCGCCGTTCTGGCAGCTGTTGGCATACTGTGCAGGTACAGGCGGCAGTATCCTCATCATCGGCTCAGCCGCCGGTGTGGCGACGATGGGTATCCTGAAAATCGACTTCATCTGGTACCTCAAGCGCGTTTCACTGCTGGCTCTGGTGGGCTACCTCGCCGGGGTCTTGACCTACTGGCTGGTCGGTTAAGTTAACTAACCCTTGCCACCATGATCACTTCCATTACATTCTCCTGGTTTAACACGCCAATGAGCTGCCCCTCCCGGTATACGGGGCAGATTTGGCTGTTGGTATCGTTCATCTTGCGGTAGGCCTCTGCGAGTGGCATGTCGTGTTCCAGGCGGAGAACGTCTTTTCTGAAGATCCGGGAAATGGGATCATCCTTGCCAAATTGCTGTAAACCTTTGATCAGGTCGTCGCGGGTAAGCGTGCCGGCGACCTGATCTTCTTCCGCCACCAGAAATTCCTTTTCCTGCCCGTCGAGCAGCAGCCGCACCGCGTAGTCGATGCTGCTCGATGCGTGCAGCAGGGTAAATTGCCGCATGACGACGTCGCCAACTCTATAGTCTGCTATGAGCGATTGCGTATTTTCGTAACTGGCCTCCGCCCCGGCGCCCAGGTAGATGAAGAGCCCGATGAAAATGAGCCAGAAATTGAATAAGGCGCCCAGGAAGATAAAGCCAATGGCGAGCAGTTGGCCGATTTTGGCGGCCCATTCCGTGGCCTTGGGCCTGCCCAGTTGCATGGCCAGCAAAGCCCTGAGCACCCGGCCGCCGTCCATGGGAAATGCCGGGATCATATTGAAAAGCACCAGGGAAATATTCACCAGCAACAGCCCGCTCAGGAAATTGGCGGGCTGAACAGGCTGCGCCAGCGCCAGCCAATCGCCTTCCTTGCCTGCCAACCAGAATCCCAACGCGATCAGCGCCGCGATCGCCACGTTGACCGCCGGGCCGGCGATGGCGACCCACAGTTCCTCTACCGGTTTTTCGGGTATCTTCTCAATGCTCGCTACCCCGCCTATGGGCAACAAGGTGATGTGGCGGGTGCCTACCCCGAAACGCCGGGCCATCAAAGCATGACCGAACTCGTGTAAGACCACGCAGGCGAACAGGGCCAGGATAAACCAGACGCCCGTCAGGCTCTCGCCGAGGGTTTGGCCCGATTGCAGGTTGGACCACAAGACCCAGCCCAGCAGGATGAGGAAGGTCCAGTGAACGAAGACGTCAATGCCCGCAAAACGCGCTATTTTAATAGACCATTTCATGCAACAGGATTGATAGGATTGATTCGGATCATCAGGATAATTTACGAAATTTTCCCGTTTGGTGTGCAATTTTTCCCGTTCAGCGTTAATAATGAAGACGATGCCGCCAGTAATGTTCAACTTTGAAAAAAATCAGGCTTTAGATGCATGCAGCGCTTTCCTTTCTGTTTCTTTCCGCTCCCCTGTTTTCCATCGCCCAGCCTCTTTGGGTAACGGAAAAGGGCAATATTCAGTTCAAATCTGACGCTCCGCTGGAGTTGATCCAGGCGGCCTCGAAAGAGATGAAGGGGGTGATCGATATGGAGGAACGGACGTTTGCATTTTCCGTAAATATTACGTCTTTTCAGGGCTTCAACAGCCCCTTGCAGCGCGAGCATTTCAATGAGAACTACATGCAAAGCGCCAGGTATCCACAAGCTACTTTCTCAGGGCGGATCATTGAGGAGGTGGATCTGAGCAAGCCAGGGGAATATACCGTCAGGGCGAAGGGCATGCTCACGGTGCACGGCGTTTCCAGAGAGCGGATCATCAAAAGCCTGGTGGTGGTGAGCGCTTCTTCCTGTAAGGTGTCATCTTTCTTCACCGTCTTGCTCGCCGACCACGATATCTCCATTCCCAAGGTTGTTTACCAGAAAATCGCCGAAGAAATCGAAGTCCGGGTGGATGCGGTGATGAACCTTCAATCCAGGTAGGGTGCGAAACATTATTCACATCTTGTCCTTTTGTATCTTGGCCTGGAGCGCCATGGGTCAGCAGCCCCATTTCCGCGTCCATGGCTTGCCGGAAGAATTTGCCCATTACCGCGTCCAACAGTTTCTGCAATCTTCCAAAGGTTATATCTGGCTTGGCTGCTCCGAAGGGCTGTTCCGCTTTGATGGCCACAAGGCGGTCCCCATAGCGTTGGCGGCGGCGGAGCAACCCTTTTCGGTTCGCTCCCTCTACGAAGATAAAAACGGCAGGCTTTGGGTAGGGCTCGAAAGCGGAGCTGTATATTTTCTAAGCTCCAATGACAAATTGCAGCTTTGGGACCCTGAGGAGGGGCTTCCGCAGGCCCCGGTGGTCGCTTTTGCCGAAGACCACTCCGGCAACTTCTGGATCGCCACCTACGGCGAAGGCCTCTATTGCCTGAAAAATGAACGGCTGTACAATTTTTCGGCAGAAGACGGCCTGGGCGGCGACGAGATTTACGATATGGCTGTTGATTCCCTTGGGCAGATTTGGTGCGGCGCCGACCGCGGGATCTACCTGGTGGGCTGGGATGGTGAGCGCAAAAAGGTAAGGCATCTGGGCCGGGAGACGGGGCTGCCCGACGAGATCGTGCGGCTCATCCTGGCCGATGACCGCTGTGGTATTTGGGTCGGCATGTACGATGGCGGTCTGTGCCGCTTCGACCCCGTTTCCAAAAAGGTCGATTATGTGGTTCCGGATTGGCGTTTCGGCGTTGTCACAGCGCTGGCTTGCTTCCACCACAGAGAAATTTGGGTCGGCACCGAGGGCAACGGCCTCCTCCGGCTCGACCTGGAAACCGGGAAGCTGGAATCGCTCTCCACCCGCGAAGAAGGACCCGGAAACCGCATCTACGACCTGTTGCGCGACGATGAAGGCATTATTTGGGCTGCGGGTAGTAACCGCGGCTTTTTCTCCGCTAACCGCCATTTCGAATTTGTCATGGACTCACCCTCGGATATCCAGGCCGTGCTGGCCGACAGACAGGAAGGGGTTTGGGTCGGCGCGCAACAGGGTATCTACCGCAAACAAAAAGGGGCGGAAGCTTTTGAACAAATGCTGCCAGGCTTGTCGCCCAACGTGGTCAGCCTTTATGAAGACAACTTTGGCAATATCTGGATCGGCACTTTCGGCGAGGGCGTCATCGGTTATCAGCCCTCTTCCGGAAAGACCCTGCATATCCGGGAAGGAGCCCGGCTGGTCAACGGCAGCGTCCTCTCGATCGATGGCCGTGATTCGGTGATCTGGCTTGCCACCCTGGGGGGCGTCAGCCAGTGGACGCTCAAGGGGAACCCCCTGGAAAATGGACAAATCGTGCACCGGGCCTTCGACAAGGAGAGCGGGCTGGGCTCCAACTATATTTACAAAGTCATGGTCGATAAAACGGGGCGCACCTGGTTTGGCACCGACGGAAAGGGTATCAGTGTTTGGGATGATGAAGTCATGTGGTCTTTCCCCAATGCCGATACCCTGCCGCTCAGGGCGGTGTATTCCCTGGCCGAAGACGACCTGGGTAACATCTGGTTGTCGACCTCCGGCCAGGGGCTGTTTCGATTCAACGGACAGCGGTTTTTCCCCGTTTCCCTGAAAGAAGGCATCCGCAACCTGTCCATCTCAGGTATCGCCAGAACGGCCGGCGGGCAGCTGCTGATCATGCACCGCAACGGCATCGACCTGCTTGATCCCGAAACCGGCCACCTGATCTATTACGACCAGGAATCCGGCATCCCGGAAGCAGAGCCCAGCCTGAACGCCATGGACGCCGACGTGCATGGCGATGTCTGGATCGGCCTGCCGGAAAGCCTGATCCGGTTTTCTTCCCTGGAAGAACCCCAGCGCATTCACCCCATCACGCGCATTGAGCAGGTCTTTTTGCTCATGGACACCATTGACTGGCAGGTGCACAACGATTTTGGCCATCGCCAGAACTTCCTGGTCTTCGACTATGTGGGCATCTGGTTTACCGATCCGGGCAGCGTGACCTACCGCTATATGCTGGAGGGCTACGACCGCGGCTGGATTTATACCCGCGACCAGCGCGCCACTTACTCCAACCTGCCACCAGGGCGGTACACCTTCATAGTTTCCTCAACGGAAAACGGCGTTTTTGCCGGCGAACCGGTCGTGGAATACGCCTTCCGCATCCGGCCCCCGCTATGGCTGCGTCCCTGGTTCATCCTGCTGGCCATTATGACCGGCGCCGCCATGACTTTCCTGTTTGTCAAAAACAGGGAATCGCGTATGCAGCGGCTGGAAAAGCTCAAACAGGAGTCCATCAGGAGCCAGTACGAGGCGCTAAAGAGCCAGATCAATCCGCACTTCCTCTTCAACAGCTTCAATACCCTGATCTCATTTATCGAAGAAAACCCCACGCAGGCAGTCGAGTACGTAGAACGGCTGTCCGATTTCTACCGCGTGATCCTCGCCTACCGGGAAAAGGAACGCATTACGCTGGAAGAAGAGCTCCGGCTGGTGCGAGATTTCGGCTATCTTCTCGAAAAGCGTTTCGGACAGAATTTTGCACTCGACATCCGGATCGACAAGCCCGCAGTCTATTCCGTGGCCCCGCTGGCCCTGCAGATACTGGTGGAGAATGCCGTCAAGCACAACGTGGTCAGCAAAGCAAAGCCGCTGCGGGTGCGCATTGAAATGCATGACGACGGCTATCTTCTGGTGGCCAACACCCTGCAGCCCAAACTCACGGCAGAACCCTCCACCGGCTTCGGACTCAAGGGGATCATCGACCGGTATTCCCTGCTCACGGAGCGGCCCGTGCTGGTCGAAAAGGAAGGGGAGGAGTTTCGTGTAAAAATCCCATTGTTGACCTAAATTCCGGCATATGAAAATCCTCATCATCGAAGATGAAGCCGCCGCCGCCCGCCGCCTGGTGAAAATGCTCGGGGAGATCATCCCCGGTGCGGAGGTAGTGGAAACCCTCGACAGCATTGAGCAGAGCCTCAACTGGCTCATCAACCATCCCGCTCCCGACCTGATCTTGATGGATATCCACCTGGCCGATGGCTCCAGTTTTGAGATCTTTCAGCACGCCGAGGTGCGAAGCCCGGTCATTTTTATCACCGCATACGACCAATACGCCCTGGAAGCCTTCAAGGTCCACGCAGTGGATTACCTGCTTAAACCGGTCAAACGCGAAGAGCTGGAGCAGGCCCTCCAACGCGTGCAACGCTGGAAACAAATGGAAGGGATTAATTATGAGAAACTGGCCCAAGCAGTGCAACAAGGGAGCTGGAACAAGCGCTTCCTCATCCGCCTGGGGCAAAATTTCAAAGTGGTAGACCTCAAGGATTCGGCCTATTTTTACACCGAGAACAAGATCACCTTTCTCACCACCCAGGGCGGCAAGCGCTACCCGCTCGATTATTCGCTGGAAAAACTGGAGGAAATGCTCCCGGCAGATCAATATTTCCGCATCAACCGCCAGTTTATCGTGGGTATCAGGGCGATCCAGGAAATGTACTCCGTCTCCAAATCCAGGGTGAAACTGAACCTCTCGCCGCCCTGCAACCTTGATACTATTGTGAGCACTGAGCGCTCGCCGGTTTTTAAAAAATGGTTGACCGGAGAAGAGTAAACTTCCCGTTCAGCTCCAAAAAATACCCGTTCAGGATTTGCGATTTGCATAGCCTTGCAGGCCCTCATATCTTTGATGAAAAATAACACCCCATGGTTCGTTGGTTCTCGTTTTTGATCGTGAGTGGCTTTCTCGCTGCTGCAATGCTTGGTTCTTCTTCCTGCAAGCATTACCCGGTGGATATCGGCGACGATAATCCCACGGATACGATTCCGCCCCCTCCGCCTGACGATACCACGGGCGTGCCCTGCGATTCCAACGTGGTTTACTTCGACCAGCAGGTGTTGCCCATTCTCATTTCCAACTGCGCCATGTCGGGCTGTCACGATGCGGCCTCTCACGAGGACGGCGTGGTGCTGGAAAGCTATGAAAGCGTCATGAATACGGCAGGCATCAAACCCTTCGACCTGGGCGACAGCGAACTCTACGAGGTCATCACCGAAAACGACCCCGACAAGCGGATGCCTCCGCCCCCCAACAGCCCCCTGAACGCCGATCAGATCGCTCTGATCGCCAAATGGATACAGCAAGGCGCTAAAGATCTGGATTGCAATCCCGACGCAGGTGGTTGCGACACCTCCAACGTCTCTTTTTCTGCCTATGTATTCCCTGTGGTTCAGAACTATTGCCTGGGTTGTCACAAGGGAACAAGCGCCTCCGGAGGAATTGACCTGAATGGTTATCAGGGCGTGAAAACCATCGCCCTGGACGGAAGGTTATATGGCTCTGTCTCTCACGGGACCGGCTATTCGCCCATGCCCCAAAACTCGGCCAAGCTCTCCGATTGCCGGATTTCGAAGATCAAGGCCTGGATTGATGCCGGCGCACCTAATAACTGAAATTTTAACCCATCGATGAATAAACTGCTTTCAATCGCCCTGTTTTTTGCCCTTGCCTTCACCAGTGCCTGCTATTATGACGTGGAGGAAGACCTCTATCCCGACACAGGCTGCAATACCGAAGGCGTCACATTCGCCGGAACGATACAGCCCATCCTGCAAAGCAACTGCCTGTCCTGTCACAACGCAGCCAGCCAGTTCGGCGGGGTCGTGCTGGAAGGCTACGACCAGGTGATGATCCACGTCAACAGCGGCGCTTTGCTGGGTTCGATCAGGCGTGAAGCCGCATGGTCGCCCATGCCCCAGGGGCAGCCGAAACTGGCAGATTGCACCATCGAGAAGATCGCCGTCTGGATCCAGAACGGAGCGCCGAATAACTAGCGTTTAGCGTTGATCGTTTAGCGTTTACAGCGCTGTAA
>JBAQQB010000010.1:0-9538 GCA_049306275.1 Saprospiraceae bacterium | reverse complement strand
GTAGCCCCGTTAGGGGCGATATCTTTGTAGCCCGGGGCGTGAGCCCCGGGTTGAGAAAGAAAAAACAACCGAGCCCCGGAGGGGCGGCATGTTTTTGTGCCGCCCCTCCGGGGCTCGGGGAATGGTTGATTCCTACCCCGGGGTTAGCACCCCGGGCTACAAACATTTCGCCCCTGACGGGGCTGGGTTCAATCACCCCTACAAGATTAGCTTTGGAGAGAGGGGTCGGGGGTGAGTGGGATAAAGGCTGTTTCTTACCCTCTTGAAAGGTCACTCTTAACTTTACTATGCCTATGCCCATACCCAAAATAAATCACCAACCCAATCGCAAACCACGCCAGCAGGCGCCACCAGCTGGCGGCGGGTATTTCCGACATGAGGTAGAGGCAGCTCAGAAGGCCCAGGGCGGGGATGAGCGAGATGCGCATCGAGAAACTCATGACCGTCAGCGCCAGGGCGGTGAGGAGGAAGACGTACATGGGGATGAGGTGCTCGAACTCGGCCAGGGTGGCGGGTACGAGGCCGGAGCGGTAGCCGGGCGCGTATTTTTCGAGCAAGAAAATGGCGATGACCCAGATGATGGGCAGGAAATATTTGGAAGGCCAGTAGGGGATGCGGAATTTCCCTTTCATCTCCGGATGTTTCACGTCGAGCACGATGACGCCGCCGCAGACGATGACGAAGGCGGCCAGGGTGCCGATGGATGTCAGGTCGGTGACCACCGTGATGTTGAGCAGCATGGCGGGGATGGCCACCAGCACGCCCGTGACGAGGGTGGCGAAAGCGGGGGTGCGGTATTTCGGATGGATTTTGCTGAAGATGGGCGGTAGCAGTCCGTCGCGGCTCATACTCATCCAGATGCGGGGCTGGCCGAGTTGGAAGACCAGCAGCACGCTGGCCATGGCCACGATGGCCGAGAGGCTCACGATGAAAGCCACCCAGTCGGCATTCACACTCTTGAAGATGAAGGCCAGCGGATCGCCTACGCCCGCCAGCGTGTGGTAGGGCACCATGCCGGTGACCACCAGGGCCACCAGGATGTAGAGGATGGTGCAGATGATCAGGGCCAGGATCATGCCGCGGGGCAGGTCGCGCTGCGGGTCCTTGCACTCCTCGGCCGTGGTCGACACCGCGTCGAAGCCGATGTAGGCGAAGAAAACGCCCGCCACGCCCTTGAGCACGCCGGTGAAGCCGTTGGGCATGAAGGGACTCCAGTTTTCGGGCTTGACGTAGAAGGCCCCCGCGATGATCACCACGAAGATCACCGCCAGCTTGAGGATGACCATGGCGTTGCTGGCGTTGCGCGATTCCTTTATACCCACGTAGATCAGCACGGTGATAAGCACGACGATCAGGAAGGCCGGAATGTCGAGCACGACGGGGACGCCCAGGAAATGGGGCGCTTCCATCCAGGCCAGGTAGGGCTCTGTGCCCGTTGCATTGCTCATGAATGCCGTGCGGGCCGTCATGAAATCGGTCGTGAGCCAGGCGGGCAGGTGCAGCCCGAAGCCTTTGAGGATTTCGGTGAAATAGTTCGACCAGCTGATCGCCACGGTGATATTGCCGATGGCGTATTCGATGATGAGGTCCCAGCCGATGATCCAGGCCACCAGCTCGCCGAAGGAGGCGTAGGCGTAGGTGTAGGCGCTGCCGGAGATGGGAATGAGCGAGGAAAAGGAGGCGTAGCACAGGGCTGAGAACCCGCAGGCGATGGCCACCAGCACGAACAGGAGGATAACGCCCGGTCCGCCGTTGGAGCAAGCCTCGCCGATGGTGGCGAAGATCCCTGCGCCGATGACGGCGGCGATGCCCAGGAAGGTGAGGTCGCGCACGCCGAGGGTGCGATGCAGGCCTTGACCTTCGCGGTTGTTTTGTTCCCTGATAATGGATTCCAGCGTCTTGCGGCGAGAGAGTTGGCGGAAGGAGAACATGTTCGTTTTGTTTAATGGGTGCGGGTAAAAATAACAAAATGAACATTGAAGGCAAAAAAAACCTTTAAAGTTAGAACGCCCCTTCATGATACCCCAACATTGAAAATGCAAATTAGGGATAATTTAATCTTTCAATAAAAAACCGATAACGATGAAAACAATTGCTTACCTGACCGCGCTCTTTCTTTTTCCGCTTACCCTTTCGGGGCAAATTATCCAACACCTCGGTATTCAGCACACGAATATCGACGTGACCAGCGATGTGACGGCTGGTCAGATCACTATCAGCCCCGCAGAGGCGGGCAAGGTGATCGTGCGCTTTGACGGCACCTGTATTTCCTCTCCCGGCGACAGGATTATACTGGCGGCCAGCAACACCCCGGGTTGGGAGGTCAACGACGGCCATACCAGCGTCGAGGCAGCCGACAGCGATGTGAACCGAAACAGCTTTTCGCACACCCGCGTTTACGACGTGAATGCCGGAAATTATACGTTTTACGCGGTGGTACGGCAGAGTACCGTCGAAGCCGCTGGTGACGGCATTGTATCAGTATATGGCAGCCTGACGGTAGAATTCATTCCGGCCACAGCCGGGATCGTCGGCCATATGGGCATCCAGCAGACGAATATTGACGTCAGCAGCAATGTGACGGTGGGGCAGGTCGCCATCAGTCCGGCTGTTCCGGGCAAGGTGATCGTGCGCTTTGACGGCACCTGCATTTCGACTCCTGGCGACCGGATCATACTGGCGGCCAGTAATACCCAGGACTGGGGCGTGAACGATGGCCACACCAGCGTGGAGGCAGCCGGCAGCGATGCAAATCGCAACAGTTTTTCGCATACCCGCGCCTACGATGTAGGAGCCGGGAACCATACGTTCTACGCAGTGGCTCGCCAAAGTACCGTCGAAGCGGCAGGCGACGGAACGGTATCGGTCTATGGAAGCCTTACTGTGTTATTCATTCCAGCCACCACGGGGATCGCCGAGCACATGGGCATCCAGCAAACGAATATCGACGTCAGCTCCAATGTTATTGCCGGTCAAATCACTATTACTCCCGCAACTGCCGGCACGGTGGTCGTGTATTTCGACGGCACCTGCATATCCACTCCGGGCGACCGCATCCTGCTGGCAGCCAACAATATCCCGGATTGGGAAGTGAACGACGGCCACACCAGCGTCGAAGCGCTCAATTCCGATGTAAACCGCAACAGCTTTTCCCATACCAGGTCTTTTGAGGTCGCCCCGGGAACCCATAACTTTTACGCAGTGGTGGCCCAAAGCACCGTCGAAGCGGCGGGCGACGGCATTGTGTCGGTGTATGGAAGCCTCACCGTCAAATTCTTCCCCGACGAAGTATCTTCCGTCGCTGATATACCCCGGGAGACGCCCATCCTGGTATATCCCAACCCGACGGACGGACGGGTCTCCATCTCCCATCCCGACGGCCAGCTTCCATCCGATAGCCGCCTGAGAATCCTGGATCCATCCGGAAAGATCATGATGCTTTCGGAAGCCGCCGCCCTGCAGGCAGGAAGTTTCGATCTGTCCGGCCTTCCTCCCGGCGCATTCCACCTCCAATTGCTCGACGATAATGGGAAGGTGCTGGCGAACAGGCTGGTGGTGAGGCGGTAGGGTCTTTCGTTCCAGCGGCGTCTCCGGCCGGGGACGCCGCTGGAACAGAAAATGGTGCTGGCATGAGAATATCCTGCGGCTCCGCGTTTTTGTCTGAACTAAGATTCGTCTGATTTTTCTGATTCCTTTGATCAGTACGGAAATGTCTCACCAATCAAGAAAATCAAATCAATCAGACGAATCATAGTTCTGATAATTGGCTGGTTTGCGGCACTCCTCACCTCCTCAAAACTCCACCGTCACCCCCAAAAACCAATTCCGCCCCGGGGCATAAATCGGCCGCGCCATAGTGGCTACGAACCGGTTCAAATGCTCGTAATAAGCTACGTCAAACAGGTTTTGCACGCCGGCGCGGACGTTCAGGAACTCCAGCGGCTGGTAGCTCACCTGCGCGTCGAGCAGGGTAAACGACGGGGTCTTGGTCTCGCCGAATTCTTCGGAAATGCGGTTCTGCGCCAACACGTGGCGGAAGCTGACTTCCGGACGCAGCTTGTCCATCAAATACGAGCCCGACAGGGTGTAGCGGAAATCGAGCGGCGGTATCTCAGGCAATGCCTCCCCGAGCTCCAGGTCCTGCCCGTAGGTGTAGGCGGCGCTGAGATGGTGCTGCAGGCCGGCGAAGAGCTTCTGACTCCAGCTTACTTCAAAGCCTGTCTTGAAGGCCTGGCCGATGTTGACATAGCGGCGCACGCCGGGACTGCTCGGTATCCTCGGGCTCAGCGTGGTGTCGACGACGCCGGTGATGTAGTCCTGCAGGTACGATGCAAACAGGTCGAGGCTGATGCTGGTGCTGTGGTTGCGCCGGAACGTGAAGGTCAGGTCGGCCTGGTTGTTGACCTCGGGTTTGATCTCGGGGTTGCCGAGCATCTCATAGGGGTCTTGCCCCACGGGGAAGTAGTTGATGAAGCGCTCGGTGATGCTGCCGCTGCGCTGCCCGCGGCCCAGCCACAGGCCCAGCGAGAGGCCGCTGTCGAGGTTCTTGATGCCGCCCAGGCTGAAGCTGGGGTTGAGCTGCATCACCTCCGGGTCGGGGTACACGGCCAGGAACTCATCGGCGGCGTCATTGACCATCGAGTGGTTCATTTCGAGGCGGCCGGAGAATACGAGCAGCAGGCTGCCGGGACGCCACTGGTATTCCGCAAACAAGCCCGTGCGGCTGATCTGCCCGCTCTGCCAGGCGTTGTCGAAGAAGGTCTTGCCCGCATTCGGCCCCATCAGAAACTCGCGCACGCGGATGCCTTCGGCCGTCTCCATCCGGAAGTCGGCGCCGGCGTAGAGCTTGCTCTTGCCGTATTGCCAGGTCCCTTCCGTACGTCCGCCGTAGGAGCGGGTTTTGGCGTCGTTGCTGGCGTTCATCATGCGCGGGTCGAGGGGCTTGAGCAGGTTGTCCATCAGGTGGTCGACCAGGTTGGCGTAGGCGGTGGTGTTCCATTGCTGCAAACGCTCTCCATCGACCTGTAGCTGGTGGCTGGCGTTAAACATCCAGGTGTCGTCGGTGCGCAGGTCCATCATCAGGGCGGGAAAATCGGTGTCGCGGGCCAGGTTGCGGGTGGCGGAGAGGCTGAGTTGCTGCTTGTCGGACATTTTCAGCCCCAGGTTGGCGCCGAAGCTGCCGCGCAGGAAATCGGCGGGAATGGTCACGCCCTCGCCGTCGGTGTAGTCCTTGCCTTGCGACCAGGAAGCGAACAGCCCGGCGTCGTATCGCTTGCCGCTCATGCCGATCAGACCTTCGCTGCGCAGCACACCGCCGTTGCTTTCGTATTGGCCGGTGAGGCGGCCGTATACGTTGGTATTTTCAGAAAAACGAGCCTGCACGGGCACCACGTTGACGGTGGCGCCGAATGAGCTGCCGTAGCGCAGGGAGTACGGGCCTTTCAGTATCTCGATCCGCTCGGTCATGTTGGGTGCGATCTGGCTGGTAGGCGGGTCCATGCGGTTGGGGCAGGCCGCCGTGGCGCACTGCACCCCGTTGATCACCACATTGAGTTGGTCGTACTTGAAGCCGCGAATCACCGGGTCAAACCCGTAGCTCCCGCTCTTGCGGATGGCCCCGATGCCGGCCGTCTGGCTCAGAATGGCGCCGGCGTCGTGCGCCACCTTATCCTGGTAATCGAGGTCGAGGGTCTGTTTTTCGTCCGATTTGGGCCGCATGGCAATGATGGTCGCGGGCGCGAGGTTCACCCAGGTTTCTTCACGCAGGGCGAAGCCCTCCTGGATGGCGGCTTTCAGTTGCCGGGCGTTCAGGGTCCAGGCGCCATAGCTGGTGTGCGACAGGCGCATGGTTTCGCCTTCAGCAAAGGTGAACGCGATGCGGCCCTCGGCATCGGAGAGGCCGTTTTGTTGCGCGTATTCAAAAGTAGCGCCCTCGATGGGCAGTTGCGTAGTGCGATCCAGCAATTGGATCACAGCGTCCTGGGCGGGCAAAGCGATGACAGCCCCCAGGAGGATGAGGAAGGTATATAGCGATTTCATTGTAAGCTATTTTCTGGAAAAAAAGTTGTAAACGATAAACGATCGACGATAAACGATCTTCAACAAGCGGGAGGCTTCAGCAGGTGGGAAATCCAATCGCTGCCGTGCAGCGGCTGATAGGGCCAGGCGTTATCGTTCGTAGTTAAACATGCGGTTTGCAGCTCGACCCGGCAAAGCGGCGGCAGGCAAGACTCCAGGCGGATGGGTTCCGGCACGGCGCCGGGCTCGGGAGCCTCCGGCACATCCGCCATTTTCATCAACTGGCAGTTGCCGTGGCACTCCAGCTCCGGCTTGTCCAGGTTTTCGCAGAAAGTATTTTCAAAAGAAGGGTTGTCGAAAAAATACCAGAGGTAGAAAAAGGCTTCCCCCACCGGCTGGGCGCCGAGTGCCAAGGCTAAGAGGAGGGGGAGGAAGCGGGGCATCTTTTAGTTTTCAGTTTTTAATTTTCAATTTTCAGTTGTTTCGTTGCAATGGTCAGCTATCGGATTTTTGGTTTTCAGTTTTCGGTTTTCAGTTTCACCCTTCCAACCGAAAACTGAAAATTAAAAACTGAAAACTCTCCCTAAAAATCCTTCCTCCCCGCCACTCGCTTTATCGCCAGGCCGGGAAGAACGATCCAGGCTGAAAGTACGGAAAAAGCGATGGTCATGCCTAGTGCGGTGCCGAGAAATTTCTCGAAAACGGCGCCGGAATAGCCCATCAGGGCGGAGATATCGAGTTTGAGGAGGATGAGGATGCGCGACAGGTCGATGGGGTTGAACAGCGACAGGCCCAGGGCCATGCCTTCGAGGGGGTATTCGCGGAAGGCGATGAGCAGGAGCAGGAAGATGCCGTCGTAGATCACCGCGAAGAACAGCCAGGTCAGGATGGCCAGGCCGAAGCCCTTGATGCGGTTTTCGTTGCGCAGGGCGATGAGGAAGGCCAGTCCGGAGAAGATGAACGACAACAGCACGCCGTTGACGATGAGGATGGCGAAATTCCAGATCTCGGCCGAGGCGAAGAGGCCGTAGAACAGGAACGGCAGGCCTACGCCGATCAGCAGGCTGCCCGACAGCGAGAAGCCCAACCCCAGGTACTGCCCGGCAAAGATGCTCGTGCGCCGTATGGGCTGCGCCAGCAACAACTCGGTGAATTCCCGCGAGTTATAGGCATACATCACCCCAAACAGGGTGGCAATCAGCGGACACAGGATCAGCACCACGTTCATGAGGCTGATGATGACCTTCGACACGTCGCCGCTGAACGACAGCAGCACGATGGTCAGCAGCAGGAAAAAACCCAGGTAAAAGAGGCTCCAGCGGCTGCGCAGGAGGTCGAAGAGGGTGTATTTGAGGATTTTGGTCATTAGTGGAAAAGTGAAAAAGTGAAAAAGTGAAGGGTGAAGGGTGAAGGGTGGATTACTGAGTGCGAAGCGCTCCCCCTCTCTCGTGGAGAGAGGGGGCCGGGGGGTGAGTCGTTCCATTCAGCAATATCCTTGCAATGGCTCTTTCAAGCGACACTTCATTGAATCTTTCTTTCAATTCATTCACGCTGCCGCGGAAGTAGATGTGGCCTTCCAGCAGGAACACGATCTCGTCGGCCATTTCTTCGACAAAATCCATGATGTGGGTGGTGATGAGGATGAGCTTGCCGCGTTCTTTTTCTTGCTGGATGTATTCCTTGAGGTGCATCAGCGCCACGGGGTCGAGGCCGGAGGTGGGCTCGTCGAGGATGAGGATGGGGCTGTCGTACATGAAGGCCAGCACGAGGTTGACCTTTTGTTTGGTGCCGCCGGAGAGGTTGCCCAGGCGTTTGCCGAGGTGGGGTTCGAGGTTGAAGAGGCGGATCAGCTCCTGTTCGCGGGTTTGGCCCTGGCGGAGGTTTTGGATGAAGGCGATCAGCTCGCTGACACGCAGGTTTTCGGGGAAGCGGGCGATCTGGGGCAGGTAGTCGATGTCCTGGCGGTAGGCCCATTCTCCCTTGATGGAGCGGTCGTTGATCAGGATGCTGCCGCGGTCGGGCAGCACCATGCCGAGGATGGACTTCATCAGGGTGGTTTTGCCGGAGCCGTTGGGGCCGAGCACGGCGGTGATCGTGCCGGGGCGGTCGAAGGTGAGGCTCAGGCCTTTGAGCACTTCGAGTTTGGCGTAGGACTTATACAAATTTTCAATTCGGATCATGGCATCGGTTGTTCGATGAGCGGCCGGTTGTCGAGCACATTGGCGGGCGTCAGCACGGGGCTCACTTTTTCGGAAAAATTGAGGAGGTCGACGAAGAAGCTGCGCAGCAGCACGATTGACTCGGGTGTTTGCGAGGTGATATACGAAAAGAGCTTCACCGGCCGGTGCGGCACGTCGCCGTAGCCGTCGCGGTCGAGGTCGTAGCCGGTGTATTCGCTCCAGTAGTTGCCGTCGAAGGTATTGTCGTTGACGTGGCTGCTGACCACCATGTCGAGGGCGTTGGAGATGAAGGCGTTTCCGGAGAAATGGTTCTCCATGCAGCCGCCCGTCATCTGTATGGCCCAGCCGTTGCTTTTGAACACGTTGTTGCGGTATTCGATGCGCGTGGCGCCTTCCATGAGGATGCCGATGGTATTCGACAGGAAGGCGTTGCGGTCGAGTTCGGCGTCGTAGATCTCCTTGAGCAAAAGAGCATAGGAGGAGCGGCCCCAGTTATCCTCAAACCGGTTGTCGAACATACCGATTTTTTTGGAGAACATGACCGCCACTCCCGCGCCGTTATCGATGAAACTGTTATGCGAATACTCGTCGCGATTGGAAAACATGAAGTGCAGCCCGTAGCGGAGGTTCTGCTCGCTGTGGTTGTGCACGATGCGGCTGTCGTCGGTGAATTCGAGGTAAATGCCGTCGCGGTGCCGCCGCACGTCGTTGTGGGCGATGAAGATGTTTTTTGCATACCAGCAGTGCACCCCGTTGCCGGAGCTGACTTCGTCCTTGGCGTCGCTCGAAAGGCGGTTGCCCTCCACGATACCGTCGAAAGCGTAGGCCAGGTAGATGCCGAACTGCGCGTTCTCGATGATGTTGTCGCAGAAAGTAAACTGCCGCGCCCGCTCCACCCGGATGGCGGAGAGGTCCTTGAGCGTGCTGCGTCCCGCATTCACCAACCTGAACCCCTCGATCGCCACCCCGGATACGGTGACGGTGAAGATCTCGTATTGACCCTCGCCGTCGACCACCGGGTAGTCAATGCCTGTGAGGAAAATGGGTTTGTCGATGATGATGTTCCCCTCCCTGTACGTGCCCGGGTGTACGAGGACTTCGTCGCCTATCTCAGCCGCTTCGATCCCTGCGCGAATGGTCGTGTAGGGGCAGGTGGGGCAGACTTCCAGAACTTCTGCCTTGAGCAGGAGGCTGGGGGTGAGGGCGAGGAAGAGGAGGAGGAGGCGGGGCATATAGTTTTCAGTTTTTAATTTTCAGTTTTCAGTTTTTTCGTATGAGCTCTCGCAGAGGACGCTGAGGGGGAAGCTTTCACAAGTTTTCAGTTTTTAATTTTCAGTTTT
>JBAQQB010000009.1:0-35565 GCA_049306275.1 Saprospiraceae bacterium | reverse complement strand
AAAGAGAAAAGGGTGAGCCGAAGGGCTCGCATACCCAAAGAATTGTTGGTGGCTATAGCTGGGGGGATCCACCTCTTCCCATTCCGAACAGAGAAGTTAAGCCCCCACGCGCCGATGGTACTGCCCTAACAGGTGGGAGAGTAGGTCGCCGCCAACTTTTTAAAACATAACACCGCGCCCCGGCTGTCTCGTACATCCGGGGCGCTCGTGTTTTTATCAAAATCTTACTTCTATCTCCAGCTCGCTCCGCTTCGTCAGCGGCACCTTCTGCACCCGCCTGATCCGGTAACCCTCAGCAGGCCGGTAGCTGAGCTCCTGATGGAAATACACCACCGTGTTTTTGATGTGTTTCTCCACCCGTATCTCCTCCACTGCTCCTTCTTTCATGTCTATCTCCACCTCGCGGATGCGCAGCGACGAATCGCGCGCCGCATAGCGCAGCCCCTCCAACTGCCCGTCCGCCCCGCGAAGCGAATCCACCTCGTACTGGTCGCGCCAGGCAGGCCGGTTGATCTTCAGCTCCTTGAACCCGTCCAACTCCTCTTCCGCATTCCACTCCCCGCGCTGCTGCTGGGTCTCGCCATTCAGGGTGATCGTTTTCTCCACGCTCTGCCGCACACCCAGCCGGCCGATCTCGCCATCAAAATAGGCTTCCAAATCAAAAAAATGGCTGCTGGAAGGGCCGCCCGGCGCCGATGGGCCACAAGACGCCGCCAGCGCCGCCAGAATTATCGCTGTTTTTCGCATTTTCATACCAATAATATTTCGCCGTCCATCCCCGAAGGTATCGCCAAGCCCATCCGGTCGAGAATCGTGGGCGCGATATCCGCCAGCTTGCCTTCCTTCACCCTGACGGGGTGCCTGGCCTTGCTGACGTAAATGCAGGGCACCGGATTTTTGGAATGCGCCGTGTTCGGCGTGCCGTCTTCGTTGATCATGTAATCCGAATTGCCGTGATCGGCGATGATAATGGCTTCGTATCCCTGGGCCAGCGCCGTCTCCAACAGGCGGTCCAGGCAGCCGTCTACCGTTTCGGCTGCCTTCATCGCCGCTTCGAACACGCCCGTATGCCCCACCATGTCGGTGTTGGCGAAATTCAGACAAATAAAATTCGGCTGGTTGGACTCGATGTCTTTGATGATGGCATCCGCCACCTCCGGCGCGCTCATCTCCGGCTGCAGGTCGTAGGTGGCCACCTTGGGGGAGGGGATCAGTATTCTTCGCTCTCCATCGAAAGGCTCTTCCCGTCCACCGGAGAAAAAAAACGTCACGTGCGGATACTTCTCCGTCTCCGCGATGCGCACCTGCGTAAGCCCGGCTTTGGAGACCACCTCGCCCAGCGTATCCGCCAGGTCGTCTTTGGTGAAGAGGATATTGACGTCCTTGAAGGTGTCGTCGTAGCGGGTCATGGTGACGTAGTGCAGGTCGAGCTTGTGCATGCCGTGCTCCGGCATGTCCCGCTGGGTGAGCACCTGCGATATCTCCCGCGGCCGGTCGGTGCGGAAGTTGAAACAGATGAGCAGATCGCCGTTCTGAATAGTGGCCACGGGCCGGCCATCAGGGCCGGTCAGCGCCATGGGCTTCAGAAATTCGTCGGTTTCGCCCTGGTCGTATTTCGCCTGTATGCTGCCCAAAATATCAGTCGTCGCATCTCCCTGTCCGTGCACCAACAGGTCATAGGCCAGCTTCACGCGTTCCCAGCGCTTGTCGCGGTCCATGGCGTAGTAGCGCCCCACCACGGAGGCCAGCCTGACCGTCGTTGGCGCGATGTGGTCCTGCAATTCTTTGATGAAGCCTTTCCCGCTCTTCGGGTCGCAGTCGCGCCCGTCCATAAAGGCGTGGACGAACACCTTATCCAGCCCTTGCTCCTGCGTGATATCGCAAAGCGCTTTCAGGTGGTTGATATGAGAATGCACCCCACCATCGGAAACCAGGCCCATGAAATGCACGGGGCGGTTTTCGGCCTTGGCTTTCCGCAAGGAGTTTAGCAGCAAGGGGTTGTGATGCAGCTCCCGCTCCCGGATGCTCTTGTTGATGCGGGCCAGCTCCTGATACACGATCCTGCCTGCGCCGATGTTGAGGTGGCCTACTTCTGAATTGCCCATCTGGCCGTCCGGTAAGCCTACCGCTTCGCCATGCGTGACAAGGGTGGAATGCGGGTACTCCCGCATCAGCCGGTTGAAGCAGGGGGTGTTGGCGTGTGCGATGGCGTCTGCGGAGGGAACCTGCCCGAGCCCCCAGCCATCGAGTATGATCAGGATGAAATGGTCTGTCGTTTTCATGTGTCAGATGTGGAAACAGTTTGAAAAATATGGTGGTGAAGCGTTACTTTCGGTTGTGGAATGCATTATGGATGTATCTCTATTGAAATGGACGATCCGAACATTCAGCTCCGAAAACCCGTTTTTAAAGCAGAAAGATACTAGAACTTGCCGAAGGGCCGTTAAAAGAAGCCTGTGACTTTCTGATCTTTCAACGTCATAACAGGGAGAATTGTTAAAACGCAAACGCAAACTAAATTTGGAGGGAATCATACCCATCAAAACCGTAAATCATGAAATTTCTCTTGTTGTTCATAGCTTTCTTTCCCGCCACTTCCTGGGTTCAACCCGATCTGGACGGCATCAACCAGGCGCTTCGCAGCGGTAACGCCGATGCCCTGGGCGCCTATTTTGGCTCCACCGTCGAAATCGCCATCCTGGATGTCGAAGACCGCTACGCCAAAACCGACGCCGTGCGGGTGATGAAAGACTTTTTTGCCAAAAACCGCCCCTCGGCTTTCTCCCAGGTCCACCAGGGTGAATCCAAAGGCGGCAACATGCACTACGCCATCGGCGAACTGCGTTCCGGCGTTTCCAGCTACCGCGTGTACCTCCTGCTCCAGCAATCCGGCAGCCAGTACACCATCCAGCAGCTCCGGATCGACAGGGAATAACCAAGCCATCATTAGTCATACCCATATACAAACAAGCCGGACTCCCTTTCAGGAGGTCCGGCTCGTTTTTTTAGCTATTCAGCCTAAGTATTGCGGCTGCGCCGCAATGAAAAATTATTTTGAATCGGTGTTTTTTTGAGCGCCAAGGGCGCTCAAAAAGACACCGATTCAAAATAAAATATCTCGCCGCCGAAGGCGGCGAAGAGGAACTATTTATTTCTCCAGCACCCCCAGACCGAACAGGGCATAGTCGTATTTCACCGGATCATTGGGGTCGAAGCGCCGGAGCGCCTCCGTCAGCTCCAGCACGGCCTGCCAGTCGGTCTGGGGACGGTGCAGCAGGCCCAGTTTCCGGGCGACGCGCTCCACATGCACATCCAGCGGAATGAGCAACTGCGAGGGTGAAATTTGCCGCCATAACCCGAAATCCACCCCCCTATCGTCGCGCCGCACCATCCAGCGCAGGAACATATTGAGCCGCTTGCAGGCCGACTTGCGCGCGGGCGTGGGCACGTGCTTGCGCGTGCGCTCCGGCGCATCGGGCAGCGAGAAGAACAACTCGTGAAACCCCGCCAGCGCAGGTCCCACATCGGCCGAATCAGGCTTCAGGAAGCGGGCAAAAGCCAGCTCCAGCGATTCGTGCTGCCGGTAGTATTCCTGAAAAAACGCCAGAAAATAAAGGGTGTCCAAAGGCTGGAAAGTGCGGTGGTAAAAGTCCTCCAACCGCCTCCTGTCCTGCTCTTCGTGGTTGACGACGAAGTCGTAGGGCGCCCCGTCCATGCGCTCGATGAGGCCCCGGGCACTCTGGATGATGGTCTTGCGCTGCCCCCACGACAACATGGCGGTCCAGAAACCCGTGATCTCGATGTCCTGCAGCCGGGAAAAACTGTGGGGAATGCTGATAGGGTCGCTTTCAATAAATTCGGGGCGGTTATATTGATCCACACAAGCATCCAGCAATGCGCCCAAATCCTTTTTCATGATAAAAAATTAGCAGACCAGCCAGCGCCCGGGCAGGTTCATTCGTTTAACAAGCGTCCAATTACCCAACTTATTCCGTTTTGCCATGACTGCCACCCTCACATATACCCTCGTTCTAGCCGTTCTCTTCATTGGGCGCAAAGCCATCGACCGCATCCAACAGCACCACTAGGGCTTTTCGTACATACCAAACCTGGCCAACCCCATCCGTTGAAGGAAATGGCGGAAGGACACGCCCAATACCCCCATCCCGTATTTCACACTTCTTGAGAAATTAATCGACGAGGCTTCCGGGAAGTACTTGGTCGGACAGGTCACTTCGCCTATCCCGAAACCGGCATAGATGATCTGCGACAACATCTGGTTGTCGAACACGAAATCGTCGGAGTTTTCCTGGTAGCGGATGCCCGCCAGCACTTCCCGGCTGAAAGCCCGGTAGCCGGTGTGGTATTCCGAAAGTTTGTGGCCCACCAGCCAGTTTTGTACCAGGGTGAGCAGGCGGTTGGCGATGTATTTGTACATGGGCATCCCGCCTTGGAGCGCGCCGTTGCCAAGAATACGAGAACCCAGCACCACCTGATACAGATCGTCGCCGATGATGCTGACCATAGCGGGGATGAGCTTGGGGGTGTACTGGTAGTCGGGGTGCAGCATGATCACGATATCGGCGCCCATCTCCATGGCTTTGTTGTAGAGGGTTTTCTGGTTGCCCCCATACCCCTTGTTCTGCTCGTGCCGGATGATGTGGTTGATACCCAGTTGCCGGGCCACCTCCACCGTGTTGTCGGGGCTGGCATCGTCGCACAGGATCACCTCGTCTACCATTCCAAAGGGTATTTCCTTGTAGGTCTGTTCCAAGGTGGCTGCGGCATTATAGGCAGGCAACACGACCACTACTTTTTTTCCCTGATACATGATGAACTTATTTGAATGAAGAGGGCTTATGTTTAAGCGCCAAAGATAGTAAAATACCCGTTTGTCATGGAATACCCTTCCTCAATCAGGCTCTACCAACCCCGCAAACATTTGGCGGGGCGCATAGCCCTCGAACGCTCCAAGAGCCTGAGCAACCGGGCGCTGATCATCCGGGAGCTGTCGGGAGAACGCTTTCCCATTCGCCATTTATCCGGATCTGCCGATACGCGGCTGCTGGAGAAGGCGCTTGATGCCCTGGGCAGTGGAGCAACCCTGCTCGATGCGGGCGCCGCCGGCACTACCTTTCGCTTTCTGGCAGCCTTGCTGGCCTTTCGGCCCGGCATACAGACCCTCACCGGCAGCCAGCGGATGCTGGAGCGGCCCGCCGGCCCCCTGGTCGAAGCGCTGCGGCAGTTGGGAGCGCAAATTGATTACCTGGGAAAGCCGGGTTTTCCACCCCTGCGCATCGGCGAGCCGGGGCAGGCGGCAGGGGGCGGCAAAGTGGTTATTTCATCGTCGGTCAGCAGCCAGTTTATTTCGGCCTTGTTGCTCGTGGGACCATCCCTGCCGGAGGGCCTGAGCCTCGAACTGGAAGGCCCGGTGGTGTCACGGCCCTATATCGACATGACAATCGGTATGATGCGGCGTTTTGGAGCCCGGGTAGAGGCCTCGGACCATGTGATCCGCGTTCTACCGGGCGCCTATGCCCCGCAACCCTTTGACGTAGAGGCTGATTGGTCGGCGGCTTCCTATTTCTATGCTTTCGCGGCTCTTTCCGACAGCAGCGACCTGCTGCTGGAAGGCTTGCTGGAAGACAGCCTGCAAGGCGATGCCGTGTTGGCGCAAAAGATGCGGCAATTTGGCGTGGAAACCCACTTTGAGGCTGGTGGGGCTCGTCTGCTTAAGACCGGCAAGCCCGCTCCTCCTTTCGTGGAATGGGATTTCCTGCACAACCCCGACCTCGCTCAGACCATCGCCGTACTCTGCGCCGCAAAAGGCATCCACGGCTTGTTTTCGGGCCTGGAAACCCTGCGCATCAAGGAGACCGACCGGATAGCTGCGATGCAGCAGGAATTGCAAAAGACCGGCGTTTGGCTCACCGAACTGCCCGCCCGCCTGTCGCCGCGAACCGGGAAGACCTATTTCCAGCAGGAGGGGCAGGCGCGTTGGGATGGAACCGCGGTTTTTTCCACCTACGACGACCACCGCATGGCGATGGCGCTTTCGGCGCTGGGCTTTCTGGGCCCTATCCGTATGGAAGCGCCTGGCGTAGTGGAAAAATCTTATCCGCGGTTTTGGGAAGACCTGAAATCGCTGGGTTTCGTCATCGAAGCGGCGTCCTGACCCAGTACGGTGAGCAGGGCGCGGGCCTTCCACAGGCATTCTTCGTATTCCCGTTCCGGTGATGAATCGCAGACGATGGCGCCGCCAACCTGGAAGGAGAGGTAAGACCTGGCCTGATTGTACAACAGGCTCCTGATGACGACATTGAAATCGAAATCTCCCTCCGGCGTGATATAGCCCAGGGCGCCGGAGTACAGGCCCCTGCGCGATTCCTCATACTCCTCGATCAGTTCCATCGCCCGCACCTTGGGCGCTCCGGTCATGGAGCCCATGGGGAAGGCCCATCTGATGGCGTCGGCGAAAGACACCTCTTCTCTAAGCCTGCCAGTAACGGTGGAGATCATCTGGAAGACCTGGGGGAAAGGGTAGATGCCGAACAGCTCGGGCACGGTTACCGAGCCGGGCACGCAGGAGCGGGCCAGGTCGTTGCGCACCAGATCGACGATCATGACGTTTTCGGCGCGGTCTTTCTCCGAATTTTTCAATTGCTCGCGGAAAATCAGGTCTTCCTCCGCATCGCGTCCCCGGTGCAGAGTGCCCTTGATGGGCTGGCTCGTCAGCAGCGCGCCTTCTTTTCGCAGAAAGCGTTCTGGACTGGCGCAGAGCAGGTAACAGTCGTCGTGCCGGTAATAGGCGGAAAAAGGCGCCCGCGACAATTGGTTGAGTTGCTGGAAGAGGGCGGGGGCATCGATCCGGCAGTTTTCTGCAAAAAATTCCTGGCAAAAGTTGACTTCGTAAATGTCGCCCTCCAAAATGTGTTCTTGCAGGCGGGCAATTTTTTTGAGGTATTCGCCGGGGCCGATACGGGGTTGCAATTTTAGCTGGCTATCCAGAAAAGGCCGGCTAGGGGAGGGCAGGTGCTGCCTTTTTATGGTTTCGAAAACCTTGGCGGGATCATCGTCGAGGCAGGTGATTTTCAGGGTTCCGTCGGGAAACAGCTCAAGCACGTGGAGGGGTTCGAAGAAATGCAGGACGGGAAAGCCGAGGTGGTCTTCATGCCTGGAGTTCAGTTGCTCGACGTCGTTTTTCAGGTCGTAGCTCAGGTGGCCGAACAGCCAGGATGGGCGTTTTTCCTGGAAATCGCGCAGGCAGTCGAAAGCGCCCGGGGCTTGATCCAGGAGGAGGGACCGGGCGCTGCCGGCCCCGATGAGGCACTCGTAAGAGCCCGGCTTGGAGGGGTATTGGTTGGAATCGAGAAAGCAGAGCGGGGAAAAAGATACCGCCCATTGGAAGGCCAGTCGCTTCCAATGGGCGGGGTCGTCGATCTGAAAGGTAGCGGAATTACCCTTCAAAACTCAGGATTTTTATTTCTACCCGTTGATTTCGCTGCCGGCCTTCCGCGTTGGCGTTGCTGGCGATGGGCTGGCGTTTGCCGTAGCCCTTGTACTGGATGCGGGCTCTGGGTATGCCTCTGATAGCGAGATAGTCGGCAACGGCCTTGGCCCGGTCGGTTGACAGCCGGTCGCAGTAGTCATGGGGCGGGTTGCCGTTGGTATGTCCGCCGATCTCCACGACGACGTTTGCGTTGGCGGAGAGGAAATCGTAGATTTCGTTGAGCACCGCATACGATTCGTCTTTGATCTTGGAGCTATCGGCCTCGAAATAGAGATTTTCGATCTGTATGGTCTGTCCTACCCGCAGGGTCTTGGGGTCGAGGTCGGTGAGTATTTTATTCTTGGGTTCTGCGGGTTTGGTAGCCGGTTTTTCGTTGTTGGCCTCAGCCGAGGAAGACGGGGTTGTCGCAGGGTCGGTTTTGGGCTTTTCCGGGACCAGCACGACGGGCTCCAGTATCTCGTCTTCGCAGGGTACGGGCACGATAGGGGAGGCGTTGTCGACCAGCACATTACCGTTGTAGGGGAAGAGAACGGGGGTGTTGTAGAAGGCCTCCAGGACGATGTAGTTATGGGTTTCCTTGGGCTTGAATTTGAAGTCGAATTTCAGCCAGCGGGTATTGATGATAGCGGTTGTTTCGGCGAGGAGTTCTTTTTTGTTGCAGAAGCTGGAGCCGCCCCAGATCCGGAGTTTGGCCGGGGTGGTGTAGTTGGTATTCTGGTAGGTGACGCGGCTTTGGCTGACGTAGAGCTCCGAGCGGCAGAGGTAGAGGCTGAATTCGTAGCACTGTCCGCCCTTGAGCGGACCGCTGAGGCGCTGGGAAACCATTTCCCAGGTGTCGTTATCGCGCACGACCATGCCCAGGTAAGTGCTGCCTTCGAAAGCGGTTTTCGACACTTCGAAGTAGGAGTTGTAAGGGTTTCCGCTGGGCTGTACGTCGGGGGGCGTTTCGCCCGGAAACCCGCAATCTTCCCATCCCCTGGGCTGTTTTCCCTGGGTGGGAAAATCTTCAAAGGAGGGATTGGTCAGAAAAATAGGCGCTTCCTGGGCGGTGGATGCGGAGTGAATAAAAACCGCGGCAATTAGGAAAATAAGTGAGCGCATGGCTGTTTTGACTTGATTAATTCCTTGACCCTATTCAACGAGCAAAATTAAGTTATTCTTTTCCGGGAATAAAAAATAATCCAGAAAGGAAGAAGCCCGCGAAACAATAACGTTTTCCCGGGCCTCTGTGTTTTTATACATCGACGAAAGCGCGTTTTGCGCTGACGAATGTTACTCAAATGCGTTGAACCCTGTCACATCCAGTCCCGTGATCAGGAGGTGGATGTCGTGGGTGCCTTCATAGGTGATCACCGATTCGAGGTTCATCATGTGGCGCATGATGGGATATTCGCCGGTGATGCCCATGCCGCCGTGGATTTGCCGTGCTTCGCGCGCGATCTCGAGGGCCATGTTGACGTTGTTGCGCTTGGCCATGGAGATCTGGGCGGGCGTGGCCCTGTGTTCGTTGGCCAATACGCCCAGGCGCCAGGTCAGCAGTTGGGCCTTGGTGATCTCCGTTATCATCTCCGCCAGTTTTTTCTGCGTGAGCTGGAATGCCCCGATGGGTTTCCCGAACTGGATGCGCTCCTTGGAATAGCGAAGGGCGGAGTCGTAGCAGTCCATGGCTGCGCCGATGGCGCCCCAGGCGATGCCGTAGCGGGCTTTCGACAGGCAGGTCAGCGGGCCTTTCAGGCCCTTGATTTCTGGAAACAGGTTTTTCTTGGGTACCCGCACGTCCTCGAATACCAGCTCGCCGGTCACCGAAGCACGCAGCGACCACTTGCCGTGGATCTCGGGAGCGGTGAAGCCCTTCATACCTTTTTCCACGATCATGCCGCGGATCACGCCTTGCTCGTCCTTGGCCCAGACCACTGCGATGTCGGCCACAGGCGAGTTGGTGATCCACATCTTCGCGCCGTTAAGGATGACCGAATCGCCGTCGTCGCGGATGTTGGTGACCATGCCGGCGGGGTTGGAGCCATAGTCGGGCTCCGTGAGGCCAAAGCAGCCGATCATCTCGCCGGTGGCCAGCTTGGGCAGGTATTGGCGGCGCTGTTCTTCGGAGCCGAATTTATAGATGGGGTACATCACCAGCGAACCCTGCACCGAAGCCATGGAGCGGATGCCTGAGTCGCCGCGCTCCAGCTCCTGCATGATGACGCCGTAGGCGATCTCGTCCATACCCCCGCAGCCGTATTCAGCGGGCAGGGACGGACCGAAAGCGCCGATCTCGCCCAGTCCTTTGAACAGGTGGGTAGGGCAGGCGTGGCGGTTGGCGTAATCTTCTATGATGGGCGATACTTCCTGCTTTACCCAGGCGCGCACGGCGTCGCGGGCCATCAGGTGTTCGGGGCTGAGCAGCTCGTCGAGCAGGTAGTAGTCGTGCGCCTGAAAGCGGTCTTCCCGGGCGCTCTTTTTGGTATTAACATTTTCCAGCATAATGGGCTTTTTTATGGACCACAAAGGTATGGCATTTTATCGTAGCTTTGCCATATCCGAAAAAACAATGAAATGGCGCTAATTGCTCTCGAAGGCATGCATTTTTATGCCTACCACGGCGTATACGAGGAAGAACGCCTCATCGGCGGCGAATACACCGTCGATGTAGCCCTGAGTGTGGACGTCACCCAGGCCGCTGTTTCCGACGACCTGCAGCGGACGGTCAACTACGAAACCGTCTACCTCATCTGCGAGGCTGCCATGCGCAGGCCCTCCAAACTCATCGAAAACGTAGCCGAGCGGATCGCCCTGCAACTCAAAAACCAGTTCAGCTACATCAAGGAAATGTCGATCGTCATCAGAAAGAAAAACCCTCCGCTCGGCGGGCCGGTTGATTGCGCTATGGTGGAAGTGGACGCCAATTTCCAAAAGAGTTGTGGCCGCTGTGGACGACCCATGCTCTGCTACGGCGATAAAAACTGCTGGTGCATCGACGCCCCCGTCAAACAGGCCGCCCTCGAATCGCTCAAACTCCAGTACGGCGATCGTTGCCTGTGCCGGGACTGCCTGTTGTTTTTTGCCGGATAAAATAACGTTTTCGTAACGCCCTTTTCTCCCGCCATATCGTTTATCGTTGAGCGTTTATCGTTTACGACGTTGAATCCAAATTCATTTCTCATACTCAATACTACCATGAAAAAGTTATTCCTCCTTTCTTTCCTGACTATCGCCTTTTCTTCCTGCGACGTGCTGCAGCAGATCGCAAGCGAAGCTATGTCCCAACCGGTCCAGCTTACCACTGCCGAGATCGCCTCCGGCCTGAAGCAGGCCCTGGAGATCGGCATTACCGAAGGCGCAGGCAAGCTTTCCCAAACCGACGGTTATTTCAAAAGCGCCTACAAGATCTCCCTTCCGCCGGAAGCGCAGAAGGTGACTGCTAAACTCAGAAACGTGCCCGGCTTTACCGATGTGGAGAACATCATTTTGGAAAAGATCAACCGCGGCGCGGAAGATGCCGCCAAAAAAGCGGCGCCGATCTTCAAGAGCGCCATTACCCAGATGACCTTCAACGACGCCATGGGCATCCTCATGGGCAGCCAGAACGCCGCGACGCAGTACCTCAACCGGGCGACCTACAACCAGCTATACACCGAGTTCAATCCCGTCATTGTCGAATCGCTCGACAAGTTCAACGCCCGCAAGTACTGGGCCGACGCCGTGAACGCCTACAACAAGATACCCCTGGTGGAAAAGGCCAACCCCGACCTCGACGACGATGTCACCAAACAAGCCCTGACCGGCCTTTTCAGTATGGTGGAGAAAAAAGAACTGGAGATACGCACCAACATCGCATCCCGCACTACCGATCTGCTGCGAAGGGTATTTGCGAAGCAAGACAAGTAATCATGGTTTTTTGAAGGAGGCGGCCTGCTGCCGCCTCCTTCATTTTTCTTTTTTACCTTTGAGCTGATTTCCTAACCAATTGACCGAACATGAAAATAGGTGTTCTGGGAAGCGGCTCCATGGGCGCCGGCATCGCGCAGGTAGCGGCGGCGGCCGGCCACGAAGTGGTCGTATTCGACAGCCATGCTGCCGTGATGGAACGCGCCCGGCTAAAACTTCATGAGACATTTGCCGCGCTGGTGGAGAAGGGCAAGTACACGGCCCAGGATGCCGAGGCCCTGCTCGGGCGCATCCACTGGGCCGACCGCAGGCACGGCCTGCACGGCGCTGGCCTCCTTATCGAAGCCATTATTGAAGACCTCGACGCGAAAAAAAATGAATTCGAGCAGTTGGAAGATGTCGTAGGTCCCGATTGCATCATGGCTACCAACACCTCCTCGCTCTCCATCGCCTCCATCGCCTCTGCCTGCAAAAAGCCTGAAAGGGTGATCGGCATACACTTCTTTAACCCGGCCCCCCTGATGAAACTGGTGGAGATTATCCCCGCCATCCAAACCGATCCCGCTATCGTTGAAAAGGCTGTTGGTCTGGTGAAGAGTTGGGGAAAAACCACCGTGCTGGCCAAAGACACCCCCGGTTTTATCGTCAACCGCATAGCCCGCCCCTTCTACGGCGAGGCGCTGCGCATCTACGAGGAAGGCCTCGCCACTCCGGCCACCATCGACTGGGCCATGAAGGAAACCGGCAATTTCCGCATGGGACCATTCGAGCTGATGGACTACATCGGCCACGATATCAACTTCAAAGTGACGGAAACCGTCTTTGAGGCTTTTTACTACGACCCGCGCTACCGGCCTTCTTTTTCCCAGAAAAGACTGGTGGAGGCCGGCTATCTGGGCCGCAAGACGGGGCGCGGCTTCTACTCCTACGCGCCCGGCGCGCCTGCCCCCGAGCCCGTGCAAGACAAAAAACTGGCTCAGGAGATCGTGCACCGCATCGCCTGCATGCTGATCAACGAAGCGGCCGACGCCCTCTACTACCGCATCGCTAGCCGCGACGACATCGACATGGCCATGACGCTGGGCGTCAATTACCCCAAAGGGCTGCTGCGCTGGGCCGACGAGATCGGTATCTCCCGCATAGTGGAGTCGGTCGACATGCTCTACGAGGCTTACCACGAGGACCGCTACCGGTGCAGCCCCCTGCTTCGCAAAATGGCGCAGGAAGTGAGTAAATTTTACGAGTAAATCATGGAAGGAGAACAGCTGGCCACGAAGGTGGTGGATAAAATGATGGAACACGACGCCTTCAGCCAATGGCTGGGCATCGAACGCGTGGAAGAGGGTCCTGGCCGCTCGGTGCTGCGCATGACCGTGCGAAGTGAAATGCTCAACGGCTTCCACATCGCCCACGGCGGCATCGCCTATTCCCTGGCCGACAGCGCCCTGGCCTTCGCATCCAACTCTCATGGCCGCAAAGCTGTTTCTATCGAAACCTCCATCTCCCACACCGAGTCCGTCCACGAAGGCGACGTCCTGACGGCCGAGGCGGTGGAGGAAAATGCAGGAAATAAAATCTCCTTCTACCAGGTACGCGTATCGAACCAACACGGCCGCCTGGTTGCTTTATTCAAAGGCACGGTGTATCGGACGGGGAGGGAGTGGAGCTTGTAATTAGTTTTTTAGTTTATAAGGTTATGAGTTTTTGAAATAAAAACTCATAACCTTATAAACTTATAAACTCAAAAAAATATGAAATCAGCCTACATCATATCTGGTCTCCGCACCCCCGTCGGCAAATTCGGGGGCGCCCTGGCGCCAGTACGCACCGACGACCTGGCGGCGCACGTCATCAAATCATTGGTGGAGAAGCACCCGGAAATACCGCCGGATGCCTACGACGACGTGATCATGGGCTGCGCCAACCAGGCGGGAGAAGACAATCGCAACGTGGCCCGAATGGCCCTCTTACTGGCCGGGCTTCCCTGGTCTGTGCCCGGCGAGACCGTCAACCGGCTCTGCGCCTCGGGCATGTCGGCGGCCATACACGCGCAAAGGGCTATCGTGGCGGGCGACGGCGACCTGTTCATCGCCGGCGGCGTAGAGCACATGACGCGGGGGCCCTGGGTCATTTCCAAAACGTCCAGACCTTTTGGAAACGACGCCGAGATGCACGACAGCAGCTTCGGCTGGCGTTTCGCCAACCCCCGCATGAAGGAGCTCTACGGCACGGAAGCCATGGGAGAAACCGCTGAAAACCTCGCCGCCCTGTACAAGATCAGCCGCGAGGATCAGGACCGCTTCGCTTTCTTGTCGCAGAAAAAGGCCACCGAAGCCCGGCACAACGGCCGCCTGGCGCAGGAGATCGCTCCCGTCCTCATTCCCCAAAAGAAAAATGACCCCATTGTGTTCGATCAGGACGAATTCATCAAACCTGACACCACGATGGAGGTGCTGTCGACCCTGCGTCCGGCTTTCAAAAAAGCGGAAGCCGGCGGAACGGTTACGGCCGGCAATGCCTCCGGCCTCAACGATGGCGCCGCTGCCCTGCTGATCGCCTCCGAATCGGCTGTCGCTGAATATCGCCTCCAGCCTCTCACCCGCATCGTGAGTTCGGCAGTGGTGGGCGTGGAGCCGCGCATCATGGGCATCGGCCCCGTGGGCGCTTCCAAAAAGGCCCTCGCCAAAGCCGGCCTTACCCTTTGGGACATGGACCTCATCGAGATCAACGAGGCCTTCGCCGCGCAGGTGCTCGCCTGTACCCGCGAACTCGGCCTCTCCGACGACGACCCGCGCATCAACCCCAACGGGGGCGCCATCGCCCTCGGCCACCCACTGGGCATGACCGGCGCGCGCATCCTCCTCTCCGCATCGCTCGAACTCAAAAAACGCAGCGCCCGCTACGCCCTGGTGACCATGTGCATCGGAGTGGGGCAGGGGTATGCGGTGGTTTTGGAGAGTCTTTAAGTTTTTAAGGGAATAAGTTTTTGAAAAACAAAAACTTATTCCCTTGCACCCTTAAAAACTTAAAAACAAAAACTTATAACCTTAAAAACTTAAAAACCAGAAAAAAAATGACCAAAAGATCCCTCTTTTCCTCCGGCAACCCTGTTCTTTCCGAAGAATCCTACCGCAAGACTGCGGGCGTGGTATCGACTGAAGACACCATGACCGTGCGCGGCGCGGTGCAGAAATCCTTCCTGCTCACCGCCCTGCTCGTCGTAGTGGGCGTGTGGTCTTTTATGAACCCCAACCCCATGTTCATCTGGATCGGCGCGATCGGCGGGCTGGTAGCTGTGCTGGTGGCCGTTTTCAAGAAAGAGTGGTCGCCCATCCTGGCGCCGGTGTATGCGGGGCTGGAGGGCCTGGCCCTGGGCGCTATCACCGCCATATACGCCAGCCTCTACGAAGGCATCGTTTTCAACGCCATCACGCTGACGGTGGCGCTGTTGCTGGCGATGCTCTTTCTTTACCAGACCCGCATCATCAAGGTAACCGAAAAATTCCGTTCGGGCATCATGATGGCTACGCTGGGCATTTTCCTGGTGTACCTTGTCAATATGGTGTTGGGCTTTTTCGGTATGAACGTGCCCTACCTGCACAGCGGCGGCATGATCGGCATCGGTATCAGCCTCTTCATCGTGGGCATCGCCTCGCTCAACCTGCTGCTCGACTTCGACCAGTTTGAAAAGGGTGAGCAGTACGGCGCGCCGAAGTACATGGAGTGGTTCTCCGCCCTCGGCCTGCTGGTGACGCTGGTGTGGTTGTATCTGGAAATACTCAGGCTGCTCTCAAAACTTAGAGAGTAATTTTTTTTGACATGATCTACGAATTCAAAGGCTTCATCCCCGTCGTGCACGAAACGGCTTTTGTGCATCCGCAGGCTGCGGTGACCGGCAACGTCGTCATCGGGCGCGATGTGTACATCGGTCCGGGCGCGGCGATACGCGGCGACTGGGGCGGCATCGTCATCGAAGACGGCTGCAACGTGCAGGAGAACTGCACCATCCACATGTTCCCGGGTGTGACAGTCGTTCTCAAAGAAGGCGCGCACATCGGCCACGGCGCCATCATCCACGGCGCCACGATTGGCCGCAATTGCCTGGTGGGCATGAACAGCGTCATCATGGACAACGCGCAGATCGGCGACGAGTGCATCATCGGCGCGCTGTGTTTCATCAAAGCCGATGAAGCCATCCCGCCGCGCAGCCTGGTAGTCGGCAACCCCGCCAAGATTATCCGCCAGGTGAGCGATGAGATGATCGCCTGGAAGACAGAGGGCACCAGGCTGTACCAGCAGTTGCCCACCGAGCTCCACGAGAGCCTTCGGCCCTGCGAGCCCCTGCGGGAAGTGCCGGAGGGCAGGCGGGAGCAGGAGGCGGTTTATAAGACCTGGAAGAATAGTTTATAAGTTTATGGGGGTAGGAGTTTAGTCTTTTACCCCTATAAACTCCTAAACTTATAAACTCATAAAATGAAACTTAAAAACTACATCCTCGGCCAATGGACGGCCCCTGCCGGAGAAGGCATTCCCCAGTACCACGCGATTACCGGAGAGGTGATCTATGTGTGTGGAAGCGAGGGCATCGATTATGCGGAAGTGATGGACTACGGCCGCCGCACCGGCGGACCGGCGCTGCGCCAAATGACCTTTCAGGAAAGGGGGCTCATGCTGAAAAACCTGGCCCTGTTTCTCAACGGCATCAAGGAAAAATATTATCCCATCAGCTACCAGACCGGGGCGACGAAGACCGACAGCTGGTTCGATATCGACGGGGGGATAGGGAACTTGTTTTCCTACTCCAGTCTGCGCCGGAAATTCCCCGACTCCACTTTTTATGTGGACGGCGAAGGCATTCCGCTGGGCAAGGGCGGTACGTTCATGGGGCACCATATCATGACGCCAAAGCACGGTATCGCCGTGCACATCAACGCTTACAACTTTCCCATCTGGGGCATGCTGGAGAAGATCGCCGTCAACTTCCTGGCGGGCGTGCCGGCGGTGGTCAAACCGGCCGAGCAGACCTCCTTCCTGGCCCAGGCCATGGCGGAAGATATCATCGCCTCCGGCATCCTGCCCGAAGGCGCCCTGCAACTCGTGTGCGGCTCGGGCGTGGGCATCCTCGATCACCTGACGCCGCAAGACGTGGCCACCTTCACGGGCTCGGCTTCGACCGGGCAGATGCTTCGCAGCCTGCCCAGCATCGTGCGCAACTCCGTGCCTTTCAACATGGAGGCCGACAGCCTCAACGCCGCCGTGCTAGGTCCCGACGCCGTGCCGGGCACTCCCGAGTTCGATCTTTTCGTGAAAGAAGTGCGCAAGGAGATCACCCTGAAAGCCGGACAGCGCTGCACCGCCATCCGCCGCGCCATTGTGCCGGAAAACCTGGTGGAGGACGTGCGCCTGGCCCTGGCCAAGGAACTGCAGAAAAACGTAGTGGGCGACCCCAACGCCGAAGGCGTGCGAATGGGCGCCCTGGTCAGCAAAGAGCAGGTAGAGGAAGTGCGCAGCCGCATCGTCCAGCTGCTCAACAGCAGCGAGATCGTGTACGGCGACCTCGACAGCTTCGACGTGGTGGGCGCAGACAAACACAAGGGCGCTTTCCTGGCGCCGGTGGTCCTTTACAACGACGACCCCTTCAACAAGCAGGATACCCACAATATTGAAGCCTTCGGCCCGGTAACCACTCTCGTGCCCTACCGCAACCTCGACGAGGCCATCGAACTGGCCAATATGGGCAAGGGCTCGCTGGTCTGCACCCTGGTGACCAACGACGCCAAAGTGGCCCGCGAATACGCCCTGGGCGCCGCGCCCTACCACGGCCGCATTCACATCCTCAACAACGCCTGCGCAAAAGAGAGCACAGGCCACGGCTCGCCGCTCCCGCTGCTGACCCACGGCGGTCCCGGCCGCGCGGGCGGAGGCGAGGAGATGGGCGGCATGCGCGGCGTCATGCACTACCTGCAGCGCACCGCCATCCAGGGCCACCCCAGCATGATCACCGCGGTGACCAACGTGTATCAATACGGCGCGAAACAGATCGAGAAGGTGATCCACCCCTTCCAGCAATATTTCGAAGACCTGGAGATCGGCGAAACGCTGGTCACGGCCAAACACACCGTCACCGAGACCGACATCATCAACTTCGCCAACGTGTCGGGCGACAATTTCTACGCCCACGTCGACGCCACCTCGCTCGAGGGCACCATCTTCGAGCGCCGCGTGGCGCACGGCTACTGGATCCTCTCCAAAGCCGCCGGCCTTTTCGTAGATTCCAGAAAAGGCCCGGTACTGCTCAACTACGGCATCGATGAGTGCCGCTTCACCAAGCCCGTCTACCCCGGCATGACCATCGGCGTGCGGCTGACGGTGAAGGAGAAGATCGCACAGGAGAAAAAAGACGAAAACGATATTCCCAAAGGCATCGTCAAATGGCTCGTCGATGTCTATGACGAAACGGGAGAGACCGTGGCGTTGGTGACGATTTTGACGATGGTGAAGATGAAAAAGTAGTTTTCAGTTTTCAGTTTTTAGTGTTCAGTTGTTTGGGCACTGAAAACTGAGAACTGAAAATTAAAAACTGAAAACTCCCAACATGATTTCTTCAGAAGGAACCGTAGAACTTCAACTAACCGACGACGGCATCGCCCGCATCACCTTTTCCCATCCGGCGCAGAACTCGATGCCGGGGCATCAGCTGGCGCGTTTGGTGGCGGCGATTGAAGAAGCGGGTAAAGACCCCGCGGTGAAAGTGATCGTGCTGCAGAGCGGGGGCGACCGAACTTACTGCGCAGGCGCCAGCTTCGACGAGCTGGCAGCGATCGAGGATTTCGACACCGGCAAGCGCTTTTTCATGGGCTTTGCCAACGTGATCAACGCGATGCGCAAGTGCCCGAAGCTCATCATCGGGCGGGTGCAGGGGAAGTGCGTGGGCGGAGGCGTGGGCCTCGCCGCGGCGACCGACTACTGCATGGCCACCAAATACGCCTCCATCCGTCTCAGCGAGCTGGCGGTGGGGATCGGGCCGTTTGTGGTGGGACCGGCCGTGGAGCGCAAAGTCGGCCTCTCTGCCATGAGCCAGCTGGCCACGAACCCCAACGAGTGGCAAACCGCGGAATGGGCCAAGCAGAAAGGCCTTTTTACCGAAGTGTTCGACACGATCGAGCAATTGGACGCCTACATCGATCATTTTACAAAGCAACTGGCCGCCTTCAACCCCGAAGCCATGGCCGAGCTGAAAAAGGTTTTCTGGCAGGGCGCAGAACAATGGGATACCCTGCTGCAGGAACGCGCCGCAATCAGCGGAAGGCTGGTGCTTTCCGAGTTTACGAAAAACGCCATCGCGGCGTTCAAACAACGGACGTAAGTCATCTTGCCCGTTGTCAAAAGTCATTGAAGGGATGGCATTCGATCCCTATTTTAGGGCCGTATCACCGGCTAAATTATTAAACGATGCTCATGACCAAAGCTAAACCGAAAGCCAGGACGCAAGTCGGCAAAGACGTATTGCTCAAAGCATTCCGCCTCATGTGTACAGCAAAGACCATGGCCGAAGTGTATGAAGAACACTTCAAGGTCGTCGTCAAATACGTGCACGCCACTTCCCGCGGCCATGAAGCCATTCAGATCGCCACCGGTCTGCACCTGCTTCCGCAGGATTACCTTTCCCTCTACTACCGCGACGACTCCTTCCTGCTCACCATCGGCATGAGGCCCTACGACCTGATGCTGCAGCTGATGGCCAAGCGCGACGACCCATTTTCCGGAGGGCGTACCTACTACTCCCACCCCTCGCTCCGCGACGACGACAAGCCGAAAATTCCGCACCAGTCGTCGGCTACAGGCATGCAGGCCATCCCGACCACGGGCGTCGCCATGGGCCTGCAGTACAAGGAGATCATGAAAATGGAAGAAGACTACGGCGACAAAGCGCCGATCGCGGTCTGCTCCCTGGGCGACGCCTCCATTACTGAGGGCGAGGTAGCTGAAGCATTCCAGATGGCAGCTTTAAAGCAATTGCCCATTCTCTACGTAGTGCAGGACAACGGCTGGGACATCTCCGCCAACGCGGAAGAAACCCGCGCCCAGGACGCCTCCGAATATATCCAGGGCTTCCACGGCATCGAATCGCGCGACATCGACGGCAGCGACTTTATCGAGTCGTACCTTACGATGCAGGAGGTGATAGAGACCATCCGCCGCGAGCGCAGGCCTTTCCTCGTGCACGCGCGCGTGCCCCTGCTCAACCACCACACCTCCGGTGTGCGGATGGAGTGGTACCGCGACGACCTCGACGAGCACAAAAAGCGCGACCCCTATCCCAAACTCTGGGCCGAAATGCTGGCCGCCGGCTTCGAGGCAGAGGAACTGGAAGAAATCGAAAAAGAGATCCACCAGCTGGTGGAAGCCGATTACGAGCGCGCGCTCAAGGCGGAAGACCCACACCCGGAGGACCTGTTCAACTACGACTTCGCGCCTACGCCCATCACCGAAGAAGTGGGCACCCGCGCGCCCGAAGGCGCCGAGCAGCACGTCATGGTCGACAGCGCCCTGTTCGCCATCGAAGAACTCATGCGCAAGCACCCCGAATGCCTGCTCTACGGGCAGGACGTCGGCGGGCGCCTCGGCGGCGTTTTCCGCGAAGCGGCCACCCTGGCCCGCAAGTTTGGCGGGCACCGGGTGTTCAACACCCCCATCCAGGAGGCTTTCATCATCGGCAGCACGGTGGGGATGTCGGCCGTAGGGCTGCGCCCCTTCGTCGAAGTGCAATTTGCCGACTATATCTGGCCAGGCCTCAATCAGCTCTTCACCGAATGCAGCCGTTCGTACTATCTTTCCAACGGCAAATGGCCGGTGAGCATGGTACTGCGGGTACCGATCGGCGCTTACGGCAGCGGCGGCCCTTACCACTCCTCCAGCGTGGAGTCGGTGGTGGCCAACATCAAGGGCGTCAAGATCGCCTATCCCTGCACCGGGGCTGACCTCAAGGGCCTGCTGAAGGCGGCTTACTACGATCCCAACCCGGTGGTCATGTTCGAGCACAAGGGCCTGTACTGGTCGAAAGTGCCCGGCACGGAGCGCGCCAAGACGCCGCTTCCCGCCGAAGACTATATTCTTCCCTTCGGGAAAGGCCGCATTTTCTGGCCCGCCGATGAGGATAAGGTGAAAGCCGGCGAAAGCATGGTGGTGGTGACCTACGGCATGGGCGTACATTGGGCTACCAACGCCGCGAAGCAATTCGACGGCCGCGTGGAAGTGCTCGACCTGCGCACCCTCTGTCCGCTCGACGAAGACCTCATATACAGCACCGTCAAAAAGCACGGCCGTTGCCTGGTGGTCACCGAAGAAGCCGTCAACTGCACCTTCGCGCAAAGCGTCGCCGCCCGCATCCAGGAAAATTGTTTCGAATGGCTCGACGCCCCCGTGCGCGTGCTCGGCTCGCATAACCTGCCCGCCATCCCGCTCAACTCCACCCTCGAGGCCACGATGATCCCGTCGGCGGAGAAGGTGGCGGTGGCGATCAGGGGGGTGCTGGAGTATTAGTTTTCAGTTTTCAGTTTTCAGTTTTTGGCTATTTTTAACTGAACACTGAAAATTGAAAACTGAAAACTAAGAACCATGCTTCTTCTTCTCCACGGCGCCCTCGGCTCCGCTGCCCACTTCGATGCTTTGAAGCCGCTGCTGCCCGCTGCGTGGCAGGCGCATGCTTTTTCCTTTTCCGGACATGGGGGCAGGCCTTTCGGACCTGCATTTTCCAATGATGCTTTTGTAGAAGAGACCATCGCGGAGATGGACCGGCTGGGCTGGGACCGCTGCGATATCTTCGGCTACAGCATGGGCGGGTATGTGGCTTTGTCGCTGGCCCTGAAGTATCCCGACCGGGTAGGGAAGATAATGACTTTGGGCACGAAGTTGCATTGGAGTCCGGAGATTGCGCAGAAGGAGGCGGGGATGCTGGTGCCGGAGAAGATCGAAGCCAAGGTGCCGGCTTTCGCGCAGGCCCTGGTTGCCCGTCACGCCCCCAACGACTGGAAGGAGCTATGCCGCAAGACGGCGGGGATGATGGCGGAGTTGGGCGAGAAAAACCCTTTGGCGCCATCCAACCTGATGCCCCTGGCGCATCCGGTGCGCATCTGCCTGGGCGACGCCGATAACATGGTGAGTCGCGAGGAGAGCCAGGCCGTAGTGGAGGCCTTGGCGAATGGGGAGTTTGTAGTGCTGGAAGGTACGCCGCATCCGTTGGAGAAGGTGGATGTTGGGGTGTTGGCGGGGGAGGTAGTTGGGTTTTTTGTTTGAGCAGCGTCCGGGAGACGGCTTCTGTAACGGAAATTTGGGGCCGACCGGATGTAGTGTCGAAGTTCCCTTCGACACATGCCGGAAGTAAAGGCACAATGTCATGTTTAACCTGAGCATGTACTTTTTCCTTGTTGAAAAAGTACCAAAAAAACAAGGCTTTCGCCGCTTTGCCTAAAACCGGCCTTCATTCCGCCGGGCTGGCTAAACTCGCACGGACTGGTGAGGGGAGGTTCTGTTTCCGTTTTGCTCAGACAGTAGCCAGCCTGCCTCAGGTCCGCAGGAGCCGGACTATCGAATAGGGCTTCATTCCAGCCGGTTTCTTGACGGCAAACCGGCTAAGGCCGAATGGGGTACACCCACCCACACTGTTGAAGTTGTGGAAATTATTCTCAAAATGCCTAAGCCTATTTGACCTCATTAGGAGTAAATTCATATAGCCTTGATTTTGAAATCTTATTCTGGAACCCCATTTTTTTAAGTACTTCAGAATAGGTTTCAAAAGCCGGAGGCTCAATCCTTGGATCAAAGGTGATTTCCTCGATGAGTTCATTTGGGTTTATTGCCAGTCGGATACTCGATGAGTAAGTTTCTCCCTCTTCGATACCTTTCTGGATTATCAGCCTAACTTCTTTTTCATGGCTGAACTCCCGTCTTTTAATGAATAGCGATTTCAGGAAGGGATTGCCCCTGTTATCAAAAATATCCTGTCGCCTTATCCAGGCTTCAATTTGTTGTTGTGATTGATATTCTACCGGACCTATAGTGCGAATAATGGTCGATAAAGGCTTGAAGTTGATTTCATTCAGACTGGCTTTTCCAAGCAGGTTTATTCTGCTCTTCAGCCTTACTGCTCTTTTGTCTGATGAATAGATACGCCAAAGTGCATCCGACTCTTTCAATAAAGTCCAACACTGCCCGTAAAAGCTTGGCAAAGAATCTGCAAAGCTAACAGAAACACTACCAAAATCATGGTTTGTCTTTAAAAGAAAATTTTCAAAAGGATCTTCCCAAGATTTCACCTGACTTACGATTAGTTCACTAGTTTTTAGAAGATGAAGGATGTGGTCAAGCTTGGTAAAGCGATAGATCGTTGTGTTAAATCCGTTTTCCTTGATTTTTTTTGAGAAAGTATCTCGATAATTCACCTTTTCTCGGCTTTTCCAAACTTGGTCTGAATTGTTCTCGCTCATGGCCTTCTTTCTGTTTGCTTATGAGTGTAAACCTGTTCCATAAAGGGCGGGCATGAAAAGGGGAGTAAGCCCTCAGCAAGCTGATTTAGGTAGCCGCTGAAGGAAAATAGGCACATCTTATGGTGCAATTATAGGTTGGAACGATGATAAAACCTCCATCAGTACGGGCTGCCATTGCTTAAGTTCACTTCGAGGGATTGTAATTGTTATCGTATATTGCCTATCACTATTTTGGATTTGATATATCTGAACTATGGAAGGTTGGCCATCTCCAATCCGTCTTTCGTATTCGATTTTTTTTGCTTTCATATTTTTGATTTCAACAACTTCCAAAGGCTCCCATTTTGTTATTTTTATTGGACTCCCTTCAATCATTCCTTCAAACTTAGCCCTGATACCCTGTTCGAAATTAAGATGTTCCTCTGCGGATGAAAATGGAGGCTGGTGTAATTTTTTGAACGTTCCTTTCTGCGCAAATTGGGTTTGGAGTACAAATCTTACATAAGTGCTTGTTTCAAGGTTGTTTGTCCCGGATAGCTGGATTGTGATGTTTGGCTCGTTGTATTTGATTTTCCACTCTTTCTCCATAGTTTCTTTCAAGCTAGATTGAAAGGCCTCTTGGTATCTTCCATCCTGAATCTCCAATGAGTTAGGAACATCAAGAGTTCCAATGCCTGTAATTTCTATCCTATACCAACCAGGCTTAATTGCTTCCGTAGATTGGGCTAACAGTCCATTGAGAAGAATCAACGATAGCAAAAGGGTAATATTTATGATCACACACTCTTTATTGTCGAAGGAAAATTGTTGCATCTTTCTCAGTGTTTTAGATCGGACAGAAAAGTATTATCCCCAAAAAACATTGATTCCTCTGATAGGGGGAGTTTTATCAATCTAACTCAATTTCTCTTCGTTCAAGTAAGTGATCTTCAGGGTTCGATAATATTTTCTGAGATATGAAACAGAAATATATAACGGGAATAAAGGGGAGGAAGGCTGTAAAAAAGGCCACACCCCAAAAGGTAATATCGCTGAAAGGAGAGTCTATTATTAACATAGAAAAGGTAACCAGGAAGCCCATTCCATAAAATAACCCCCATCCATATCCGCCACCTAATATTCCTCCTTGGTCGTAAAACCCAACGCTCCTCAATTGATACAACTTCTTAAGCGCCGGCAAGCAATACCCATAAATTCCAACCATCAAGAAACCATAGATCGCAATTTGCACCAATCCTACCCAAGGAAGAAATTGGTCATTCGATTCCATCAAAGAATAAATACTTATTGCAAAGAAAAGTGTCCAAAATCCTATTGCAAGTATTCCGGATGTATGAATCAGCCACCAATTCTTAAATGTATAACCTATCAACCTGCTGTCTTTAAGTAAATCCTCCTTTCTCTCTTCCTTTTCAATCTCCTCAGGCTGATTAGTCAGTTCAACTGACTGAGCATTGCTTACCTTCTTGCCACAATACCTGCAAAATTTGGAATCATCATCAATTGCCCTTCCACATTCAATGCAAATCATATTTCAAGTAAATTTTAGATTTTGTTCCCGAGAGTTCCTAGATTCTCTGCAAAAGTTAACTTTTTTACCTAATTTGGGATGCATCCATCAAAGGTTCAAAATTATGAAATTAATTTACAGCATATTCTTGATACTCCTCCCATTCGCGCTTTCCTGCCAATCAGCCGATTGTGAGAATGAGCCTGTTGTTTTTTCAAGTTACGAAGAAGCAATAAACTGGATAAGGTCGGCTAGGTTCAAAGTTTCTGAAACCGTCCAAACCACAAATAGCTCATGGATCCGGGAGGCGAGCTATTACAGCTGCGACGGTCTAACTGGGTTCTTCATATACACCACCCGGTCCAGTAAAACATACATTCATGCCACTGTGCCTGCTGAGCTTTGGAAGGGCTTTGTTGAAGCAACCTCCCATGGAAGCTTTTACGACAGGCACATAAAAGGCAGATTTAGATTTGATGTCGATTAGTTCATAAAACACCTACGGTTTGAATCATTCGCCATCGAATCTGCCCATTCCCCATCTCTATAGCCATAGTACCTTGATCCGTGGCCGTTTTAGTTCAGGTTCAGGCCCTTATTCCTCTCCTTGTTATCAAACAAATATACAAATAATCCTACCTCAACACCACTCTTCCTGACTGTATTGGCCTCCCCTCAAACCTCAAATCGTAAAAATACACCCCGGCAGGCCAGGCCGGTTGGCGGGGGATGGAGTGTGTTTCACTTGCCGGGAGCTCTTTTTCAAACAAGAGTAGCCCTTGTGGGGCGTACAAGCGAAACGCGAGGGGTTTTGAGGATGCGTCTTCATTTTCGGCCTGAAAATACAGCACCTCCACCACCGGGTTAGGAAAGAGGCGGTAGGGCTGGGGCCGGGTAGCAATCACAGTTTGCTCATACCCCAACGCCGTTTCCCGCAGCAGCGTCACCTCGTCGGTGGCGGGGTGGGGGATGGCGATCAGGGTACCTTCGGGGTTGAGGTCCAGGTATTGGCCGGGGAGGGATTCGAGGTCGTAGAAAACTGGCGCTTCTCCCGGGGCTACCACCTCAAGCCGGTGCGGCAGGTAATCGGCGTCGAGCGACCGCAGCAGGGTGAAGCGGCGGCCGGCCTGATCGAAACGCACGGCCAGCGGGGTGTGGTCGGGGTAGAAGACTTCGTCTTCGAAGGCGAATGTCTCCAGCGAGAACTGTTGGATCTTGAGGTCGTCGTTGGCTACCACCCAGAAAGCCCGGTACAGCGGGTCGAAGTCGATCCGCGTGGGATTGTGGCCACAGGGATAGGTGTTGATCAGTTCCCAGTCTTCGCCCTCGCCGGAGAAGATGGCGATGGCGTTGCCGTCTTTCAGGGTCACTGCTGCGAGGTGCCCGTAGGTCTCATCCGGCGTTATGGCGATCTGGAGGGGGAAACCCTCCACGAGCAGGTTGCCGATCACCTTGTGTTGGGCCAGGTCGATCAGCTGCACCCGCTGATCGAAGGGAGTCGCCAGCAGGGCATATCCGTCGGTGGTGTATTTCAGGTCGCTGCGGAGGCCGTAGTTGATCCAGCTGACGCCGGTGTTTCCGGTGAAGAAATTGGTCTGGTAGCTGGGCGTCGCGCCTTCGAGGTCGAACACCCCGATCTGGTCGTTGCCGCCTGCGTTGAGCACGTAGGCGAGGTTTCCGCCCGGTGATATAAAAACCTGATCGGGCTTGCTTCCGCCGCTGTAGGCGGATAGAATGGTCGAACCGGTCTCCAGATCGACGATTTTGACCTGGTCTTCTTCCCTGACGGGCGCCAGGGCGTACTTGCTGTCAGCGGTAACCCCTACGTGGAATGTTTCGGGCTTGCCGAGTCTTACGATGTTTTCGAGCTGTTCCGTTTCTACGTCGATCACGGAAAGGGTGCCGGAGAGGGAGTTGACTGCCAGCAGTTTTTTCTCGTCGGGCGTGAATTGGACCGAGTAAGTGGCGTCGGCCTCGTAGTAGGAACCGGTATTGGATTTGCCGGTGTAGGTAAGAGCGGCTGGATCCTCGAACTTGTAAAATTGGACTGATTCATAGCGCAGCGGGTCGGTCGCGACGATGCGGTTGCCTTTGCCGATGGCGCCGTTTTGTATGGAAGTGCCGTTGAGGGAGCTCAGAATGGCGCCCGTCTCGGCGTCGATGACGGCGAGGTAATAGTCGCCCGCGAGGAACAGGCTACCGTCTTCATTGCGTCCTACCCAGTCGGGCGTGTTGCCGGTGTTGACGTATTGCCAGGTTTCGGCCTCGAAATCGATCAGCGCGGTATTCCCGCCGGTGAGGGTAGGGACCAGCGCTTTTCTGCCATTGGCATTGACAGCGGGCGGGCTGAAGGTGGAGGATACGGTGGTGGGAATGCTTATTTGTTTGAGAAAGCTTTGAGAAGCCACATCGACCTGCGTCACAACGCCCGGATTGGCCGCCTCCATGGCGACCAGGGTAGAGCCGTCGACGCTCAGCTCGATCTGCCCGCTGTTGCCCGCCTGGGGAATGGTGGCGCTGAGCACGCCGGTTGTCAGATCCCAGAATTTTAGGCCGTCTTCTCCGGCTCCATTCGCCACATAGGCCTCGTCGTGGGTGATGCGGAAATTGGAGAAGTAAACGGAATTGCGCGGGTTGGAAGTGATGAAAGCGAACTTGTAGAGATAGACCGGAAAATCGGGAATGGTCAGGATCTTTTCGAAAGTATTCAGATCGAACACCTCAGCCACGTCGTTCTCGTCGCAGCCGACCACCGCGATATTGCCCGCCTGGCTGACATGGACCTTGGCGGGTTTGGCAGACACCCCCTTCACCGCGTCTACTGAGTAGTTTTGCAGGCTGATGAAGTACACGTCATGGCTGAAATGGCAGGCCACCACGGCATAGTTTTCCGAAAAGTCAATATCCATGGGCATATCGCCAACCGGGATGTCGTGGATGATGGTTTGCGAACCCCAGTCGATAACCGAGATATTGTCTGTCATGCGGTTGAGCACCCAGATTTCTTCTCCATTGCGGGTGAATTTCATTTCACCGATATAGTCGCCTTCCACTTCATCGCCGGCGGGGATGGTGGAGAGCTCGCCGAGGGGGCCTCCAAAGGGCAGGACAGCAGGGTTGTTTTCAGTGTGGAAAACAGGATCACCGTGCTCGTCGGCGGGTTGCTGGGCATAAGAGAAGGAGAGAAAAAGAGCGACAAAAACCAGGGAAAGCGTGATCTTTTTCATAGCCGGGCTTTTGTTGCAAGATAGTGAAAGGTTAAGTTGCAGGGTTAAGAAAATTAAGGACCTCAGCCAGGCAACGCCTTAAAAAACAGATCCAGCTTGATGGGATCCAACCGTCCCTCCGTGCGCACGCCGGAGCAGAGGTCTATTCCAAAAGGGTTGACTGTTTCGACGGCCTTTTTTACGTTGCCCGCATGGAGTCCTCCGGCCAGGAATATGGGTTTGTGGAGTTGCTCCCGGATTTTTCTGCTTATCTCCCAGTTATGAACAGCCCCGGTGCCGCCCAGCACTTTCACCTGCAGGTTCGGGTTGCCGCTGTCGAGCAGGATGGCATCTATGTGGGGTTCTGCTTCCAACGCTTCGTCGATGGCGCTTTCGTCGATGACGTGGATCACCTGCACCAGTTTCACATTGGGTAAAGCCAGGCGGATTTCCTGGTAAGTGCCGTTTTCCAGGCGGTCGACGATCTGGATCGTGTTGGTGTGTACGCGCAGGTGGTGACGTATGATGGCCTGGGCGTCCGTCTCGCTGGTAAGCAGGAAGGTGGCGACAGGGGGCGGTACGGAACCGGCGATATCGGCGATCAGTTCGTCCGGGATAGGCCCTGGCCCGCTGGGCATTCGGGCGACGAGCCCCAGGGCGGAGGCGCCGGCCTGTATGGCCATATGGGCCTCCTCACGGGAGGCGATGCAGCAGATTTTGACGCGGGGGGGTGTCATTTTTCCATTTTTTCTTCGAAAGGAATTTGCAGGATCAGCATGAACATCATTCCGGTCTAAATCAACAGATCACTCCCCTTGACTTCCAGGTCAAAAGTTTCAAACCGCCAGCTATCCTCTTTCCCGTATGTATGCTTCTCCTGGTAGTCCCCTGCTTTAGGCCGGCGATAGACCTCTACGATCTCTTCTTCCGGAATGACGATCCAGTATTCGGGGATGCCAGAGCGGGCGTATTTTTGGAGTTTGAGGATGCGGTCTTTGGCGAGGGTTTCGAGAGACACTTCGATCAACAGATACACCTCTGAAGGAGAAGGCTGAGCCTCCTTGTAATAGTCCTCCCGTTTCTTTAATAGAGCAAGATCGGGCTCCGGTTCGGAAAAGTCATCCATCCGGACAGAACTCTGGGTCCAAACAAGGACTTGACCGGCTAATGCGCCATGGAAAAAATCAGCTGCTTTATTCACATGGCTATTGTGATAGGGCGATATCGGGCTACGCACCATGATCTCTCCGTCGATCAGTTCTACCCGTGGCTGACCGTCGAAAATGCCGATCTCGCCCATCCGGTGGTAGTCGTCCACGGAGATGCGGAATTTTTCGCAGAAGTCCTTGGGCTCGTAAGCATGGAATAAAGTGGTCATATAGCCGATTTTCAGGGGCCACTAAAAATAGGGAATTTCAAAGATAAAGGCAAGCGCTCCAATCTACCCCCCCGTCAGCGAGGGGTTGACGAAAAAAACGGGCAGGTTGGCGGCGGCGCCGTTGCCCTGACCGTCCGTTACTTTTACAAAGACCCGGAAGGGGCCGGTGCGGTCGGGGAGGGTGACTACAAAGCGCTCGTTCAGGGGCTTTGCGTCCAGATCTTTGAGCGCGGGCGGTTTGACCTCCACCTTGCCCCGGCCATCGATAAAAGCGTGGAAAGGGCCATCCGGAACGATCTCCCATTCGAAGCGCAGCGGGTCCCATTCGGGGTCGAAGGCCTGGATGAAAAAGGTATAGGTCTTGCCGGTATGCAGGTGGGGGGGCGTCCAAAGGGGGAGTTCCTCCACTTCCAACCTGCCGAGGATGGGGGCGTGGTTGCGGGGCTGGGCATGGCTCCAGAGCCGGTGCATGAGGTCGGCCAGCGAGTTTTTTTCGCCCGAATCGAGGAAGAAATTGAACCAGGTATGGGTGAACTCCTGTTTTTGTCCCCAGAAAAAGACGTAGCTTCCCAGGCAGCGGGAGGAATCTTGTTCCATCAACTGGAAGTATGTCTCCAGCATTTCCATTTTTTTCTCCATGGTGGGTTCGATAGGCGCTTCCCAGCCGGTTTTCGGCGCTTCCCAGGGGCCCTGCGGACCCAGTTCGGTGATCAGGTAGGGCAGGTCTTCCTCATAAGACCGGACAAAATTGGGCAGATTGGCGAAAGTGTTGATGGAGATGAAGTCGACGTCCGGGCAGTTCCTGACCAGTTCCTTGACTGAGCCAGGCTCGATGACGACGGTCACCGGATGGCCGGGGTCGGTTTCGCGGATGAGGCGGATCAGGTCGTTGAGGGCGGGCCAGAGCTCCCGGGCATCCCGGGTGCCGTTGTCGGGTTCATTGCCGGCGGCCCAGCAGAGGAGGGCGGGGTGGTCTTTGTGTTTTTCTACGACTTGTTTGACCCATTTTTTCTGCTCTTCTACCGCTTCGGCATTTCCATAATCAAAGCCTTCGATGGCCCGGCCGATGTAGATACCGGCCATGACGGTCATGCCGAGGGCATGGGCCTGATCGAGCAGGGCGCCGAGGTTGTCGGTGGTATAGGTGCGGATGGAGTTGGCGCCTGCTTCGCAGGCCTCTTCCAGATGGGACCAGCCGGCGATGCCTTTCACGCGGAAGGGCTGCCCGTCGCGGAAGAAGGAGACGGAATTTCCGGTTTTCCGGATCTCTACTTTGGGTCGGGCAGGGTTTGGGGCGTCTATTTCCACTTTACATGAAAAGAAGAGGCATACCAGGGCCAGGAAGAAGCTATGCTGTCTCATTGCCATGGGATGCGTTGGATGATGTGGTTGGGGTCGATGGGCATAGAGGCCGTTGCTACATGGTTTTTCCCGTCTGAGAGGTAGAAGTAGATGCGTTGTCCCGGCAGGGTTTCGTCTTGGCGTATGCGGAGGATGCGCCCTTTTTGGGTGGTGTGGAAAGACTTTCCCGTCTTTTCCCTGAATTTATTGGTCAATCCGGCCCAAGTGGCGTTTCCTTCACCGGCATGGGTGAGAAGCCGGGGTGGTTCCTGTTCATCGTCCGAGCCCATGCGCCATTCGTAGGAATATTTTTGCGCGGGATCGTAGGGGAAGATGGCCGACAGCTGAAAGAAATTTTCTCCGTTGTGGAAGATGTGGTCTGTTTTGAGGATGACATCCTGAATGGGAAAGCGCTTTGATTGGCCTGTCCACAGTTCCCGCAGGGCGTAGTAGGCGGGTTTGAGCCTGCCTTCGCAGTCGGTGATACCCGGCAGTGCGCCGTTATCCGTTTGGTAGTCGCTCCAGCAATAAATGGCCCCGCCGAGGTTGTGGCCACGGGTTTCCTCCAGGTTTTTCCACAGTTGGGCATAGCCCCTGGCTTTTTCAAAACTGCTCATTTCGGGATAGCGTTGCGGCCAGGGCATGCCGGAAGCGGTGGTATCCCAAATGCCTGTGCTGCCGATGTTCATGTTCAGGGAAGGCTTAGGAATGGAATGGGTTGGGCTGCCTGTCATGTCGAAGAAGGGCAGCAGCTGATCGGGGATCTCCGGTTGGGGCCATTCCAGGATGATGGGTATATCCGGTGCGGTTTGCCTGATCTCAGCCAGTACGGCCTGGGCTTTCTCCGGGGGAATGTCTGTGGCGAAGAGGGAAAGGGCAAGCAGGGCGTTTAGCTGGATTTGCTGCAGAGCGGCTACTGCGGAGCTGTCGAGCGGCAGCCGGGCGATGACTTTCAGTTCGTTTGCCGCTGCGGCCCGCCATACGGAGGCGGTTATTTCCCCTTGGCAGATAATGGCGTTGGCGCCCATGTCGCGGATCAGGGAGAAGTCTTTTTGGAGTCCTTTAGCCCGGGGTTTGTCGCCGGCGTGGTACACTACGCCCCGGAGGTAGAAGGGCTGTTCGCCGGCTGACCAGAAATACAGGCCGGATACCGGGTCTTGCCCGATACGGGAGCTCGTTGCTTGGGGAAGGGGTGGATGCCGGTAAAAAGAGGAAAAGGCCAGAATGGCGAGGCAGAATGCGATGGCGGCTGCAAAAAGGCTGTTTTTTCGCCGGATGCGGAATCCGGCGCCTGTTTTTTGGGGGGCGTGTAGCATTGTTTTTCACTTGGGGGTGACACCCCAAAGTTGAGGAAACTATGGCGGTTTAACAAATGCCGGGGGGGGAAATGTCGGGCAGCTTACATTTTCATTCGGGGTAATGGATGGTTCGGTTGACGATGACAAGGCCAGGGGTGAAACTGCTTTTCTGTGTTCTGGTAATCCAGTTGCCGCGATCGTCATAGGTGTATTCGTATTCGTCGAGTTTGGAAAAGCCGTATGTGCCGTTCTGGATCCACGACCAATAGATGATATCGCCGCGTTCGTTGTACCGGAATGTCATCCTGGAGTGCAGGTTATCGGGGGATTCGTAGTAAAAGGTCGTTTCGGTCATGCGGCCGGCATCGTCGTACACGAAAAACTCTCTTCCGACGAATTCGCCGTCTTCCAGCGAGGTTTGTTCGGTCATGCGGCCGGCCTGGTCATACCGGTATTCGTAGGAGGCTTCCCAATCGGTATTTTCGCTGTTCATCTCCTCTTCGCTGTAGAAATCGGTTTTTGCCGTTTCATTGCCGTGTTCGTCCAGTTTCTTTTTGATGCCCCAGATGATCTCTCCCGTGGGTTTTGTGAAATATTCGAACAGTAGCTGATGCCCCTCATCGTAGCGGATCACCTGCGATTCTTTGACCAATCCGGCGGAATCCAGGTAATCCACCCTGTAATTCCTTTCATCGGAATAGGTGTAGACTGATTTTTGCCGGTATTCGATGTCTTCCTCCACGCTTCTGACGTGCTTTCCCTGCTCATCGTATTCGTGGGTGGTACGTTGCCAGGGGCCTGTGGCGCCGGACCGGGTATCCTCCAGCAGATGGCCTTTCCCATCCCATATCGCTTCGCGGGAAGTCAATCCATTGATATTGACCTTCAGGTAGGTCACATGGCCCAGGGCGGAGTCTTGCAATGGGCTCGCCAGGTTGGCCGGACTGGGCATTTGGGCCATGGCCCCGGCAGAGGCCAGCAGGGAGAAAAGAAGGAAAATGGTGCGCATAACCGTCATTTCCCCATCTTTTTATCCGCCAGCGATTGCCGGATCATATCCCGGAGCACCTCCATGTCAACGTCGGCCAGCTTTTTGATGTAGAGGCAGGACTTGCCGATCTTGTGCTTGCCGAGCCGGGCGAGGTGATCGGGGTAGGCCTCTACGCCGTTCATGATGTAAAGCGTGAGGTTTTGTTTGCGGGGGGAGAAGCCGGTATGGAACCAGTCGCCTTCCTGGCCGGAGGCGTATTTGTAGTGGTAACTGCCAAAGCCTACGATGCTGGAACCCCACATTTTGGGCTCTTCGCCGGTGATCTCCTTCATCATGTCGAGAATGGCGTAGGCGTCCTGGCGCTTTTTTTCGTCCTCCACGCTATTGAGGAAAGCAGCCACGTCTGCGTCGTTGATTTTGGTTTTTAGTTCGTACATGGTTAGACAGGATTGGACAGGATTTGCGTCGGATCGTCAGGATTATTGGGGTGTTTTTTAACAAAATTGTTTTTATGCGGATCAAATATAAATTTTTGTTTAAAAAAAGTCAAATTTTCACTGCCATTATCACTTCACCGTCTCCGCCTTCCCATTCAAGGCTGAGGAAATAGAGGCCTGGGGGGCCATCGGCTTGCAGGGTGAAATGCCGGGTTTCTTCGAAGAAAGCCTTGGCCTGTAATCATCCTCAAAAATCAATGTGCGACCTCACCGAGGTCGGTAAAATAAAAACGCCTGAATGCTACCAACGTGCCACCTCTCCAAGGTGGAGCCTGTACTGACCTCGGAGAGGTCAAATATTGGTAGCAAAAACGATTCATTCATTCTATCGACCTCGGAGAGGTCGCACATTGTAATCCCGCAAATCGGGAAATTATTTTTTTGTAACGATCCTTAGCGGATGATTTTGAACGCGAAATGCCCGTTGCCCGTCGCCATCCAGGTGCGCAGCCAGATGGGCAGGAGCATTTCCGTGCCGCGGGCGGTGGTGATATCGCCCAGGTCGATGATGTCGTTCCAGCCGAATTGGCGGAGGATGACCATGACCTCGGCCTTGGCGTCGGGGTCGTTGCCGCTGACGAACATAGTGGGGTCGCCTCCGCTGCGCGCCGCGTCGACCATCACCTCGCAGTTGACCATGTTGAGGGTTTTGACGATGCGGGCGCCGTGGACCTGTTTCTGGAGCTCTTCGCCCAGGGAGTTGGTGTTGGTCCAGGCCGGGATGAGCGAGGGCGGCATGCCCTGCGAGAAGTCGAGCGGGTTGCTGATATCGACGATGATCTTCCCGTTGAGGTTGTTGACGCCCGCTGCGCGGAACACCTCGGGCGAGGCCTCCCCTTTGGTGCAGTTAAAGATGATCTCCCCGTAGCGGCCGGCATCTTCGAACGTGCCGGCAGAGGCGTTGGGTCCGTTTTGAGCCGCCCATGCCAGGGCTTTTTCATTGTTGGCCGTGCGGCTGCCCATCATGACGGAGTAGCCCAGTTGCACGAGTTTGGAGCCGATGGTAGCGCCGACCATGCCGGTGCCGAAGATGCCGATTTTTTTCATTGTTGGAGGTTATACAGGTTAGCTATCTTTTTGATAGTTGCAAAAATAAGTATAGTTAAGTATCTTTGCAATACCTGTCAGATTTGACAGGAGCAAATTTTTTTCCCAATGGTTATAGATGGCAAGGAATACGTCTTCAAACTGCGCGGGAAGACCTTCCACTGCGCGATGGACGTGACGATGCACTTCATCGGCGGCAAGTGGAAGACGGTGGTGCTGTGGTATCTACGCAACCGCACGCTGCGTTTCAGCGAGTTGAAGAAGCAGATACCCGACATCACGGAGAAGATGCTGAGCCTCCAGCTCAAGGCCCTGGAGGAAGACGGGCTGGTGAAGCGGGAGGTGTTCGCGGAGGTACCCCTTCGGGTGGAGTACTCGCTGACGGATTTTGGGCGGACGCTCATCCCGGTGCTGGAGGCTGTGGCATTGTGGGGGCGGACACTGGGGAGGGAGGAAGGGGAGGTGGTGGAGGTCACTCTTCCTCCAAAAACTCCTGCGTAAAATGCTCCCTCCTTTTCGGCTGTGAAAACTTGTCCGCGTTATAAGCGCCAGACTGATTTTTTGGAATGGACAAGGAAGTCCAGCCGCTGTCTTTGATCATTTTGCCGATAAAGACGATCTGTCCGATGTGGTAGGGGTAGTGGGCGAGTTGCCGGTTGATGGCCTCCATCACGGTATGCCCCATGTTGCGGATGTAGACGATCTGTTGCAGGTCTTCCTCCCTCAGGCTGTCGAGGGCCTTGAAAAAGCAGGTCCAGCCCTCCTCCCATTTCCGGAGCATCTCCTCCCGGGAGGAAATATCGTTTTCAAATTCCGCATCGCGCTGCCGCCATTCCTTCTCGCCGTCGGAAGTGAGGAAGTCGGTCCAGCGCGACAGCATATTGCCCCACAGATGCTTGACGATGGTGGCGATGCTGTTGCTCTCGGGGTTGTATTGCCAGAACAGGGCCTCATCGGGTAGCTGGGCGAAGGTCTTTTCGCCGAGTTGCTTGTAGTATTCGAATTGTTTGCGGGCGCTGGTGAGGTAGGGGGACATGGTTTAAACGGAATTAATTTCCTTCAATTTACGCTGAATACATTAACCTTCCAATTTGCCGGGGCTGGATTTCCGGGTTTTTCTGCCGGGCATCAGAAGAATATACTTTTTGTCGGCCTTGTTGCAATTTTTTAAACCGTAACTCCGAATTTTTTAGGGAATAGGCAGTTCCAGTTTTTCGGCGATCAGCCTGGCCCGTTTGGGGATTTCAGCTGTTCGCCACTGGCCGTTTGCTTTGATCTTGTAAATGCGTTCCAGGTATTGCAACACTTCCATGGGAGAGTATCTGGACAAAAGGTTCAAGCGTGCAAGTTCTTTGAATAGTTGGTAATACAGCATCAATGACAGGTGGTTGATAAACATCCATCCTTCCATTTGTT
>JBAQQB010000008.1:0-17563 GCA_049306275.1 Saprospiraceae bacterium | reverse complement strand
GGATGCCCTCGTAGGTCTTGATCTTCTCCTTCATCAGCGTGGTTGCCTTGGCCATGAGTTCCTTCTTGACCGCTTCCAGGTTATTGGAAAAATAATCGACCCTCACCAGGTCATAGATCTCCGCGTTGGAGAAGGCGGCGATGACCTCGTTGAGGAGATCCGGGTCGGAATACCGGATGTGGATGTTCTTTCTGACCTCAAAACCCGCGGGTATCTCGTTGTAGGTCTTTTTGCTGAATACTTTTTCCTCCTGGACAAACTGGTAGACCGGCACGAAGGAGATCATGTCGATGTAGGTTTCCACGCCGGGTTTGGATTGAATGTTTTTAAGCGCCTGGGCGATCCGCTCGTCGGCCAGTTTGTTGACCTCCTCCGTCGTCTTGCCCGTCTGGCTCACGTGAAAGATCGCCACATAGGTATCGGCTTTGACATTCGCCAGCCCTTTCACGCTGATGATGATATCGGCATTGCCGCTCAGATTGACGTTGATGTTGTTGTCGGGAAAACGGACCTGCTGCTGGTAGTTGATGTTGCCGGAAACCTGTGCGAGCAGGGGCCCTGCGAGGAGAATCGCTGGGAGGAAGGCCAGTATTTTTTTCATAGTAGCATTGTTTCCCAAATTTAACCAAAATCCGGAGCCCGCCACTCCTTTTCCGGGCATTTGCCCTGTCATTTCCGTATATTTGGCGTATGCTTACCGAGCAACAGGTCAAATCCCTGCAGGGCCTCTCCGAAAAGGAGGCTGCTGAGGCATTGGTGCGCGAGGGCTATAACGAACTGCCCGATCCCCGCAAGCGCACCACCTTGCGCATCGTGCTGGAATCGCTCTCCGAGCCCATGATCCTGCTGCTGGTGGCCTGCGGAGGCCTTTATTTTTTCATGGGCGATATCGCAGAGGCCGTCGTGCTCATGCTCTCCGTCTTTTTTATCGTGGCTATCACCCTCTACCAGGAAGGCAAGAGTGAAAAAACAGTGGAGGCCCTCCGCGACCTCTCCTCGCCGCGGGCCCAGGTGATCAGGGGAGGCGCGATGCGGCGGATCCCGGGGCGGGAGGTGGTCAGGGGCGATATCATGGTGGTGCAGGAAGGCGACCGCGTGCCCGCCGACGCACGCCTGCTCTGGGGCGTCAACGTGCAGGCCGACGAGTCGATGCTCACCGGCGAGTCGGCGCCTGTGTCGAAACACGAGGATGATGCGCCGCTGTTTTCCGGCGCCTTGCTGGTGCAGGGACACGGCGTGGCCGAAGTCGTGCACACCGGGATCCATACCCAGATGGGAAAGATCGGGCAGGCGCTCAGGGGCATTGAGACGGAGAAAGCCCTGCTGCAAAAGGAAACCCGCCGCTTGGTGATCATCGTGTTCAGCATCGCGATGTTGCTGTGCCTGCTGGTGTTCGGCTTTCAATACGCCTACTCCGGCAGTTGGATGCAGGGTTTGATTGCAGGCATCACCCTGGCCATGGCCATCATTCCGGAAGAATTTCCCTTCGTACTGACCATCTTTTTCGCCATCGGCGCCTGGCGGATTTCGCAGAAAAAGGTGCTGACCCGCCGCATCTCCGCCATTGAAACCCTCGGGGCAGCCACCGTGCTGTGCTCCGACAAGACCGGCACCATCACCGAAAACAGGATGACCATTGTCAAAATGGAGGGGGAATCGCCGAAGGAACTGATTGAATACGGCATCCTGGCAAGCCAGCGCGACCCCTTCGACCCTATGGAGAAGGCTTTCCTGGCGTTGGTGGAGGGGCGCATGCACCCCGATTGGACATTGGTCAGGGAATATCCCCTCTCACCCGAGCTGCTCTCGATCGCTCACGTGTGGGAGTCGCCGCGAAGGGACGACTATATCATCGCCGCGAAGGGCGCTCCTGAATCCATTTTCGACCTCTGCCACCTCTCGCGCGAGCAGATCGCCCCGCTCAAGGATACGGTGACAGCGATGGCCCGGCAGGGCCTGCGGGTGTTGGGCGTAGCTAAAGGCGTCTTCCGGGGCAGCGAGCTCCCGCCACGGCAGCACGATTTCGACTTCTCCTTCATTGGCCTGGTGGGCTTCGAAGATCCCATCCGCGAGACTGTGCCTGCGGCGGTGCGGGAGTGCTACGAGGCGGGCATCCGGGTCATCATGATCACGGGCGATTACCCGGCTACGGCGGAGAATATCGCCGGGCAGATCGGGCTGCGGGAGCCGGAGAGGGTGATTACGGGAGCGGAGCTGGAATATTTCCCCGAAGAAGAACTGCTGGAGCGCCTGCAAACGGCCAACGTCTTCGCCCGCGTACAGCCCGAGCAAAAGCTGCGGATCGTCGAATTGCTCAAATCACAGGGCCACATCGTGGCCATGACCGGCGACGGGGTCAACGACGCCGCAGCGCTCAAGGCGGCCCACATCGGCATCGCCATGGGCGAGCGGGGCACCGACGTGGCCCGGGAAGCCTCTTCCCTCGTGCTGCTCGACGACTCTTTCCCCTCCATCGTATCGGCGGTGCGGCTGGGGCGGCGCATCTACGACAACCTGAAAAAGGCCATGTCGTACATCGTGAGCGTGCACATCCCGATCGCCGGCGCCGCGCTGATCCCCGCCATGCTCGACTGGCCGGTTGTGCTGCTGACGGCCGTACACGTCGTTTTCCTGGAATTGCTCATCGACCCCACCTGCTCCCTGGTCTTCGAATCACAGGAAGCCGAAAAAGATATCATGTCGAGGAATCCGCGTCGGCGCGAGGAACCTCTTTTTTCGAGAAATACCCTGTTCTTCGCCCTCACCCAGGGCCTGATCGCCCTGGTATTGGTGATGGCAGCCGTGTGGCTGGCGATGTGGTGGGAAAAGGGGAGCGAAGCCCCGCTGATCGCGAAGACCCTCGCCTTCACGACCCTGATCATCACCAACCTGGGTCTGATATTCGTCAACCGCAACTGGAAGGGAAGCTGGTGGCGGGAATTCACCCACTGGCCGCCCGCGCTGCGATGGGTCGTAGCGGGCGCCTTCACCTTTCTGCTGCTGGTGATCTACCTGCCATTCCTGCAACACCTCTTCGGCTTCGTGCCGCTGGAACTCAGACACTGGCTCTGGGCACTGGGCCTGGCGCTGGCAGGCATGGTCTTTTCGGAGGGGGTCAAGCAGGTGTTTAAGATGGGCACAGCCGTGTGAGCAATGGGGGCGCCAAATTTATTTGGCGCCTGGTTTGCCGAATTTATTCGGCAAGAAAGCCAGAGCTGCCAATGGTTTGCGCCAAATAAATTTGGCGCCCCACTACTCAAATTGTTTGACGACTTACGCGGTCTTCACCCCCGCCGCCTTATGCAGCCCGAGCTCCTCGATACTGATCTCCCGCATCTTGAACTTCTGCACTTTTCCGGTGACAGTCAGCGGGAACTGGCTGGTGAACTTGTAGTATTTGGGTATCTTGAAGTGGGTGATCTTGCCCTTGCAGAACTCCATCATCTCTTCGGCCGTAGCGGTTTCGCCCTCTTTGAGCATGATCCAGGCCATGACCTCTTCCCCGTATTTTTCATCGGGAACGCCGATCACCTGTACGTCCTGCACTTTGGGGTTGGTGTAGAAGAACTCTTCGATCTCGCGCGGGTAGACATTCTCGCCGCCGCGGATGATCATGTCCTTGATGCGGCCCACGATCTTGATGTAGCCTTCCTCGTCCATGGTGGCCAGGTCGCCTGAGTGCATCCAGCGGGCGCTGTCGATCGATTCGCGGGTGCGGTGGTCGTCGTTCCAGTAGCCGAGCATGACGCTGTAGCCGCGGGTGCACAGCTCGCCGGGTTCGCCGAGGGGCACGGTGATGCCCGTTCCGGGATCGATGATCTTGATCTCGAGGTGGGGGTGTATCTGGCCCACGGTGCTCACCTGTTTGTCGATAGGCGTGCCGGGTCGTGTCTGGGTACTGATGGGGCTGGTTTCGGTCATGCCATATCCGATCTGGACTTCCGGCATGTGCATGTCGGTTTGCACCCGTTTCATCACCTCGATGGGGCAGGGCGAGCCCGCCATGATGCCCGTGCGGAGGCTTGTCAGGTCGTATTTGCCGAAGTCGGGGTGTTCGAGCTCGGCGATGAACATGGTGGGCACGCCGTGTACGGCGGTGGCTTTTTCATCCTGTACGGCTTTCAGCACGGCGCCGGCTTCGAAAGCCTCGCTGGGATAGATCATGGCGGCGCCGTGGGAGATACAGGCCAGGTTGCCCAGCACCATGCCGAAGCAGTGGTAGAGCGGCACGGGTATCACGAGCCGGTCTTTCTCGGTGAAATTCATGGTTTCGGCCGTGAAGTACGCGTTGTTGAGAATATTGTGGTGGCTCAGCGTGGCGCCTTTCGGGCGGCCGGTGGTGCCGCTGGTGTATTGAATGTTGATGGGGTCGTCGAAAGAAAGCTGTCTCCTGCGCTGGTTGAGCTGGTCCATGCCGTTGCCGTTCGACAGGGTGAGAAACTCCTTCCAGGTCCAGGTACCCGGCACGGTTTCATCGCTGAGGTGGATGACGGCACGGAGGTCGGGGAAGCGCTGGGAATGGAGTTTGCCTGCCGGGCTGTATTTGAGCTCGGGCACCAGGTCGTTGATCATATTGAGGTATTCCGACGATTTGAATCGGTCGGCGGTGACGATCATTTTGCAGGCGGAGTGCTGCAGGGCGTATTCCAGTTCGTGGAGGCGGTAGGCGGGGTTGATATTGACCAGGATGGCGCCGACCTTGGCGGTGGCGATTTGGAGGACGGTCCATTCAGCGCAGTTGGGCGCCCAGATACCTACGCGGTCGCCTTTCAGGATGTTTTTGGCCAGCAGCGCCTTGGCGCAGGCGTCGACCTGATCGCTGAGCATCCGGTACGTCCAGCGCACCTGTTGGAAGGGCACGATCAGCGCTTCGTTGTCGGGAAAGCGCTCTACGATCCTGTCGAAGAGGATGCCGATGGTTTGGCCAAGGAGGGGCTTGTCGCTTGCGCCGCAAACATAACTTTGCTTTGGTATCATAATAGTCAGGTTGTATGATGTGTAATGGGATAGTCGATAAATCCGGCCATGCGCTGTAATACCAACTCCCTGGCTTCCACGTGCGGGAAATGGCCGCATCCCGGCACGATGAATGCGCAACTACGGCGCCGCAGGGCCCTGAAGACGCCTTTCAGGTGGCCAAGAGAGCCGTAGGGGTCGGCGGTTCCCTGCACCACCATTACCGGGGCGGAGATTTGTTTCAGTTCGGGTTCGATGTTCCAGTTCCGGAACCAGGGCGCCAGCCAGGTGTCTGCCCAGGCGTCGATGAGGCGGCCTGCCTTTTCACCGTGGTATTTCTCCAGGCGGCTGCGCAAAGCCTCCTTGTCTTGGAGCGCTTCGCGAATGCCTTCCAGGGTTTGCTCTTCGACCAGTATATGCGGGGCTTCGGCGATGACTCCGGCAGCGGGGAAGCGGGAGGCATAGAGCAGCGCAATGGTGGCGCCGTCGCTATGCCCTACCAGAAAGGGGCGCTCAATGCCCAGTTCTTTCAAAACCGGAGGCAGGTACTCGAAGGCTTCTGCATGGAGGTAGTCCAGCCCCCGCTTCGCGGGCATCTCGTCCGACTGGCCATGTCCCAGCCGCTCGATCAGCACGGCAGGCAGGTCCGTCATTTTTGCCAGTTCTTCCGGGAAGTCTTTCCACTGTGCGATCGATCCGAGGGCGTGGTGTAAAAAAACGAGGGAGGGAAATTTTCGCCCTGCTGCAGGCTGAATCGTCTGGACGGAAAAGCTGCGCTGATTGATGGGAATAGTGGCCTTTTTCTTAATAAAATGCATGAATCGGATCAATTCGCATGCAATAAACAAAAGAAAATTTTGCAGAATGCTGATCTTTATTCCCGTCCGGGGGTGATTTTTGTCAGTAGAATCCGGCCCTGGTTTTTCCTTGCCCCTTGAAAGGCGATTTCTTTTTTCATAATTTGAACTTCCGATGTACCATCGGGAGTTTATTAATTCGTTATGGATGCCAGCGGCCGCTGGCCCCTGCCTTCAAAACAACAGGTGCAGTTTGCACATAATAAATTGTTTTAAAGATAGTGGGCGGGCGTAGCCCGCCCACTATCTTTAAAAATCACTTATGCGGCCGAAGGCCGCATAAGTGATTAAAGAACCTTACAGCTATGAAAAAATTCGGATTGATCCTGGCTCTGGCCATGCTGGTGACCGCGACGGTCAGCACTTCCCTTTCCTACTTCCTGTTCCGCCAGTATTGGATCAAGGAGGTTGAGGCTTTCCTGCCGCCTGAGCAAGGACGCTCCTACCGGCCGGTATTGACCGACGCCCTTGAACTGGCGGGCGCACCGGAAGACTTTGTCACCATCGCCGACCGCGTGACGGCCTCGGTGGTCAACATCCAGGTCTTCGACGGCATTACTCCGCTGGGCGGCGGCTCCGGCGTGATCATCTCGTCGGATGGCTATATCGCTACCAACTACCACGTCATCGAAGGCGCCACACGGATACAGATTACGCTCAATGACAAGCGGGAGCTGGCGGCTAAGGTGGTGGGAACGGATTCATCTACCGACCTGGCCCTGCTGAAAGTGCGGGCCAGTGGACTTCATCCCATCGCCTTCGGCGATTCCGACCACGTGCGGATTGGCGAGTGGGCCCTGGCGATCGGCAACCCCTTCAACCTGACCTCTACCGTGACAGCGGGGATCGTGAGCGCCAAAGCCAGAAATATCAGTATCCTGCCAGGGTCTTATTCTATCGAGAGCTTTATCCAGACCGATGCGGCCGTCAACCCAGGCAACAGCGGCGGAGCGCTCGTCAACGACCGCGGCGAACTCATCGGCATCAATTCGGCTATCATGTCGGAGGGAGGAACCTACGAGGGCTATTCCTTCGCCGTGCCGGCCAACCTCGTGGCCAAAGTCATGAGCGACCTGCGCGACTTCGGCAAGGTGCAGCGCGCCCTTCTGGGCGTCAGTATCACAGAGGTGAATGAGTTCATCGCCCGCGACCTCCAGCTGCCCCTCATCGCCGGGGTGCTGGTGCGCAGCGTCACCCCCGGCAGCAGCGCCGAAGAAGCCGGCATCCTCGCCGGCGACGTCATTACCAAGGTCAATGGTATCAACACCAATTCCGTACCCGAACTCCAGGAACAGGTAGCCCGCTTCCGCCCCGGCGACAATATCTCGCTGGAGTACATGCGGGAAGGCAGGAAGTATGTGATGGAGAATGTAAGGCTTAAGGGGCTGAAGTAAGTTGAGGAGTTGAGAAGGTGAGAAGAGGAACTCCACTCCTCACCTTCTCACCTTCTCAACTTATTTGAATACTGGGCTCATAATCTTCCGTTTCTTCAGCACGCCTTTCGACTTGGTGGCCATGAGGGCGCCGGTGTCGCCGGCTTCGATCTCGGCGGCGTTGCCTTCGTCGGTGTCGATGTGCATTTCCAGCACAAAGCCCTCGCCTACGCGGATGAGCACGTTGCCGAACACCAGGTCGCGCGAGCTGCCGGTGACCACGGCTACGTCGACGATGTCGCCGTCTTCCACGCCGAATTCCATGGCGTCCTGAGGCGACATGTGGATGTGGCGCCATGCGCAAATCACGCCGCTCTGCAGGGCGATTTCACCATTCGGGCCGATCAGCTTGAGGCCCGGCGTGTTCTCCAGGCGCCCGCTCTCGCGGATGGGCGCGTCTACGCCCAGAAAATATTCGTCGGTGCGCGATATCTCCACCTGGTCGTATTTGCGGCAGGGACCCAGGATGCGCACTTTTTCGATGCGGTTCTTCGGGCCTACCAGCGTGACGGTTTCCTTGGCTGCGTAGTGGCCGGGCTGGCTGAGCCATTTGTGTACCGAGAGCTGGTGGCCTTTTCCGAACAAGAGGTCGACCGTCTCCTGCGTCAGGTGTACGTGGCGGGCGGAGATGGCGACGGGGATGCGGGAGGCCGTGTTGACCAGCCCTTCGCCCTGTATGACGCTCTTCGCCTTGCGGGCGATGGCGAGTTGCTCGTCGGTCCGCACGGCCAGCAGCTTGACTTTGCTGTTGGGGGAGGAGAAGACGCTCACAGGATTTGCGTTGGTGAGTTGGAGCGAATTGTTCTTGTCTTCGTCGAGCAGGGCGCCGAGGAAGTGGAACTTATGGGTGATGCGCTGCCGCACTTCGTCGCTGTTTTCGCCAATCCCGCCGGTGAAGATGATCGCGTCGACGCCGCCCATGATGGCTGCGTAGGCGCCGATGTATTTCTGCACCCGGTGGGTGAACACCTGCAGGGCGAGGCGGGCATTCTCATCGCCCGCAGCCGACAGTTCGATGATGTCGCGCATATCGGCGCTTTTCTCCGAAAGACCTTTCAGACCGCTCTCCAGGTTGAGCATGTCGTTGAGCTCGTCGATGGTGTGGCCTTTTTTCAGCAGGTAGTAGAACAGTCCCGGATCGACGTCGCCGCTGCGGGTGCCCATGACCAGGCCCTCCAGCGGGGTCATGCCCATGCTGGTCTCCACAGAACGGCCGAACTCGATGGCCGCGATGCTGCAACCGCTGCCCAGGTGGCAGGAGATGATGCGCAGCTCGCGAAGGTCGCGGTCGAGGTGCGATGCCGCCATTTCCACTACGTACTCATGGCTGGTGCCATGGAAGCCGTAGCGGCGGATATTATATTTGCGGGCCAGTTCGCCCGGAATGGCATACGTGTAAGCTTTCTTGGGAAGAGTATGGTGGAAAGAGGTGTCGAACACCGCCACGTGCGGGAGGTCGGGGAAGTATTCCATCCCGATCCGTACCCCCTTCATGATGAGCGGGTTGTGGATCGGCGCCAGGTCGTTGAGCTCTTCCAACTCCAGCACCAGCCCCGGGTCGAGCAGCACCGGACCGTCGAAACGGTCGCCCCCGTGGGCTACGCGGTGGCCAATGCCCTTCACGGCGAGTTCCTTGATGCGGGAGCGCAAAAAGGGCATCAGTGCCCGCAGAACGGCTTCGTGGCCCGATTCGGAAAATTCAATCTGTACACCGTCGGAGAAATGTGCAACGGGAGTCGAAGGCACCCGCTCAACGTCCACACCAAAGCTGCGCAGTCCCGTCTCGCTGTGCACAATCGCCGCCTTGATCGAAGAGCTGCCTACGTTTAATACGAGGATATTCATGTCTTTACTTTTATTAGTGAAGGGTGAAGGGTGAAGGGTGAAGAGTGAAGGGGGAAATTTTGTTCACCCTTCACTCTTCACCCTTCACTAATACAAAAATACAGCTATTCAAGTTGAGATGAAACAAAATTTCGTTAAAATTATTGTAAAATTTACAATAAGTCAAGAGGTGGGGAGGGGAGATAAGAGGCTATCTTTCAACGTGAAAGAGGTCTTTTCTGGGGAAAAGGTTATTAGGTCAGGGTGGTTTTTGTCCGGGTTAGATTCCCTACCTTTGCCTCAGATAAACTCAACGTTCTAAGGATTCTCGAGAAAATTACTTCCCGATTTGGGAGGAACAAATGTGCGACCTCTCCGAGGTCGGTGAAACGGAACGGCCTGAATGCTACAAACGTGCCACCTCTCCGAGGTGGAGACTGTAATGACCTCGGAGAGGTCAAACATTTGTAGCAAAAACGGTTCATTCATTTTTCGACCTCGGAGAGGTCGCACCTTTTACCCGGATACTTCGGAATATTGTTATCGAAACAATCCTAAGCTCATTACCACAATGGCCCCTGACCCAAAGGATATCCAGCAACGCTTGCAGGCAGACGAACAGGCTGCCCTGCAGGAGCTGTTCAAGGTCCACTACCCGGGGCTTTGCCGCACGATTTACCGGCTGGTGCAAGACCAGCACCTGGCGCAGGATCTGGCGCAGAACGTCTTCATCAGGGTCTGGGAAAAACGCATGGAGATCGAGGTGCACACCTCCTGGGGCGCCTACCTCAACCAGATGGCCGTGCGCGAAGGGCTGGCCCACCTGAGAAAAGTGCACCGCATCGACGTGCGGGAAGATTTGCCCGAACAAGCAGACACCCAGGCCGCCGACGAGCAGGCGCTGCATGGCGACCTGAAGGAAGGATACCAACGGGCCTTGCTTTCCCTGCCGCCGCAGTGCCGCACGGTATTCCAGCTCAGCAGGCAGGAGGGGCTGACGTATCCCGACATCGCCAAGGAAATGGGCATCTCCGTCAAAACAGTGGAAAATCAAATGGGAAAGGCCCTGCGCGTCATGCGCGAGAGATTGAAAGATTTTTTTTAACCGGGCATAGGGGTATCGAATCCCCGGCCGCATCCTCATATCAGAAGTAGCTGCTATGGATCTTTTTACACGCGAAAACTCCGAACGGATCGCAACATTCCTCTCCGGCAACATGACGCCGGAAGAAGTGGCGCGCTTTCACGAGTGGCTGGAGGAAGATTCCGCCCGCGGGCAGTTGCTTGCCGAAGCGACGCTGATATGGCAAACAGGGGAAGAAGAGGCCTTCCCCGACTTTGACAAGGATGTGGACGTGGCCTGGAAGAAGGTGACACAACACATTCAACGCAACGATACGGGTACCGCCCGCGTCATCCCCTTTGCCTGGCGCAGATGGGCCGCGGGCATCGCCGCCGCATTCGCCATGCTGGCGCTGGCCACCTGGATATTGGTGAAAGGACCCTCCCTTGACCAAACGCCGGTTGCTTTTGCCACGGGCGCTGGCGAAACCCTTTTCCTCGTGCTGCCCGACAGCAGCCGCGTTTGGCTCAACGAGCGCTCCACGCTCAGCTACGCCGGCGATTTTTCCGAAAGGCGCCTGACGCTGGAAGGCGAAGCCTTCTTCCAGGTGCGCCGGATGGAACATTCGCCCTTCGCAGTCGAAAGCCAGGGCGCCCTCACCGAGGTGCTGGGCACTTCCTTCAACATCCGCGCCTACCCCGGTGAAACTGCGGTAGAGCTCACGGTAGAGACGGGAAAAGTGGCCTTCTTCCGGGAAGCGGCCCCGCAGACCCGCCTGGAGGTCGCAGCCGGCCATTCGGCCACGCTGCAGCGCCAGACAGGGCTGCTCGCCGAGCCGGAGGAGAAGATCGCCAACGCCCTTTCGTGGCATACCGGAAAACTTTCTTTCCAAAATGCAACGCTGGAGGAAGTGCGGTTGTCCTTCGAACGGTACTACGGTAAAAAGCTGGAAGCGGAAGACTCCTCGGTCTGGAACTGCCACTACACAGGCTCCTTTGAACAGGCCACTCCCGACGAAGTGGCCGAAAGCCTGGCCTTCAGCCTCAGCCTTCAACTTTCCCGGACAGATTCGGTCTACACCCTGCTTGGAGCGGGTTGCCAGGGCCGGTAGTGCGTAACGAATGTAAGCCCCATGCGAAAACCAGCCATCCTGTCTGTGCTGCTGCTCCTGCAAACCCTCGCGGTTTGGGCCCAGCAGGCCGATCTCTCCCTGACGGTCAGCGCACACTACGACCGCGTGCAACTCCGGCATGCGCTCAACGACCTGGAGCGGAGGTATGAGCTGAGGTTTTCGTACAGCAGCGACCACATTCCTCTCAACCAGCGGGTATCTGTGCATCGGGAGCGGACGTCCTTGAAAGCCGTGCTCGACGACCTGTTTGCGGAAACGCAGGTGGTGTACGCCACTATTGGAAAGCAGATCGTGCTCAAACACGATCCCGGTAAGCCCATCCGCAACCCCTGGAAGCCGGAAGGCGGAAAGCGGGAGTACCGGGAGCCGGAGATACAGCTGCTGCCCATGGGATCCAGGGAGATCGGCCCTATCAGGATGGAGACGGAAACGCCGCCCAAGCTGGAGCCGGTGGTGCTGCCGCCGCCCGACAAGACGGTGTTCTCGCGCTGGCAGACCTGGGCATTTTTCGACTCCCTCAACATGGGCTTGCCTGACGACAAGCGGATGTACCAACTGTCCATCTTTCCGCCTTTCGGCACCAATGGCTGGGAAAGCGGCAAGCTGACCAACCTGCACTCGGTCAACCTCCTGGCGGGTTACAGCGCCGGGGTGGAAGGCTCTGAGTGGAGCCTGCTGATGAACACCACGGAAGGGCATGTCAAAGGCCTACAGGTGGCTGGCTTCGCCAACGTAGCGGAAGAATCGCTGTACGGCCGGCAGGTGGCCGGCGTGCTCAACCTCTCCCTGCGCCGGGCGTGGGGCCTGCAAGTTGCCGGACTCCTCAACGCAGCGCGGGAGATCACCGGCAACCAGGTCGCGCTGGCGGGCAACCTGTCTTTTGTAGAAATGCGGGGCAGGCAGATCGCCGCCCTGTTCAACTACAGCGCGGGCGCCGCGGGCACGCAGTTCGGCCTCATTAACATAGCCGACACCGTGACCAACGTCTCCATCGGCCTGCTCAACCTGGTGCGAAGGGGCTACAACCGCTTCGAACTGGCCGGCAGCGAATCGCTGTGGACCAGCGTGGCGTTCAAACCCGGTACCCGCAGGTTTTACAATATCTTTTATGCCGGCTTCCGCTTGGAAAAGACACCCGTCTGGGGCATCGGCTACGGAGCCGGCACGGCCATCGGCCTGAGCAGGCGCCTAGACCTCAACCTGGAAGGCCTGAGCATCCACCTGAGCAAGGGCGGAAGCCTTGAGGGCAGGCTCAACCTGCTTAACCAGCTCAGGCTTACGCTCGACTGCCGCATCGGGCGGCGCTTCAGCATCTTCGGCGGCGGCACGCTCAACCTGATGGCGAGCAGGGTCGTCGATCCGGAAACCGGCGACAGATCGTACGACCTGGCGCCCTACAACTGGTACCGCCGCACGACTGCCGGCGGAACGGACTACCAGGCCTGGGCGGGCGTCCTGGGCGGCATCCGTTTTTGAAACTGAAACCAATTTTTCACTAACCCACTGAAAAGAAATGAAAAGGATCTTTTTGCTGGCCATCATGGCCTTACTGACCACCGTTCAACTGCATGCGCAAGACCGCACCCTTATGGGCCGCAATGGCCGGGTAGGCTTTTTCGTGAGCCCCGTCATCGAACAGGGCCCCCTCAATCAGCCCTGGCGCACTTCCCTGGGCGCCGGCGCAGGCCTCGTGCTGGGCAACGCCTTCCTGGGCGCCTATGGCAACGCCGGCGCCGATTACGAAAAAGTGCTCAACGACGACGAGCTCGACCGCATCGATCTGGCCCACGCCGGCCTGTGGCTGGGCTTCACGCCCTTCCAGCACTGGGCATTCCACCCCTTCGGCTCCCTGCGCCTCGGCGGCGGCATGATCAATATCCAAACCGACTATTGGGACGACGACTATTACGACAGCATCGTGGTGGCCCATCCAGAGTTTGGCCTTGAGGTCAACCTCACGAGCTTCCTGCGCATCGCCGGCACGGCCGGCTACCGCTGGGTCGACGGCGTGAGCTCGCCCGGCCTCACCGACGACGATTTCACCGGCTGGACCGGCGCGCTGACGCTCAGGCTGGGCTATTTTGGAAGGTCGAAATGGTAGGTTTGGTCGTTTATCGACGATCGTTTATCGTTAACGTGCTCCTCCAGCGCAACCTTCTGTGTGAATAGACTTCTTTAATATATTGCCATTTACCAAAATCAATCTACTTGTTATGAAAAACATGAAATGGATGGTAGCTGCCCTGCTTGCTACCTTTTCGCTGCAAAGCTGCCTGTTCCTCGACGACGATCCTTTCTCCTGCGAAAGAGGAGTAGGCCCTACCGTCACCAAAGTGCTCGAACTGCCATCTTTCTCAGGGATAGACCTTCAGATTTCCGGCAAAGTCATCCTCATCCAGGGTCCTGAGCAGCACGTGGAAGTGGAAGGCCAGGAGAACATTATCGACCTGCTGAGGCTGAGCGTGAGCAACGACACCTGGAATATCCGCTTCGACGACTGCGTGCGGCAGCATGAGGAACTCGTGTTCTACATCACTCTTCCGGACATCGGCTACGTCTCCATCAGCGGCTCGGGCCGGGTATACGGCGACAACGTATTCGAAGGCAACGATATCAACCTCCGCATCAGCGGCTCCGGCGATATGGACCTGGCGCTCGACGATTTTGACGAAGTCGACATCCGCATCTCGGGTTCGGGCGATATCAGGCTGGAGGGTGAAGCCAATGAATTCGACCTCGACATCAGCGGCTCGGGCGACTACGAGGCCTTCGGTCTCCAGACCCAGAAAGGCGATATCAAGATCAGCGGCTCCGGCGACGCTGAAGTGTACGTCACCGACCGCCTTGACGTGCGGATCACCGGTAGCGGTAGTGTGTACTACAAGGGGAATCCGATCCTCAACGTGCACATCACTGGCTCTGGGAGGGTGCAGGAGGCGAATTGAAGCGAGTTTATGAAAAGGAAAAGGCCCTGGGGGGATTTGCCCCTGGGGCCTTTTTTTTTCTACTTGTGGGCTAGGGGAGCACTTTTCGTGATGAAATGAATGCCTCGTTCTTTACCTACCGCTTCCCCGGAACTGAAAATAACCTTAAATTATTGCTTCAAAGGAACAGAAGAAAAGGACCATGGAAAAAAACGGCATCACCATTGATCCATTGATTTGCCATGGCAAGCCATGTGTCAGGGGGATGCGCTACCCCGTATCGAGTATTCTGGAATACCTGGCCGCCGGAGATACCGTCGAGGATATACTTGAAGAATTCACCGAACTGGAAGAGGACGATATAAAAGCTTGCCTGATGTTCGCGGTACTGGCGGCTTCCGGACGGCTCTTTTGCCGCCCTACAGCCGTAATTTCGGCAATTTTCAACTAAAGCCTCTTTCAGTTAAAAGAAAAAAATCATTCCCTGCAACGAAGGGTAAGGAACAGACCGGCTAGCCGGGAAGTTCTTTCCCCGGAGTGAGGAGGTCCGGCGGGGTTTGGGGCCGGCCGGCGAGAGGCTCCATGAAGGGAGGTAGAGCGGTAGCGGAGGCGAGCAGTATGAACGTTGTATCGGATATTAGCCCTCGTGCCTGCGGGCAGGCATTGCTGCTGAGTTGAGCTATTCAAAACTTTCGTTAATGGCTTTGGGATCCCGCTTGACGTGGTGGATTTCCACGACCAATACCTGTAATTGCTCTTCTTCAATCGTGTAAACGATCCGGTATGATAGCGCCAAGGCGCGCCGGTAGATGATCCCTTTTTCACTGAGGATGCCGCGAGCAACGGGATTGGCTGTTGGCATTTTGCCCAGGTTGTAGATCACCTCCAGAAGTTTACTCCTTACCCGTTCGGCGGTTTCCACCGATACATTTTCGATCAGGTATACGAGGATTTCTTCCAGGCTGGCTTCTGCGCGCGGGGTGATTACTACTTCGTACGCGCCATCCATTGCTTCGAGCGCTTTTCCAGTTCTTCGACGCTGATGTACTGGCCTTGTTTGGCATTCTCAACCTCTTTGTCCAGTTCCTTTCCAAGTGCGCTGCCAAAGATAGGAGTGCCGTCGGTTTTATAGCCAATGGGTTCTTCTCCTTGGTATACGCTAATCAGAGAGTATACCGCCTTTAAGAAGCGTTCGTCGATCTGGTCGATGAGCTTGTGCAGCTCGGCTCTGATCTCAATGGTACTCATAAGCAGGAGTTTAATGGGTTGTTTGCTTAAAGTTAACGCTTTTGGTGGGAAAAGGATTCCCCTGAGAAGCGATTGGAACCAACTTTTTACAAAAGCATTGTCGATCAGGCCGTAGGTGTACTGCCCGGCGCTGGCATCGATGAGGCTGTAGCGGTTCAGCCTGGTGATGTTGCCCGCTGCGTCGTATTGGTAGGAGGTATTGTACCGGCCCGCGATGGGGTCGGGGTTGAAGAAGGTGTTCAGCATCCTGGTGACCCGGTGGTTGGCGTCAGAGAGGGGAAGAAGAGGTCGTCGTTGTGGGGCAAGAGCCCGGCTGCTGCGCCGGCGGGCGGCGGGGGCGCGTTTTTCTCGCAACAGTCTTCCTGCACAAAATCGTATTGGAGGCCGCAGAACTGGAAGTTCAGGGCAATATCTGGAGCGTCGGAGCTGGTGATGAGGATGTGGAAGGTGTAGCCCCCGCTGAAGGGGAAGCTGATCAGCGACACCTCGCCCTGATAGCCGGAGGCGTCGAGCGCATCGGCCAGGTAGGCTTCAAATCTGGAGATGGAGTCGGGGTTCAGCAGGTCCAGCAGCAGGTGCTGCAATGAAGGAAGCCCGGTAGACAGTGAAGCTACCGGGCCTTTGAAGCATTTTCTCTACCCTCCCTTTTGGGGCCTTTTTTGGGGAAGCTTGTATATTCCTAATGGTGATTCAACTTCAAAACCATAGCCACTTTTATTTTCAAAGAATTTGGAATTTTCTTTATTCGCATAGTTGTATAAACGCAACAACAGGAATCTTTGAAAAAGAAATTCTTTCTTCAGTTTTATGGAATAAGCAAAAACTGATAGGTCCCCCCCTAGCCTATAGCGGAAGTTAATCAGTATGTCAGTTCCCAATGGCAATAATTGTAGCTTTTGAAAGTTTGAATCCCTTACTAATATATCGCCGATCTCATACTTGAACGAAATCGTATCGTTGTTATCAATAATAAAATAACTATCATAAATCCCAGATTTAACCAAATCTCCATCTATAAACAAAACTAAGTTAATATGGCTATCTTGAGGGTATGCGTAACCTACGAGAAAAACGATCAGGCTACAAAGTATGGTTAATCTAAACATTGCAAACTGTTTATTTTTTTACTATTTTCTCCATTATCTCCCGTTGTACTGATCCAAGGTGATTAGAATTACGGTCAAAAAAAGCAGCTCCTAGAGGTGGCGTATAAGTTATGAAGATTAGCCCGCTGCTAAGGTCAATTTCGCCTTCATACGCACCAAGTCTACCAACAATAATATTCTGCTTATAATTCTGAAAAATTGGAGGGTCCCCGGGTCCCGGAATTTCGGCTGAATAAGATACGATTTTACCGCCCTCGATTCCACCGTTAATTGGGTGGGAATGAATCGAAGTGTTATTACTTCCAGGAACATATGGTAAATGTGCGCCCTCAATTGTTCTAGATTGAGCCTTTTCTCCAGTTTCACCACGGGAAACTCCCCTGTTTTCACTTATTACGGAACTTTCCTCTCTGTCACCTCCATTTTTCTCCGTTCTAGTAATGACATCAAGGGATTCTTTTAGCGCCGTTCTAGTAGTTTGAATTCCTGCAGAAATAGCATCCGATGCCGAAATTCTTCCTTTTTTTAAATCCCTCCCAACTTCATATGATACAATTGCAATGTTACCGTCACGACCTTTTTCATCTTCTCCGACTTTCTTTCCCGAAGAATTATATATCTCGGTATCAACAGACCGTCCATCAGGGTCTATTAACAAAATCGGATTATCCAACGCATACCCATACGGACTCCAAGCCGCATACTTCTCCGCCAGCGGATCCACCGCATTCCACCTGCCTATTGTCGGATCATACCACCTCGCCCCATAATCATACCAATCCAACCCCAAATCCTCATTCCACTCCTTCCCATTATACAAATAATCCGCCCTGGGCGCCGTGGCAGCCTGCCAGGGTCCCTCCATCTCCATGCCAAACGGGTAGTAGTAATTCCGCTGCAACACCTCCAGCGAATCCGGGTCGGAGGTCATCGGCTCGGTTTTGATTTTGGTGTCTCCATCCCGGTCTTCAAAGAACACGACGGTGTTGCCCAGGTGGTCGGCGATGCGGTACTGGAAGG
>JBAQQB010000007.1:0-11600 GCA_049306275.1 Saprospiraceae bacterium | reverse complement strand
CCGTGTCCAGCTTTTCAAATAAAATGCTGTAAATCCGATTGTTCCCCTCAAAGGTGTCGCGCTCGTAGGTGACGCGGTACCCGCTCATGTACATGGGCATGTCCTTGAAGAGCATGATGTTGCGGTCAAGGCGCTCTTCTTCGATCAGGCCGCGCTGCGCGAAGGGGTTGGTTGAAATATGCCGCTTGTTGAGCCCCGAAGCCAGCACGCCCGCGATCATCAAGCCGAACCCGATGTGGGAGACGGCCGATCCCGCCAACTTGAGGTTGCCCCGGATGAAGGTGATCAGGTAGTCCAGGTTGCTGAACAGGCCGAAGAGGCCAAAAAACAGCAGTACCGAATATTGCCAGGAATACAGATTGATCCACAAGGAGCCCAAGGCCGTGAAGACGCCGGCTGCCGCCAGCGAGATCCCCAGGTGTTTGAAAAATTTGGGCGCGTGGTTCTTCCAGTTGGCTTCCTTCCAGCGCAGAAACTGCACCGCGCCGGAGAAAAGGCCGATGAGCACGCCGATCCAGAGCTGGTATTTATTGTAGTGCGCCACGGGGTCCTGGATCACCCGCCCCATGAAATTGGGCTCGAAAAACGTCCTGATCTTGTTATAAACCGGCAGGGAGGTGGAAGAGGTGATCATCGCAGCCGAAAAGAACAGGATCAAGGCGCCGATGAACAGCCAGAACTCTTTGGAGGGTACAGCCTCCTCCCGCTGCGGGGACGGGAATTGCTTGTTCCGGAAAATCAGGGGCACAAACCCCAGGAGGGTAAAGGCCGAGATAAATCCGATCAGCATCCACTCCAGCCCCATCTCCGTGAAGGCGTGGACGGAAGTATCGCCCAATACCCCGCTCCTCGTGAGGAAGGTGGAGTAGAGGACAAATAAAAAGCTCAGGGTGTAAAAGACATAGGTCGTTTTGACAGAAAAGCCGGTGTTGCGGGCAATCAGGTTGGTGTGAATACCTGCTACCAGCACCAGCCAGGGCACCAGCGACATATTTTCCACCGGGTCCCATGCCCAGTAGCCGCCGAAGCTCAGCGCTTCATAGGCCCAGGCGCCACCCATCAGAATGCCCGTGCCCAGCATGGCGCCGCTGAACAAGGCCCAGGGCAGCACCGGACGCAGCCATTCGCGGTATTGACCGGTGATCAGTCCGCCAAGCGCATAGGCGAAGGGGATGGTAACGGAGGCAAAACCCAGAAACAGGGTGGGCGGATGGATCACCATCCAGTAATTTTGCAGCAGGGGGTTGAGCCCCGTGCCCTCGATTTTTGACAGGTAATCGGCTTGCGCAAAAATGGGCGCATCCATGGTCTCCCGCAGTAGCAGGAAAGGGTTGCTACCCACCTTCATCGGATCGTCGCCCCAGGTATACACCCCCAATAGCATGGAGCCGATAAAGGCTTGCGCCAGGGCAAGCGCGAACAACACAGGAGCCTCCCATTTTTTCCCCGTAAACATCAAAATCAGGCCCAGCACGACGTGCCAGAACATCCAGAGCAGGAAGCTGCCTTCCTGTCCCTCCCAAAAAGCGGAGAAAATGAATTGGCGTGGGAGGTGTTCGTTGACGTGGGCAAAGACGTACTGGTACTCGTAGTACTGTTTGATCATGATGAAAAACAGCACGCCGATGACGCTCAGCACAGAAGCGGCATGTATGCTAAAAGACCAGCGGCCCATGCCGAGCCAGCCCCGTTCTTCAGGCCGGAGGGCCTTCATGAGGTAGGAAATGGAAGCGAGCAATGCCGCAACAAAGCCCAGCACGATGGCCAGGTGGCCGAACTGCCCCGGGCGGAGGTGTTCGCCGATATATTGGATTTCCAGTAAAATCATGCAATTTAGCTTTCGCCCTTGATCTTGATCTCCTCGTCCTTGTACTTCGAGGGGCACTTCATCAGCAATTCGGTAGCGTGAAACTCATCGCCCTTCATACGGCCCGTGATGACGATCTGCTCGGAGAGCTCGAAATCCTGGGGCTTGGCGCCATTCAACACCACCTTGCGCTCCTCGCCGTTGTTGTCGCGCACGTAAAAGCTGAAGTGATTGGGATCCTTTTGAGGGTCGTAGACCATCTCCTTGTCCTTGGCCAACTGCCCGGCGATCTTCACTTTGCCGGCGCTTTGGCCGGCGTCCTGGAAAGTGGAGTAGGTCGTTAGGTCTTTGCCCGACATGCTGAAAAACAGGATGCCTCCTGCGATCATGGCAATGGCTGCGATATATACCTTGGTCATAGCAACACGTGGTTTGTTTTTTAAAACCAGCATCAGGCCGCTTTAGTTGCGCCGATACCTGGGCCAAAACTACTATTTTTTATACAGGATGAAAGGATTTTCCACGGATAGGCAGGATTGGTGGTAAAGCCTTACCTTTGTTTGCGGCTTTTCAAAAATGTAAAATTTGCGTCATGAGCCAAATCATCGCCCGGTTGCGGGATGTGGATATCTATCAAAAAGACCAGCTCGTGCTCTCTACGGTCAACCTCACCTTGAGCAAGGGGGAGCTCGTATACCTCATCGGCAAGACGGGCAGCGGCAAGAGCAGCCTGCTCAAGACCCTCTATGCCGCACTGCCTCTGTCAAAGGGCAGCGGGGAAGTGGCGGGCTTCGACCTTTCACAACTCAACCGCAAAACGATCCCCCTGCTTCGCAGAAAACTCGGCATCGTCTTTCAGGACTACAACCTGCTCATGGACCGCACCGTGGGGGAAAACCTGCAGTTTATCCTGGAAGCGACAGGCTGGAAAGATGCCGCAGCCAGGCAGCAGCGCATGGATGAAGTGCTCGAACAGGTGGGCATGAAAGAGAGCATCCGCAAAATGCCCCACGCCCTGTCAGGGGGCGAACAACAGCGCGTCGTTATCGCCCGGGCCCTGCTCAACTCGCCCGAACTCATCATCGCCGACGAACCCACCGGCAACCTCGATCCCGAAACTTCCGACGACATCCTGCTGCTGCTCCGCCAACTCTCCAAATTGAACAACACAGCCGTGCTCCTCGCCACCCACGACTACCGCATGCTCGAAAACTTCCCCGCCCGCATCGTGCGCTGCCACGGCGGCAAGGTCATGGACGACGATCATTTTGAGGTGTAGGGATTGGTGATTGGTAAACATTGGGGGATATTTGACGTTGTAGGGGCATGGATATTCAGATTGCTGTTTTTTGGTTCAGGCGCGATTTGCGTTTTGAGGACAATGCGGGGTTGTACCATGCCTTGCGGGGGGGACTGCCTGTCTTGCCCCTTTTTATTTTCGACAAAAATATCCTTGATGACCTGGAGGACCGCGACGATGCGCGGGTAACCTATATTCACGACCGAATTCGCTTGCTGGGAGAGCAGGGTAGTGGTATTTGGGTGGAATACGGGGAGCCGGTGGCGGTCTGGAAAAACCTGCTCAGCCGCTTTGACATTGGCGCCGTTTACGCCAATGGCGACTATGAACCCTACGCAAAAGACAGGGATGCCGCAGTTGGGGCCTTGCTGCAAGCAAAAGGGATTCCTTTTCACACATACAAAGATCAGGTCGTTTTTCAATTCGACGAAGTGCTGAAAGATGATGGTACGCCCTATACCGTCTTCACGCCCTACAGCCGCAAATGGAAGGCACGCCTGAAGGAAGAGGGCATTCCCCATTTTCCTTCTGAAAACCTGTTGGATAATTTTTGGGAAGAAGCGCCCCGTCAGCCTGCCGTTTCGCTGGAAGAAATGGGTTTCACCCGCTCATTGCTCGAAATTCCCCCACTGTCAGTGTCACAAGGGCTGATCCGCCATTACGACAAGACGCGTGATTTTCCGGCGATCCAGGGCACATCCCGGCTGGGCGTGCATTTCCGCTTCGGCGCAGTAAGCGTCAGGGAGAAGGCCAGCAAGGCCTGGGAACTCAACGAAACCTTTCTCAACGAGCTTATCTGGCGCGACTTTTACTCCATGATCCTGGCGAATTTTCCACATGTGGTTTCGGGACCCTTCAAAAAAGCCTACGAAGCCATTGAATGGCGCAACAACCAGGCAGAATTTGAAGCATGGTGTGAAGGAAAAACCGGCTACCCGATCGTAGATGCGGGCATGCGGGAGCTCAACGCCACCGGGTACATGCACAACCGCGTGCGCATGATCACGGCCAGTTTCCTGACCAAGCACCTGCTTATCGACTGGCGCTGGGGCGAGGCGTATTTTGCCCGGAAACTCCTGGATTTCGATCTGGCCAGCAACAACGGCGGCTGGCAATGGGCGGCGGGCTGCGGAACCGATGCGGCGCCGTATTTCCGGGTCTTTAACCCCCAGGCCCAGCAGGAGAAATTCGACCCCGAGTTGAAATATGTTAAAAAATGGGTCCCCGAATACGGCACAAGCCGCTACCCCAAACCCATCGTCGGCCACAAAATAGCCAGAGAGCGCTGCCTGGCCACCTACAAACAAGCCTTATCGTAAACGCTCATCGATAAACGATAAACGCCCTTTCACCCCACCACTTTCGGTGGATGCTTCTCCAAAAACGCCAATACCTCCTCGGGCTCGTCCGTCAGGCAGAGCATGTCGTGGTATTGCCTTCCCTGCGACAACTGTTTGAGCAGTGGGAAGATGAGCGTATCGATCTCGTAGCGCTTTGTGCCCAGAAAAACCATCGGGCTGTAGAAATTGTAGGTACCGTAGTGGTTTTGCGTAGCATCCTGGAATATCTCCTGAGTGGTGCCGGCGCTGCCCGGCGCATAGACGATGCCGTAGAGGCAGATCGCCAGCAGGGTATCTTCCCGGATACTGTTGGAAAAATACTTGGCAATGTGGCTGGCGAACAGGTTGCTGGGCTCATGCCCGTAAAACCATGTCGGGATGGCAAGGCTGCTTTTCCCTTTGGGAAACCGTGCCAGGGCTTCAAGCGACGCGCGGTGGTAGCCCTTGTCCTTGTAATGCGGGGCCTGGGCCAGAATGTGCAAGGCATCCTCCAGGGCTTCATCTGATTTGCCTGCCATGTAGGCGCCCAGGTTCGCGGCTTCCATAATGCCGGGCCCTCCGCCGGAAACCACATAGTAGTCGTGCTCCGCCAGCAGTTTGGCCGTCTGGGCGGTTTTGAGGTACCAGGGGTCGGTGCGCAGCGCGCCGTGGCCCCCCATAAACCCAACGCAGCGCAGGCGGGTCATGCCGTTGCCGTCGTATTGCAGCAAATCGCGCAGCGCCTCGTCGATGGCGTGGTCGTGCAAGCGCTGGCACAAGGCATCGTTGAGCGGTGGATTGAACTTGGTGCGGAAAAAATGATGGTAGATCTGCCAATCCGTGCTTTGGTCGCTTTCCTCCGAAAAGCCCTCCATCAATTCCTGCCAGGTGTAGAGCTGGCTGCGGTAGGGATCGTAAGGCAGTCCGCCGGGATGGGTGTAGAAAAAAGCCCCTTTGCTGCGCAACAGCAACTCATCTTCCAATCCCAACTTGCAACCGATAAAAGTTGAGCCCGTTACGTCCAGTTTAGGCCAGTCGATCTTGCGGCGGGAAAAGTCGAGCGCCAGGAAAGTGAAACCGTGAATGGCGGTTCCGAACACCTCCAAAACCCTGTCAAAAGCCGCCAGGGTTTTGATCTCCCTGTCGTCGGGCAGTAATTTAAACTTGTGTTGCATCGTCGTCATAGCTGTAGGATTTGCCGGTGAATCTCCCATACCTGCCGGATGAGACTCCGGCTTCCGTCGTTATCTATAACAAAATCAGCCAGCATTTTCTTTTCCTCCTCCAACATTTGCCGGGCAATTCGAGACATAACAGAATCCCGGGAAATTTGATCCCGCCTCATCACCCGCTCGATGCGCAGCTCGAGCGGAGCCGTCACGACAATGATCTTGTCCAGGGCTTTGTAACTCCCGCTTTCAAACAGCAATGCGGCTTCCTTGATGGTGTAGGGGACGCCCTGTTGCGCGTTATGCCAACGCTCCCCATCTGCCAATACAGCCGGGTGCACCAGCGCCTCCAGCTTTTTTAGCAGGGAAGGATCGGAGAAGGCGAGATGGGCGATATGCGCCCGGTTGAGCTCGTTCTGGCTGTAAGCTTCTGCCCCGAAGAGGGCAACAATGCCTGCCTTCAGCTCCGGGTCTTCCACCATGAGCTGTTTGGCCCGGTCGTCGGCATAGTAAACCGGGATGCCCAGGACCTCGAAAATCCGCGCCACCGTAGATTTGCCGCTTCCGATGCCGCCTGTAAGACCTATCTTCTTCATGCCCAAATATACCCAACTAATTTTTCTTTCCCATCCTCCAAAATATTCCTAACTTGGATTCGCCAGGAAAGCAATACCTATGTCGCACCTCTCCAAAGCTTTATTGCCTGTTGCCTTTTTGTTCTTCTCATCCGGCCTGTTGGCGCAGGATGTGCATTTTTCAAATATGCACCGGGCGCCGCTTCATCTCAATCCGGCCCTGTCGGGGCTCTCTTCTGCCGACTATCGCTTCGGCGGGATATACCGCCATCAGTGGCAGGCCGTGCCTGTGCCTTATACCACGCTGCTGGCTTTTGCCGATGGGCGCTTTACCTGGCCAAAACTGGGCCCAGGCTTCTTCGGCGCCGGCCTGCAGCTGCTTTCCGATGAAGCGGGAGATGGGGAGATGCGATGGGTGCAGGCAGCTGTCTCCGTTTCCTACGTGATGCCGCTGGGCAGGCAGTTTGGCCTCAGCGCCGGCTTGCAGGGCTCGTTTGCGCAGCGCTCCTTTCTATGGTCAAAGCTCACCTTCGACGAGCAATTCGATGGCGACCAGTTCAACGCCGGATCGCCGACCGGGGAGGATTTCAGCGCCAGTAGCCTGGCATTTCCTTCGCTTGCGGCAGGGCTCAACCTGCGCTACAAAATGCCCGAGAGCAGAACGCAGGCCGATATTGGCACGGGTGTTCACCACCTGTTCAAACCGGTTTCCAGCTTCTTCGACTCCGCCGATTCCAGGATTTCGAGGCGCTTCAGCCCGTATCTTCTCGCTCAGGTGCAAATACTGCCAAAATTGGATGTGGTCCTCAGAGCCTGGTGGATGAACCAGGAACCCTATGCTCAACTCGTGGCCGGAGGAGGCCTTCTCTACCACCTCAAAACGAGCAGGGGCAAAGAGGTATCGCTCGAACTGAGTTTCTCCGGACGCCTCAACGACGCGCTGATCCCGCAAGCAGGACTGAGGTACCGCAACTGGGAAGCAGGTTTTAGCTACGACATCAACACCTCTCACTTTCAGGTAGCGACGAACAGAAGGGGAGGACCGGAGTTTTATCTGCAATACTTCATCACTCGGGTACAGGCGCCGCCGGTGTTTAAGGCTTGCCCCATTTTTTAACAGGATTTTTCAGGATTTTGTCGGATCAACAGGATTTTATGGGAGGTTTGCGTTTTTTAGTGCCGGTTTTTCTTTTTTGCCTGCCGTTGCAGGCGCAAACGCTGAAGGCGCTTGAAAAGGCCGGCGATGAGGCGGTGGGCCAGAAAGATTTCTATGCCGCGTTGGTGCACTTTTCGGAGGCCCTTTCGATGGAACCCTCCAGTACCCGTCTTTGCTACAAATATGCGGAGGTGGCCCGGCATTTCAATGCCTATCAGATCGCAGCGGAGTATTATGAAAAAGTGATGAAAGCCCCTGATGGCGGACAGTACCATATGGCCATCTTCTGGCTGGCCATGATGAAAAAGTCGCTGGGCTGGTACCAGGAGGCGGAGACGTATTTTGCGCGCTTCCTCACCTCCAAGCCCTTTGGTCCTGACGAGTCTTATCTGGCCGACAGGGCGAAAAAAGAACTGGCCTGGTGCAGGCAATTCCTGAAAGACGGCGCCTCGCCGGATCCCTATATCCGATTGGAACAATTGGGCAAGCAGATTAACTCCGAATACTCCGATTTCGCGCCGGCCGAGCGCGGAGACACCCTTTTTTACACCTCTTACCGCTTCGACAACAAAGAAGATAAACACCAGCCAAAGCGAAAGATCGCCAAGGTGATGATCTCGGTAAATGGCGCCAGGGGACGGGCCCTTTCGAGAGGACTCAACGAGGAAACCCTTAGCACGGCCCACACGGCATTCAGCGCCGATGGGAAAAGGATGTATTTCACCATCTGCGAATACGTCTCAGATGCCGAACTGCGGTGCAGGATCTACTACCGGGAAATCGACAGGTTCGGCAAATGGAGCAGGAAGGCCATGGCTTTGCCTACTTTTATCAACCAGGACGGTTATACGGCCACCCACCCGGCGACCGGCTTCGACGCCTTTGCGGAAAAGGAAATCCTGTTTTTCGTCTCCGACCGTCCCGGTGGTAAGGGTGGGCTGGACATCTGGTATGCTTTTGTGGAGGAAAACGGCTTTTCCAAACCCCAGCCCATCGAGGCGCTCAATACCCCCGAGCACGACGTAACGCCTTTTTTCGACAATGCTTCCCAGACCCTCTATTTCAGCTCTGAGGGCCATGCCGGCTGGGGCGAGCTCGACGTGTTATCCAGCAGGCTCGACAGCAGCAGGTGGTCGCCCCCTGTTCTGCTGCCTGCCCCCATCAACAGCGGGTACGATGATCTTTATTTCAGCCTGGGGAAAGACACTGCCCAGGCCTGGCTGGCTTCCAACCGGCCCGGTTCTTTTTACCTCGACCCGGCCAACAAAGCCTGTTGCAACGATTTGTACCGGTTGACCTTCTTGCCCAAACCGCCCCCGAGGGATACATCCTCCATCACCATAACTACCCCTCCTGTACCTGTGGAAATTCCAGCGGTGACAAAACCGCAGGAACCACAGCGCCTGGAGGACTTTCTCCCACTGGCCCTCTATTTCGACAACGATGAGCCGGATAAGCGCACCAACAGGATCACTACCCGAAAATCATATGGCGAGACGTTTGAGCGTTACTACCAGCGAAAGGATGAATACATCCGCGAGTACGCGCAACCGCTCGGCGAGGAGATCAGGTATGAAGCGGAGGAAGCTATGGAGATTTTTTTCGAGGAAGAAGTGCGAAAAGGCAACGATTACCTCAACCGTTTCTCCGAAATACTGCTCAACAGGCTGGAAAGCGGCGACCGCGTGGAGATTTTCATCAAAGGCTTCACCAGTCCGCGCGCCAGGAGCGATTACAACCTGGCGCTCGGCCAGCGTCGGATCAGCAGCGTGCGAAATCATTTTCAGACCTGGCGCGGCGGCGTTTTTCAGCCATACTTCTCGTCTGGAGCCTTACGCATCACTGAGCGCTCTTTCGGGGAGGAACTGGCTTCGAAAGAGGTGAGCGACGAATTGGAAGACCGGCGCAACTCGGTCTACAGCATCGGCGCCGCGAGGGAAAGAAGGGTAGAACTTATTGAAATTCAATCAAATAAATAAAATTTATGCCACATTTGCACATGGACCACAGGAGGGGAGGGAAGACCGGCGCTACAACCACGCTAAAGGTCATCAGCCTGCTCATGGTGCTCCTCCTGCTGGTGGCCTTGGGGATATACTGGACAAAGGCACTGACGCCCAAACCCGGAGCCTGGACGCCCGCAGTGCCTGAACAACGGTTTTTCCTGCCCGCTGCCGGAAGTAACCAAAAGATCGTGCATTTTCCAACCTATTCCATAGCTGTTGATTCGGCGGGCACAGCAATATGGGCTGCTTGTGAATACGATGCCCGCATGAAAGAGGCATTTACCATTCCCGACTCGCTATTCCCCGCTCTGCCGCCCGCTGATGCGCGGCTTTGGCAGGCATGGCAGAAAAAGGGCCAGGATGCGGCCATGCGCCTGGGCAGGGTTTTTGTCATCACAGGACCACTGCCGGCGGCAGGGAATCGCTTTGTAGTCTGGCTGGACGAAGGATTTCAACAGCTGGAAGGCGCCGGTGTATTGCTTCCCCAGCAAGCCGTTGTCTCCATCGATTCGGTAGAAGCGCTCACGGGGCTCGATCTTTTCGCCGCCTACTGGCTCGACAGCCTGGAAAACGAGGTGGAGAAATCCCTTAACCTGCCGCATTGGCGCCCTGAAATCCCCTGAAATGCTTATTTTGCAGGCTGAAAAAAACAATACATGGAACCCAAGTCATTCATTCAAACTATTCAGGAAGGCTATACATTCAAAGGCGATTCCATCATTCTGGGAGGCGCCATGCTCGATAAGACCTGCCTGGTAGATACCCTGGTCAAAATACCCCTTCGCACTATGAACCGCCACGGCCTGATCGCCGGCGCCACCGGTTCAGGGAAGACCAAAACCCTGCAAATCCTGGCCGAACAGCTCTCTCTCAATGGCGTGCCCTCGCTGCTGATGGACATCAAAGGCGACCTGAGCGGCGTCGCCATGCCGGCGGAAGCAAACGCCAAAATACTGGAGAGGCACGCCAAAATCGGTATACCTTTTGAACCTTCCGGCAGCCCGGTAGAATTCCTGACTATTTCCGGCGAGACGGGCGCCCGCCTGCGCGCCACGGTTACGGAGTTCGGTCCCGTGCTCTTCTCCAAGATACTGGGCCTGAACGATACCCAATCGGGCATAGTTGCCGTGATCTTCAAATACTGCGACGACCACGATCTGCCGCTGCTCGACCTCGACGATTTCAAAAAGACCCTTCAATACCTGGCCGGGGAAGGGAAAGCCGAGATCGAAGACGAGTATGGCCTGATCTCCTCCGCTTCCGTGGGCACCATCATGCGCAAACTTGTGGAACTGGAGCAACAGGGCGCTGAACGCTTCTTCGGCGAGATTTCCTTTGACGTTGACGACCTTTGCCAGGTGGACGAAGAGGGGAGGGGCGTGGTTTCGATCATCCGCCTGACGGATATCCAGGACAAACCCAAGCTGTTCTCTACCTTCATGCTCCAGATACTGGCGGAGATTTATGCCAATTTCCCCGAAGAAGGCGATGTGGACAAGCCCAAACTGGTGCTGTTTATTGACGAAGCCCACCTGGTTTTCGAGGAGGCTTCGCAGGCCCTGCTCGATCAGATCGAAACTATTATCAAACTCATACGCTCCAAAGGGGTAGGGGTGTTTTTCGTCACGCAAAACCCCACCGATGTGCCGTCGGACGTGCTGGGCCAGCTGGGCCTCAAGATCCAGCACTCCTTGCGCGCCTTCACTGCCAAAGACCGCAAGGACATCAAACTCACCGCCGAAAACTATCCTTTGACCGATTTCTACCAGATAGACACCCTGCTCACCGAGTTGGGCATCGGCGAAGCGATCGTCACGGTTCTCAATGAAAAAGGGATTCCCAGCCCCCTTGTGCACACCCTCTTGCGCGCGCCACAGTCGCGCATGGACGTGCTCACACCCGATGAGTTGAAAAGCCTGGTCCGCAGTTCCAGCCTGGTGCGCAAATACGCCCAGGAACTCGACAGCGAAAGCGCCCACGATATTTTATCCAGAAAGATAGAGGATGCCAGAAGGGATGAACTGGAAATGGAAAGGCGCAAGCAAAATGAAAAGGCCCGCACGACATCCAGCAGCAGAAGGGAAAAGAGTATGATCGAGAAAGTCATGACCTCCACCACCACCCGCCAGATCGGCCGCACCGTCGCCCGCGAACTGACCCGCGGCCTGCTAGGCGTGTTGGGGATCAGCAGTACCAAGAGAAGAAGGAGGTGATTGATACGTTTATCGTCGATCGTTTATCGTTTACGAATTTTGTAAACGATAAACG
>JBAQQB010000006.1:0-7215 GCA_049306275.1 Saprospiraceae bacterium | reverse complement strand
GGGATCGGGGTTGAAGAAGGTGTTCAGCATCCTGGTGACCCGGTGATTCTCATCGTAGCTGAAATCATTGCGCATATAGCCCAGGCTGCAATCCGAACCAATCTCGATGCGGGAAATGTCGAGCTTGGTGTAAGTGATCTCTTCGTAGAAGAGGTCGTCGTGGTGGGGCACGAGCCCGGCTGCCACGCCGGCGGGCGGCGGGGGCGCGTTTTTCTCGCAGCAGTCCTCCTGCACAAAATCGTATTGGAGGCCGCAGAACTGGAAGTTCAGGGCCACATCAGGGGCGTCGGAGCTGGTGATGACGATGTGGAAAGTGTAGCCTCCGCTGAAGGGGAAGCTGATCAGCGACACCTCGCCCTGGTAGCCGGAGGTGTCGAGCGCATCGGCCAGGTAGGCTTCAAACCTGGAGATGGAGTCGGGGTTCAGCAGGTCCAGCGCATTGGGGAAGGGGAAGGAAAGCCCGTTGATCTCGATGCCCGAGGCGTAGCGGCAGGTCCAGATCACGGTACTATCGTTTTCAAAGACGTCGAAAGACAGGCTGTATTGGCAAAATGTCACATCGCGGTAGCATTCGGATTCGCCGATGGTGTTGATGTGGGTGAGCCTGCCGGCGGCATCGTACAGGTAGTCGATCTTCTGGAGTTTTTCTCCGAGCCATTTGATCTCTACCTGATCGAAGGGGGTATACTCGAGTTTGGAGATGGTCTCCAGATCGCTGCTGTTTACTTTGAGCCGGGTTTCCGTGGGGCGCAGCACTTCGTCGAAGTCGAATTCGTAAAGTGCGCTGACGTCCTGATTAGCTGATGCATCGATCGTGACGAGCTGTTTGATGATGAGGTTGGCATCGGTGTACGCCGGGGTGGTGATTACTTTTCCGTGGGGGTAATGCTGCTCAATGATCTGGGGCCTGCCGATATCGTCGAGGGTCTTGTTGTAGGTCTTCTTCCAGCCGCCCAGCCCATAGGGCGTCAGGATGCGCTCGGCAATGCTGTCCACCCAGGTATGGAAGGGGGTGAAGAAGGTGGCCATCAGCATCTCGTCCCGGTAGGTATCGAAGGTGCCTGCCAGGTAGAAAGTATCCGTCGCTTCGGATGGAAGGGTTTCGGGGGGAGCCAGAAAGATGGTGTCCACCCGGTTGTATTTAGGGCTCCCTCAAAAACTTTCCAAACCCGCACAAAATGTTGATAAACAACCGCTTGGTGTTGAAAAAAGATATGACATATAGGCTCCAAATGCAGGAAAAACAGCTAACTTTATAGGAAAACCTTGCACTTCCAATGATCAGGTATACACCATCCTCAGAGCGGACATTGTCCCTGTTCCGCACCCCATTCGAGCAAAAGCTATCGCCAGACAACCGCTGGGTAAGGATGGCGGAGTTGGTCCCCTGGGATGAGATGGCGCAGGTGTTCTTTTCGTACCTGAGCGCAGACCAGGGGCGTCCGACGGTTGATTTGCGGATCATTTTGGGGGCCCTGATGATCAAACACATAGAGGGATTGAGCGATGAAGATACGATCCAGTACATCCAGGAGAACATCTACGCGCAGTATTTTGTGGGGCTGAGCAGTTTTCAGACCGAACCGGTATTTGTACCGAGTTTGTTTGTAGAGATCCGCAAGCGGCTTGGGCACAAAGGCAGTGCAAAGCTGAACGATCTGATGATTGGGCAGGCGCGGAAGCTCAAGGCTATCAAGCACCGGCGCAAGGCTTCCCAGGACAAGGATGATCCCAAAGGGCCGCAGGAAGGGCAGCAAGAGCCGGAGCCAGAAGCACAGAATCCCCCGGACAAAGAGGAAGAAGCCCCGGATAACCGGGGTACGCTGATGCTGGATGCCACGGTAGCGCCCTTGCATATCGCCTTTCCAACCGATACGCGCCTGCTGAGCGAAGGGCGCAGGCACAGTGAAGAACTAATTGACAAGTTGTACGCCGTGCACAAAGGGTTATGGAAGAAAAAGCCCAGGACTTACAGGCGGGAGGCGAAAAGAGCATTCGTCAGCTTCAGTAAGAAGAAGCGCAAGGGTAAAAAGGAAATCCGAAAAGCCACCGGTCAGCAACTGCGTTACTTGCGGCGCAATCTCAAGACCCTGGAAAAGATGCTGGACAAGATTGAGCAAAGCGGGCATAAAGCGGCTTGGACGCAGGGGCAGTGGCACACATACTGGGTCATACAGGAACTTTACCGGCAGCAGGAAGAGATGTTCCGCGACAGGCGCCGGCGCATTGACGACCGGATCGTAAGCATCCAGCAACCCCATGCACGGCCCATCAAGCGAGGAAAAGGAGGCTGTAAGGACACCGAATTCGGGCCGAAATTGAACCTGTCATTGACCGAAGGCTACGCCAGGGCCGATCAGATCGATTTTAATGCCTTCAATGAGGCCAACCATCTGCAGGACCAGGTTGAGGGCTACAAAACCCTCCATGGCTATTATCCGGCCATGGTACTTGCCGATCAAATCTACTGGACGCGGGAAAATCGCAAGTATCTCAAAGAAAGGAACATACAATCCAGCGCTGTTCCATTAGGCCCGCCAAAGGAATTGTCCAAATATGAAAAACAAAAAGCCCGGGAAATAAACAACAAACGGTCGGAGATAGAGGGAAAGTTCGGGCAAGGAAAATTGAAATACGGGCTGGATGATCTGTTTACCCGGTTGCCGGAAACAATTAAAGCGAATATCAACCTGATCTTCCTGGCTGTCAACGTGATAAAAACAGTAAATTCTGTATTGATCCTGATTTTAAGTTTCCTTTTTGCATGGATAGATGACCTGTTAGGGGGATTAATCACACAGGTGCAAAAGAGAAAAACCTATCAACCGGAATTGGCATGGGGCATTACACTAAAATCAGATATCAACCCGGCGGGAGGGTGGAGTTTTTGAGGGAGCCCTAACGTACAAGATCGCGATTTACAGTTGGGGGACCCTCAGATCATTTCAAATCGTTTGGAAAGAAAACCCTTGTAATAAATTGATAAACAATTTGTTATTAAGATTTCTAATTTCTTGACCGGACACTACTGACCAATTACCATTTTTTAACGAAAACAAATCGTACGATGAAGCAACTTCTATTTTGCACCCTGCTGCTTTTCGCAAGCGCCGTTGGAGCCCAGGACAACAAATGGAACAAAAGTTTCAGTTTTTATGCCGGGCTAAGTCCCTTTCTTACGCCGGTGGATGTGGGGACCGGCTATAACGCCCCCGGTATCCAACATGAAGTGAGGCATAATCCCTTTGTGTTTGGCGCCGAATATTCCCGTCAATGGCGGGGCAAGTTGCACTATTTTTTAGCTGCACAGGGCGGCCTGCACTTCATGCAGGGGCGTACTGTCCTCACGCCGCCCCAAAATCTGGAGCCGGGTACCGTTCGTATCGTGTCGCAAGACAACGCCTTTGAGGCGGTCTCGGTGGCGGTAGGCGGAGGTTTGCAGTTACAGGTATTGCAGTGGAAAGGGCTGTCCCTGCGCACCCAGGCGGGTGCGATGGCCGCCTGGGTACACGATCGCGGCGATCAAGCCGGGGGGATTGATTTGTTGGTGGAAAACGCCTCCGGCGAACTCGTATGGCAAAATGGCGGAACCGTACAACACGAGGTGAGTCGTCAGGTGGTTCCCTTGGGACGTTTGGGTGCGGGTATAGATTTTACGCCGGCCTTCGCCAAAGGTTTTGGGTTGGGTGTGGATGCCATGTACCTGATCGCTCCGCGCTTTTTCGAAGGCGTCTGGACCAGAAACGATCCGGCTACCGGTGCGCTCCTGACGCAGGGCGCTTACGAGACCGGCTGGAACAACCTGTTATTCGCAGTGCGTCTCCTCTATCGCTGGTAGTTGGCGCGAATGGGTGTTGGCCGCGGGCGCTCTAAAACAAAAATAACACGCCATTGTTAGTAGTCCAAAATTTATAATCCATGCATAAATCTTTCCTGTTTACAGCTGTAGCCATGCTCTTCAGCCTTGGCGTAAAAGCGCAAATAAACCTTGTCGGGGCTGCCAATAATCTTCAAACAGGTAAAATCGACATCGTCAAATGGGAGGCGCTGGATGCCGGGTCATTAACGGTATTCCCTTCTGTCCTTGATGGGTATTTTTTTGCCACCTCGGCATTCGATGCATACAATAGCAACTATTACCTCACCGGGATTTCCGGCGATACCGCGGGATTGTATTCCTTCAATACGATTTCAAACGCGGAGAACCTGGTTGGCGGATCATTGTATACCAATATTTCCGAGTTCGATATGGGTACCGGGAAGATGTACAACCTCAAAATGGAACCCGAGGAGTACATCAATGTTTATGAATTTGATACCAATGCCAACCAGGACAGCCTGATCGGTGTCATTTACGAGCCGGGTGTAAATGGAATCGTCGCGGATGCCATCGGTTTTGATGCCAACAATGGTATTTTGTATTATGTGGGGTTCACCAGTGATCCTGCTTTGTGTCTGTATGCAATACCCGTCAGGGATAGTGTGTTTTCATTTACCAAGACGATTCTGAACCCGGCAGCGCCTTATAACAATATCACCAGTGTGAATTTTGACAATGTCAATGGGATCATTTATGCCAGAAATGCCACCTATGATTCAACCTATACTTACACGGGAAGCAGTGTCGTAGAGATCAATAAAACAACCGGAGATATTATTGTCAGGGGGGAATTGACCGAGTTTCCCTACTTCGTAGGCGGTTCCTCTTCTTTTGATCAAAATACAGGAACCTTTTTGCTGGTTGGCATAGACACCAGCAATGCGCTCAAAATGATCGCTTTCAATACGTATGATAATACCTATGTCGCTGGCTTCGTTCCGGATAATGTTTCTGAAATCGTCTGCGACAACACCATTTTCGCGCGGGATAATTATAATACCACTACCGGTGTAAAACCGGCACAGGCATTGAATTTCCATCTCTATCCAAACCCGGTTTCTGACATGCTGACCATTGACTGCCCCTCTTCGGGCCTGGTTACGGTTCAAATCATCGCCTCCGATGGCAGGCTTGTTTTTGTTCAGGATTTTACATCCGGCAACCAAATTGAATTGAACCTGGCATCGCTTGCTCCGGGTATTTACATGGTGAACCTGGCATCGGGGGGTAAGACTGCATCGGAGAAGATGGTGGTCCGGTAAAAATAAGCGAACCCGCAGGTCAATACCCGGCTTCACCCGCCCTTTCTCCATACCAGTTTCTGCCTGTCCAGCCTTCGCGTCTCCCTGATGAACTCGCGGAAGGCCGGGTAGTCTTCCACTGGGTATACGCCTTTGTGCAGCACAAATGTTCTCGTTAACAGGCAAGTGCGATCGTCGAGGATTTCAATCTGTCTTTGATAGGTCCCGAAGGGAAAATTTAATTCGGCAGGTTTGGGGATGGATTCGGGAGAAAACCCTTCGGGAAAGGAGAGCACAACGCTATCCTGTTCGGTAAATGGATAGCGGATCAGCACGGGTGATTTGCGTTTGGTTTCGGGCAAATCGGGTTGTGCCCCCCTGATGAGGTCGCCTGGTTCGGCAAAGATGCGCACACCGTTCCATGCAGGCAGGCTGGTTTTCAGGGTGAATCCCGTATGTGGAACCGGTTCATCGGTGACAGGCTTGAAACGCCATTCCAGCACGTCTCCCTTGATGTGGTCGTTAAGCCAGTTTTCCTGGTCCCGCGATGCTGCGTTGAGCACGGAATAAAATCCGTCCCTCTCTATTTCCATGCCGGAGAGGGAGCGGCCGACTTCCGCCACCACTTGCCCATCGGCCTGGAAATGAATGTGGATGGTGTTTTGCCGGACGTTCTCTTCCGCTGAATAGGCTTTGGTCCGGATGAGGCGTCCGCCGCTTTCATCGACGAGCAGCGCGTGGCGGTCGCTGGTAAAACTACCCAGGTACCCGAAGGGGGCGGTTTGTGAGGTACATTCCAGCCACACGGTGTCCTGCCCGAGGAGCACGGTAAGAAAGGCATGATTGAAGTAGGGGCTGGGAAAATCTGCTTGTATGAATTGATTTTCATTTTCTCCGGCCCTGACCAGGGTGTACCAGGAAGGTATTTCCAGGGCATCGAGCAGGGATTTGGCGTAGAAGGTAAGGGCCTTGCAATCGCCATATTTTTTCTCGTGGACGAAGGATGCGCTAAAGGGCTGCCAGCTTCCGATACCGAGCTGGATGCTGACGTAGCGCATGTTTTTGCGCAGGTATTCGTATACGGCCTGCACCTTTTCACGGTCGGTTTCCATGCCCTCCGTCAGTTTTTTGATTTCGGCGATCTGGGCCTGGCTCAGGTCGTTTTTACCCTCGTTGAGTTGGTTGATCCACTGGCCGAAGGCCTGCCAGCTTGCCATTTCGCCTGCATGGCCGTCCATTTCAAAGACGGAAGGTGCGATGATGAGCAGGGGGCTTTGGCTTTTTGCCAGAGGCTCGGAGGCTTCGGCGGGAATACTATCCACCGACCAGCGTAGCACGGTAGCGCCTGGTTCAGCAAGGGCCTCGGGGGCCTCAAGGTGGGATGCCAGATGGCGAAGGGGGAAAGCGCTGTAGTCGCGCAGCGTGAAAGTGGCCTGCAACACACTTTTATGACCGGAGCCTGTGGGCGCCCAGACAGGGTAGAACAGGGAGCCTTTGTATTCAATCGCATATTCCACTTCAACCACAATAGGAAGGGAGAATTCCGGAAGAGCAAGGGCTTTTACCCGCGCATCTGAGGCTATTTCGTTCCAGCCTGATTTCCAGTCTTCAAAATCTTTGAGGGTATATTTTTTCAACACCGTGCCCATTCCGTCGCTGATCACTAAGGAAGCGGAGCGGATCTTTGAAAACGAGCTGTAGTGCAAGGCAACCGTATTTTCTTTCAGACCCTGGGGCAGCAAAACCACGGTTTTGTACTTTCTTTTAAGCTCGGCTTTTTGTGGACTCCACACCGAAAACTCCGTATCATCCGACACAACGACATGGCCGGCGCCGGTTTTCAGGGAATCGGGCAAGGATAGCAATGGCAGCTGAGCTTCTGCCCCTGCTGCGGGAAGGAAGAACAGGGCAAGGAAAAGGAAAAAGGGTTTATTCATGGCGCAGCACAATCGGTTCATTGTTTTTTTGTAACTACTCAGTATCCTCCGGAAAAATTTCCAGAAGAGGATAAATTTTTTAAATTTGATGCATGAACATTGACCAGATAAAAGCTGCATTTGAAGTATACCGGCCGGGCTTGGCGCCTGAGGTGCA
>JBAQQB010000005.1:0-8865 GCA_049306275.1 Saprospiraceae bacterium | reverse complement strand
GCTTGCATCCGCGTCATCCGCGTGCCTTAGTCGTGTATATGATGATGGCACGCGGATTTTACGGATGCAAGCAACGCGGATTCAGTTGGAAAAATGTTTTACACCACCCGCTTCACCCTTGTCTCTCCACTTAGCCGCATCGACCCATCCATCGACAACAGGTTGATACCCGGCTTTTTCCCCACCTCCAGACTCCCCAGCTCGCTCTCAAACCCCAGCGCCTCGGCCCCGTTGATCGTGGCCCAGCGCAGCAGTTCCTCAAACGGCACGTACGACTGGAAGCGCGCGATGGTCTTCATCTCCTCCAGCACCGATAGCTGCCAGTTGGAGGTCAGGCTGTCGGTGCCGATGGTCATTTTGGCGCCCTCGTCGAGGAAGTGTTTGTAATAAGGTAGCCGGTTCTCGATGTAGAGGTTGGCGTTGGGACAGGTGGCCCAGTACACCCTGGGGTTCCAGGCCTGCGCGGCGCGGATGTCTTCGGGCTGGGTCTGGGTGTTGTGCACGAAGAGCGTGCGGTTGCGCTGACTCATGTGCTCAATGGAGTAGTAGATCGACGATTTTTCTGTGGCCTGGAAATGGTCGAGGGTGAAGCCGAAAGAGCCCATGAAGGAGATAAAACCGCCTCCTTTTTCCCTGAAAAAAGCGTCCTCATGCCAGGTCTCCTGGTTGTGGATGCTCACCGTGCAGTCGTCGGGATTGACGTTGCGGATCAGTTCAAAAAGGTAGGGCGATACCGTGTAGGGCGCGTGCGGCACGCAGACCTTGCGGTTTTTCCCGTTGCCGCTCTGCTGCTGGAATACTTTGTAATAGCCGTCGAAGGTCGACTGCGCCAGCTGGTCCTGCATGAAGTCGAACATCTCCACGAAGGTGTAGTAGCGGATGGGGCTTTTCTCCTTCGCCGCCGCGGTATCCGTCTTGTTGGAGATGTCGCCTACGGCGACGATGCCGTTTTCCCACATCTCGCGGTCGGCTTTTTCGATGGCGTCGAGTATCTCTTCCATGGCAATGTCGCGGAAAGAGACCACGCTGACCAGAAAGGGGAGGAGCCCGGTGCCGGTGTCGACGCGGCCTTTCATGTGGGAGAGCTCCAGGTGGCAATGGGTGTTGACGAAGCCGGGCACAAGCGCGCCGCGGTGTTTTTCGATGGAGGCGGGGTCGTGGCTTGCCTGGGTTCCAACCTCCAGAATGACGCCGTTTTCATCGACAATGACCAAACCATCGGGAATGGACGCCCCGGTGACGGGGAAAACGAGATCGGCTCCTATCTTGCGCATGGGTTGTTTTTTCTTGATGCGCCAAAATAAGAAAATATTCAGGGAATCTCTTCGGCCGGCGTTTCCTCAGGTTTGGGGCCTCTTCTTTTCCAAATTTCAAATCCGGCCCAGACCAGGCCGCCAATGACCAACACGGTGCCGCCGATTATGATAATGGAGCCGAGAACTTCGTTCCCCGAGCAGGAAACAGAGCAACCCAGGGCTATGATGACATACCACACCGCTACGCCCAGCGCCAGGGCGCCCAGCGATATCAGGATTTTGACCCAGACCTGCAGGGCCTTGGCTGAATGCCGGTGTTTTTCCAGCTTTTTCTGGATGTGGGACTGGATCTTTTCCTTCGCCTTTGTTTTTATCTGTTTGACCTTTTGGAAAAAATTCGTTTTGCTCTCCTTCTGCACGTCGAGCGCAACGGTGACCGCGCGCGCGGGGAGCGTCATGTCATGCTGGACCGAGAGGCGCTGGGCGCCCGAGAAGACGATCAGCAAAGTGGCGGCTACGAGCAAGCCGTCCATCGTTTTTTGATACCGGTAATAGCCGCCGGGGGAGAAGAATTTGTCTTTCCATCGCTTTACCGGGTATAGGAACAGTCCGGTAAAACCAAGCGCAAACCCCAGGGGCAACATCAGTTGGAAGGGCGTCCAATCGTGGGCTAAACTCCACCACGCCAGGTGGATGGCCAGGTAGTTGAGGACGACAAAACACGCAAATATGACCCATCTGCTGGCTATGGGGTGTTCCGAACCCCAGCGGGACAAATTTTTCATGGTTTGGTTTTTACGGGGCCTGGACATTCAGAACCGCTAGTCCAATATAGGCATTTTTTCTTTAAACTCCCTGCACCAGCACCCCGTTTCGCATGCGGGGCTCGAAATAAGTGGACTTCGGGGGGAGGATTTTCCCCTCGTCGGCGATGCGCATGAAGTCGTCCATGGCGACGGGGTAGAGGAAGAAGCCCAGGCGGTTGTAGTTTTTTCCTACCCGCTCCTGTACCCCTTTGAAGCCCTGCCTGCCGTCGATGTATTTGACCCGCTCGTCGGAGCGCACATCGGCGATCCCGAGGATTTTTTCCAAAATGAGTTCGTTGAGCAGTTGCACGTCGAGCAAGACTTCATCGCCCTGGAAAGATTCCATCAGCCGGCGGCGCCAGCGGAGGCGGAACCACTCCTGGTTGAGGAACATGATCATCTCGTGCTTCTCGCGGGGACGGGCAGGCCCCCGCAACACCTCGATATCGGCTACATGGGAAAGATGCGCCATGAAGGTAGTCAGGGAGATATCTTCCAGCCCGTCGACTACGCGGTTGTAGTCGAGTATTTCCAGCTCGGATGCGGCGAAGAAAGCGCAGAGCATTTTGTCGTAGGGAGCGCCCTGGCCTTTTTCTTTCCCTCGTTGATACAGGGTTGCCATGATGGAGGTGCGGTGGTGCCCGTCGGCGATATAGGCGCTTTGCACGTATTGGTCGAACAGGGCCTTGAGCAGCAGGATCTGCCCGGGGTCAGACACGTTCCAGAACTGGTGCAATTGCCGGTCGGCGTCGAAATGGATCTCGAAAAAGGGTTTTTTCGACAGGATGAGGTCCTGGGAAAACGCCTGAATGGCTTCAACGGGCGGGTAGGTCAGCAGCACGGGTTTCACGACGGCCTGCCGGCCCATGAGCAGCTCGATCTGTTGCTGCTCCTTGGCCGGCAGGGTTTCCTCGTGCTTTTTGATCATGCCGTTGATATAGTCCTCGATCGATACACAGGCAATGATGCCCGTATAGTTGCGCTTCGGATCGATAATGCGGTAGATGTAGAGGTTTTCGTCCTCGCAATCCAGAAAATAGCCATCCTTCCGGTAGAGGGGATAGACTTCTTTTACATTCCCGAAAAAGGAATCGGGAGAAGCGATCTTCTCCAGTTTGGGGTAAATGGCTCTGAATGGTAACAGATGCATGAAAAGGACCTGTTGTTGGACGCAGCAAAGAAAAGGTTTTTTTGGAACCCCCGGGGTTAAATATCCAGCTTCTTCCTGATTTCCTTCGGAATGCCGCCCTTGTTCAGCAAAATGGCTGTAGTCTTGTACTGCACAAAGGCTTTGCTCACGTAGAGGTAGCCTTTGTGGTCGTTGTTTTCGCCCCAGGAGTTCTTGACCTTGTACCACTCCTTGCCCGATTGGTCTTTGACCAACCCTACGATGTGCATGCCGTGGTCGTCGGTGGTCGTGTAATTGTCATAAGCCTCCTGCCGCATCTCGGGCGTGATGGTCCGCTCCGGTTTAGGGCCTTTGAACATCGACATCCGCTCCTCGTCGCTCATCTCCGTGAATTCCTTCGCGGGTACATAGGCTATGCCGTTTTTCCAGGAAAAATACTTCTCGCTGACATCGGCAGCCCAGGAAATGGAATAACCCTCCCGCAGGGCATGATCGATGATATCTGTCATCTCCGTGAGCTGGACATTGTAGGTTGGGCCAAAGGTCCAGTTGTCGGGCACCAGCATGATAAAGGGCCTGTAAACGGGGTGCTCCATAAAAGAAGAGATCTGCACGTAATCATCGGCTTTGACTCCGATCACCTCCTCTGCGAAGGTCTTGGGGGTATATTTTTTGCCCTTGTATTCAAACTCGGCAGGGTAGTCGCCGAGGTAGGCGTCGAGTACGCCCGCTACCGCTTCTTTCCACACCGGGCTCAGCTGCTTGTTGGGGTTCGACACCACGGCGTCGAGCATGGCCTTCAGCATGGTCTCCATCTCGCTGTGCTTGTTGATGTCTGTGCCGTAGTTCAGGCCGGTATAGGCCTCCTCCGGCACGGCGCCGTATTTGCCGTACATCTGGATCACGTCGGGTAAGGCGCCGCCCTGTCCAAAATTGTAGGCTCCGTGCATGCGCACGTAGTTCACCGCCTTCTCCTCATACACCTTGCGCACCGTGAACATCTCCGACAAATCCACAGGCTCTTTCCCCATCCTGATCATCTCCGATTCCAGAAAAGAGCTTGAGCAGTAACTCCAGCAGGTGCCCGATGCGCCCTGGTTTTCCACCGGCAATACCTCAAGATCGACAATGGGTTGAAACTGGAATCCCTCCACCGCATGCTCGCTCTTGTTCCCCTCCAGCGATTTGATCAGGTCTACCTGTGCAAAGCTCATCGTGGCAAACACAGCCAGAATTGTTGCAGTTAGTGCGTTTCTCATATGTTTTTAATTTTAAATTATAAATTTTGAATTTTAAATTTATAATCACCAATCACCAATCACCACCTCCTTCACCCATACCTTTTTCCCTAGTCTTACTTTTACAAAGTAAATCCCTGCGGGTAGCTGCTGCAGGCCGATTTCCTGCCGGAAATAACCGGACTGGGCTTCTGCCGTCATGTGCTGCAAGCTGCGGCCAAGGAGGTCGGTCAGTTCGATGTCAACAGAACCGCCTGGTATGCCGGAAAGTTCGATGGTAGTCGATTGGTGGGCGGGGTTGGGGAAGATGGAGAATACCTGGGTCTCGGTCACCTCTCCGGTGGAGGTGATCTCTCCGACCACGAAGTCGAATTTGATGCTTCCGCCAAACTCCGACTCGAAGTTGTGGATGCCCAGGTCGAAGCCATTGATCACCTGGCTGATCTTGGCATAGCCGCTGCCCGCCGCGGGGTCGAACCAATAAGAGAGGCCGTCGTCGCCGAGGTCTTCCAGATGGAGCGAATAACAGCCCGGCGGGAAGTTGATGTCGTCTTCGTAAGTGGTGTTGTTGAGCATGTTGTAGCGTGAGGCCACGATGGCGCCGCTATGGTCCTTGATAGTGTACCAGTTCTCGCTGGCCCTGTTGTTGGTGCGTATCTTGAGGATGAGATCCATCTGATCATCCAGGATCAGAGGCAGGTCGAAGGCCGACTCCATAAGGTCGTTGTCCTGGTACTCATCCGCCTGGCCGTTGACGGCGGTGATCCGGGCGTAGAAGATCTGCTCTTCTTCCGTTTTCCAGAATCCGGCAAACGGCACGGGCAGCTCGATGGCCTTGGTCTCGCCCGGAGCGAGGAATGCTTGAATGGTATGCGTCAGGGTCGTGCCGTTGCCTTTCACCCAATAGTCGACCTCCACCGAATTGATGAACTGCGAGCCGGCATTCTTAACATGGATGATGGGTTCGTTGCAGGCAGGGTTGACCCGCTCAAACTCCACACGCTTGCTGGGGCGGGCAATGGCCTCCAGGGAGGCGTCGAGTCCGTGGGCGTGAGGCCCATAACTCACCAATTGATTGGATACGAGGTAATTGGCCTCAGACAGAAAAGCGCCATCCACCCCGTAGTCGATCGTCGCCGTACTGCCCGGGCTGACGATATCAGTGATCTCAAGCTCGTGGACGAGCGTGGGGTCGCCCGGGCACCATCCCGCGCGGTCGAAGAGCCAGGTGCCGCCCTGGGGGTAGATGGGGATTTCCCCGCATTTTTTCCAAACCTCGAAATAAAACTCAGGGAATCCGCCATCGAGGTCGATGTAGTGAAAGCGGGGCACGAACTCGCCGTTCTGCCCGTGGCCCGTGATGGCGCAGCGCAGCTTGTAAGCCGCGGCGTCGGGGCGGAAGGTCAGCGAAAGGGGCTCGAAAACATTGTTGTTCTGGATATCGGCATACCAGCCGCGGCGGAAGGGCCAGATGTGCTGGATGTCCTTCACCTCCCGCTCCGGCGTGCCGGTGATGTACCAGAACTGGATGTCGAGCTCTTCCTGGTTCTCTCCCCCCATTTCAATCGAAAGGCGCTTGTTGCCGCGCAAAATGGGCGCGTAATCGGATACGTCGAAAAAGAAGGTCTTTCCCGCCTGCCCCAAATCCAGCCCGTTGCCGTAAGGCGTGACCAGCGAGAGCAACTCGTATTTGGCAGGCGATTTGGCGTAGTAGTTCAGGGTGCTGATGCTGACGGTGTTTTCCGGCGCTACGTAAACTGTACTTACCTGCGTGCCGGTTTCATCCAGCATGGGCATGTCGCCGGCGGGGTAGACGTATTGCGTGCCGAGGTTGACCAGGTCGGTTCCGTCGACCGTGTACTCCGTCAGGGAGTGCAGGCTGTTGACTACCGAGTCGAATACCGTAATATCTGTGATTTGCTCCTCGTATTCGCCTTGTACGAAGGTGGTTTTGGGGCGAAGGGAGGAGCTTTCAAAGTTCTTGTACAGCTTGTCGCCGCGCAACAGCTGCCAGGCGGGGAAGCCCTTGATTTCAGCGTCTATACCATTGGAACCCGAGTCGGATGCGGTTGTTCCGGCTCCTTCGTCGAAAGGATAGTTCGCCATCAGGTTGGCGTAATGGGGATGATCGGGGGTGATGGGCTGCTGCATCCAGGCCTGGATGGTGGCCTGGTCGAGCTCCTTGTTCCAGATCTGCACGTCGTGCACCGCGCCGAAGTAGGGGTTGGTCAGAGCGCCCGACAGGCCGATGTAGAAGTGCTTGAGGTCGCCGATCAGTTTGGTCTTGCCCGTGCCCGAGTGCCAGAGCTGCCCGTTGAGGTAGATCTTCATCTGCCCGGTAGCTGTGTTCTTCGTGAAGGCCCAGTGGTTCCACTTCCCTTCGTAATCGGCCGCTGCCGCGGCTTTTTCGATGCGGTCGTACCCGCTGCCGTCGTTGCCGCAATCCCAGTAGATACTTCCGTTGCTCCAGGGCAGGTGCACGTTGAGCTGCCGGCGGTTGGCCGCGTCCCAGCCTTCGAATACGCTGGTGTTGGCGGGCAGGGAGGAGGCCGTTCCAAAGCTCCACAGCGAGATCGTCACTTCGCCTGATACTTCGTCGAAAGCCGCGGGCGGCACGTCCACATACCCCGCTCCAGCGAAGCGGATGGCGTTGTCAGGGGTGCTATTGACCAGCGCCGCATCGAAACCTGCATCTGAGCCCTCCAGTTGTGTGGAAAAAGCCGGATCTTCAGGGTTGGTAAAATTGTATTCTACCAGGATATTGGAAACGCCGTCCCAGATGAAGGGCTGGTAAAACTTCAGGTGATTCTCTCCGGCGCTAAAGCTGGTATTGAGAAAATATACCCCGGTGAAGCCGCTCAGGTCGGGATCGTTGGGGTCGAGGGCCGCCTTCGGCGAATGCTTCATGCCGAGGCGCAGGTATTGCACGGGCTGGCCGGGCGTTGTCACATGCCATTTCAGGCCGGTGAGGGGTCCCGCGCTCAGTCCTGCCGCCTGCAGCTCCGCCGCGGTGAAGAGGAACTGGTATTTGCCGGCGGACTTGCCGTTTTCCAGTGAAAGTGAGGCCGAGTTGTCGCCAATGGTGGCTGTGGTCTCGGAAAGCACGTTCAGGTAATCCACCTGGTATTGCCCGAATTGCAAATAGGTGTAGGTGGGCTGGGTGGTATAGCCGAAACTCGTGCCCGAGAAGTTGGAAATGACATAGTTCGGGTGGGTGGCCCGCACGGAGTCAACCCGCGAGGAGTCGGTGATGAAGGTGTTGCAGCTGTAATCCCATTCGTAGCAACCCACGTTGCCGTTGCCCACGGCCGCATCGTGGCAGCGCATGTTGTAGCGCATCAGGATCTTGCGGTAGGTCTGATCGGGATTGTCGGGAAAGGAGAAGACCCCCACGCGCTGGTTCATGTCCCAGGTGAAGGTTTGCACCACGATGGTGTCTTGTGAGTTGGACGAAAAGGGCTGGAGCAGCAGGCAGGCCAGCAGAACAAAAGTGTAGCGGAAGACCATGGGCAGCGTAGTTTGAGTTGAAAAACAGGGTCCTAAGATAGGGAAAATTTGTATCCGCTACGCACTCCGGATTTCCTCCACCCGTTTCAGGGCTTGCTTGATGTCTTTGCACACGTTTTCCTCCCCGATCAGGGAGAAGACCGATCCTTCTTTCAGCACGTCGTAAACCTCGGGTTGTACGCCCGACAACACGACCTGTACCTTGTTGTGCCGGAAGTCCTTGATGAGTTCCTTGAGGTTGTGCAGCCCCGTGGCGTCGATGATGGGCACGAAGCGCATCCGGATAATGAGTATGGGAGATTTTTTGTGGATATCCTGGATGGCCTGTTTGAAGTTCTGTGCGGCGCCAAAGAACAGCGGACCGTTGATCTCGTAGACTTCCACGCCGGCAGGCACCTGGAGCGGGGCTTCTTCGATGGTCCTGCCGGAAGCGTCGCGTGGATAGATGACCTCGCTGAGCGCCTCCACCTTGCTGATCTTGGCCATGCGGCGCATGAACAGGAAGGCGGCCAGTACCATGCCGACCTGTATGGCGATGGTCAGGTCGATGAGCACGGTGAGGAAGAAGGTGACGAGCAACACCGCCACGTCGCTGCGCGGCCCGCGGGAGATGCTCAGGAAGGCCCGCCATTCGCTCATGTTGTAGGCCACCACCACCAGAATACCCGCCAGGGTAGCCAGGGGAATGTGCTTGGCCAGGGGCGCCAGGAAGAGCATGATGAGCAGCAGGGTCAGGGCGTGTATGATACCGGCCACAGGCGTGCGGCCTCCGTTCTTGACGTTGGTGGCCGTGCGCGCGATGGCCCCCGTCGCCGGGATGCCTCCGAACAATGCCGAGCCGATGTTGGCGATACCCTGCCCGATGAGCTCGGTGTTCGAGCGGTGCCGTCCGCCGATCATACCATCGGCTACCACAGCAGAAAGTAGCG
>JBAQQB010000004.1:0-44201 GCA_049306275.1 Saprospiraceae bacterium | reverse complement strand
AGGCCGGTTTTAGGCAAAGCGGCGACAGCCTTGTTTTTTTGGTACTTTTTCAACAAGGAAAAAGTACATTTCGAGCTAAGCATAACAATGTGCTCTTCACCCCTGGCATGTGTCGAAGAGGACTTCGACACTACATCAGGCCTACTCCCTTTCACAATGCCCCCCTCCACAAGTGCAGCCTCCACACCCGTTCTTGAACTCGTCAATATGGTTCTTCGTGCCAACGCGGCGCGCGAGCAGCTGAACGGCCATCCAGATGGCGCAGAGGAAGGTGAGTGCAAGGATGGGGAGGAGGTAAGACATAGGTTATTGGGTTGTTGGGTTGTTAGCTGGCAGCAAACATCCCGGCAAACCCCATAAACGCCATGGAGAGGATGCCGGCGATGATCAGGCTCAGGGCTGTACCCTGTATGACTTTCGGAACATCCAGCACCCGGGTCTCTTCCCGGATACCGGCCATAAGCACCAGGGCCAGGGTCACGCCGCCGCCCGCGCCCAGGGCGTAGACCAGGCCTTCCACCAAGCCGTAGCCTTTGTTGGTGGCGAAAAGGGCAAGGCCCAGGATCGCGCAGTTGGTCGTGATCAGCGGCAGGAAAATGCCCAGGGCGCGAAAAAGCTCGGGGCTGAGTTTTTTTACCGCCATCTCCACAAACTGCACCGTGCTGGCAATGACGATGATGAAACTGATCAGCCGCAGGTAGGGAGCGTAGGGCAAGACGTAGGTGTTGAGCGCCCAGGCGCACAGGGCCGTGATCACCATCACGAATATATTGGCCATGCCCAGCCTGAAAGCCGTTTCCAGCTTATTCGACACCCCCAGAAACGGGCAGATGCCCAGGAAGTAAGCCAGGGTGAAGTTGTTAATGAGCAAGGCGGAGATGAAGATCCAGAATAATTCCATGATTGGGTGGTTGGGAGCTTAGGTGGTTGGGTTGTTGGTGGTTTTGTTTCTTTGTGCGTACCAATTGAAGAAGAGCAGCAGGAATCCCAAAGTAAAAAAGCCTCCGGGGGGCAGAATCATAATGATCCAGGGTTCGAAGCCGGGACCGAATAGGGGGATGTTGAACAGCGAGCCGCTGCCCAGTATCTCCCGGATCACGCCGATCATGAGGAGGGCCATGGAGAAACCCAGGCCCATGCCCAGTGCGTCTACGACAGCCAAACCGGGTTTGTTCTTGGAGGAAAAAGCCTCCTGCCGCCCCAGGATCACGCAATTGACCACGATCAGGGCGATGAAAGCGCCCAGTTCCTTGTGAATGTCGGGTACCATTGCCGCCAGCAGCATATCGACCAGGGTCACGAAAGTGGCGATGATGACGATGTAGGTCGTGATGCGCACTTGTTTGGGTATCGCGTTGCGCAGCAGGCTGACGAACAGGCTCGAAAATACCAGCACGAAGAGGGTCGCCACCCCCATCGCCAGGCTGTTGATCGCGGTGTTCGTCACCGCCAGCGTGGGGCACATGCCCAGCACGGCTACGAAGACCGGGTTCTCCTTCCAGAGGCCTTTGAGGAATTCTTCGGCAGTGCGGCTTTGGCTTTTTTCAATATCCATATTTGAAAATATGAGTTTAGAAGTTTATAGGGGTAAAAGTTTAAATAAACTTCTAACCCTATAAACTTCTAAACTAGTTATTTTTCCCAGCATATTCCTTCATCGCTTCCTCCCACTCCTTCACGCCCTTGTTCAGCATCCTGACCACGGCTTTGGAGGAGATGGTGGCGCCGGTGATCGCTTCCACTTCGTTAGGGTTTTCCCGCTCGCCTTTCTTCACCGCCACGATCTCGGGGGCAGTGACCAGCGATTGGAAAAAGGCGGTAAAATCGGCGTCTTTGAATATCTTGTCGCCCAACCCCGGCGTCTCCTTGCTCTCCAGTATCTCCATGCCGATGATCATGCCCTTTTCGGGGTCGTACCCGAAAATGCCGCCAATGATGTCCTGAAAACCAGGCTCTTCGCTCGTTACGGCAAAGCCAATAAACTGATCCTCATCGTCGTATCCGGCAAATACTTTAGGGTTGACGCCTTCCTGCCCCAGCTCCACACCTTCGGGCAGAGGTTCCAGCGCGCCGTTTTTGAGCACCAGCGGCTCAAACCGCACGCAACCGGGCAGCACCTTGTACACCGCCTCGCTCAGCGCCGCCGCCTTGTTGGACAGGATGATGGGCTGGGTATACAAAAACCCGCCCACCAGCAACACGCCGGAGAAAAACCCCGCCAACCCCAGCGTAGCGATGAGGCGGAAGGAAGTGGGTTCGGATTGGTTTGACATAATTGTCAGTTTTTAGTTTTTAATTTTCAGTTTTCAGTTTAAGCAACTGAAAACTGAAAATTGAAAACTGAACACTAATACCCATACACTCTCGTTCTCATAAACCTGTTAATCAAGGGCGTCGCGGCGTTCATCAGCAGGATGGCGTACATCACCCCTTCGGGCAGGCCGCCCCATACGCGGATCATCACCACCAGAAAACCGATGCCGAAACCGTAGACCCAGAGGCCTTTGCTGGTCAGCGGAGAGGTTACGTAGTCGGTGGCCATGTAGACGGCGCCCAGCAGCATGCCGCCCGCCAGCACCGTAAACTGCGGAGAGGGGAATTTCGCCGGATTGATGAAATACAGCAGGGCCGAAAAGGCCGCCGCCGTCAGCAGGATGGAAACGGGTATGCGCCAGTTGATGATTTTGCGCACCACCAGGTATATGCCCAACAGTATCAGCAACAAGCCGCTGGTCTCCCCCAGCGAGCCGCTGACGTTGCCGAACAACAGATCGCCGGTGGGCGTGACTACCTGGCTGAATTTCAACTGCGAAAGGGGCGTCGCCGCGCTCACCGCATCGATGGGCTCGCCTTTGAAAAACGGCATGGCCAAGTTGGTGCCCCTCAGTCCCAGGTAGCGCCCGTCGGGCACATCCCAGGTCGTGATGGCTTCCGGGAAAGCCGCCTGCAAAAACGCACGCCCCAGCAAAGCGGGGTTGAATATGTTCTGCCCCAGCCCACCCCACAAAGTCTTACCTACGGATATCGACACAAAGCCGCCCAGGAATGCCATCCACAACGGGAAACCCGGCGGCAGGCAAAATGCCAGCAGCAAGCCGGTCAGTATCGCACTACCATCCCCGACCGATTTTTTGTTTTTGTCCAATAACCGCTCGGCCAGCATGCAGCCGGCTACCGCCGCCGCGCTCACCAGCAGGGCGCTCAGCCCGAAGTAATAAAAGGCCACCCCCAGTACCGGCAGCAGGGTATATACCACCTCCCACATGATCTTCGGCGTGGTCGCGGGCGAGTGGAGAAAGGGGGATGTGGAGATGATGGTTTTCAATTTTGAATTTTGAATTTTGAATTTTGAATTTTGAATTTTGAATTTTGAATTTTGAATTTTGAATTTTGAATTTTGAATTTTGAATTAATTTAAAATTCAAAATTTACAATTTAAAATTACCTCTTCCGCTCCCTGATCATCGCCTTGCCCACCCGGAAGCTCTGCACGAGCGGGATGCCGGAGGGGCAGACGAAAGAGCAGGAACCGCATTCGAAGCAGTCCATGACGTTGTTTTCTTCCATTTCCTCCCACAAACCCTTGCGGGCCAGCAGGCCCAGACGCGCGGGGTTGAGGAAGATCGGGCACGCATCCAGGCACCTGCCGCAGCGGATGCAGCTCAGGGTGTCGATGTCCTGTATTTCATTTTCGGTCAATACCAGAATGCCTGAGGTGCCTTTCACCACCGGCACGTCGAGGTTTTTCTGCACCATGCCCATCATGGGTCCGCCGAGCAATATGCGGGGCGAGGGATGGGAAATGCCGCCGCAGTAGTCCACCACCTCCCGCATCGGGGTGCCGATGGGTACGAGCATGTTGGAAGGCTGTTTTACGGCCGTGCCGCTCACGGTAATCACCCGCTCGATGAGGGGCATGCCGCTGCGGAAGTACTGCGAAAGCGTCACTACCGTGCCCACATTGGCCACCAGGGCGCCAACGTCGAGGGGCAGCTTGCCGCCGGGTACCTCTTCGCCCAGGATGGCGGAGATCATCATTTTTTCCGCGCCCTGGGGGTATTTCACCTGCAAGGGCACGACCTCTGCCTGGAATTCCATCCGGGCCAGGGTCTCCTCCACGATCTGTATCGCGTCGGGTTTGTTGGCCTCGATGCCGATCCAGACCTTTTCCGGCTTGGTAAACTGTGCCAGGATACGCGTGCCGTCGATCAGCTCCTCGGCGTATTCGAGCATGACGCGGTGGTCGCAGGTCAGGAATGGCTCGCACTCGCAGCCGTTGAGCATGAGGTGTTTACAGGTTTTCCCTTCGGGAATAGAGAATTTGACGTGGGCCGGAAAGGCCGCACCGCCCATACCCACGATGCCTGCGCGCTGCACCGCGGCGATGAAGTCTTTTGTATTTATTTGTTCGGGCTGCACCGGCACGGAAACGGCCAGTTGCTGGGTGGAAAAACGATCTGTTTTGATCTGTATGGCAGGCAACACCTGCCCGTTGGGATGGTCGAACAGGCCGATGGCCCGCACCACGCCGTCGACCGGCGAATGCAGCGCCACGGACACGAAGCCGCCCGCCTCGGCGATCAACTCGCCGCGCCTGACCCGCTGCCCTTCCTTCACCACCGCTTTCGACGGCGCCCCGATGTGCTGCGACAAGGGCAAAGTATAGGTCTCCACAAACGGCATCCGCTCTATCCGCCGGTGGCAGGAGAGTTCCTTGAATTCTTCCGGGTGTACCCCGTGGCGGAAGGTTTGTAGTGAACCGGTGAATGCCATTTGAATGTTGAATTATGAATTTTAAATTTTAAATTAAAACATAATTCAAAATTTAAAATTTAAAATTTAAAACTAACCCCCCGACAACTTCAACAACTTCTCCCTCACCTGCACCTTCACCCGCTCCATAGCAGTAGCATCCTGCTCGCGAAGCTTCTCCTCATACTGCTGCCTCAGGGCTTCCATTTCTTTTTCGTATTGCTGTTTGAGTTCCGTTTCAGTTTGTGCCCTGAGGTTGGCGGGGGCGGCGCTGATGATGCCTGCCAGTTCCTGCCAGGTTTTCCAGGGACGCAGGGCGGCTTCGGCCACCTCCGGTCCTGCGGGCTGATCGTTCCAGGCGCGCTGGGTTTGCAGCCAGGCGCTGAACGGCAGCTCTTCGGGCGGATTCCCTTTCAGGGAAAATCCTTCGGAAAAAAAGGCCATATCGGGCCGGGGCTCGAACAGCACCGTTGGGAATGCCCTGGATTTCAGGGCTATGTGATACAACTCCGGCCAACGCGAAGCGGGGATGTTGTGGTGCTCCGGCTTCGGCGCCAGCAAATGGAAGAGCGCCGGACCAGCCGATTGCATACCGGCCATCAGGCCTTTGAAAAAGCGGCCGCGGGCCTTGAGGTTGCCCTGGAATACCAGTGGTTTTCGCAGGTTCATCGCCGCAAAAAGCAGACCTTCCACGCCCGAAGTGCGTCCGCCGGGCAGGGTCAGCCCGTCGCTGAGCAGGGCGATCTTCACCGGCCAGCCGGTGGACAGCAGTTCGATGATCTGCTGCATGCCCGTACCGGAAAGTTGCTGAGCGTCGGCTATCACCAACACTGGAGGCAGCAGGCGCTTTTCTTTTTCGTCGAGATCATCCCAGCTCAGCCCGGCAATCTGTGCGTCGTGAATATCCGGGCGATAGCCATCGCGTACTTCCAGCCTCGCCCTGCGCACCAGCCGCACCTCGTCGAGCAGGTTGCGGATTTGTCCCAGCATCAAACCCTGCACTTCCGACAGGCCGTTTTGCGGGTCGCAGACCCAAACCGGCGCGGTGAAAGGCTGATAGGGATATTCGTTCAGCCAGGGCAAATTTGGCGCACAGCTGACCACGCCATAGCGCGCACGGCCCGTACCCGCAGGTCCGTCGGCCAGGGCCCAGCGCAGGTCCTTGAGGTTGCTTTCGAGTTGTATTTTCCGCTGCAGCAGGGCTGTGTCGACGATCTGAAGGCGGTGGTCCGAACCGATCTGGCCGACCAGCTCGTCGAGGTACACTTTTTTGCCCTTGGCCTCCAGCAGCGCTTTGCGCAGCGCAGCCGAGTCGCCAGACGGCAGGGCGCTGCTGAGCTTGGCGTGGATGTTTTTCCCTAACTCATCGGCCAGCTGCTCCAGTTCGGCTATCCAGCCCAGATAGTGGGGTTGTACTGCCGCCTCCGCCGTGGCCGTCACCAGCCGCATGATCGCTTTGGCCGGGGCGCCTTCCTCGGTCGTGCTTCCTCCCGACATCGACTGGGAGAAATGCCGGCTCAGCAGCAGGGCGCCGAAAGGATGGTAATCGTGGTCGCGGTTCAGCCTTTCGATCGTTTCTGAGGAAGTATCGGGCAGTTGCTCCCAGAGGCGGAACCGCCGTGCGTATGTTTCCAGCAGATCGGGCGTCTGAGCGGCCATGGCGAGGGCGTCTTCCGGACAAACCTCCACGCATACGCCGCAAGCGGTGCAACTGTGGGGGTTGACCAGCAGGGAGAACAGCTCTCCGCCTTCGCTGAATGCCGCGGCCGGAAAGCCCTGGTAATCGCCCAGGGCCGTCATCAGTCGCTCCAGGTCGGCTTTTGCGGTCTGGAGCTTTTCCCCTTCCAGTTTCATCTGCGGGGCCAGCTTATCGAGGGCTTCGGGCAGCGCTTTGCGCAGGTCGCCCTCCTGGCCTGCCAGTTTCGCCAGGTTTTTGATCATGGGCGTGAGCGAAGCGGCGGAGGCCATGTCCATCCCTGCCTTCAGCAGGTTTTCCATGCGGATGGCCAGGGCGGGCAGCGCCGAATGCGGGCAATGCACCATGCACAAGCCGCAGCCCGTGCATTTTTCAGTATCCAGTACGGGCAACTGGGTCCGCTTCGCGGAAAAATCGGCGAACAAGCCGGTTTCAGCGGGCACGACCGGCAGGGCCTGGAAGGGATCCGCCGTGCCGGAACCGCGGCCGCTTTGGCTGTAAAACGCCGCCGTGTCGTGGTAAAAACGCGACAGCCTGGAATAGGGCGGCCCCTGGTCTTTGTGGCGCATAATGGCCTCGGGCAGTCCCAGCGACTGGCCCGCAGCAGCCGGTTTTTCCTTGCCGGCGGGCGCCTGTATCAGCGTCTCTCCCTCAATGCCCGGATACTCGCGGCTGATGGCATGCAGCAGCACTTCGTGGGAGGCTATGGGGGAGGAATGTTTCGTAAAGGGAATATCGAGGAAAAAAGACTGGTTGCGCCGGCCGTCGGGCAGCATGTTGCGGAATGCGGCGTAGATGCCCTCTTCCGTCCACTGCCCTTTTCCCAGACCCGAATAGACATAGGGCGTCCGTTTGCCCACCCGTTCGACCAGGGATTCGATGCGCGCCACCAGCTTGTTTTCGCCGCCGACCGGCTCCAGTACGGTGAATGCCTTGACGCCGGAGAGCAGCTCGGTCAGGGCTTTTTCGGGAAATGGATTCAGGATATTGAGATGGAGGCAGCCTGCGCGCACTTTCTCCTTGCGCAGGCGATCGGTGGCAGCTACGGCCTTTTGGAAGCCAGGCCCTTGTACCAGCACCACGTATTCTGCGTCATTCATGTGGTGGGCATGCACCGGGTTGTATGTTCTTTGGGAGAAAGAGGCGTATTCCGCGGCGACTTCCGCCGCGATTTCCGGCAGGTGGCGGCTGAAAAACCGGATGCGGGCCGCATCTTCCAGCGCGGCCGCTTCTACGTCTTTTGCGGCGCCGGTGAGGGCCGGAAAGTCAAAATGGTACCAGTTGGGGATGCGGCGGCGGTTTTTTCCGAATAGCAGCCGTTGCGCGGGCGTCGGAGAAGGGACCCAGTCGTCGGAGTTACCCAGGAACTGGCGGATGTCGGTATTGTGAAGCAAGCCCGGCAATCCGTTGCCATCGGGCTGGAAGGCCACTACTACGGGAACCAGCGCCGACTCTGCGATCTTGTGCGCCATGATCGTCCAGTCAATGGCTTCCTGCGCGGTGGTGACCACCACCTGAAACCAGCCTGCCGGCGCCGGGTCGGGCATAACGGGCACGTGCACAACCATGGGAATGTGCTTGCGCGCCACTTCCTGCAGCAGGGCGAGGTTGGCGGTCATGGAGGGGCCGTCGAGAAAAGCGGCGGCGCGCAGGCCGGAGCCAGCCAGCGCGGTCAGGGCAGGCAGTTGGCCGGTGTGAAAACGCTCGCACTGGCGGCCGAAGAGATGGGCGGGGCGCTCCGAAGTTTGGGGCTTCGCGCAGTACACGCCTTCGCAAATGGCCTGCTCCAGCAGAGCTGCCAGCGCTTCATCCGGCCAGTCGGCCGCGTGTTCGAAATAATGCCTTACATCCTTCCTCATTGCCAATACCGGTTTTCCAGGTCATCTTCAATGGTGAAACGCTCCCCCTTTCCCAGGGGAAGCGCACTGGTTTTTTCTTCTTTGAATTGCTGCCCTTCCAGCCAGATGATGGCGTCGGTTGGGCATCGTTTGGTCGCCTCGGGTGCAGCCAGGTGGTTCAGTTCGTAATTGACCACGGCCAGGTTGTTGCGTATTTCTATCAGGCCGGGCGCGGCGTCTGCCACGCAGCGGCCGCAGGCGGTGCAGGCTACCGAGCACTTCGACAGGGCCAGGTCGCCTTCCAGCAGCGATTTGCACTGCACGATGAGCTTTTGGCTCACCGGCATGAGTTCGAACAAGCCTTTGGGGCAGGCCTCCACACAGTCGCCGCAGGCCACGCAGAGGCCGGGTATGACCACCGGCAGCCCGTCGTCGTTCATGTAGATGGCGTCGAAATCGCAGGAAACGGCGCAGTCGCCCAGGCCCAGACAGCCCCAGGTGCAGGCTTTTGGTCCGCCGTTGACCACCGATTCGCCGCGGCAGGTGCGCAGGCTGCCTTTGTAGTCGGCCAGGTTATGGGCCTCGCGTTTCCCGCCCGCGCAGAGCAGGCGCGCCACGCGCTTCTCCTCCGCCCCGGCGTCAACGCCCAGGTATGCGGCGATGCGCTGTATGCCTTCAGCCGAAGAAACGGTGCATTTGGAGGGAATCAGTTCCCCTCCCACCACCTTCTCGGCAAATGCCCTGCAGCCGGGTTGCCCGCAGGCGCCGCAGTTGGCATGGGGCAGCATCTCCTCTACCTCGTCGATACGGGGGTCCTCATACACCCGCAGCTTCTTGTAAGCCACGGCTATGACCACCGCAAAGAACAAGCCCAGCAGGACAAGGATACCGACACCGATTACGAATTCGCTTAGCACACCTTATTTAGTTTTCAGTTTTCAGTTTTCAGTTTTCAGTTTTCAGCGACTTAACTGAAAACTGAAAATTGAAAACTAAAAACTCTAATTAAACTTCTCCGCCCTTTTCACCCACGTTTCCACCCCCGGTTCGTCCGGATTTTGCGGGGCGCCAGGGTGGATGATGCTCACCGGGCAGCCCTCGGCCGCTTTCACGATATCGGAGAAGGGGCCGCCGGTTGGGTTGGCTATGAAGGCCTGTTTATTGGCATTGTACTGGAATATTTGCTTGTTGATATTGATGCATTCGTTGCACGCGGTGCAGAGCGCCGTTTCGACCCAGGCCTCTCCCAGGCTGAGGATTTCCTCTGCCTTTTCAACCGGAGGCGGAGGGGCTGCGGGCTCAGCGACCGGCACAGGCCCGGCGGCAGGAGCGCTTGCCGGCGCAGCGGTCTTTTTTGGCGCGGGCGCCATCTCGCTGAAATCCATATCCAGCAAGACGGCGGCCAGGCGTTCCATGGCTTCGCGGGCGGCGGTTTCGCGGGCAGCGGCGATTTGCGACTCGTGCCCGGTTTTCAGCGCTTCGATGGCCTTTTCCTGCTCGGCCAGCATTTCGGCGCGGAGGCGTTCGGTGGCCTGCTCGACGTGGAAGCTGTGTACGCCGGCGTTTTCCTGGAGGAAATGCCAGAAATCGAGGCGCTCACGGCATTGCTGTACCAGGGGCCAGGCTATCGCCGCCTTCACCAGCTCGTTGGCGGTGTTGATGACCCAGATAAAGGGAACCCTGGCATAACGGTCAGATTCGGGAAGATTGAGGTAACTTGCAACGGGCACCAGGTCATCGGTCCACTGTGCTGCGGGTACGAGGTGGAAATATGGGGAAAAACCGGGATGCAAGGCCGCATAATCAGCAAAAGTAAAGGGCATCTCCATATTTCCCTCCCCACCATCAGCCGTCCGGTAATCCAGGCTGACCATGGGCCAGTCGGCCTCCGGTTCGGGGTTGTCGTGTATGTCGAAGCGGCTGCCCCAGCGGGGGCCTTTCCGGCAGTCGAAAGTGAAACCCGGGAATTCGCGCCCCTCCACCGCCGCGCTGGCGCCGAGCGTGAGAAGACCGGTATCGGGAACAAGCAGGTGGAACAGGGCGGGGAAATTGCCGCTCAGGCCTTCCTTCAGCCCTTTATACAGCACATCGGGCTGGATAGCGGCCGATTGCATGACGTAGGCGTCGCGGTGTGCGATGGCCAGCGCGCCGGGCTCCTGCCGGTATTCCTTCTCCCCGCTCAGGCGGAAAGCCATGGTTTTGATGGGACGTCCGGTGGTCAGCACCTCTGCGAAAGCCTTCCACTCGCTATCCAGCAGGGAGGCGGCGCGGGTGCAGGCCACCACGGGCATGCAGGCCTCCATTTCGGCATCCGAAAACTGCCTCCAGTTAAAGTGGGCGAAAAAGTCGTCGTGTAATTCGGGTTTGTACTGATCTGCTATCTCCAACTGGGCCAGGCGCACGGCGCCAAAAAAGGTTGCCGCATTTGCTGCATGCCTGTCAAAGAGCTCGATGGCCGTATGGATAACCTGCCCGCCTGGCGTCGTGGTTACAGAAGCCAGCGGCAGGTAGTCTTTCCAGGCGAAGCGCTCGGCTGTTTCCAGGCCTTTTTCCACGATAAAAACCGAAGAATGCGCAAACAATAAGTCATCTGCCCGGCGCAGGGTAGCCAGCGCCCCTTCGAGGCGTTTGAGGCGGTCGGCAGGCATGTTGACAGAGCCGCTTTGTGGCAGCAGGTGCGACATTTCTTCGAAATTGAGAAAACTGCCGGCGAAGTCCATGGCATCGTGCAGGTGCTCCGCCGTGTGGGCATCCGGGTTCTTTTCCCGCTCTACCGCCAGCAGGGCCTCCAGTTGAGCGATCAGAAGGGCGGTCTCCCCGGCAATGCGCCGGCGGTAGCGCGCTGTATGGTCGTGTACCAGGGCGGAAAACAAGAACAGCGGCGTTTGCGCCGAAAAAGGCATGACCCAGCCCGATTTGGGCAAGAGATTTTGCAAATTGGCCAGATCGGCCCGGAAGGTTTGCCCCTCCCCTCCCTGGATATCCAATTGTTCGTTCAGTCTGGAAATGCTTTCCTCCCAAACGCGGCCGGAGGGTATGGCGGCGGCTTCTTTGCGGCATACATCCCGGATGATCTGTTCCAGGCGCGGCAGGTTGTCGCGCAGGATGCGCGCCTGTTCGGCGCCGGGGGCGAACTGCAGGAGCGACTGCCGTATGAGTTCGCCGACGGGCATCAGGTTGGCCTCCAGGCCCTCGCCTACCCAACAGGGGTAAAGCCCTTCCAGGAAAGGCTGATCGCGGAAGGGCGCCAGCGCGGCCGGGAAGACCTTTTCGGCGATGCCTCCGCCCTTTCCGCTGCGCAAAAACAGGCGCAGGGCGCGCCAATAGGCTTTTTGCTCCTTCTCCGGAGCGGAGGGCGCGGAGGAAAGGACCGGCAGGCGGATGCCGGGTTCTTCGCCGTTAACGGCTGGCGTTTCCGGCCGGGGGGTGGCGAAAATTTCAGCGGTTCCTTCCTGGAAAAACGAGTGGAAGTAATCCGGTTCCGGTTTCTTTTCGTTCATGACCCAGGTGGTTTTATACGGCAAAGCGATCCAGCTCTGCGTTGAGCGCCTCTATTTTCTGCTCGGGCGTATAGCCCAGGTTGTGCGCTCCGTAGAGGTCGTAGCGGGGCGCGCCTTTATCCTGATAGTACAATCCGAAATGATACATGCTGGAGTCTTCCGCAAAATTCCGCGCCTGATTGATATCGGTGGGGTCGTGGGTTACCTTTTTCGCAAAAAGGTTTGCGGTGGCTTCGTCTACGTGGATGCCGTTCTCGTGGCTCAACAGGGCGATGTGCTCACGGTCGGCAACGAGGGCTTTGGCCTGCTCCTGCATGAATTTGGGGCAGCGCATCATGATCTTGACGAAAGAGAAGCCCTGGTGCTCGTAGGCCGCCTTGATGGTGGCATAGAGGTGCCCCGGTATCCAGTCGGCCGTCTGAGCCACGAACGACACGTTCGACACCCCGAGGGTAGTCTGGATGGGGTTGATCGGAGGCAATACCGAGCCCTGCGGGTGGGTGTTGGAGAGCGTACCGATCGGAGAGGTCGGCGAGGTCTGCTTCTTGGTCATCCCGTAGATCTGGTTGTCGAAGAGCAGCACCGTGATGTTCATATTGTAGCGAATGCTATGAATCCAGTGCCCCGCGCCGATGGAGCAGCAGTCGCCGTCACCCGTGACCACAAACACATGGAGGTCGGGACGGCGGAACTTGACGCCCTCAGCTACAGGAAACGCACGGCCGTGAAGGCCGTGGAAGCCATAGGTGCTCATGTAGTGAGGGAAGCGGCTGGAGCAGCCGATACCGGAGACGAAGACCGTCTTTTCGGGCGGGAGCTGTTTCTCCTGGCAGAGCTTCTGCACGGCGGAGAGCACCGAGTGGTCGCCGCAGCCCGGGCACCAGCGAGCGGTACCTTTTTCGTAATCGCTGACGGTGTAGTATTTGTCCGGTACGTCGATGGCGCAATAATCGAGCTTGAGTCCGTACATGGCTAGTTATTTTTAAGATTTAATTCTTCCTGGATCATTTCAAAAATCTGCCTTGGCCGCAGGGGCTGCCCAAGCACGTTAGAGAAGCAGTCGATGTCGGTCAGGGTCTGGGCGCGGAGCAGCCAGCTGAGCTGGGAATAACGGCGGTTTTCCGCTGTGATGAGGGGGTCTCCCCAGTTGTCGGAGTAGTTGATCTCCACGGTCTTCACCTTTTTGTAGCGGCTGAAGATCTCCTTCAGGCCGGGTTCGAGGGGGCTGAGGAAGTGGAGGTGGAGGGAAGAGACAGAGGCGCCTTGCGCGCGTGCGCGGCCGACGGCTTCCTCGATGGCGCCGCGGGTGGAGCCCCAGCCTACCAGCAGGAGTTCGCCCGATTCATCGCCGTATACTTTGGGGGGCTTGAGGGTGCGTCCGAAAGCAGCCAGCTTCCGGCTGCGCATCTCGGCGCCGTGCTGGTTGACCGGCGGGAGGTAGGAAACCTTGCCTTCCTCGCTGTGGTTGAGGCCGGTGAGGGTAAACATACCGCCGTCCTGACCGGGCACGGGCCGCTTGCTCAATCCCGTCTGGGGGTCCCATTCGTAGGGCCTGACGTCTTTTTTCCAGGCGGCCTGGTCAATCGGAGGCGCCAGCCATTCGGGCCTGGGTTTGGGCCTGGGGAAGGGCTGCACGCCGGTGGCCAGGTTGGCGTCGGAGAGCAGGATGACCGGGGTGCGGAAGGCTTCGGCGATCTGCCGGGCCAGCACCACGAAATGGAAGCACTCTTCGATGGAGGAAGGGGCTATCACGATCTTGGGCGTATCGCCCGGCTGGCCGTAGAGCACGGCGAGCAGGTCGCTCTGTTCCACTTTGGTGGGCAAGCCGGTCGAGGGACCGCCGCGCTGCACGTCGATGATCACCAGTGGCACTTCCGCCATGGCCGCCAGGCCGATGAATTCGGTCTTCAGCGCCAGGCCGGGGCCGGAGGTGATGGTGACGGCCGGTTTGCCGGCATAGGAGCAACCGATGGCAAAGCCGATGGCCGCGATCTCATCTTCCGCCTGGTGCACCAGCCCCCCTGCCTTGTCGAAGCACTCGGCCAGGTGGTGGGAGGCGGAGGTTGCGGGGGTGATGGGATACATCGAGCAAACTTCGATGCCCGAGGCCAGCACGCCGAGGCTGAGCGCCTCGTTGCCGTTCATGACCACCAGATCATTGCCTGTTTGCGTGGCGGGAATATCGTAGAGAAAATCGAGGTGTGTAGCAGCCCACTCATGCCCGGCGTGAAGCAGCCGGAGGTTGATATCGACCACGCTCTGGGATTTCTTGCGGAAAGCCTGGCGCACCTGATCTTCGGCGATCTCCAGGCTGCGGTTGAACAGCTGGCAGAGCATGCCGAGCACCCACATGTTCTTGCCCCGCTTGGCGTCGGGCACGATGCGCAGGCATTCTTCCTCCATGGGGATCTCATAGACGAGGTAGCCGCGTTCTTTGAAATCCTGGATGGCGCGGGCGTAGTTTTCGCGCACGGACGGGTCGCTGTGGCTGGCCCACATGCTCTCAATGAGCATCCGGGTGCCTTTTTTATAGGCGTGTTGTTCGATGCGGGAATAAGGCGCCACCTCATTGAAAGCCACCACCATGTCGGCTTCGTCACCCATGTTGGTGATCTTGTCGGCCCCGAGTCGGATGCGGATGCCGGAGGTGCTCTCTTTGGTGCGGGGCGGGGGCTGGATATCGGCGGGGATGATCTCCACCGTCCAGACGCCGTTGCCCATTTTCGCGCAAACCGCGCCGAAGCTCTGGCCCGCTTTCTGCGCGCCCTCCCCCGAATCGCTGACGATCTCGACGATGTGTTCGCGGATGAGCGTCCGCTTGGCTACTGTCTCGGCAGGAACTGTCTGATGATCAGGAATAGTTGCCATTGTTCAACTTGGTGTAGGTTATACAATACCTTGAAATAAACCGAAATATCCGGCTTTTTCAAACCAAGTTGAGATGATGGAAATCACCCCCGGCAGTGATTAATATCAACACCGTTGTGTTGACAATCGTTAGTTTAGCAAATATTATTTAATTAAGGTGGACGGGCATGGCTCGTCCACCTTTATTAAATGAATTTCTCTAGAGGATTTTCCCTACAATCTCCTCGCTCAGCGGGGCGACTTTGGAGGAGAAGTTACCGATGAGCTTACCTTCGGGAGATACGAGGAATTTGTGGAAATTCCACTTCACCTCGTGATTCGTTTCGCCGTTCAGTTCCTGGCTGGTGAGCCACTGGTAGACGGGGTGTTGCTCGCTGCCTTTGACGTTGATCTTGGCCGAGAGCGGGAAGGTGACGCCGTAGTTGCGCTCGCAGAAGGCAGCGATCTCTTCTTCGGTGCCCGATTCCTGGTTCATGAACTGGTTGCAGGGGAAGCCGATGATGACGAGCTTGTCCTGAAATTTTTCATACAGGGCCTGGAGGTCCTTGTACTGGGGCGTGTAGCCGCATTTGGAGGCCACATTGACGCACAGCACGTATTTGCCTTTGTAGGCGCTCATTTCGATGAGGCCGCCGTCGATGGCTTCGACACTCAGGTCGTAGAAGGTCGTGCCTTCGGCAATGGGATTGGAAACGGTTTTGGGGCCGAAGCCCAGGAAACTCAGCAGGGATGAGAGAGAAAGCATGGCAGACATATAAAAGACCATCATTTTTGAACAGGATTTAAAAGATTTCGATGGATGAACATGATTAGGGCAAAAAAGTTTAAAATCCCTACTCCACATCCCACCAAACCCTGGTATAAAGCGCATCCGCCCCCCCGAGCAGATCAGCCACCGCTTCGAAATAGCCGGCCGCATTGCGGATCTGCTCGCTTTGCGGATAGACGAGCCGCATGGGAGCCACAAAAGGCCCGGTATCTCCAAGCGCGCCGTCGACCGGGGCTTCCAGCTTGTCAAAGTCGAGGCGGCGCCACTCCGACCAGCCTTGCACGCCCTGCATGTAGAGGGCCAGCCATTTCTGTACGCCGATCTTCTGCTTCCAGTTGCCAGGCGCTGTCGCGTAGCTCACTTCGGATTGGGTGAGGTAGAATTCAATTAGGTTATCGTCTGCGATGCCCCATTCCTGCATGGAGGCGGCAACTCCGGCATCGTACCACTCCGCGGCCGTGCCCGGTACATTCCAGCCGCGCTCCAAGGCTTCGGCCAGGATGAAGCATACCTCGGCGTAGTTCATGAAGGTCATGCGCGCGGCCGGAGCCAGCACGTCGGTGGGTTTGAAGGCGGCGGCGCCAGATACGGCCTGCGCGCCGCTGGGCTGGGAATAAAGCACAGGCGGCTCTCCCGCCGCAGTAACTGAAGACTGGCCGAAAGGCCGGCCACCATAACCTCCTCCGCTGAAACGGGCATCTGCGTAGGCCAGCGTGCGCGGGTCGTTGAGCGCCACCAGGGTCTTATCGACCAAAATGTCGCTGGCGCAAAAATCGGCGTCGCCCCGCGCCTGGCGGTCGATGTAGAGCGGATTCTGATCCGGCGCCGTCTCCAGGTAGCGGAAATAGGCGTTGTCGCCATTCTCCGAAAACGCATCTTCCCATGCCGTCTCCACCGCGGTCTGGGCCAGCGCCGGCTCCGCGTCCGACATGCGCATGGCCACGCGCAGGACCAGCGCGGAGGCGAATTTTTTCCACTTGCTCATATCGCCGCCATAGATGAGATCGGCCGCGCCAAAACCCGCCGCGCCTTCCTCGATGCCTGCTCTCGCCTTTTCCAGCCTCGACAGCAGCGAAAGGTATATGCTGCGCTGCGAATCGTAGGCCGGCGAAGGGAATTCAGCCCCTTTCAAGGCCTGGGAGTAGGGAATGGGCCCCCAGATATCGGTCATGTGCTGATAAAGCCAGCACTGGAGTATATCCGCCACCGCCAGCTTGTTGTAAGCGCTGGCCAGACCTAGCCCGTACTCCTCCCCTTCCAGCACCAGCCGCCTGACTTCCTCCAGGTCGCGCAGGCTGCGCAGGTAATAAGCCGAAAAATATTCGTCAATCATCTCATCCCTGAACTGATAGCGGCTCTCCTCGGTGAAGTTGTTCTGGGTCCAATACTGCGCCGCCAACAGCCCAAACCGGCCGTTCATCGACTCGTCCCACACATCGTCGGCCATAGCCTTCTGTGCGCTGACCAGTAAAAACTCCAAAGGCACCTCCGCCGGGTCGTCGGGATCCGCATTGATATCGCCAAATTGATCGCCGCAAGATAAAGCGGCAAAAAGCAAAAAGGCGAGCAGGGTATGTATTAATTTAAACATATTACTTAAAAATTAAACCAAAACTGAAAACTGAAAATTCAAAACTGAAAACTCAAAACCACCCCAACCGACCTTGCACTAAACCCCTGCCCTCCTTCCAGCCCCTGAATGTTACCGGCGCTGACGGCCCCGTCCGGATCGATATGCGGAATGTTTTTGTACAGCATTGCAAGGTTGCGACCCACCGCGGCGACGCTCAGTTCCTGGATACCCAGCCTGCCCGTCATTTTCCGGGGGAAGGTATAGCCGATCCTCGCTTCGCGCAGCTTGACGAAGCTGCCGTCGTAGACATCTGCCGCCCCGATGATGTAGCCGCCGTTGAGCCGGAAATGGTCCTCGGCGCTGATAACGACCTCGTTGCCGGCGCCGGGGGCGATGATGCCGGTTTCGCGGACGTTATCCGCTGCCGTTTCCTGCAACAGGCCGGAGGAACGGCCCCACACATTGGTCAGGGAGAAAATGTCGCCGCCGATGCGGAAGTCGGCCAGGGCTGAAACAGTCAGGCCGCCAAACTGGAAGGTGTTGGAAATGCCTCCCGTGAATTTGGGCAAAATCGAGCCCAGCGGCACGGGTTCGGGCGTGCGCAGGTAAAAGCCGTCGGGTCCCACTAACCTGTTGCCGTCGGGATCGTAGAGGAAGTCATAGCCCATGATGGTTCCGTAAGGCTGCCCCTCGCAGGCGCAAAGCGTCACCGAAAACGGCGCGGAGGCCAGGGTCAGGGCCGTCAGCGAGGGATCTTCGGCGTTGAGCTCGACGACGGTGTTGCGGTTCATGGCCCCGTTGAGGGAGATATCCCAATTGAAAAAACCAGTTCGAATCAGCGCGATGTCGACGATGGCTTCCACGCCTTCGTTGGCCACCTCGCCCGCGTTGATGAAGCGGCTCAGGTAGCCGGTTGTGGGCGAAAGCCCGACGGGTATGAGCTGGTTGATGGTGGAGCTTTTGTAGTACGTGACGTCGATGCCGAGGCGGTTTTTGAAAAAGTGCAGGTCGAGGCCTGCTTCCATCGTCGTGGTGGTTTCCGGCATCAGGGAGCTGTTGCGCAGGATGTCGGAGACGGTGTACCCAGTCAGCGAACCAAAGCTTTCGCCGGGGAGATAGGATTGGGAAAGGCTGTATGGATCGGCCTCGTTGCCCACCGAAGCCCAGCCTGCGCGGATTTTTCCGAAGGAAAAGAAATCGGAGTCGATGTATTCGCTGAAGACGAAACCCAGTGAGGCCGCCGGATATAAATAGCCGTTTTGGGCCGCGGGAAGCGCGGACGACCAGTCGTTGCGGCCGCTCAGATCGAGGTAGAGGATATTCCTGAAAGCCAGGTTGAGCCCCCCGAACAGGGAGTTGATCTCTTGGCGGTCGAGCGAATTGGCGATGAAGGGCCGGTCAGCGGAGTTTTGGAGCCGGTACAGGCCGGGCACGACCAGGCCGCCCTGCGTGGCGCCGTAGGTGCGATTGACGCTGCTCCAGCGCTTGTTGCCTCCGGCAAATGCCGCCACAGTCAGGTGTTTGCCAAAGGATTTATCAATTCGGAGAATGAGGTCTGCGTTGGTTTCCTGCACGCCGTAGACATCTTCCGAGTAAAACGACTGGCTTACGCTGCCCACGGCGATGCGCTCCTCCCGGCGTTCGGTGTAGGAGTCGGAGAGCAGGCGGCCCGTCAGGCTGAGCCAGGAAAGGGGCTTGAAGGTGAAGCCGGCGTTGCCGAACAAGCGGTTGCGGGCGTCGTTTTGGTAGTTGTTGTTGACGGTCCAGTAGGGATTGTCCCAGTATTGGGGCGCGGGGTCGAAGGGACCGACGCGGTTCCAGGAGCGCTGCGTGCCGTCGGGGTTTTGGTAGGATGCCAGGTCGGCGATCCGCAGGTGGCGGTGCCACCATTGATTGAACATCTGCGCCACGTTGCGGCCTGTAGAGCGGTCGTAGCCGGTGCCCGGCCTCCCCTGCGCCTGATTGCCTACGTAGTGTACGCCCAGGAAGGCCTGCACGCGGGGGCTCAGGTCCATGGAGCCGTTGAACGACACGGTGTTGCGCGCCAGCTTGCTGTTGGGCAATATGCCCTTCTGGTCGAGCCGGTTGAACGACAGGCGGAAGGCCGATCGCTCCGTGCCGCCTTCGAAAGCCAGGCTGTTGTGGTAAGTGGCGCCCGTCTGGTAAAAATCCAGCGGGTTGCCGGAACTGCCCTCCCAGCGGCGGGCCTGGCCGTAGTTGGCGGCGTCCCATTCGTCCCAGGAGTTCCAGTCGCGGAACATGAGGTAGTCTTCGTCGATGTTGAAGCCGTTGAAAAAGTCGTACCGGGGCTGGCCATTTCCAAAATCCAGTCCCGAAAGGTGGTCGAAGTGCTCTTGAGAAGAAGTGGCGAAGGCCGTGCCGAAGCTCTCGTCAAGGCCGTAAAACGGCGCCAGATCGAACGATTGCCAGACGGCCACGGTATCGCCTGCCGAGTTGAATTGTACGAAGGGAATGCGGTAGTAGCCCGAGCTGTCGGCAAAGCCCACGGGACGCAGGTCGGCGCCGCCTCCATAGGCGTTTTGGTAAGCGGGTGAAAAAGCGATGGTTTCAACGCTCATACCAGTCTGGAAGCTCAGTCCTACACCCTTGCGACGGCCGCCTTTTTTCGTTTCCACCACGATAGCGCCGTTGGCGCCCCGCATGCCGTAGAGCGCCACCGCCGCCTGCCCTTTCAGCACGTTGACGGAGGCGATGTCGTCGGGGTTGAGGTCTTGTATGGCGTTGCCGTAGTCGTAGCCCCCTGCGCCCCGCGCCTGGTCGGCAGAGGTAAAATTGGCGTTATCCATCGGGATGCCGTCGACCACGAAGAGCGGCTGGTTGTTGCCGCTGAGCGAGCGGATGCCGCGGAGGGTGAGGCGGGCGGAGCCGCCCAGGTTGCCCGAGCTGCCCACCACTGCCAGCCCGGCGGCGCGCCCGGCCAGCAGGTTGAGGAAGTTGGGGTCGCGCACCCCGCTCAGGTCGCTCCCGTCTATCACCCCGACGGAGTAGCCCAGCGCCCGCTCGTCGCGCCGGATGTCGAGGGCCGTGGCCACATCGGTCTCCAGCGCTATGCCCTTGATCAGCTTGACGTCTACGACGTCGGAAGCGCCCAGCAGCACCACCTGCGACTCATAGCCAGTGAGGCTCACCAGCAGGGTGCCCATGCCCTGCGGAGCGGCCAGGATATAGCCGCCCTCCCGATCCGAAAGGGCGCCGACCTCGGTGCCCTGCACCAGGATGCTGGCGCCGGCAAGGGCCCGGCCTTTCTGGTCGGTGATCGTTCCGGTAATAGTGCGCTGGGCAAAGGACAAGGAGGCCATACAGAGCAGGGCCATGCACAGGGAGGCGAGTTTTCTCATCATCAACTGGGGTTTATCATGCCAGATCAAGGGGAAAGTTCGGGTTTTCCCGGATAGGAAGAGCGCAAATCGCCCCACTTTCACACAGGAGGCTGTGTTAAAAAAAATCTTCCCCTTCATGGCTTGAAAAAACCATGAAAATACCTTACTTTTGCATCCGCCTTTGAAAGCAAGGGCGAAAAGGGTGATTAGCTCAGTTGGTTCAGAGCACTGCTTTGACAGAGCAGGGGTCAGCAGTTCGAGTCTGCTATCACCCACTATTCAAACTTTTTCGGGGTGTAGCTCAGTCCGGTAGAGTACGCGTCTGGGGGGCGTGTGGTCGCAGGTTCAAATCCTGTCACCCCGACTACAAAAAGGCTTGCGCTGGGAATGCGCGGGCCTTTTTTGTTTGTGGGAAATTTTGCTTAACTTTTGGCAAAATATCCTCGCTATGAAAACGAAACTTTTTCCCATCCTTCTGGGGTGTGCCTTCGCTGCATTTCCCCTTTATTCACAAGTACAAAGTTGCGATCCGCCGCAGGCTGCGCCTCAGCGTTTTGACCTGCTCGATTTCAAGCTGCTGATGCACCGGGACGGCAATTTGTGGGCCTTATACGAACAGGAAGACTACGAATGGTACTCCGCCAGCGGCGGCTTGTGGATCAGCGCCCAAACGCCCGATCAGACCCTGCGTGTAGCCGCTCATACCAACGCAGGCAACGTTATGCCCGGCGACTTCTGGCCCGGACCGCTTATGGACGACGGCTTTCCCAATCTCGATTGGTGCCCGCTCTTCGACCGCATCTGGAAAATATCCAGGCAGGAAATCGATGCATTTGTGAGCGACTGGGAGGATAACCAGCAGCTCGACAACCCCGTGCCCGAGGTCATCCTCTCCTGGCCGGGAAGCGGCAACCCCTATTACCTTCAACAGTATCTGATCGCGTTGCCACAGGGCAGCCTGGCGCCATTTTTTGACAGAAACGCCAATCAGATTTACGAACCCCTGCTGGGCGATTTTCCCCTCATCAAGGGGGACGCCGCCCTTTGGAAAATGATCAATGACGCCGCAGGGCCGCACATCGAAACCCAGGCCCTACCCCTCAGGGTACAGTTGAAGGTCATGGCATACACTTTTGATAACGCCGACCCGCTTTTGTCGAACACCATCTTTTACAATATTTCCATACAAAACAAAAACCCCGAGCCCCTGCATGACCTTCGGGCCGGCATATGGATGGACGACGATCTGGAATGTCCCTACTGGCGACGCTGGACAGTGTTCCCGGACAAAAACCTGGCCTATTTTTTCAACCTCTTCGAACCGGGCGACACCTGTGGCGGCATTCCACCGGGCCTCATTCAGGAGTGGAATCACTGGCTGGGGGTGAAACTGCTGCAATCGCCCCTGCCGCCCGACACGGTATTCCACTCAAAGATCAGCGGGCTTAGCTACTACAAACACTCCAGCTTCGGAAATCCACAGCCAGGAGTCAGCAATCCAAATATCGATATGGAATACTATCGCTACCTGACCAACTATTGGCGCGACGGCTCGCCGTTCACCTACGGAGGCGATGGGTACCAGACCGGCGATCCTTATCCATTCACCCTTCCCGACCCCTTGCACGACACCATCGGCTGGTCGGCCTGCACTGCCGAGTGGCCGGACTATCTGCTCCATACACTGATGAACATCCCCCTGGGCGACTTTGCTCCGGGCGAGCGAAAGTCCTTCGACCTGGCCTTTTTCCAAATTCCCGAGCCTGCAACCTTGTGTGAGGAGCCTCTCCAACTAGCAGGACCCGGGGATGCCCTGCAGGAGTTCTGGGAGGAGCAAGTAGTTGCAACGACCGACCGAAACGCCACAAACTCGGATATTTTCGTTTTCCCTAATCCGGCCGCCGGCGCATTCACGGTTCGCTGCCCCGAAGGCCCTGTCCACTGGCGGGTCTGGGATATGCAAGGCAAACTCGCCGCGGCGGGAGAAAGCCAGGGACCGGTCTTTGAGGTCCCGGCAGAGGAGTGGCATCCTGGTTTGTATGCATTGGAAGTCAGAATAAAGGCAGGTAGTGCGGTGGTAAAGATGGTGATCCAATAGGCTCAATAACCCACCACCACCCTCTTCGCCACTACCCCACTACTCCCCGTCATCCGCACCACATAACAGCCTGCGGGCAGATTCAGCCGCAGCGGCGACTGAGGGGCTTGTACCCCGGTCACCAGGCGTCCGTTCAGGTCGCACACCTGTACGGAAAGGACTTCAAGGTCTCCGAAATCCAGCCACAGCTCGCCCGCAGAGGGGTTGGGATATACCCTGCACGCTTCCTCCGGCATCATCTCGATCACCCCCACCGGGTCACTCACTTTCACATCGTCGACATACAACACGCTGCCGGTCTGGGCATGAGGCGCTCCCGGGCGCACATCGCTGGCAGCGAAGCCGATCAGCACGGTGTCGGGCAGTATGGACAGCGCAGGCTGAAAAGCAAAGGGCGTGTAGGTAGGCGCCAGAGGCAGGAAGAAAAAGAAAATACCCACGCTGTCGGTTTGCTGTGTGGAGGTGTTGTATTTCGAAAACTGCGCATATACCAGGGCGCTGTCGCTGCCCACCGGAGCGTACTTGTAGTAGCCGGAGATTTCCGGGTTCAGGGTAGAAAGCGTATAGGGCACGCCGCCGACGGGACCGCCATCGCCGATGTGGGCGTTGAGCAGCACGTAGCCGTATGTGTTGTCGCCGCCCCCGAGGTCGACCCGGAAGGTCTCGATCCGCACCGCGAAGGTTCCGCTGTGGCAGTCGAAAGAAGGCGTCACCTTGGGCGATTCGCCGAAGAACAGGTTGAACGCATTCGTGCTCCACCAGGTTTCGGGCTCCTGGCTGCCCTCGTCGGTCCAAAACTCAAACGAGCTGTTGGGCAGTTGTTCCGCCGAATTGACCAGCTCCATCTCGTCGATCTCGATCCAGCTACCTTCCTGGGCCGAGCCGGGATCGCTGGAGAAGATCACCATCGCCACCGAATCGGGTGCATAGGGAAAAGCGTTCAGGGGAAAGCTGAACCGCGTGAAATCAGCCAGATTCCCGGAAACGGGCCAGGATTGGGAGAAAATAGGAACCCCCGCTTTTTTGAAGAACAGCCCGATCGTCGCGTTATCGCCCGGCTGGATGTCGTACCTGAGGCGTATCGCAAAAGAATCGGGCATTCCGGTGAACGGCGCCCCGCCCTGAAGTCCGCCTGATCCCGGCATCCCCAGGAACAAGCCGCCAAAAATGGTACCCTCTTCTGCAGCAACGGTTTCCAGCCGCACGCCGTAGCCGGAGGCGCCGTCCACCTTCGTCACGTTGGGGCTCAGGCCGTAGAAATAGGTCTGCAAAGCCGTAGTGAGGTATCCGTTGGGGTGTTCGAAGAGGGACTGGTAGGTCCATGATTCGAAGCCAGCGTTGGGTATCTGGGAATAGGCCAGGGCTGAAAACAGCACACCGGCTATGATTCCCGCAAAATGTAGTTTTCTCATGGCTCGGTATTTTGGGTAAGTGAAGGAATCATTGAAGGAAAATATTAGATCATATTTTTTGGATAATCAATGATTTAAATCAGTGGGATTGATTTTTGAGGTAAATAATTTTGCGCTCCATTGCCAAATTAAAATTTTCGCAATATCTTTTCGTTAGATTCTACTCTTGTTTCCAATCTTCCAGATTTAATTTTTTCATAACCACCAAAACCACACCCACCATGTCACTCTCAATGGAAACCTACCTTCGCCAGATGTCCAACAAATTCCAATACCGCGCCACATGGTCGCCCTACCGCAAAATGCAGGTCGGGCGGTTCGGCTCCTTCTCCGGCAGCAATTGGATGGAAGAAGGCTCCCTGATCGATGATTTCGACCTGGACATCAAAATCTCTTCCGACCCCGGCCAGAACGTACTCGAACTCACCAGCGAAACCGGGGTCACCATCTCAACCAAACTCAGTGGCAAACCCTCCGGCGCCTTTGCTGCGCTTTCGGATACGGAGGCAGGCATCGCCGTTGAATTTGGCGCTGAAAACGCCATCGTTTTCAGGGCAAAAAACATCACCCACCACCAATTGGCGAATAAAGCCGCCATTACCAGAAAAATCGTCGATCTCTGGAGAAAGGGTATCTGGAAAGAACACTACCTCATCCTCTCCGAAGTCATGGAAGCCGCTTCCGCCACCATCCTCGTCTCAGCCGGCGCCAACGCCAAAATCGAACTCAAAGCCGATGCCACAATAGAAACCGGCAATATCGATATCGCCGACGCTTCTCTTGGCCTCGAGGCAGCGAGAGATCAAAATATCGGCGTCAATATCGTAGCCAAAAGCGGTATCACCCCACTCTACCAAGTCGTCGGACTGAAGAGAAAACTCTGGAATGACCCCGAACTGGTCATCCGCAACAAATCACTCGCAGAAATGGAAGACTTCTTCGAAATCATCCCCTTCTAACCCAACCACCTATGCCCACCATCCACGCCCTGCTCGCCGGTATCACCGACTATCCCGACTACAACCAGCGGCTCTCCGGCTGCCTCAACGACGTGGCCGCCATGAACGAATTCCTCCGCCGCTACGCTGAATCGCAGAGCCTCTCCTACCGGCCCGAGATCAAACGCAACAAGGACGTTACCCGCCAGGCACTCATCGACGCCTTCTCGCACTTTGAGAAGGCCCAGGACGGCGATATCTGCGTCTTCTTCTTCTCCGGCCACGGCTCCTTTGCAGAAGCGCCCAAAGCTTTCTGGAACAACCCCACCGGCCGCAACGAAAGCATTGTCTGCTACGACAGCCGCCTGCCCGATGGTCGCGACCTGATGGACAAAGAGCTCTCCTTCCTCATCTGGCAGGCGGCGCAGGGCAAAAAAATACACTTCCTGGCCATCATGGACTGCTGCCACGCGGGCTCCTCCACCCGCAACCTCAAAGGCGCCAAAGAACGCTGGGCCCCGCCGGCTCATACCCCGCCCGGCCCCGAGGAATACCTGGGCTTCGAGCACTACCAGCGCCGCGAGGACGGACAGGTCTCGCCCCCCAGCGCCCCGCACGTGCTCCTGGCTGCCAGCCGCGACAACGAAACGGCCAAGGAAGACTACATCCTGGGCGGATACCGGGGCGTTTTCTCCCACGCCCTGCTGCAGGAACTCGAACAAGGCGGCATCTTCGCTTCCTACGCCGAGCTGCTGCAGCGCACCGGACTCAAAGTGCAAAGTCTCGCCGTGCAGCAAAACCCACAGCTCGAAACCGTGGCTGTCGACCCCGGCATGGGCTTCCTCGGGCAAAAACCCAAAAAAGGCCTGCCCTTCCAAATCGCCTTCGACCACGAAGCCGGCGCCTGGATGCTCGAAGCGGGAAGCCTGCAAAACATCGCCCCCTCCTCCCCTTCCATGCAAACCCTGCTCGAACTCGAAGACGGCGCCACCGTCGCCGTAACCGAAGTGGGCATGAGCAAATCTGCGGTGACGGGAATGGACGGGAAAGACAAGGGCAAGACCTACCGCGCCTGGCTCCGGCAAAACGCACTGCCCGCCATGCCGGTATTCTTCGACCCCGCCCTGCCCGGGGCATGGAAACCGGAATTGGAAAGACAGATCGGCGAAATCCGCGCCCTCAGGATCGTTGAAGAGGAACAACAAGCGCAGTATGTCATAAGGCCTTATGAAAACGCCCTTATTTTGACAAAAAGAGGGGAGGAAATTCCCGTTTTCAAAAGAATGCCCGTGGACGATCTCGCCTTCGGCGTCAACACATTCCTCAAAGACGTCAAAGACGTGGGCAACTGGGAACACGTGCTGCTGCACCACAACCCCCAAACCAAACTCCGCAGCGAACACCTCAAGGTGGAAGTGTTCGTATTTTCAAGTCCGGAATACCACAGCGAAAACGTCGAACAAACAGTGCTGGTCAATCCGTCCGAACCCGTCGAGCTGCGGTATTTCAACGTCAATGGGAAGGAAAAGAAGCCTGGTTTCCAGGTCCGCATCACCAACCTCAACCCCCAGCAGAGCCTTTGGGTCAGCGCCATAATTCTGAGCAGCGACTACGGTATCGACAACCAACTGTTGCGCAAACAGGAACTGCAGCCGGGACAAGAGGTATGGTTGTCCTATTGGAGAAATGGCGAAATGAAAAAGACCCTGGAGTCTTTCATCGACGAGGCCTACCTCAGCTGGGGCGTCAACGAGATCACCGACTTCATAAAAGTGTACGCCAGTACTGCCGAGGTCAATACCGACCCTCTCGTACAACAGGCCATTGAACTCGACATCAAGAAAGGAATGCGCTCCTCAACAAGAGGAATCCGAGCTGCCATCGAAGCCCCTACCCTCCACGACTGGACCACCAAAACCATCACCGTAAAAACCCATCGTCCCCTCGACGAAACGCCCATCGCAGAAGGCCAAAAGGCGCAAATCCCCGGCCTCAGCATCCAGGCGCCGGCCGGTTTTTCCGCGAAAGTATCCCTCACCAGCCTGGGGCCTGCTACGCGCTCGCTCAATACGCCCATCCCGCCAGCTTTCTGGAACTACCCGCAAAGCCACGTCATGCCCCTCACCCGCGGCCTCGACCGCACCGACGGGCTGGAAATGCTGGAGATCATCGGGGCGCAGGGGCGCGAGCAGGTCACGGCCGACAACCCCATAGAGATCAGGCTGCAGCAGCCTCTGCAAGCCGAAGAAAGCGTCGTGCCCATCGGCTACGACCCCGAGTCGGGGCTCTTCTTCCCCGTCGGCCTCACCGACGAGGAAGGCCGCGTGCTCATCCAGCAGTTGCCCGACGACACCCCCACCGGGCAGCGCAGTCTCGGCGGCTCCATCAAACTCTTTTTCCAGAAAATCATCGGCCAGCGCATCGGCATGGAAGGCGAACTCTACCAGCTCCGCCGCGTCACCGTCGCGCCCGATGAGGAACTGACCTACGAACCCGGCGACCTGGAGGCGATCAGAAAGGCCGTGCAGGCTGAGGATTGCACCCACGTAGCCCTTTTCATCCACGGTATCATCGGCGACACCACAGAGATGCCCAAGGTCCTGAGGCGCGTGAAATGCGCCGGAGGCGGTAGCATGATGGACCGCTATCAGGTAGTGCTCGCTTTCGACTATGAAAACCTCGACACCGCGATCGACGAAACCGCCCAAGAACTAAAAGAAGCGCTGGACGAAGCCGGTCTTGGTCCCAAACACGGCAAGACCTTCCACATTTTCGCCCACAGCATGGGCGGGCTGGTGAGCCGCTGGTTTATCGAGAAAGAGGATGGCGGTGAGGTGGTCACCCGCCTCTTCACCTTCGGCACGCCCCACAACGGCTCCCCCTACTCGAACATCTCCGAGCTGGTAACCATGGCCGTGACATACGCAGTCAACAGTTCCGCCATCCTGCAACCCTGGCTGCTGCCCCTCATGCTGGCCGGCAAGCTGCTGAAAAAGACCCAGCTCACCCTGGGCCAGATGAAGCCCGGCGGCGAATGGCTCAGCCGCCTCAACGACGGCACGACGCCGCCCATTCCCTACACCATCATCGTGGGCAACACCCAGCTGATCGAGCCGGAAAAGGACGAAAAGATCAAGGGCCTGTTGCGCCGCATCCTGGCACGCTTCAAAAACCGGCCCCACTACCTCCTGCTCGACGCCCTGCTCTTCGGCCAGCCCAACGACATCGCGGTGAGCACCGAGAGCCAGCAGGCCGTGGCCAGCGACGATGTGCCCCTGGTGGTGGCCAGCGACCATTTGTGCTATTTCGATAACCTTTCCTCGCTGAAAGCGCTGGAAGAAAAATTAAATAAACTCAACATTTGCTGACGCCATGGCCATCAAAACCCAAGTCCAAAAACTCATCGCAGAGAACAAATTAGAAGACGCCCTTCAGGTCTTTCACACCTGGGCTACCTCCCGGAATGATACTGAACTGGAGAACAGCCTGCTCGTGATTCAGGCTCGCCTTTCACGGATGAAACAGCAGGAAAGGCTCGGCATCATCCAGTTTTCGGAAGCGCTTCGCGAGCAAGCCTTCATCGCCAACTCTATTCTCGATTTTTTGCAACAGGTCGAGGATGCGCCAGAAACCACTCCTGGTCCGGGAACGCCTGAAGTCAACGATGGGAGAAAAGTCATCCTCTTCCTGGCCTCCAACCCGACGCAAACAGCCAAATTGCAGTTGGAAAAAGAGTTTGTGCGCATCTCTACCAGCCTGCAGAACGGAGTCACCGAATTCAAGCTGGTGGCCGAGTGGGCGGTTACGCCTGGCGATCTGCAGATTGCCATTCTCAGGCACAAGCCCCACATCATCCACTTCTCCGGCCACGGCGTAGCCGACAAAGCAGACCTGCCCGATGCCAGGGGCATAGTGCCAGCTTTAGCCAAACAGGGAGGCATTGTGCTTCAGGGACCCGGCGGCGAACCCAGATTCGTCAGCGGCGACGCCCTGGCCGATATGTTCCGGATCATGGTGCAAAAGTTCACTATTGAGATCGTGATCCTCAACGCCTGCCACCAGGAGGAGCAGGCCCGTGCCATCGTGCAGCACATCCCCTACGTCATCGGCACCAACGACGCCATCGACGACAATGCGGCCATTGAATTTTCGACGGGTTTCTACCGCGGCATCTCCGCCGAAGGCGGCGACGTGGCATTCGCCTTCGACCTGGCCAAAAACAACATCATGCTGGAGGGGCTGGAGGATAGTCAGGTGCCGGTGATATACAGGAAGGGGGGGTAGAATTTACTTCATTTCTTGTTATTGCCAGATTTGGCGATGACGGTCTTAACCTGCTTTTCGGTGAGCCCCGTAATGATACTCAGTATTTGAGGAGAGATGCCTTCCTTGTGCCCGCGCAGCACTGCCGCTATTTTTTCTTTTTCAATGCCTTTCTCAATGCCCTTTTCGATGCCCTTTTCCATACCTTGCTGCATCCCCTGCTTCACTCCCTTCTGCAGGATTCTGTCGTACAGGCTCATAATTTTTTCCTGATCGGCTGGCGGTAAAGGTTTGATGATTTGTTCCATCTGCTCTTCAGAAATTTGGATTAACTCGAACAAATAAACTGTCAGGGGTTGGAAAAAGTTCCCGCCTGTGGCTTCGGAGATGGTCTGGAGGATGCGCAACAAGCGCTCCAGCAATTCCTCAGGGCTGTGGCTGAATTTCTGCGTGAGCAAGGCGGCTCGCAGCCAGGCGTTGGTTACCCTGCCGATGTCCTCTTCGCTCATTCGGACAAGGCTTGCAAAAACCGCTTCGAAGCGGGGCACGTATCGCAGCGTTTCTGCATAATTCATGTCGAAGTAGGCAGAAATGGGCCTGAGTTCCCAATTTTCCCTGCCGTGGTAAAACAGCAGAGGCACTATAGGCCTCAACACCTCCCGGTTCTTCCATTGCTCCAGATACCCTTGTGCAAGATAAAGCAATATCTGGAACGGCGCCTGTTCATCAGCATAACTCTTGTGCTCCAGCAGAATGCTGATGAGGCAGGACTTTTCGCCATCCCCTTTCAGTCTGACCTCGAATACCGCATCTGCAAAAACCTCTCTCAACTCCCTGGAGACAAAACTCGACTTTCCCGCAGTCAGGGTAGAAAAATCGAGTTGCTCCCGGAGCGCTGAGGGCAGAAACTGCAACAGGAATTCCCTGGCCACGGAGATATCTCCCAGCAAGGATTTCATGAAAGCGTCATGCGGGTTATTCAATTTGCCGGACATGACGCAAGATAACTATTTTTTGTTTATATTATTTAAAAAATAAACATTTTGTAGAAAAACAAATATTGCCTCCGTCCCCTCGCCGTGCGTCGCTGGCTGCGCTCCCGCTTGCCTGCTCCGCCCTGCTCTGGGCCGTTTCCTCCCTTGGGGGAGGCCAGGAGGGGGAAGCTCACAGGAAAGCCGGAAAGGCTATCCAACTGACTGGGGGGACAAAACCAGACGGAAGCCGACAACGTAGTATCGAAATTCCGGCTTGAGGCCGATACGGCACACTATTCGACAACCTTCTGGGTTAAGCCCCCAGTTACCACCGCGCAGCACGCAGTAAAAGCCTTGGCCAGGTCCCCTTGGATTTTTGGCAGTGCTATGATTCTGGCTCTCCCGGTAATAACCCCTGCCCAACCGATCCCAGCCCCACTCCCACACATTGCCACTCATGTCATAAAGCCCAAGTTCGTTAGGCTGTTTCTGACCCACGTCTTTGGTCTCACCATGACTATTATACCCAAACCACCCCACATCTTTCAACCGGTCGCGTCCGACTGCATGAACAGCCGGTGAGTGGCATGATAGATATCCTGGCCTCCGAAGTCCCATAGATTCAGCACATACTCAAAACCGGGTTTGTCGTATCGCTCCAGAACGATACCGTGAGTGGAATTCCACTTAGGGTTAAAACGGTTGTAGACCAGCCTTTCCACCAGACAGCTTTTCCCCACATTGCCATTGCCAATCAGCAGTACTTTGGTTTCATTATCCAACGTTTTGCCCTTGCTCAATTCCCGGCAATACATTTGGATGGTCTCCAAACTGTTTCGGTATTCGTCTTCCTCCAAAAAACCTCTGATCGCATCAGGCAGGGGATTTTTTTGCAGATAAAGGGTTTCCAGGACTGGAAAAGGCTTCAGAAAATCCTCTGACAGGTTTTTCAGTTTGTTTTCGCGCAGGTGCAAGGTTTTCAAGGCAGGCAATGGAGACGCAATGGTAAGTTGCTCCAACTCATTGTCATTCAGATACAAATACTTCAATACCCCAAACCCCGCAGGCAGAGAGAGCAAAGTCAACTGATTCTCACTCAAATCCAGCGAAACCAATGCAGGACAATCCCCTTCAAAATCGATGCGGGTCAGGGCATTTTTGCGCAGGTCCAGGTTGTTCAAGCGCTCAAAACCTTTCGAAACGGTAAGTGCCTCGATCCCGCTTTCACTCAGATCCAGCTTTTCGAGATGCGGGAGTGGAATGGAGAAACTGACAGTTTTGAGCCCCGGGTTCATGCTTAGATCCACAAGCCGCAAGTTTTCCATGGAGGCGCCAAAATCGAAGAGGGTGAGCTTGTTTTCGGTCAGGTTCAGGGCCTGCAAGTGCGGGAGATCCTGGAGAAAGACGATCTGGGTGTCAGTCAGTCCCAAGGAGTGCAGGTTCAGGCTGGTGACGTTGCCATCCGCATCCGCCGAATAGTACCAGGTGTTGTTTTTGTACACCATGGCCTCTTCCGGGGTGGCGGCAGGTGTAAAGGTACGGCCAATGAGGTCGTTGATATCCTGAATGGTCAAGGGCTTATTCATTGGGGAAAAATATATAATCTGCCGCAGAATTCCCAGGGTTTAAGTTCGTATTAAAGGCTGGCCGTTTTCTGAACTGTGATTCGTCTGATTGATTTGATTGTTTTGATTAATAGGCTTTCGCACTAATCATAGTAATCAATGGAATCAGACGAATCACAGTTCAGACAATCCCCAAGCCGGAAAGGCTCCAACTGACTGGGGGGACAAAACCAGACGGAAGCCGACGTAGTTGTAATAGACCCAGGGCTGCCAATAAGCGCGATACGCAGAGCGGCAATAGTCAGCGTAGTGAAACCAACTGCCGCCGCGGTACACCCGATAGGTTCCCCTTTCTGGTCCTGGCGGATTTTTTACCTTTCCCTTTTTTTGACACGTTTCAAAATATCCAGCATTAAACCAATCCCAGCACCACTCTCTCACATTGCCACCCATATCGCAGAGTCCAAGTTCATTGGACTGTTTCTGGCCTACATCTTTGGTCTCACTATGGCTATTTCCCTTATACCAACCAACATTCTTCAACTGATCGCTTCCTGCATACTTGAATCCTATGCTTACCAGCCCACCTTGGTTGGCATACTCCCACTCTGCTTCTGTAGGCAGTCGGAATGAATAATCAATAGGCATTGTATCACAGATTTGTTGATTCAGCCTCGGCAGGAATTGAAATACAATTTGATTCCAAGAAACGCTTTCTATAGGTCGAAGGTCACCTTTGAAAAAAGAAGGATTATTCCCCTCCCCCATCACCGCCTTCCAAAGTCCCTGCGTGACGGGGTATTTTCCGATGTAAAAAGTATCCAGCTCCACCTGGTGGGCTGGTTTTTCATCGTCGTATTGGCTATTATCATCCCCCATCCAAAAACGCCACCCTCCACCTTGATCATGTCGAAGGTGAAGCCATTGGAGAGCTTGATGGAAAGGAGGTCGGGCTGCATAGGGCAAAATATACGTACTGCCCGAAGGTAAAAAATTCAGTTGATCAAATCCTTCGGATTTAAATCAAAGTCATCATAAGAATCACAAAAATCATAGTCCAGACAGTTGAATTGTCCCTTTGCACCCGGCATGTGTCGAAGAGGACTTCGACACTACATCCACCACAACCCCCACCCCACCAACGCCCCTCCCAATACCACCCACGCACTATTCAACTTCTTAAACTTCAACAAAGCGCCCAGACTCAACAAGGCAATAACCACCGCCCGCCAATCCGTCAACGTATCACGGCCCATCTCGATGCAGACGGCGGCGATGACGGCTACGGAGGCTACATTGACAGCATCGAGAAACGCAGAAAAGACCTTCGATTTCCGGAGCTTCGGGATCAGCGGATTGACCAGGGCCACAAACAAAAAGGAAGGCAAAAACACGCCCACCGTAGCCAGCAAAGCCCCCCAGGCCCCGTCGAGCTGCCAGCCGATGAAGGTTGCGGTCGAAAGTACCGGACCCGGCGTGAACTGCCCCACGGCCACCGCGTCGATCAGCTCCTGCCGCGTCAGCCAGCCGCGCGCTACCAGCTCGGCGTCGAGGAAGGCGAAAAGCACGTAACCGCTGCCGTAGAGCAGGGCGCCGACTTTGAGGAAAATCAGGAAAATACCCGCCTTGGAAACGCCGGAAAAGAGCAAAAACAAGGGCGCCACGCTCTGCGTGGTGGCGTATTTCTTTTTGACGAAATAATACGACAAACCCAGCAACCCGCAGCCAAAGAGCGCCGCGATCTCGTTGAGACCCAGCAGGGCTGCCGCCAGGGTCGCCAGACCAAAGACCCACATTTCGGTGTTCTTCAGCGCTTTTTTTCCCAAGGAATACAAAGCCGACACGATGATCGCGATCACTGCGGGCTTAATGCCGTAGATGAAGGGCTCCACCGCGGGCAACTGCCCGTAGCGCTGGTAAGCCCAGGCGAACACCGCCGTGATGACCACCGCCGGCAGGATGAACGCCGCTCCGGCCACGATCAGCCCCTTCCAGCCCGCCCGCTCATGCCCGCAGTGCATCGTCATCTCCGTCGAGTTAGGACCCGGTATGAGATTCGTAGCCCCGATCAGGTCCAGGAAGTGCTCGTGGCTCATCCAGCCCCGCTTTTTCACCACCTCGTCCTCCATCATAGCGATATGCGCCGCCGGCCCTCCAAAAGAGATGAGTCCCAGCTTGAAAAACAATGCGGCAACTTCCCTGAGTCTTGAATTTTCCATCCCCAAATAAACCAAAAACCCACCAACCCCACAACCAAATAACCCAACAACCAAATCTTACATTAACTTAACCTTTATGCAACCATTTCTTAACTTTGAGCCCCTGTTATTTACCCGACAAACAAACAAAGCGCTGTTGAAACGATACTCCGGCATCATCCTCCTCGCCCTCCTCGTGGCGTTTGCCTTCTCTCCCATCAAGGTGCCTTACACCCTGGAGAGCATGGCCAAGGTGATGCCCGCTCAACAGTACATCCTCACCAAACTGCCCGACGGCTCGCTCACCGTCGCCTTTCACGACCACCTCGGCGGACAAATGAAAGAAGCCGAAGGCTACCAGTTCGACCGCGGCGATCTGGTTAAAATGAACTTCGGCAGCGCCGACACCGTGCGCACCTACGCCCGCGAGGGTGAGGTCATGGCCGCCATCACCTCCAATCGCCTCGATGAGCAGATCGTGGCCCTGCGCAATGAACTGCGCGTCGAACAAGCCAACCTCGGCGTGGTGGCCACCGGCGAAAAAGACGAACTCATCCGCCAGCGCAAGGAAGAACTCAACCTGGCGAAAGAAAACCTGAAAATCCAGAAGAAACTCTTCGACCGCGCCAAATTGCTCGTCGAAGAGCTCGTCATCTCCCAACAGGAATACGAACTGGCCGAGAACGCCCACGAAGCCGCCATCCTCCAGGTCAAGGTAGCGGAAGAAGCCCTCGAGGTCGCCGATACCGGCGAAAAGGTTGAAACTGTCGACCTGGCCTCCTCCCGCATCGAGTCGCTCAAGCAACAAATCGCTTTTCTCGAAGACAAACAGACCCGCTACCTGCTCTACGCCCCCTTCTCCGGACCCGTTCGCTCCGAAACCACCATCGACTGGGAGCGCATCCTGCTCGAAGATACCACGGCCTTCGTGCTCTTCATCCCGGTCAAGGTACGCGACAGCCGCTTCGTACAGGCCGGTCAGGAAATAGCCGTCACCTTGCCCGACAACCGGCAAACCATCGCCTGCCAGGTCCTCGAAGTCGGCAGCCAGGTCATCCTCCTGGGCCTCGGCCTCGAACAGGTCGTCAGCGTCAAAGCCATTACACATGAAAAAAACCTGCCCTACGGCATGCCCCTGCGCTGCACCATTAACTGTGGCAAGGTGCGGATTACGGAGTTTTTGAGAAGAGCGATACAATGGAATTAATAAAGTGGAGAGTTGAGAGTTGAGAGTGAAGGGAGGCCGCAATCGCAAAGCGATTGCGCGTACACTCCACACTCCACACTCCACACTCCACACTCAACTCTCAACAATAAAAATGCTTCGCTACGAATACAAATACATCATCCCCCTCACCAAGCTCGGCCAGCTGCGGGTCTTGCTCGAGCCGTTTATGACGCTCGACAAGCACGCGGTGGAGTCGGGTGGGGAGTATACCGTGCGGAGCATCTATTTCGACACCCCCGACCTGCAATGCTACTTCGACAAACTGGCGGGGGTGAGCAGGCGCAACAAAGTGAGGCTGAGGGGCTACAATATCGAGGACGACGAAGGCACTGTCTTTTTCGAACTCAAAAAAAAGGTCAACGAGCCGCTGTTCAAGAACCGGGCGAAAATGACGTATGAAGAAGCCAGGCATCTGATCGAGGGCCAAACGCTGGCCGACGACGCCCAGGAAAACGCCAGGCGCTTCCTCTACCACCTCAACGCCCGCCGGATGTTTCCCGTGGTGACAGTCATTTACGAACGCGAACCTTATCAATTCATCATAAAAGAAAAAAACAACGACCTGCGCATTACCTTTGACAAAAACCTGAGAGCCGTAGCCTATCCCTCCCTCGACGATCTCTACGAGGAAGAGAACGCCGCTCCCGTGCTCCCGGGCCGGTTTATCATGGAAATAAAATTCAACCAATACCTCCCCGCCTGGGTGCGGGCCATGGTGGCGGGCATGGGGCTCTTCAAGGGCCCTGCCTCGAAGTACGCCATGAGTATTGAGGCGTTGGGGCTGGCTAACGGCCACAAAAACCACAGGGCCAAAATCTGATGTTCGACGAGTTTCAGCTAATAGACATATTCCGTCCTTCCATCTTCGACTTCGCGGCCAGCCTCTTCGTGGCGCTGGGTTGCGGCATCGCCATCGCCCTGGTCTACCGGCTGACCTTCCGCGGCACGAGCTATTCGCCCTCCTTCATCAACTCGCTGGTGCTGCTGAGCCTCATCACCGCCGTGGTCATCCTCGTCATCGGCAACAACCTGGCCAGGGCTTTCGGCCTGGTGGGCGCCATGTCGATCATCCGCTTCCGCACGGCGGTGCGCGACGTGATCGATATCGTGTTCATCTTCTTTTCCCTGAGCATCGGCATGGCGGCCGGCGTAGGACTCAACTCGGTGGCCATCATCGGCACCATCTTCATCTCCCTGGTCATCATCCTGCTCGACTCCGTGGGCTTCGGCAGCCCGCCGCGCATCAAACACCTGCTCCAGGTCTCCTACAGCGGAACGCCCGAAGCCGAAGCGGCCCTGCAAGGCGTCCTGAAAAAATTCTGCCGCAACATCCAGCTCATGAATATCCGGCAGCCCGCCGGCAAGGAGACCATGGAAGCCTTCTACCACCTCTCCCTCCGCAAAGCCAACAAAGACCGGGAGTTCGTACAAGCCCTCCGCGAACTGGAAGCCGTCGAGCAGGTCAACCTCTTCTTCGAAGAAGAAGGCGGCGGGATGCCGCCTATGTAATCAAATTCCTCTTCCCCATTTCAAAAAGGTTTTGCAACTTGTAGGACCAATCCAAGCCACCGCCGATGCTCCCCGCATGGATACAAATACCCGCATTTGCCGAAAATGACTCGATCGAACTGATACCGGGCGGGAAACCCTTTTTCGACGCCCTCGAAGCAGGCATTGCCGCTGCGCGGGAGGAAATCCATTTCCAGACCTACATCTTCAACGACGACGAAACGGGGCGCCGGGTGCTCCACATGCTGCGCGAGGCAGCCGACCGCGGCGTGCAGGTCTACCTCGTCGCCGACGGCTTCGGGTCGAGCACGCTCTCGCCACAGACCAGAAGAGAGATCAGGGAGAGCAACATCCACTTCCGCTTTTTCGGCAGATACCTCACCGCCAACCTGCGCTTCGGGCGCCGCCTGCACCACAAGATCGTGGTCTTCGACCACCGCACGGCCCTCATCGGGGGCATCAACGTGGCCGATAAGTACAACGATATCAACGGGCAGGCCGCCTGGCTCGACTTCGCGGTGCGCTTCAGCGGACAGGCCGTTGAACAGGCCCACACCCGCTGCCTGGAGATCTGGGAGAAAAAGAAAAAAACACCCTGGAAGACGCGCTTCAAAAAAAGCCGCAAGCGCATCCTGGCGCGCCTGCGCACCAACGACTGGTTTCTGGGGCGCAACGAGATCACCTCCAGCCTCAAATCGGCCTTCCGCCATGCCGAACACTCCATCACCCTGGTCGCCGCCTACTTCATCCCTACCAAGGGCATCATGGCCGCTCTGAAGAAGGCCAGCAGCAGGGGCGTTAAAGTGCGCATCATGCTGGGGCGCGTCTCCGACGTGCGCGTAGCCCGCTCGGCCACCCGCTACCTCTACGGCTGGATGCTCAGAAACGGTATCGAAATCTACGAGTGGCCCTCCACCGTGCTTCACGCCAAAGTCGCCGTGGTCGACAACTACTGGACCACCATCGGCTCCTACAACCTCAACTTCCTGAGCGTCTTTGAAAGCATCGAAGCCAACCTCGAAATCGCCGACGAAGAATTCGCCACAAAGGTCAAGGAGCTCATTTCCCATAAAATGCTACAGGAGTGCGAGCAGATCACCAGCCAGGAGTACCAGGCAAAACACCCCATTCTGCTGAAAGCCTCCGACTGGCTCGCCTTTTACTTCCTCTGGGCCATCGCGCGCTTCTTTTTCTTTCTCGACAAAAACGGCCCTCCCATCAAAGGCTATCAGCTGGAACAGATCGAGGACTGATAAAAATCATTTGAAAAATGCGGGAATTCACGGATTATGAAAACACAGCCACGCTGTGGCCGTTACCATTATAGATCAAAATCCACGCTTATGAAATTGATCACGAGAAAAGAATTCCGGAATCTGGCCGGAATCCATCAGCCTTTTTGCGTCTCCATCTTCATCCCCACCCACCGCGCAGGCAAGGAAGTGTTTGAAAAAGAAGACGTCACCGCGCTGAGAAACCAATTGAAAGAAGTGAAGGCGGAACTGGAATCCCGAGGATGCCCGCCCCGCGACCTGGCCAGGATACTGGAACCCGCTGAAGCCCTGGTCTCGGAAAGGGATTTCTGGAGCAAACAGTCCGACGGCCTGGCCCTGTTCCTCGCCGATGGTTTTTTCGAAAAATTTGAGGTGCCCGTTCAGTTCGAGCCCTTCAGTTACGTGTCCGGCGATTTTTACCTCAAGCCCCTGCTCCCGCTGTTTTACGGCGACGGGCGCTTCTACCTGCTCACCCTGAGCCTGAAGGAAACCAACTTTTACGAATGTACCCGTTACAGCATCACCCCCATTTCCATCGAGGATCTCATCCCCGCCAGTATGGAAGAAGTGGTGGGCGCCGACTATGAGCAAAAAAACCTGCAGTTCAGGAGCCAACCTGGGGGCTCATCGGTTTTCCACGGCCACGGCGCAGGGAAAGACGACCGCAAAGACGAGATCCAGCGCTACTTCCGCGCTATCGACAAAGGCCTGCGGGAGATCCTGCGCGACCTGAACGCCCCGCTCGTCATGGCTTCCGTAGATTACCTCTACTCCATGTACCGCGACATCAGTTCCTACGCCCACATCATGCCGGAGTACATCAAAACCAACCCCGACAACGCCGACCTCTTCCTGCTCCACGAAAAAGCATGGGAGATCGTACAGCCCCTCTTCGACCAGGAGCGCCGCGATAAAATGGCGCTTTTCGAACAGTTCCAGGGCGCCGGCCGCACCAGCTCCTCCCTGGTGGAAATCATCCCCGCTGCCCTGGATGGCAAACTCGAAGCCCTCTTCCTCGAAAACCGCTCCGACGTCTGGGGCGTTTACGACCCGGCCGGCAATAAAACAACCATCCACGATACCCGCCAGCCCGGCAGCGTCTCCCTGCTCAACCTCATTGCTACCAATGCCCTGCTCAAAGGCGCCAAAGTCTACCTCAACGAGCCGGAAGATATGCCGGGGGGAGATGAGGGGAAGGCGAAGGGGCTGTTTTATTATTAGTGAAAGCATCCCTCCACCCCATCATCTCCCCTCGCAGGAGCGGGCACAACGGCCGGGATTTCTCCCCTCTCGATCAACTCAATCCTTGCGGTCAGGTCTTCCACGTGTTGGCGGGATACCCTGTCCCATCTTATCAAATTTCTCCCCAGGTCCAACTTGAGAAAGCGGAGCGCGCCGCGTGCCAGCGCCTTGATATCTGATTGGCTGTTGGCATCGCCGGGGAGCTGGATCAGTTGAATCATGCGATCGACGAAAGCGCGCTGAAGGTTGCGGCGATAGGGATCGATGGTAACTTCGGACTTCAATTCACGGAAAACCGACTTGCGCACATCGTCGAACAGCTCGGCGGGCGCATAGGCCTTCATGCCATTGAGCGCGGCATTCTCCGCCATCCGCCGGAGGCGGGCGTCGTCAAACAGCAGGTTGAGGGCATAGCCCTGCAGCCCCCGGATTTGGTCCATGACGCCTGTGGGCGAAATGCGCGTCAAAATATTTTTGTTAATGAGCCAGTTGGGCGTCTCGAATACCTGGGTGTTGATGAAGTTCACGGCATTTAGCTGGCGGTCTCTGGGCACATGGGTGTATACGGGTCCCTCCTCATCGGCCGTCTTGTCGTATTCATACACGCCGCCGACATTGTTGGCCACATGGCCGGTGTAGCGGCGCAGTTGGCCGATCACCTGCCCGTACAATTCTTCCAGCTCGGCATAGTCCTTGCCCTCCTCGGAGGTCCATTTGATCAGGCTTTCGGTGATGCGCTTGAGGTTGGCGATGCCCAGCTCGCTGGCTGCCACCGCATCGCTGCCGATATCTTCTGTCTGTGCGCTGGGGTCGATCACCATGCCCTGCTGCTGGCCGTAGCGGTAGATGGGGTTGACTGCACGCTCCAGTATCCAGCTGTTCAGGATAGGCTCCTCGGCCTCATAGCTGCGTGCTTCGGGAATATAGCGATAGCCATAGATGATCGACCAGTCGTCGTAAGGGCCTATGCGGGGGAAGAGGCCTGCGCCCTGGTCTTCGGGCTGGGCCACGTAGTTGAAGCGGGCGTAGTCCATGATGGAGGGGGCCACGCCCATGCGCTGCACGAAGCCGGGCGCGCGCAGGGAGTCGACGTGGTAGGCTGCGCTGGAGCCCATGTTGTGGGGAAGGCCGAGGGTATGCCCCACCTCGTGCGCCGCTACAAATCGGATCAGCTCGCCCATCAATTCCTCGCTGAACTTGACCCGCTGCGCCTCGGGGTTGACGGCGGCGGTCTGGATGAAAAACCAGTTGCGCAGCAGGTTCATCACGTTGTGGTACCAGATGATGTCGCTCTCCAGTATCTCTCCCGAGCGCGGGTCGTGCACGTGGGGACCCATAGCGTTCTGGATGTCGGTCGCCACGTAGCGGATGACGGAGTAGCGCACGTCTTCCGGACTCCAGTCGGGGTCTTCCTCCTTCGAAGGCGGGTCTTTGGCGATGATGGCGTTTTTGAAGCCGGCTTTCTCGAAAGCGGCCTGCCAGTCTTCCACGCCCTGCTTGAGGTAGGGCCGCCATTCCTCCGGCGTGGCCGGGTCGATGTAGTACACGATGGGCTTGACGGGCTCTACCAGTTCGCCGCGCTTGTAAGCTTCATCGTCTTTGGGTTCGAGGCGCCAGCGGGTGATGTAGCGTCGGGTGGCGGCCTTGTGCTCGTCGAGCCCGTAGTCGGTCTGCCGGATGGAGAAATAACCGATCCTGTCGTCGTACAGGCGCGGTTGCATGGGCTTTTCGGGCAGGAGGATAAACGACTGGTTCATCTCCACCGACATCATGCCCGTGATCTGGTTGTCGGGCAGTTTATCGCCCTTGAAGGTCAGCACGTGCCGCACTTCCACGTTTTCGGGGAAAGACTTCATGTAGTTGATGAAACTGCTCTTGGCTTCGAGGCCTTTGATGGAGAAGCTCTTGCGCTGGCTCTCAGACAGGGGGCCGATCATGGCGACGTCGGTGGTGAATAGGCTGGAGGGCTCGAAGACCAGGGCCGAGCTGTCTGCGTTGTAGCAGGCCAGGTCGAAACTCATGATGACGGGCTCGAAGTTGTTGTTGCGCACCGACAGGTAGATGGGTTTTTCCGGATCGGCCACGCGGCTGTATGACACGGAGCGCAGCAAGATCTTGTTGTCCTTTTGCTGCCACCTGATCACCTGCTGGGGGCGGCTGCGCATGCCGGCGCCCCCGAAGCTGAGGTTGTTGACATAACCCGAAATGCGGCTGACCACCAGGATTTCCCGTTCCAGCAGGCTGGCCGGTATTTCAAAGTAATATTTCCCTTTGACCTGATGCACGATAAACAGGCCGCTGTCGGTCACGGCTTCGGCAGTGATGATGTCGGCATAGGATTTCTCCTTGCTTTTCTTTGCGCCGTTCTCGGCGTTTTCCTCTTTTGGTGGTTCGTCCTGGGCTTGCGCCTGCAGGGCCGGGGCCATTGCCAGCAACAAGGCCAGGGCGAATGTGTACCATTTCTTCATAGCAATGATGTTTGGTGTAGAAAACAAGATAAAAAAAGAGGCGGAGCGTTGCGCGCTCCGCCTCTTTTATTGATAGAGAAATGAAATTACTGTGCTTTGAAGTCGTAGCGGATGGTACCGCACTGCCCGTCTTCGCCTTTGGCGAACTTCCAGGACCTGGCGTTGCGGATGGCGATATCGCGCAACTGGCTGTCGGTGGTCGTGGAGCCCGACTGGGTAAAATCTGCCGTGGTGACGTTGCCATCTCCGTCTACACAAACGCGGATTACCACGACGCCGGTTTTCTGGAAATTGTCCATCACGCGGGGGTTTCTGAGCACGCCGCGGTTGCCGAGCCCGCCGCCCACCTGTCCGGCGCCGGTACTTTTGCCTTCGAGGTTTTTAGCGTTGGGATCTCCTTCCTTATCGCCCTGATTGCCGGTCTGGCCGGTATCGCCTTTTCCTCCTCCTCCGCCGCCGCCAAAAGCGCCGCCGAACTTGTCTTTGATGGCTTTCGCTTTGGCTTCAGCCTCGGCCTTGGCTTTGGCCTCCGCTTCCGCTTTGGCTTTAGCATCAGCTTCCTGTTGTGCCTTTTTACGTGCTTCTTCTTCCTTCTGCTTCTTGAGTGCAACGGCGTTGGGGTCTTCCGTCGTCACGACGGGCTTGGTCGTGGGAGTAGGCTTGGTTTGCGGCTTCTTGACAGGCTCTTTCACCGGTTCCGGTTCCTTCACCGGTTCGGGTTCAGGCTCCGGCTCCGGCTCGGGCGTAGTTTCCTCCACGGTAGGTTCGCCTTCCGGCAGGTTTTCATCGCCCTGGCCGAAGTCGCCGCCCAGATTGACCAATATCCCCTCTTGCCCGGGAGGCGGATCGGGGTAGGTCAGCAGGGGCAAAATGAGTATGGCGAGCAGCAAGGTGTGTACGATCACACTGGTGATCACCCCCTTGCGCTTGTTTTGTTCTTCCCTTCTGTTCATCAGATAGTCCATAAAACACGGTTTGTCTTAAAGGGGATAACGGAATTTCGGTTATAATTATTATTTCTTCACTCTTCACCCTTTACCCTTCACTGAATCATTCCTCCTCCGCCGCCAGGATCGCTTCAATATCATACTCCATCGCGATGTTCATCACGGCCACGACCGATTCGGTAGGCGCCTGCCCGTCGGGGGAGAGCACCATTTGCAATTTGGAGGTTCGGCTGGCTTTGCTGCCCAGCTGGGCGTCGAGCTCTTCCAGCGAGGCACGGCGGCCGTTGAGGAAATAGTAGCCATTGGCATCGACCGACACGTTGTCGAGACGGTCGGTAGCAGGGGTGCTTTGGCGTGAAGACCCCGGCAGCTTGAGGTTGAGCGCGTTGGGCGCCACCAGGCCGGAGGTTAGCATGAAAAAGATCAGCAGCAGGAAGATGATGTCGGTCATAGACGACATACTGAAAGCAGCAGAAGTCTTACTTCTTTTCTTGAGTCCCATCGGGTCAGCTTTTTTTAGGCTGGGTAGCCAGAATGGTTTTGATCTTGAGTTTACCTGCCACCTGCATGGCGCCTACTACCCGTTCGAAGGGCGTTTCCTTTTCGGCGACGATGGTCAGGGTGAACTCCTCGGGGTTTTCGGTTTCGCGAAGACCCTGCCTGAGTTCCTGTTCCAACTGCCCCATGCTCACCGGTTCTTTATTGAACAGGAAACGGCCCGAGGGGTCGATAGCGACCACAGCGGAGGTAGGCGCCACTGTCTTGGAATCCGATTCCGGAAGGTTGGCAGCGTCGATGGCCACAAAGTTGGAGGTCAGCATGAAGAAGATCAGCAGCAGGAAGATGATATCCGTCAGCGACGACATGTTGAACTCCGCCTCAGGCTTGGTTCTTTTCTTTAGTCCCATGATAAATGGTTTAGCTGGCAGGTTCCTGCAGGAGGTCCATGAATTCCATGGAGGTGCGTTCCATCTTGAAGACGACTTTTTCGACCGCGGCAACCAGAAGGTTGTAGCCTACGAGGGCGAAAATACCCACGAAAAGACCGAAGGCGGTCGTCAAAAGGGCCTGATAGATACCGCCCGCGAGCAGTTCAGGGGTCACGCTTTTCTGAGTAGACATGGTGTAGAATGCCTGGATCATACCGGTCACCGTGCCGAAAAATCCGATCATCGGCGCGGCGCCCGCGATACTTGCCAGGGTGGAGAGGTTTTTCTCCAGCTTCGTCACTTCCAGGTTGCCCACGTTTTCGATAGCGGCGTCGATGTCGCGCAGGGGCTTGCCAATGCGCATCAGGCCTTTCTCCACCATCCGGGCTACCGGCGAGTCGGTCGACTGGCAAAGGGCCTTGGCGGCTCCGATATTGCCAGAGGCCACATTGGCGCGGATGTTGTGGATGAAACTCTCGTCGATGCGGCCCGCGCGCTGGATGTTCAGGTAGCGTTCCACAAAAATGTACAAGGCAATGACAGACAGCAGGATGATCACCAATACGATCGCGATACCCACCGGTCCGCTCGCGACGATGATGTCAAAAAAACTCTGGCTCTTCTCCTCTACCCGTTCCAAATCGGCATTTTGAAATAATAACAGCAGGTTCTGTGTAAGCATGGCGCTCTTTGTTTAAGTGTGCAGATGGTTTTTCCTTCTCAATTGAAGTAGCTAAATTAGAAAAAGTTCGCGTAACTGCCTGGGTAAACGATAAAATCAACAGGCTATTGCGGTTTTTAAGTTTTAAAGGTTATAAG
>JBAQQB010000003.1:0-20220 GCA_049306275.1 Saprospiraceae bacterium | reverse complement strand
GTGGAGGTACACTACTCACCTTCTCATCTCCTCAACTCTAAATATTTATATCTCCAACAATCCCCTGACATCCGCCTCCGTCTTCACCACCTGGCTCGTTCCTTTCATCGTGAACACAAACGGCACTGGATCCACGTTTTGCCGCAATTTTTCAAACTCGATCTTTTTGAACTCCGACGGCGGGTAGATCGCGATGCGGTTGCCCGGCAGCACGGCGAAGAAGCGCGCGCCGGGGTCGGGCACCAGGGCCAGGTCATCCCAGGAATATTGCGGGTAGCGGATCACGCCCTTGTTGTCGCCCGTGATGAGGATAACCTCGATGTTGTTGAGGGTTTCATTCACCTCTACCGGCCATTGGAAATCAGCAAGGAGACGCACCCGGTCGTCTTCTTTCATCAGCTTGTCCCAGTTGTAGATACCCAGTTGGCCGACTTCGAAGCTGCGCAATACCGAGCCCATCATTTCCATGCGTTCCCTTTCTTCCTCGATCTTGGCCATGATGGCGTCGTATTCGGTCTGCCATTTCTCCGGCGGGAAGGCGAAGAGGGTCGTCAGGGGCATGATAGCGCGAAGGCGTACGGAGAATGAGAGTTTTTCTTCTTTCAGCTCGATGGTGTAGACGTAGTCGTTGCCTTTTTCTTTCACGATATAGCCCCACTTGTTTTTCGTCCAGGCCGGAAAGGCCTTGCCGTCGAGGTTTTTCCAGACCATCAGGGCGGCGTTGTGGGTATCGCCGTTGAACTCGATCCACTCGTGCACTTCGGCGTCGACCCAGCCCAGGCCGTAGGCCTCCATGTCGCGTTTCACCGTGGCCTCTTTGATATTGGACAGGTCGTTTTTGTAATAGGCGTCCAGAATGGCGCTGAAGTTGAAGGCCATGTATTGGCGGTTGAGCGGGAAGGCCAGTCCGGGCTTCATGCGATCGATCTTCTTTTTCAGGGCCACTTTTTCGGTGTTGATCAGGGGACGGTCTGTACCGAGCTTTTCCCAGGCCCGGTCCTCGTTTTCGTCGAGGAAAAAGAAGTCGTAGTCCGCCCCTTCTTCGAAAGAGGCCATGAGCACGGAGATGTTGTTGCCAGGGGCGAGCTGAAGCTCGGCTGTCCCTTGCCGGACCCTGATCTCAAAAGAGCCCGCGGTGGTGAAGTCGCCCTCCTGGTACTCCATCGGAATGCCCGCGAGGAACATGGAAATGCCGTCGTGCAATTCCCGATAGCGCAGGGTCACCTCCCCGGAAACGGGATTCCCTTCGCTGTCAGCAAACGCATGGGGAGGAATGCAGACCCGGGTGCCCGAAGGCAGCGTCTGGGTAGCGCCTTCCTCCGCCAGGAAGGTCCATTCGGTAAATGCAGGATCGATGCCCTCGAGGGGCGGTTTGACCAGGGGATCGGGCGCTGCCGAGGTGGGGGGCTGGTCCTGGCAGCTGGAAAGGATGGCCGCTGCACAGATGGCGAGCGGCCAACACCATTGGAGATTAACGAGTTTCATATTAACGAGTTTTGTTTTCCGTTTATTGAGTCTTACCAGACCTCTCCTCGCCTGTTTCGCAACAATTCATAAAACCGCAATGCCACCTGGGCATACGACTCCTGCCTTCCCCGGAATGCGCCGCCGTAGGGAAATACTGCGACTTCCTGCCATTTTTCAATAGAATGTACTGGTTGGGTAAAACCGAAATTGTAAGCCGAGGCGATAAAAGCCAGTTGTTGGGATTCTCCGGCGGCCAGGACGGCCGCGAACCGGTTTTGGGAATGGGCATAAAACGCAAAGGCGTAGTAAAATTGCCAGCGTATGTCCTTGAGCCGCTGCAGCCGCAGCCTGCGCTGCATCGAGGGGTCGGCGCTGGCATAGCCGATGCCCGCCGCCTTTTCGAGGTCTTCGATAAAAGAGGGTTTCATTTGAAAAGGCCCGATGGAGAAATCAGCCGCCTCCCGCCCGAAGCGCACATAGGCGAACTCCAGGGCCTTGGTCTCCATCATATCGCGCACCATCGAGTAGCGCACCCACTCCGGCCCTACGACCGAGAGCACGGGTATGGCGTCGAGGTTAAAGGCGCAGGCCAGGGAGTCGATCAGGGCCGCATGGGTTTCGAAGTGCGACACCACCTCTTCGATCCGCTTTTGGGAAATGGCGGTTTGGGCCGGGGTGGCGACCGTGGCGAAAAGGAGGAGTGAGAGGGTGAGCAGATGAACGACCCACCCCCGGCCCAACTTTGTATGGGGCAGGGCCTCATTGGGGGCGCCAAATTTATTTGGCGCAGGGTATCGACAATTTATTGGCGATAATGGTATTCCGAATTTATTCGGAACCCCGGTTGCGAAATATGCCATACCAGACACCGAATAAATTCGGCGTACCGCTGCCGCCAATAAATTGGCAGTACCCTGCGCCAAATAAATTTGGCGCCCCCAATGAGGCCGGCTCGGGCAGGATTCCAACCAATCTGAAGAAGAGAAATATCTGGTCATGGGCGCTCTGGGCGGTAAATGGGGAATAAACTGATTGTAGCTTTGAATTATTGTGAAAGGGTGAAAAAGTGAAAGGGTGAAGGGTGAAGGGATTTTTGTATCCTTGCGGATAAAGAATCAGGGAATGAGACTGTTTACCATCATTATTTTCTCGTTGGCTGCTACTCTTTTGTATTCCCAAAGCCCCTTGCAGGTAGTGCGGGGCAGGGTGAGCGACTTTGACAGCAGGGCTGCTTTGGAAGGGGCGCATTTGATGCTCATCCGGGCCGATACACTTCGCACTTTTTCAGATGCGGAGGGGCAGTTCATCTTTTCCAGCGTACCGGTGGGTCGCTACCGCTTGCAGGTGAGCTATTTGGGCTATGAAACAGTGACGGTCGCGGAGGTGTTGGTGGAGGCCGGCAAGGAGGCCGTGCAGGACATACAACTGCGAGAGCGGAGCCAGGCGCTCGATGAAGTGGTGGTCAAGGCGCAGGGCAGCGGACAGGCGGAGGTGCATCCCATCAGCGTCTATACCATCACGGTGGAGGAGCAGTTTCGCTTTCCGGCCACGTTTTTCGACCCGGCGAGGGTAGCTTTGTCGTATCCAGGCGTGACAGGCGTCAACGACGGCACCAACATCATCTCCGTGCGGGGCAACGCGCCGGGGGCCGTGAAGTGGCGGCTGGAGGGCGTGGAGATCGTCAACCCCAACCACACAGCCAATGCGGGCACCTTCAGCGACCGGCCAACGCAGGCAGGCGGGGGCGTCAACATCCTCAGCGCGCAGTTGCTGGGCACCTCGCATTTCCTCACCGGCGCTTTCCCGGCGGGCTACGGCAACGCCCTGGGCGGCATCCTCGACATGCGCCTGCGCAGGGGCAACGACCGCAAGCACGAATTTATCGCCCAAGCGGGCCTGATCGGCATCGACCTGGCTGCGGAAGGGCCCATCGCCAAAGAGGCCTCTTATTTGGTCAATTACCGCTATTCCTTCACCGGACTGCTGTCGGCCCTGGGATTGGATTTCGGGGGCGAGGCCATCGCATTCCAGGATCTCTCCGTGCACCTCTCTCTGCCCACCAAAAAAGCGGGGCAATTCTCCCTGTTTGGCATGGGCGGCAAAAACTCCACCATCTTCCGGGCGCCGGAAAATCAGGATGACATACTGGAAGACAAGCAGCGCTTCGACATCGACTTTCTTTCACAGATGGGCGCCGCCGGCCTCACGCATGTCATTCCCGTAGGGAAAAACAGCGTGCTGCGGACGGTCGCAGTGCTGTCGGCCCTGGAGCACGACCGGACGGCCGATCTGGTGTGGATGATTCCGGAAAAACAGGATTGGGATGGAGACCTGTACCGCGAGAGCAAGCTCGCCCTGTCTTCCATTTTTTCTTCGAAAATAAGCGCCCGCCACCGCCTCAGGGCCGGTGTGCAGGCATCGCGGGAATATGCCAGTTTGGATTATTTCGGACGCGTCAGGTACAATTTTGTGAATTCGGGAGAAGATGGTTTCAGTGGGTGGTTATTCCAGCCCTTTGCCGACTGGCAGGCCAATCTGTCCAAAGGACTTGACCTGACAGCGGGCCTGCAGGTGAGTCATTTCACCTTTAATCCTGGAGAAACCCTGCCCGAGCCCCGCCTGGCACTGAGCTATTCGCCCGGCAAGCGCACGCGGCTCAGTGTTTCCTATGCCCTGCTCAGCCAGATCGCGATGCCCCAGGTCTACTTTGCATCAGCGATGGCTCCCGGCCTCACCCGTTCGCACCACTTCGGAGCGGCATACCGGCGCGAGCTCACACCTTCCCTGGTATTCCAGGCTGAGGCCTACTACCAGCAACTGCTCGATGTGCCGGTAGACACCCTCCCCGGCAGCGCTTTTTCCGCCCTCAACACCACGGAGGCTTTCAGGGTTTGGGACTACCGGTTCGCCGATACCGGCAGCGGCCGCAACTACGGCCTGGACCTTTCGCTTCAGCAATTCATTCTTGACAAATACTACTTCATCGCCGCGGCTTCCCTTTACCGCTCGCTCTACACGGCGGCCGACGGGCTTGAGCGGCCCACGCGTTTCGACGGCCGTTACCTGCTCAACCTGACGGGAGGGCGGGAGTTCACCAAACAAAAAGCGAAAAAAGTGGTGGTGCGCGGCATCAACGCCCATCTGCTGTGGATGGGCGGCTACCGGGGCGCTCCGGTCCACATTGCGCGGTCGCTGACACAGGGATACACCGTCTACGACGAGTCCAACGGCTATCCGCTGCAGCAGGAGGATTACTTCCGGATCGACCTGCGTTTTTACCAGAAATGGAACCGGGCAGGGCGAAACAGCACCCTGTCGGTCGACCTGCAAAATGTGACGGGACGTGAGAACTTCGCTTTTGAGTACTACGATTTCGTGCAGCAAAAAGTGCAGGTCAAACGCCAGCTCGGTCTCATTCCGATCGCGAGCTGGCGTTTGGAGTTCTGATCAGCGCTTCATCACCTTCAGCGCCGCCTGGCCTTCGGGGAAGCTCAGGCGCAGCAAGTAGGTTCCGGCAGGAAGGTCCGCCATATTGCATTCCAGGCTGTTTTCGCCCTGTGTAGTACCAAAGGTTTCGGTCTGCACCTGCCGTCCCATCAGGTCGAAGACCTGCAGGTAGGTTTCGCCGGCGTTTTCTGCCTTAAAAGAAATGGTCAGGCCGTCGTCGACGGGGTTGGGGAAGGCGCGGAGCTGGCGTTGGGCAATCACCTCGGTGGTATTGATGGCGCGGTCGCCGTTGGCGAACCATACGCCCCAGCGGCCCTGTTCGATGTAGATCGTTGGGGTGCCTGAGGAATTGATCTTGTCGGCAGCCAGGTTGGTCATGGCCAGCACTGGCGCGCCACCGGTGGAGTTGGCGTCGAAGACCATCTCCTTGTCGTCGACCGAATAGTTGGGCCAGCTGAGGTCCTGGTTTTCGAAAATGGTACCCACTTCGCCCGTCTGAATATTGGCGGCCAGCAGGTAGTATTCGCCGAAGTACTCGTCGATGTAGTCGAAAGCCACGATGTAGTCGGAGTTTTTCGAGAAAGTCGGGTTGCCGATGCTGATGTCTTCCGGCAAGCCGGCGAAGAGTTTCTCGGTCTGGCCCCCGGAGAAGTTAGCGCCGTTCCAGGTGCGGATAAACCCGACATCCCAATATTCGATATCATTGCCGGTTGAGCCGGTCAGGCTGTTGAAAGCATCGTACATCACCCACTGCCCGGTGAAATCCCACTCGATGACGTCGGCGTAGAGCACATCGCCGGTGGTGGGGCCGCCCTGTCCGGTCGTGGGGTTGTAGAGCTGGAATTCCTTCCACTGGCCGATGCCAAAGTCATAGATCCAGAGGTAGTTGTCGTTGTCGGTGGTCAGGGCAGCGAGGCGCTCGCCTTTTTTCGACACTGCTACGTTGCGCCAGATCGGCTCGTTCTGGATGGTCTGTTCGGTCACGTTACCCGTGTTCCAATCGATAAACAAGGCGCGCATGGTGTTGTCGTCGGCGATAAAGACCACAACCGAGCCATCGTCGGTGATGCTGGGCCTGCTGATGGGGTTGAGGGAGGTCAGCGGGTTGGCGATTTCCTGGCCGTCGGGGGTGAAGATGTAGAGGGCCGAGTAGTTGGCATCGCTCATCAGGATGTAGTCATCGCCAGGGTTGGTTCCGATGTCGGTAGTGGGATCAGTGCCGGCGCCTGAGCCAATGCCCACCGCGTCGAAAGCGGCTTTAGCGGCGTTGACCTCGGTGGTTCCGTACAGGTCGTCTGCGGCTTGCACCACGGCGTTGCGGCAATCGATAAAGATGGAGGACTTGAGCAGGTAGACGTCGAGGGCGCGGTAGAAGACCTGTTCGGCTTTTTCCTTACCCACGGAGGTGGCGAAGAGCTGGAATGCCTTGTTGGGAATGCCGGAGTTGATGTGCACCCCGCCGTTGTCCTGTGTGCCGGTATAGCGTTCGCTGTAGTGGGCGGGCTGGTAACCCGGATCGCTGAGGCTGTTGCCTCCGTTGTGCGGGTTGGCCATGTCGCGCAGGGCGCCGGAGGGGAAGAAGGCGGGGTTAACCACGTCTTCGCCCATTTTCCAGTCATCGCGGTCGATCATGGCGCCGAAGATATCGGCGTAGCTCTCGTTGAGCGCGCCGCTTTCGCCCTGGTACTCCAGGTTGGCGGTGTGCTGCACTACGCCGTGGGAGAGTTCATGTCCGGATACATCGAGCGCCTTGCACAGCGGAGCGGTGAAAGCCTGATTGCCATTGCCGTAAAACATGGCGTAGCCATTCCAGAAAGCGTTGTCCATCTGTGAGTTATCCTCTTCCACCACATTGATCAGGGAGATGATATTGCCCCCCTGCCCGTTGATGCTTTCACGGCTGAAGGTATTTTTGAAGTAGTCATAAGCCCTTTCTGCGTGGTAATGCGCGCTCACGGCCCTGGGGTTGTTCCAATTATTGTTGTTGGTGGTGGAGACATGCGCCAGGGCGAAGTTGGAATTTTGCGGGGAGGTGTTCTGCGCGTCGAGGGTCCAGATCGTGCCGACGGGATCGTTGGGAATAGACGATTGGGCGTTGTTGAACATGCTCTGCGAGGCGTCGATCAGGTAGAAGGTATTGCTTTTGCAATAGGTATTGATGGTGCGCGGCTGCCCGAACAGGTCGTTGGCCGTGGCTGTGTAGGGACCATCGGGCGGAGGGGGCAGGGTAAGGGCGGCATGATGATGATGCCCGGCGACTTTGCATAATTCGCTGTGGTAGTAAAGCACTTCGCCCGTTTGGGCATCGATAAAATAGCTGTAACGGGCCATGAGGTTTGGCAGCACCGTGACATGCCAGGCCAGCCGCTCCCCTTCGGCGTTGCGGCCGGGGTGGTAGACGACCAGCTCCGCGATAGTCTGCTGCCCGCCAGTCAGTGCCGGGTCGAAAGCGCTCAGATCGGTTATTTTTTCCCATCTGGCTACATGCTGCAGAGCGACCTGAGCGGCGGCATCTGCGTTGAGTGCAGGCACGGCCTGATCCAACTCAGGTGTGGGGTAAAACCGGCCATTGAAGAGGTAGATGCCTTTGGTATTCTGGTGCACGGCCACTTCGGCGCCGTAGACCGGGATGCCTTGCCAAACCTGGCGGTAGCGGTAGTGTATAAAACCCGATGTTTCGACGTTCACCCGGCTCAATTCGAGCTCTTCGAGCGGGTTATCCAGGGCCAAAACGGGTCTGACGGCTTCGAAGTAGCTGACCAGGAAAGCTTCGGGGGCTTTATTTTCGGTATTTTCAAATGAGCCCTCGATCTGAAAGGGCGTACCTGCCTCGGACAAAAAGGCTTTCAGTTGCATTTGCCCTTTAACTGGTTTGGGCAATTGGCTAATGGGGCGAAAATCGCGCTCCTGCTCAAAAGGCGATACCGCCGGAGCGATACCCGGTGTGATGGGCAGGACAGGGCCGATGGAGGACGGGTCTCGGGGGCTGGCATTCGCCGGTTTTTCCAGACGGGGTTTCACCTGGCCGAAGAGTGCGGCGGTGCAAAGCAGAAGGACGAGGGTGAGGATGGATCTCATGATATAGCGTTTATCGTTTAGCGTTTATCGTTTACTTAAACGATAAACGCTAAACGAATATAACGCTTATTGGCGTTTTTTTACTTCCAGCACCCACACAAACTGCCCCTTCTCCCCGGCGTCTTTAGGCAGAACGATCCCATTTCCCTGCTTTTTTACCTTTTTGCCGCTGCCCAGCAGGCGCAGGGAGGTGTTTTCTGAAAGAAGGGGAACCTGTTTCAGATAGACCGGTTCCTGAGGCAGGTCGAAAAAGAAGACATAGATGGTTTGCCCGTCTTTGCTTTGGGTGAAGCGCACTTTTTCGCCCTCGCTGTACACCTCGTATTTCCGGGTTCCGTAGATGGCTTCGCCATTCACCTGCATCCACTCCCCTATTTCGCGGAGGCGGTCGTAGGCTGCGCTGTCGAGCGTGCCGTCGGGCGCCGGACCGATATTGAGCAGGTAGTTGCCGCCTTTGCTGACGATGTCGACCAGGTTTTCGATCAGCGCGTCGGTGGGTTTGTAGACGTCGCCGGGCACGTAGCTCCAGCTGCTGGCCATGGTCATGCAGGTCTCCCAGGGATACGGCAGGCCGGTTTCGGGGATGTGCTGTTCGGGGGTGAGGTAGTTTTGGTGCGGCCCCGGCACGGCGCGGTCTACGACGATGAGGCCGGGCTGTTTTTCGCGGACCTTGCGCACCAGTTCAGGCATATCGATGTCCTGGCTCTGCGGGTTGCGGGCCCAGCGGCTGCCTTCGTAGACCTCGGTCATTTCCCGTAGCACCTCCTCCTCCGTTTTGACGCGCACCCAGCCGCCGTCGAGCCAGAGGATATCCATTTTGCCGTAATCGGTCATCAGCTCATCGATCTGGTTGTGGGTGTATTCGACGAAATTGGCCCATTGGTCGGGGTGTTTTTGGATGGAATAATTGCAATTGCGGTCGGAGGCGGGGAAGCGGTCCCACCAGTAGAAATCGCTGTGCCAGTCAGGTTTGGAGAAATATGCGCCGGTCCAGAAGCCCTCCTCGCGGAAGGCATCGAAGATCTCTTTGGCCACGTTGCTGCGGGGATGGGAAGAGAAAGGCGTTTTTTCCCCGGTGATCTTGTAGTCTGAGTATTTGGTGTCGAACATGCAAAAGCCGTCGTGGTGCTTGGTGGTGAACACCACGTATTTCATACCCGCATCCCGGGCTGCCGCCGCCCATTTTTCAGGTTCGAAATGAATGGGGTTGAAGGTGAGCCGCAGGTCTTCGTAGGCTTTGACGTATTCCTCATAAGAGCCCTTGAAATCGCGCTTGCGCCCCCCCGCGGCCCAGCTGAGGTCTTCGGGGCAGATGCTCCAGCTCTCCACGATGCCCCATTGGCTATAGGGCCCCCAGTGCATGAGCAGGCCGAATTTGAGGTCCTGCCAGTCTTCCAGCCGCTGCTGGATGAGGGGGTCGGGGTCGGGGTAGTAGTCTTTGGTTTGAGCCTGGGCACTGGTGAGGGCCAAAAGGAGGAGGAGGAAAAGGAGGTAGGGCATTTTGTTTTCGTTTATCGTTTATCGTTGATCGTTTACATGGTTTTTTACCTCCACCCTCACTCTCAATCTAACATCCTTACTCGACCCGCCGATCATGATGCGGAAAAAACCGGGTTCAATGACCGTTTCCATGTTTTCGTTGAGCATAGAGAGCATCTGCGGGGTGATATCGAACGAAAGCCGCCGCTCCTCCCCTGCTTTCAGAAAGACGCGCTGGAAGCCCTTGAGCTCTTTCACAGGCCGCGATACCGACGACAGCTCGTCGCGAAGGTACAACTGTACCACTTCTTCGCCGTCGTATGCGCCGTTGTTTTTCAGGGTGAAAGAAATGACAGTCGTGTCGGTTGCCGCCATCTGCGGCATGCTGAGGACGGCATTGGAATACTCGAAAGTGGTGTAGCTCAAGCCATAACCGAAGGGAAACAGCGGCTGGCCGGAGCCGTCGATGTAATCGTCGCCCCGGCCGGTGGGTTTGTGGTTGTAGACCAGGGGCAGCTGGCCTTCGCGCATGGGGAAGGTGATAGGCAGGCGGCCGGCGGGATTGAATTTTCCGCTGAGCACTTCCGCCACGGCTTCGCCGCCCATTTCGCCGGGGTACCAGACGTCGAGCACGGCGTTGGCGCGGTCGAGCCAGCGCTCCATGGTGATGGCGCTGCCGCCTACCAGGACGACCACGAGGGGCTTGCCGGTTTCCGCCAGGCGCAGGATCAGCTCTTCCTGCCTGCCGGGCAGCGAGAGGATGCTGCGGTCGAGAAATTCGCCTTCTTCAATGCCGGCCACGACGATGACGGCATCGCTTGTTTGAGCCAGCCCTACCGCCTGGCGGATTTTCTCCTCTGCATCATTCTTCACGCCCACATTCCAGATCAGCCGAAACCAGGCATTGCCCGAAGGCTCGGCGTATTCGATGCGCAGGCGGCGGGGTTTGCCCGCCTCGAAGTCCACATCTGCCAAAGTGGTGTGGTAGCTCTGTCCGCGCCAGGTGTCGATGAGCAGCGAGTCGTCGAGGAAAAGGCGGTAGCCGTCGTTGCCGTCGATGCCTAGTTGGAAACGCCCTGAAGCCGGCGGCACGATCAGGCCTTCCCATTTCACCGAAAAGAAATCGTAGTGAAGGGCGGGATCGGGCGAAAAGAGCGTCCACTGAAAACGGATATCCGCGTCGATGCGCTCCAGGGCCGGGGGGCCGCTCATATCGATGTTGGCGAAATACTGGCCGGGGAGGCCTTTTCCATTTTCGTGAAAAAGTGCATCGGGCGGCACGAAGGTCCAGCGCTGGTCGGAGCGGCCGGGGCCTTCGGCGTATTCGACGGCGCAGGTGGCGCCCAGTTCGTTTTTCAGGCCCTGCAGGATGCTGACCTTGTCGTTTCCCGGACCGCTGTAGCCACCCAGGCGGGCCTCCATGGCGTCGGGACCGATCACCGCGATGCGGCGGTATGCGGGCGACAGCGGCAGCACTTTGCGGGCGTCGTTTTTCAGCAGCACGATCGATTTGAGGGCCGCCTCTTTTGCCAGGGCCCGGTGGGCGGGCATATCCGGCGCGATGAGTTCGCCGGGAGTTGGGTCGAAAAGGCCCAGTTCGTATTTCACCCGCAGCACCCTCGCCACCGCGCTGTCGATGGCGGCGGGGTCGACGGAGCCGTCGAGGAAGGGCCTTTCGAAGAGAGCCAGGTGGTCGGGACTGGTCTGGAAGATCACGTCGAGCCCGTTTTCGATGGCCTGGCGGCCGGCGTCTTCGTAGCCGCTTGCCGTAAAGTGCAGCACATTGGCCCCGCCGGTTGCCCCCGCGTCGCTGATGACAAAGCCTCGAAAGCCCCACTCGCCTTTCAGCTTTTCGTTGAGCAGCCAGTGGTGGGCTGTGCAGGGCCGGCCGTCGAGCGAGTTGTAGGCCGTCATGACGCTGCGGGCGCCGCCGTCCAGCACGGCGGTTTTGAAGGGCGCCAGATGGGTTTCCTCCAGGTAGCGCTCGCTGAAGTGGACGGGGTAGCTGTCGCGTCCGCCCTCCCCGTGGTTGGCGACGAAGTGTTTGGGGCAGGCCACGACGCCCATACGTTCGAAGGCACGCACGAAGTGGAGTCCCATCTGGGCCGTCAGGAAAGGATCTTCGCCGTAGGTCTCCTCCACCCTGCCCCAGCGCACGTCGGTAGCCAGGTTGAGCACGGGCGAAAGTACCATGCGCACGTTTTGGGCCCGGCATTCTGTTGCGATGGCGTGGGCGACGCGCTGCATGAGCAGGGTGTCGAAGGTAGCGGCCAGGGCTATGGCCTGAGGGAAAGACGTTGAGCCTGGCGTGACCAAGCCGTGGAGGGCTTCGGCGAAGGGCAGCTCAGGGATGTGGAGGCGTTCGTTGGGCAGTCCGATGCTCTGTGCGGCGATAAAGAACTGCTCGAATTTCTCTTTTGGCGACATCAGGGCCAGGAGGCTGTCGGTTTGGGCCTGGGCCGTGAGGGGGGAAAGGGCGGCGAGGAGGAGGAAGGGGAAGAAACGGGGCATGAGAGGTTTTTTCTAATAAACGTAAGATTCGGGTATTTGAAGATGATTCCACCCCCCGCCCAGCTGGCGCTAATCTTGCAGGGGGCCACAGTGGGGCGCCAAATAAATTTGGCGCCCCCTTTGACGATTAGCCCTCCTACAAGATTAGCGCTGACGGGGGTTGGGAGGTGGAATCAATTATCATTAACCAAAAAAACCTGCGTTATTCCATCACGATACGCCGCATCCACAACCGCTCCCCGCTTCTCAGCTCCGCAAAATAGACGCCGGCGGGCAGGGGCGAAAGGTCGAGCTGCGCCTCCTGATCCAGAGCCTTTTGTCCGAAAACGGCATGGCCCATCACATCCCTCAGGACGATATTCCAGGGGCCCGGGGCGCGGATGTCTATCCGGACGATGCCGCTGGCAGGGTTTGGGGAAATGAGGATAGGATCGTCGGCGGAGCCGGTTTCATGTACTGCGACCTGGCAGGCGGCCATCACTTCAAAGATAATGGAACAACCCAAAGCGTTTCCCGAAATATTGGCGCTTCCGCCGTTTTGGAGGTGATCGCAGACGGGTTTGACCGAGCAGTCGAAGAGGGCCGGGCAATCCAGGAGCGTCAAAAAATCGAAGGAATGGTAGTCGATATTGTCCAGGCCATCCAGCGAGGTCAGCGCGTCGTTTTCAACGATCTTAATTGTTTCGTTCACAAATGTACATGTGTTCAGTGTTTCATTACTAGTCTGGTAATGGTCTTGTGGTTCATTTCAATTCTAACGAAATAAATACCATTTTCGTACCCGGACAAGTCAATTTGGATATTAGATTTTTTTACTTTCCTGGTGGTCAATTCGGCTCCTGAAATAGAAAAGACTGTCAATATTCCATCAATCGATTCAGTATTAGTGTTTATATTTAATAGACCTTTTGTAGGATTGGGGAAAATCATCACCTCGTCAAAAGGTTGGTTTTCCTTCACCGATGTAATATCTATTGGTTCAATATTTATATAATCAATCCCCATATACAGAGATCCATTAATATTTGATGGACTGCTCAATAAATCAATATCATCATCTAATGGTAAAAATTTAATGGTATGAGAATCATCACTTGCCTTAAACGTAAGGTTCCTGAATTCCCAAACGAATGAAGTGCTATTAAATGGTTCTTGACTGACAGTTGGGGTGGTGATTCCAATAATTGAATCATCTACGATCACCATCCAGGAACCTGAAGTATCAAGCGATTGGCTTGTTTTCACAACAGACTGATAGAAAGAAATGCTATATGTCTGAGAGATCGAAAATCCGGTTAAACTTTGCTGAATTCCTTCATGGAACATTTTGCCAGACAATGACGATAATCAATGAGAACCTCCAACAAATATATTTCCGGAATAGGGCGATCCAATAACTCCTGCCGCTGCAGCAGGCTGTGTGGCATTAATCAAATCAGGACTTGTACCACCTGAATCAGCTTGGCAATTTATATCAGAAAAGCTAACAATTTGCCAAAATGGAGGTAAGGTGCTGACCCCTGAAATCTCGCCTTCAAGATCCCCATTGGTGAAATTTTGAGCAGTTGAGTTCGCCGACAAGATAAGTAGATAAAAGAGTAGTTGAAATATCTTTTTCATACTGTTATGTTTTTTATGGTTTATAGGTGGAACAAGCGAAGCATTACAACTGCGGGCTACCATCAATCGGGATAAAAACCCATATCTACTTCTTGGCCTTCGACAAAGCCTTGCAATTTTATCGGAAGGCCTTCAACTTGGCATAAAAACAAAAACAAAAAATCAAGCTCTTCATCAGATGAAATAAAAGTAATATTCCCTTTATAGCGGGGCGGTTCGTCCACATGGGTTTCAAAATAGGCGCCAGCAAGATTTTTATTAATTTTTAGCAAAGGAAGGGAATCCCTTTTAAAAACAAGCTGAAGATCTAAAGTGAAATTCTTTTCATCTAAAATGTGCAAATCACCTATTATTGTCGATGTGGGGTAGTAATAGCCTCCTGTTCCCGGAAAGGTCGTATACAAATATGAGTATGACGAGTTTTCAGGAAAATGAAAATATTCCCTAAGACTCCATTTGCCTACGATGTTAAAAGGTAAACAAGGGGGCTGTGTGTCGTCTGAGACTTCTCTTTCACACGAGGTCAATAATAGAAAAAAAGCAATCAACAACAGGAAGTAATTTTTTTTCCCGATCATATTACCATGGTTTATCCAGGTTTCTAACGCAGCGGAGTAATCTGATACAAGCTATGAGTGCTTATATTCAAGTCATTTGATTCTTCCTGAAACATACTACTTTTTCGGAACTTTGGCAAGCTGCAAACCAAATTGTCGCTATGCCGGGGGTTGTCAGATTATCTCCCCAGAGAGCTTCATCGGGTATAAATGAAGCTTTTTCGTGATTCATGCCAAACCCCTGAAAGGGGGTCAACATCATTAGCCCCGGATGGAATCCGGGGTTGGAAATGGACCATCAACCAACCGCGTAGCGGTTGAATATGAAATCTGGAGCCTTCGTGGCTTTTCAACCCCTTGCGGGGTTGGTTAAAAAAATCCGCTTCCCCCGGATTCCATCCGGGGCTATTGATATTCAATCCCTGCGGGATTAGGGAAGAGGTCATTCATATGATGAATCCAGGATGCGACAATTTGGTTTGCGCCCATTGTCGCATCCTTCAATTCATAATTGAGTGAGGGGTGAGGCCCCCCTTACCTTACCACCACCTTCCCCGTCGCCAGCAAGCCCTCTGCACCTGTCATGCTGAAAAAATACAGTCCGGCTGGCAGGTCGTTGCGCTGCACCCGCGCCTCTCCTGCCGCAAAGGCCTGCCGGAGCGCCAGGCGGCCCTGGGCGTCGTAGAGATCCAGCCAGCCATTGCCCGCATAGCCCTGGAGGCGGAAAGTAGCGAAGGACTCCAGGGGATTGGGAAAGACAGCTACGCTGAGTCCGGGCCGGAAGGTCTCTGCCGTGCCGCTCACCACGCTCACCCAGGGCTCGCCGATGGTGTGCCAGGTGGTGTTGGTGGCGATAGGCGCGTTGAAGTCGAAATAGATGTGGGCGGTATTTTCGATGACGGCGCCAACCGGGTTGCCGGGCTTTTGGGCGATGCGGAACTGCACAAAACCCTGGGAGGCAGCTTCGTTTGTGGCGCTGTCGGGCAGCATGATGTTGGGGAAGGTAAAGCGCGCTATGCCCTGTCCACTCAATTCGAAGGCGTAGGGATGGCTGCTCGCGCCGGGCCGTATGCTGGCCGGGTCGAGGAGGGAGGAAAGTGTGTCGGCCAATACCACGGTGAAAGCCGTATCGTTGCCTGTGTTCTGGAAGCGGATGCGGTATTCGAGCTCGGTGCGATCGTCGATGAGATGCTGCGCTGTCCAGCCTGTTGGGGCTGGCGTCTTATCGTTGGGGTCGTAGGCGGCGATGGCTTCTCGGCATTCGATGTCGAGCCAGGGCTCGCCGTCGCCGAGCAAGAGCTCGTTGAAAGCGCCGGGGTTGGGAGGTCCGACGCAGCCTTCTATCGAAAAGCTGGCCACGTGGTTGCCCAGGATGGGCGGGTAGCCGGGCGACTGGGCCGCCAGCAGGTGGTAGGTGGCGCCGGAGGCCGCGGCGATGGCGGTTTGTATGAATTCGCCCTGTCCCAGCTGGAAATCGCCCTGCATCAGGATGATGTTGTCTTCGATGATGATGTACTCGTGCCAGTCGGGCATGGCTTCGCCCGAGTTCTGTATTTCAAATTTCACCGAATCGCCTTCACACTGCCCCGACACTTCGATGATGGGCCCCGTGTAATTTTCAGCGCAGGTGCTATCGGGGAAAATGCGGGCTTCCGAACAGAGCGTCTCGCCGACGAGGGTTGAATCGCATTCAGTGAGGAAGAAGACGGAGAAAGCCCCGCATTGGTTGACGCCCACGTCGCCGAGGCCAAAGATCAGCTGCTGGCCGTTTTGCGACAGCAGGTTGCCCGTGGTGCTGGTAAACTCGAGTGCTGGCGCCAGATCGAGCTGGATGGTGGCCCCGAAGGCGGCCTCTGTGCCCAGGTTGCAGTAGTTGATATTGTAGAAACTTGGAAAACAGGGCCGGATGACCGGCGTGGCCAGCGACACCTCCATCAGCGGGCAGTAGGCGCCGGGCTGCACGGGGATGTCCACCTGAGTGCTGTCGTATACGGCTGCTGCCTGTACCGGGTATCCGGGCTGGCAGAGCAGCCAGTTGTTGGCCGGGAGGCTGACGTTGAGGAGGTATGCGCCAGTATCCACCAGGATGCTGAAATTGCCGGCGGTGTCGGTGCTGCCATAGAAGGTCTCCTCCCCTGCCGCTGTGACGATCCAGTTTTGCAGGCCGGTTTCGGAGCCGTCGAGGGTGCAGTCGAGGGCTTCGTCGAAAAAGACTTTCCCGAAAAGGATATGGGAATATAGGTTGCCCAGGGAGTCCAATTTGATGAGCAGGGCGTTTCCCCATGCCCCATTCGGGGTATACCCGCCGACAGCCAGACTACCGTCGGGACAGGGTTGTACAGAGACCAAGGCATCAAGCTGGTCGTCAAAAAGGCGACGCCAGTTCTCATTCCCGTCCGCATCAACGCTGAGGAGAAAGCTATTGGACTCTTCGGCGTCATGGCCAACTACCACGATATTTCCGTCTATGGTTTCGCGCACATCGCGAGGGCTTCTTCCAATCAGGTCATTAAACTCCTGATACCAGATAACATCTCCATCCAGACTGGTTTTCATCAGCAGCAAGGGCTGATCGGGAATGACCTTGTCATTGCCTGCGACGACGATATGACCATCAGCCGTCTCTGTCAGCGTTGTGAATTGCTGTACACCCGCTAAAGGCCATTCGATCTCCCATAATTGGTTACCGTTGGAATCGCGTTTTTCCAAATATGCGTCGAAAAAGGAGCCTGTATTCATATGGCGACCTGCGACGGCGATGCCGCCATCGGAAAGTCCAATAACAGAGGCGGCATTGTAATCAAGTGTAGTGTTGTTGGTCGCTTGCCAGAGCAGATTGCCCTCGCTATCGGTTTTGAGCACGTGGTATTGGTCGCATTCACAAGAGGTATTGCCGTCGGGTTCGTTAACGATAAACACAAAACCACCATCAGCCGTAAGGTCAATGGAGGATGCAAAAGGGGCGCCTTGCGCGACATCCGGATATTCCTGCGACCAAAGGGCGTTGCCCGCCGCATCGTATTTTGTCAAAACAGGATTATCGCTCGTATCCGCCATCCTGATGGTGGCGTAACTGCCATCGGGAAGCATGACAGCCTTGCGGTTGCCGTAGGTATAACTGGGAATTGTATTTTGTGCCCATTGAAGATCGCCATTGGCATCAGTCTTGAACTGACGGCTGCCATCCATCAGGAAACCGTTGTCAGGAGTGAGCAAAAGAGTGAAGCAGTAATCATCGGACGCCGGTGAACCACTGTACTCCCTGCGCCAGCCCTGGGCAAGGGTTTGAAAGGCCAGGATGGTGAACAACAAGGTCCAAAGGTGGATGTTCAGGTGCAGGTTTTTCATAGCCAAAGGTAATTATCATGAAAAGTAACTCCTTACCCTGCAAAAATGCCTGACTTATTCCCACCAACCAAGGACATTTATTTCATTTTGTCAAAATTTAATCAAATAAAAATCCTTTATTTACATACCTTATAAAAAGCTTTTGTCAAAAATGTATAATAGCGATCTCTGTCAGGTCATGCAATTTTTGCCCCCGGAGAAGCGCCGTGCCTTGCGCAAGTTCATCGATTCGCCCTACCACAACCAGCGGGAGGACGTCAGGCGTTTGTTTCGGTATCTGGACCGCGAGTCCGCTGCGCCCGGCAAGCAGGCTGCCTTTGAGGCCGTTTTTCCCGGTGAAGCCTACGACGACCAGCGCATGCGCTACGCGATGAGTTTTCTGTTGAAGACCATCGAGCGCTTTCTCATCTGCGAAGAGGCCACGGCGGATGCGGTGGCGGCAGAGCTCCATTTGGCGAAAGCCTACCGGCAGATGGGGCTGGAGAAGATGACCCGCCGCAGCATGGCGCGTGCGCGCACGCTACACGAGCGGACGGCCCTTCACGACGCGGTTTTTTACGAACGGGGCTACCTGCTGGAAGCCGAGGAGCTCGAATTCACGCAGACCCATAAGCGCACCGCGGCGCGCAACCTGCAGCAGGTCAACCATGCGCTCGACCTGAGCTACCTGGCCAAAAAACTGCGGCAAAGCTGCACTGCCCTCGTCCACGGCGCCGTGGCCAACGTGGAATACGACTCAGGGCTGCTGGACCTGGTGCTGGGCTACCTGGAAAGCGCCCCCTGGCTGGACGAGCACCCGGCCATAGCGCTGTATTTCTATTTCTACCAGGCCGCCACCCGAGGCGATGAGGCGTATTTTTCAAAATTGAAGAAAGGCATTGCCGAGGCCGGCGAGCAGCTGCCGGAGGAAGAGCTGAGGGCCCTGCTTTTCCTCGCCATCAACTTCTGCATCCAGCGCTTCAACCGGGGCGAGGAGCGCTACCTGGAGGAAGTGTTCGGGCTATACCGCGGCGGCCTGGAGCAGGGCTTATTGCTCATCAACGGGCAATTCAGCCGTTTCACCTTCAAAAACATCGCCGGCATCGCCATCCGACTGGGGGCCTACGACTGGACGGAGGCCTTTATCGAGGAGTATGGTCCGGCGGTAGAAGCCGAACACCGGCGCAACTACACCGATTTCAGCCTCGCCAAGCTGTACCATGCGCGGCAGGATTATCCCCGCGCCATGCAGTTGTTGCATGGGGTGGAATACGAAGACCTGTTCCTCAACCTCGACGCCAAGGTGCTGTTGCTCAAGATCTATTTCGAGCAAGGCGAAACAGAGGCCCTGGACAACCTGCTGCAGAGTTTCCAGCGCTTCCTGCAGCGCAAGCGCAAGGACCTGGGCTACCACCGCGAGAACTACCTCCACTTCGCGCGCCTGATGGGCAAGCTATTGCAGTTGCCCCCGGGCGACAGAGAGGGCCTGGAGCGGCTCAGGCGGGAGATTGGGGAGACGAAGGCGCTGGCGGAGAGGGAGTGGTTGATGGAGCGGGTATGAGGGATTCAGGAAACCGGCTAAGGCCTGGGGGATCACTCCCCCATCTTCACCCAAAACAAGGCCTTGGAATATCTCAGGGCCCCCTTTTCATCGTACACCCTGCCCACCGGCGCCCAGCCTACCGGTTGGAAGTAGAGCTTGCGCAGGCGGTCGTCCCAAAACCAGCGGACGATGAAACGCGCTGCCTGGAGGCTTTCCGAGGCCGCTGGCTGATACCTGACCCTGATGGTTTCCTCAAAGGTCTCCGGATCGTAGACAATGACGGTGTCTCTGCGGGCCGAAAACTGCAGCATGTCTTCCGCAGCCAACTCAGGAAAACTGTCGTCGTGTGCATAAGCCGCGGCCCAGGGCTTGCGGATGAAATCAGACACCCAGCCCTTCCAGTCCGCCTCCCCTTTCAAGGGCTGGAACTCTTTCAGCGCGGGACTGTTGCTGCGGGTGTTGGTCACAAAGACATAGGGTATTTCATCCGAAGCAGCCATCGGTGCGGGGTTTTCCGCCCGGTAAGCGGGCAGCCAGCAAACGGGTTTGTACACCACGTTTTCTCGTCCTTTCGAACCGTCGCCCAGCAGGGGCGCCCAGGAAACGACGTGGTAGCCGATCATACGGGTGCTCTTCCGGAGGTAGGCTTGCTGGTACAACCGCACGCCATGGAGATTCTCAAGCCCCACCTCCCCTGTGGAGATGGAAAACCTGGTGCTTTTGGTGGCATCATCGGTATAAAAAGAGGTGTCCACCGTCGTAATGCGCCCATACACCTCGCCATGCTCCATGGGCGTTTGTAGCTGGGGGTCCTCAAAATACGTCAACTCCCATGATCGGATTGCATTCCAGAGTTGGATTTTCAAATAGAGCTCCGTCCCATCTGAGGTAGATGGAAAACCGGAAGGCAGTGGCGGCATGAGGAGTTTCTCCACGGTCACCGCATTCCAATCCCAGCTCCATTCAAACGGAGGGTCAGGCATGGCGGGGTCGAAGCGGTAATCTGAGGTAAAGGCGCCGATCCATTCGATATCGGGGTCGGAAAGGAGGTTGGATTGGGCTGGGAGGTGAAAGGAGAACAGGAAAGTTGCGAGGGAGAGGAGGAGGGGTTTCATATGAATATGTTGTTTTACTGCATAATGGAAGTTTCGTTTATCGTCGATCGTTTATCGTTTACGTAAACGATAAACG
>JBAQQB010000002.1:0-2438 GCA_049306275.1 Saprospiraceae bacterium | reverse complement strand
CCAGCCACTCCTGGTCGGGCAAGGACAGTTGAGCCCCCGACTCGCCCGGTTCGTCGGCCTCGGGTGTTTCCTGAAGCCGTACAGCCTGGTTGTTGAGCAAGTTTTCGATCCGCACCAGCAATTCCTCCTCGTCGAAGGGCTTGGTGATGTAATCGTCGACCCCGATGCGGAGGGCCTTGAGCTTGTCGCGGGCCTCGGCGCGGGCAGTGAGCATGATCACGGGAATGTGCCGGGTGTCGTCGCTCGACTTCAGCTTTTCGAGCAGCTGGAAGCCGTCCATGACCGGCATCATGAGGTCGCTCAGGATTAGTCTGCAGTTTTCAATGTTCAGTTTACGGTTGAGGGCTTCCTGGCCGTTTCCGGCGGTGACTACGTCATATTTTTCAGAAAGAACCAGGCGGATGTAGTCCTGCAATTCCAGGTTATCTTCCACGACGAGTATGGTGGGCTTAGAACTGTCTTGCTCAGGCTGAATAGCTTCGGGGATTTTCCCTCTCAAAACTGAAGACTGAACATCGAAAACTGAAAACTGAACCCCCTCCGCCAGCTCCACCGGCCACCACACCCGGAAAACCGCCCCTTTCCCCACCGCGCTTTCCACTTCAATCTCCCCGCCGAAGAGCCTTGCGTACTCGCGGCAGAGGGCCAGACCGATGCCGGTGCCGCCTTCTGCGGGCTTGTCGGGGCGTGAAGTCTGGAAGAAGCGGTCGAATACGTGCGGCAGGTCGTCGGGATGGATGCCTGGACCGGAGTCGGCTACCTCGAGTTTCAGCATGCCTGCCTTTGCCGAAAGGCTTGCCCGGATATGCCCGCCCTGGGGCGTGAACTTAAAGGCGTTGGAGAGGAGGTTGTTCAGGATCTGCCGGCATTTGGCCGGGTCGATCTGAGCGGCAAAGGTATCGTCGATCGTCGTTTCATAAATGAAGCTGATCTCCTTGCGCTCGGCCAGCGATTCAAACTGGGTGAACTGGTTTTTGAAGAACGGGCCCAGCGCCACAGGCTGAAGGTTGGCTTCCATCTTACCCATTTCCAGTTTGCGCAGATCGAGGATTTCATTGACCAGTTCCTGCAATTGCCGGCCGCTTTGATCGGCGGTTTTCAGCAGCTTGGTTTGTTTTTCGCTGAGCGGGCTGTTTTTCAGCAGGGTCTGGATGGGGCCGAGAATAAGCGTGAGCGGCGTGCGCAGTTCATGGCTCACGTTGGCGAAGAAGCGAGACTTGGCAGCGTCCAGTTTTTTGAGTTGTTCGGACTGTTCCCGGATGAGGACATTTTGGGCGGCCAGTTCCCGCCTGCCTATTCGCTGAAAGTAGAGGCCAATGAAAAGGCCCAGGGCCAGGAGAAATACAAGGGTGGTGATAATCAGCGAATTGCGCAACTGGGATTTTCTCGATCCCAATGCCAGTTCCGCGTTTTTATTTTCAACTGCCAGGCGGTCCTTTTCCAGTTGAAGGAAGTAATTCTCGACGCTGAAGCTGGCGCCTTTTTCTTCAAATTTTTTTTCGTTCAAGTGCTTTTGCCTCGTGCATTCAAGCGCATCGGCATACCGGCCTTCGGTTTCGGCGATCCCGGCCATCAGCCCGAAGGTGGTGGCCAGGTGGTCGTGGAGTTCCAGCTTTTGGGCTTTGGCGAGCGCTTTGGCCAGATAGGATTTTGACAGCGCGGCGTTTCCCCGCTCCCACTCCAGCTCCGATAGCGCTTGCAGTATGCGGATTTCCAGCCAGCGGCTGGGTTCAGTTTCGCAATAGCGGAGGGTCGTCTGGTACCACTGCTCCGCCAGCGGCAGGTCTCGCTGGGCTCGGGCCAGATCGGCGCGTCCCATGGCAGCGATGATCACATGTCCGTATTCATGGGGCTGGATGGGGTCGGAAATCGGGACCTTTTCGAGCGCTTCTATGTGGAGGAGGGCTTGGTCGTATTGCCGGGCTTCAATCGTATGTTCGACCATCCGGTTGTGCAGATACAGGATGCTGAGGCTGTCACCTTCCGATTCCGCCTCTGCCAGCAGGGCGTTCATTTCGGGTAAAACCTCTGAAAGGTCGCGATGCTTCAGGCTTTGCTCCAACATGGCCATCTTCGTAGTGACGACGGCCTGTTGGTTGCCCGCCTGCTCGAAAAGACGGAGGGCCTGCTCCAGATGAACCGCAGTTTGCCGCCCGAGACCCAGGGCGCTGTAGTAACGGCTGAGGTTCTTATGGGCAGTGGCTTCTTTTTCGGGGTCGTTGGAGATTTTTACCATTTCCTCCCCCACGAAAATGGCGGCCGGCAGGTTGAAGCGCCGCTCCAACCCGATCATGATGTCGAAATAGTTCTGGTAAAGGCAGTCGGAATCCTCTCCGCAATGTGCGCGCACCAGCTGAAAGATAAAGTGACGGGCCGTGTCGCCGCCAGTCTGGCCGAGCCTTATTTCAACCAGCGGCAAGATCGTTGCTGATTGGGCA
>JBAQQB010000001.1:0-5721 GCA_049306275.1 Saprospiraceae bacterium | reverse complement strand
GGTCAGGGTCAGGCTCCCGGTCGCCGCCTGAAGAATAAGCCTGGATCAGCTCCACGCCATCGCCCGGTGTAAGCTGATAATCGTCGGTAGAACAACCGCTCCACATCCATAACAGGGTCGTAACCATTAGGATCGCAGGTTTTGAGAAATGCTTCATGTTATGAAATTTTGATTAAAAAATCAAGGGCATGGAACATCCCGCCCGAAACGAAAATGCCAATCCGCTTCAGTCGCGATCTTCCAAAAGTGTTCATCCGTCGTGGGGGGAATTGACGGGAGCGTTATTTTTACACCCTTAATTTTTCAAAAAAAAAAAAACGGGAATTGCAAATTTTGAAGAAAGTTTTTTTTGTAGACAAACCTACATCTCCCCCAACTTCACATAAAACTCCTCGCCCGTATCCAGGTCATACAGTGAGATGTTGTAGCGCACCGACATGGAATCCGAATTTACCTGACCAATAAAACACTCCCCCTCTCCACGCTCTTCCCGCAGCCTGTGACATCTGTTTCAATAAAATAGGCGTACACTCCGGTTGCGCAATCTTGTCCCCTGTGCCTCCCGTCCCAGCCGCGGTCGCCAGGGATGGTGGTGAAATAGACCTGATTGCCCCAGCGGTCGAATATGCTGAATTGGTAGGAGGCAAAATTTGTTTCGGAAAAATGAGGGGCGAAATAGTCGTTTATCCCATCGGCATTGGGACTGAAAACATTGGGAACGAAGGCACGGGCCTTGAATTGCACGACAACCGTATCGCTGACAAGGCAATCGGGTCTGTCAAAGTTGGTCGCCCAATAGACCCCCGATTCGGTAATTCTTTTGGTTTGGGAAATCGAATTGTCGAACCATCGGGTGTTTTCCGAAGGACCGGTCAGCCATATTTCATCGTCCACGCAAATCGTGGCGTCTTCGCCCAAAAAGCCCGATTCGACAGCCGTCACGTCGAGAACGATCACGCTGTCGCAACCCCGGGCGGTGAGCAACGTGTCGATGTAAATGCCTCCGCTGGAAATGCTCAGTCCGTGGAAGTCATACACCTCGCCGGCGCAAAGGGTGATTTCTTCCAATAGCTGGAAAACCGGATTCACGGTAAGGTGCAGCGTGCGCACGCTGTCGCAGCCTTCAGCGCTGTCAAACAGGTCTGTGTACATGCCGCTGGCGCCATAGCCTTCAAATAGTTCTCCCTGGCAGATGACGGCTTCGAGAAATTCGTCATAGACCGGATTCACGGTAAGGTGCAGCGTGCGCACACTGTCGCAGCCCGACGAATTGGTGAAGACGTCTTCGTACGTTCCGCTGGCCGAGTAACCGTCATGGGTTTCGCCTTCGCAAATTTCCACGGTGTGCTCGGCAAAGGAGGTATAGCCCACATCCACCATGTGGCAGCCGTATGCGGCACAGCCAGCGGCATCCGTTGCGGTCACGATATAGTTGCCGGTTTCAAAAAAGGTGTTGAACGCCTCGTTGGGGGTATGCCCCCCGCTCCAGACATACGATACGCCCCCGGAAGCAATTGCCGTCGCGCTGTCGCAGGCGAACATATCGCCCGAAACGACCACGTCGAAAAGGGGCGGGTTGATGGCCACGGTGACAAGCGTGGAGAATTCCTGCGTAGTCGAAGTGATGATCAGGCAGTCGGTCACGCAAGGGAAGAGGAGAACCGCCGAGCCTTCGTTGCCGGTAATGGAAGTGGGCGATGGGAAGCTAATCGGACTGTCATGAAAAAGGGGGATATATGGCTTGGAAAATTCAAGGGTGACGAAAAATTCGGGCCTTCCTACCGAAGACAGATACAGCACGGGAACAGAAACGGGTTCCGAAAAGCAGATGGTCGTAGTCCCCAACTCGCCTGGCGCCCCTGTCCAGTTGGCCTGCAATATTGGAGCCTGGGGAGGCGGATGGGGAAAATTGATTGGAATAAACGTAGAAATTGAGAAAAGCGGGTGATCCGTGCTCACCGTCACCTCAATCTCTTCCCCTCCCGTTTGGATGACGCCGGTAGCGCTGCTGTCTGCAAACTGTGTCCAGCTTGCCCAATTGAATTCCTCATCGCACTGCGCCCCGGCGGTTTCAGCGGCAAAAAAGGACAGCAGCAGGAAAAGAATGGTTTTTATTGGAAGAAATGAATATTGGATCGATCGCTTGTAATTTTTATTTTTCATAGCTATCGTTTGAAAAATAAAAATACCGACTATCCCAATCCGATGGTTGAGTTTAACATTACTATAATAAGGCCTGTAAGGGATGCCAAGGGCAATGCGGGGGAGGAGATTGCGCCTAATTACTCCGATTCAATACACTGACCAATAGCCGTTTAACCGTTTCCATTTCCTCCGCTTTACTGGAAGCTATAAAAAGAGTCAGGCTGGCAAGCGCTTCATTGCTGATGATCGTCTTGCCTTGAGCGCTCCGAAGGAGGCCATTTCGCTCCAGAAAAAGCAGGAAACAAGCAGCTGCGATACGCTTATTTCCATCTACAAAAGCGTGGTTCTTGACCACCAGATACAGCAGCATAGCGGCCTTTTCCTCAATGCTGGGATAAACGTCATACCCACCGATATTTTGACGAATCTGGTTGACGGCACTGTGAAATCCACCATCCTTCTCCAGGCCAAAAACACCCGAATTGAAATCCGTGCGTATTTGCTCCACTACGTCCATGTACTCTTCCCAAGAGGGGTATTTGGCCTCCTGCGAATGAACACCCTTTTCATCCAATCTTTCGTGATCATAATCATCTAACAGCTGAAGCCCGACGCTGAATTTTTGCAGCCACTCGTATTCGCTGGTTGCAGCCAGATCCTCGATCGCCCGGCTGATGATGCGAATGCCATCGTGAAGTACCCGGATCTCCTGGTTTTTCTGGGCAAGACGCCGCTCATTTACGGCAATGCCTTCCAGTAAATAATCCTTCAGCCGCTGAGTCGCCCATTGGCGGAATTGGGTGCCGCGAAATGATTTGACCCTGTAGCCAACTGAGATAATAACATCCAGGCTATAAAACTTGACAGGACGGTCGGAACCACTAATGTGCAAAATTTGCACATTGCTTTTTTCGTCTAGCTCCCCTTCCTCAAAAACATTATTTATGTGCCTGGTAATGACCGTTCGGTCGCGCTCAAAAAGATTGGTTAATTGCTTTTGTGTTGCCCAGGCAGTGCCCTTTTCAAATCGCACCTCAATCTGCGCCAGCCCGTCTGGGGTGGTGTAGATCTCCATTTTACTCTCCTTTGTCTCTGATTTTCCAGACATAAGCATTCATCTTGTATTGGGGTGAAAGATCACCCCCCAAGATAAATGATTTGTTTCAAAATAAAAACAAAAAATTTCATTTTTTATCACCTCACCAGCCCCCCAATCAACCTCACCAGCTCCGTCTCCGTATTCTTCAAATTGAAATACGCGTTCAGCCGGGCCTGTGAGGCGTTGATGTAGCCCAGCTGTATCGTGCGCAGGTCGAACACGTTGATCAAACCGCCGCGGAAGCGCTCCTCGGCGATGTCGAGGTTCTTGCGGGCATTGTCGAGCAGGTCTTCGGCCACGCGCAGGATCTGGCGCTGGGTCTCGTAGGTGGCGTAGACGTTCTCAAGGCCGGCGGTCAGGAGGCGTTCCTGATCCTGCAGGGCCATCTGTGCGTTGAGCTCGCGCACCTGCGCATTCTCCTCGTTGCGGCGTCTGACGCCCCCGTCGAAGATGTTGTAGGTGGCCGCAAAGTTGATATAGCCGGTGAAGGTGCGCCCCACCGTAAAGCCGATCGGTTCGTTGGTGAAGCGGTTGATGGCGTCGCCGTTGTCGCGGGGGTTGATGGCATAAGACAGGCCGCCGTTCATGGTCACCGTGGGGTAGCGGTCGCTGCGGGCCAGCTCGCGCTGCACGCCTGCCAGCTCGCGCTGCAGGCGCAGGGCCTGAAGCGCTACGTTGCCCGACAGCATCCGCTCGCGCAGGGTGTCGGGGTCGAATGCCGGCGCTTCGTACACCAGCGGGTCGGTGAGCTCATAGCTGAGGCCGAGGTCTTCCACACCCATCGCCACGTTGAGGTTTTGCATGGCCAGGCGGAAGTTGTTCGCCTGCAACAGGTAGGTCGAAGAATCGCTCAGGTAGGCGTCGCGGGTCTGCAGCAGGTCGAAGGTGCTGGCCTGCCCGTACTCCCGGCGCAAGTCCTGGTAGGCCAGGCGGTCGGACGACAGTTTCAGCACTTCTTCCATCACGCTGAGTTGCTCTTTTTGTATCTGCACCTGGTAATAAGCCAGGATGATGCTTTGAATGGTGTTCTCCACGGCCAGGGCGGCGTTCTGCCCGCCCAGGGCCTCCAGCTTTTCGAGCTGCGCCTTGGTGGCCTTCACCCGGTACCCGTCGAAGAGTACCCAGCCTGCGTCGACGGTGGCATTCACCGAGCCGCTGAAGAAGGAGATTTCGGGCTGGAAGATGATGGCAGGGTCCACCCGGTCGGTATAGCCATTGGTGGAAATGAGGCTGAAGTTGACTGTGGGGTATTTGCCCGCCTGCCCCCAGTTGTTGTTGCCCTGCGCGATCGCCAGCTCGTTCTCCGCTATGCGGAGCTGGTAGTTGTTCTGCAATCCGGTCTGTATGGCTTGCGCCAGGCTCAGGGGCGCCTGAGCTGCCAGCGAGATGAGGCCTCCCCAAATGAGCGCAGCTGTCAATAGTATTTTCCCTTGTGATGTCATATCTCAGGTGATGATGGTGTCTTTTTAATTTACTTTCTGTATTCCCAGGCCCCCTTCTTTCCCGTTACTTTTTCCCAATAAGGCCCGACCCGGTAGACGCCTATAACGGGGGTGTTTCCCGCCTCGATGAAAAAAACAGGCTCTAAGAAAGGAAATGCTTTATTCCGGAAGAGGTTTAATTCGGTGCGCTCCCGGAAGTTGCTCAAGTAGTATTCAGCGCCTCTTTCTTCCCATATTTGCTTGAACCGCGCCTCTTTTTCCGGGGGTAAAAATCCGTGGTTGGCCGTGGCGGGGTAGCTCTGGCTGTAAAACGTGATAACCCTGCTGGTATCGAGCTCCTGCAATCGCTCCAAGGCCTGTTTGAAGGCCACCCCCCAGTAGTCCTGATCGAAACGCACTTCCCGGCTCGTGCCCGCCAATTCGTTGAAATACACGTACTGCAAAGGGTGGTAGCGCACCATCTGCACGATGCCTACCACAATGGTAAGCCCCACCAGTGCAGGAACGATTTTTTTATTCCGGAAACGCCGTTGCAGCCCCTCCGCCCCCGCCAGGGCGATGAACGCGAAAGCGGGATAAATGAAATAGAGCTGCCGCCAGTCGTCATACAACACCGAATCTTTCAAAATGACCATCGCCGCAGGCGCCGCAAATATGCTCAGCACCACCCAGTCAAGCAGGGCCGACTCCCGTAGTTTGCCCACCATCAATCCCGCCCCGATCAAAAAAAACACCCCCACACCCACCGGTATCGTGATCAGCATCCAGGAGGGCAGATAGTACCAGGGCATGCCGCTCATCGGGTGGATGAACTCGCCCCACAGCAGCACCTCCCCGCCCCATTCGTAGCTGCCCATCACCCGGTACGCCTCCAGCAGGTTTTTCAGGGGGTTAGACCAGAGGTAGGGCCAGAAGGCTATCATGACGAGGGCCATTGTCAGAAGGTAAATCGCTGCGGCAGAGGCCATTCCGAATATGCCTGGCCTCTGTTCCGACCCACCCCCGGCCCCTCCCTGACGCAGGGAGGGGAGCTCA